>JAODND010000035.1 GCA_025465465.1 Frankiales bacterium | reverse complement strand
CGCCTCTGCCCGTGCGGCCGCTGCCCGGGCCTGGGCGGTGCGGGCCGACGCGAGCTTGCGTCGGGAGTCCGCCAACGCCGCTGCCGCCTTCCGCTCGGCCGCGACCTTGGCGGCGGCTGCGGCTGCTGCCGCCTTGGCTGCAGCGGCGTCGGCCTTGCTCGTGTCGGGGCTCGTTTCGGGGAGGACGACCGGAGCCTGGGCGGCCGCGTGGGCCGGGGCCAGCCCGATGGTGAGGGCAGCCGCCGCACCCGAGGCGAGCACACCGGCAGCAGCGGTGGCGAGCGTGAGGGTGCGTCGCGCCCGGTCGCGGTGACCGGGCGAGCTCATGTGCAGGTGCGACGGGGGCATGTTCATGTCATCGTCTGACGGCTGCCGGAGGTAACGGGTTCCCACCCGCTGTCATGAAGGGTTCAGGCGCGCACGACGACGCTGCCGGCGGCCAGGTCGTGCAAGCCCCGGCCCTCGCGGGTGAAGAAGCCGGTGAGCCCGATGCTGACGAGCAACGGGACGGTGCGGAGCACCGCGGTGAGGAACCCCGGGACGCGGCTGACGTCCTTCAGACGCAGGACCTTGAGGCCGAGCAGCCGCATGCCGAAGGTCTGCCCAGTCAGGGCGACGAGCAGGACGTGCTCCACGAACAGGACGCCATAGGCGATGAGCTGCCGGGTCGTACCGCTCGGATGGTCGAGCTGGGAGCTGATCAGGCTGCCGAGCAGGGCGCAGGCCAGGATGTCGATCACGAAGGCCGCGAGGCGGGCGCTGAACGGCGCGACGGAGTTCTCACCGTCGCGCGCGAGTCCCAGGGACTTGCCGAGCCAGCCGTCCGGACCCCGCCGGATCTCCCCCAGGGTCGCCCCGGGACCCTCCAACCAGGTCCCTGTCCACCGTGCCACCACCCCAGGCTAACCTCGCGGTCAGGCCTGCGCTCGACGAGGCACAGCCAGCGCGTAACTCCTTCGAAACAGACGGGACATTGCCGGGTCACACCGACCTCGTAACGTCCGGCTCACGAATTGCAGCTCCAGAGGGGACCCACGTTGTTCAAGACCGCCGCTGAGGTGCTCAGCTACATCAAGAAGGAAGACGTCGAGATGGTCGACGTCCGCTTCTGCGACCTGCCCGGTGTCATGCAGCACTTCACCGTTCCGGTCAGCTCGTTCGACGAGTCGGTCTTCACCGACGGTCTCGGCTTCGACGGATCCTCGATCCGCGGATTCCAGGAGATCCACGAGTCGGACATGCTGCTGCTCCCGGACCCGACGACGGCACGCCTCGACCCGTTCCGGACCCGCAAGACGCTCATCCTGAACTTCTTCATCCACGACCCGCTGACGGGCGAGGCCTACTCGCGCGACCCGCGCAACATCGCGAAGAAGGCCGAGGCCTACCTCAAGACGACCGGCATCGCCGACACCGTCTTCTTCGGCGCCGAGGCGGAGTTCTACATCTTCGACTCGATCCGCTATGACTCGACCCCTGAGTCCAGCTACTACTACATCGACGCCAAGGCAGCCGCCTGGAACACGGGCAAGGACGAGGTCGGCGGCAACCTCGGCTACAAGCCGCGCTACAAGGGTGGCTACTTCCCCGTCTCGCCGACCGACCACTACGCCGACCTGCGCGACGAGATGGCCGTGCAGCTCGAGGCCGCCGGCATGCAGGTCGAGCGCGGTCACCACGAGGTCGGCTCCGCGGGCCAGGCCGAGATCAACTACAAGTTCGACTCGCTGCTGGCCAGCGCCGACAACATGATGCTGTTCAAGTACATCATCAAGAACACCGCCCACGCTGCGGGCAAGACGGTCACGTTCATGCCGAAGCCGATCGCCGGCGACAACGGCTCGGGCATGCACTGCCACATGTCGCTGTGGGCCGACGGCTCGCCGCTGTTCTACGACGAGATCGGTTATGCCGGTCTCTCCGACATGGCGCGCTACTACATCGGTGGGCTGCTCAAGCACGCGCCGTCGCTGCTGGCCTTCACGAACCCCACCGTCAACTCCTACCACCGGCTCGTGCCGGGCTTCGAGGCGCCGGTCAACCTCGTCTACTCCCAGCGCAACCGGTCGGCCTGCATCCGCATCCCGATCACCGGCTCCAACCCGAAGGCCAAGCGCCTCGAGTTCCGCTGCCCCGACCCGTCGTCGAACCCGTACCTCGCCTTCTCGGCGATGCTGATGGCCGGCCTCGACGGCATCAAGAACAAGATCGAGCCGGCGACCCCGGTCGACAAGGACCTCTACGAGCTGCCGCCGGACGAGCTGGCCAGCGTGCCGCAGGTGCCGGGCTCGCTCGGCGAGGTGCTCGACGCGCTTGAGGCCGACCACGAGTTCCTGCTCGAGGGCGGCGTCTTCACCAAGGACCTCATCGAGACCTGGATCGAGTACAAGCGGACGACCGAGATCGACGCCCTGCGGCTGCGCCCGCACCCGTACGAGTTCGCGCTCTACTACGACATCTGATCAAGCGGGTCGCCTGACCAGCGGTGATGGAGCCCAACGGCCTCTGACATGCGGAACGTCGTTCGACGCTTTCCATCAGCGTCCAATCCTTGGCGTGCTCTTGTGCGCCAGAGGTGCGCCAACAACCGACGCGGCTCGGCCGGGCTCACGCCCGCGCGTCGCCGCGCGGGCGGCCTGCGCTTCCCTCGTCCGGCGGCCATCCGCAGCCAGGGCCTGGGAAGGCATGCACGGTGAAGCCCACATGCGCTACGGAACGAGCACGAGCTTCGTGTTGGCTCCGTGGCTCTGGCGTTCCCAGGCTTCTCCGACATCGCGGAGGGGCACAGTCTCGTAGTCGACCTGGATGTCTCCTCTGGCGATGCGCCCGGTCAGGTCTAGATAGGCGGCCTGCCGGAGAGGCTGGGGGCACTGGAAGAGGGCGTAGCCGCGGAGATCAACCCCCCGCGATCGCAGCACCGTTGCCGATAGGTCCACCTCGAGCCCAGCCATGTGCCCCATCTGGATGTGACGGCACCCTTGCCTTGCCGCCTGCAGGGCGGCCAGGCCCGGCGCTCCCCAGAGCGCGTCGATCGTGATGTCGGCTCCGCCGTCGGTGGCGGCCAGCAACCGGCCCGCGAGGTCGTCGCCCTCGATGGGCACCACGACGTCCGCCATGGCCTCGCGGCTCATCGCCTGAAGGCGCGGGCCGTCGAGGTCGACGGCAACGACCCGGCCCGCTCCGAGCGCCCGCGCCGCCTGCGTGGCGATGTAGCCGAGCGCTCCCGTCGCACCCAGGACGACCACCGTCTCCCCGGGCTCAAGCTGGGCACGCCAGGTCAGCGCGGTCCACGCCGCGAGCCCACTGTTGCCCACAGCCGCCGCAGCCGCGTCCGTGACGTTCGGATCCAGGCTAAGGAGGGCGTCCGTGGGTACGAGCGTGTGCTGCGCCCAGGCGCCATAGGGTGCCACTGTCATGTCGAAGAACACTCGGGTGCCGTCCTGCGTCCGGCCGATGCCATCACTGCCGGGAACGAAAGGCAGGGCGGGCGGGGTGCTGTAGAACGTGCCCGAGCAGACGAGCAGCGTGAAGTGGTTGACCGCGGCCGCCGTCACAGCCACGACGGTCTGGCCGTCCGCGGCGATCGGTTCTTCGAAGTCCGCGTACGCGGGGACGGTGCCGAGGTTGTTGAGCACTGCGGCCTTCATCTGATCGGTCCTTGTCCTCGTTGACGCTGCCGTTTCCTGACCGCCTACCTGTGCGTTACGCGAGGTGCATGCCGCCGTCGACGACCAGGTTCGCGCCGTTGATTCCGGGGTTGTCGGTCAGGGCGAACGTCGCGGCGACGATGTCGGCGGGGGTGGGCAGTCGCTGGCCGGGGGTACGCAGCTTCAGTGCGGCGTAGCGATCCGTGCGTATCGCGTCGGCGTCGTCGACGGCGGACGTCCCCGCAACGACGCCGGGCGTGACGGCGTTGACGCGAACAGGCGCGATCTGGGTCGCAAGCGAGTTGACCAGGCCGATGACGCCGGCGTTGGCCATGGAGATGGTGGTGGAGCCCGGCATCGGCATCCACATGGACAGGCCGGAGAACATCACGACGGACCCTTCGGAGCTCAGTCTCGGGAGCGCGAAGTGCACCGCGGCGGCGTACCCGACGTTCTTCATGAGCGAGGTCCTGGCGCTTGCGCCCGGATCGAAGTCGGCGATCGTGTTGTGATCACGTTGCAACGCGCACAGGATCAGGTGGTCAACGCGGTCCAAGGACTGGAACAGGCGGTCGATGGAGTCCCAGTCCGTCAGGTCGCAGCTGCACCCCGCTGCGTCTCCGGACAGGCCTTGCGCCGCGTGTCGAGCACGATCCAGGTCCCTGCCCGTAATGGTCACGCGTGCACCGAGCGCTGCACTGGCCTGGGCGACATGGTGGCCCAGACCGGACGTCCCGCCGATCACCACGACATGTTCGTTGGCACGTGGCATTCGTGACCTCGGTTCATCGTCGCTCGCCCGGTCTCGCAGCTGCCAGGCTTCTCGACTGACTTCGAAATGTCAAGTCATTCTCGAACATCGTCGATCTGTGGCGACCCCCGCCCTCCCTGCGTGGTCCACACGAGCCCGTCCCAGCGCACTTCGAGAGGATCTCGAAATATTCTTGCAATCTCGAAACCCGTGGTCTACAACTGTGATGTGCCTCACGGCCACGAGCATCGAGGAGACAGGGTGAACGGGACTCGCGCCAACTGGGAGCCGGGCAGCACGCTGCTGATGGGTCGCTACCCGCTCGTCTGCCGCGTCACGGAGACGCAGACCGACGGCTCCTACTCACTCGTCGAGCAGACGATGCCGCCTCGATCCCTCGTCATGCCACATGTTCACGAGGCCCACGACCAGCTCAAGATCGTCCTGGTCGGGACAGTCGGGTTCTACGTGGATGGCGAGGAGTTCACTGCCGGGCCTGGCGAGTTCGTGCTGACCCCACGTCGGCTCCCGCACGCCGTGTGGAACGCCGGCGACCAGGACTGCGCCTTTGGGGAGCTCACGTCGCCCGGCGGTTTCGAGACGTACTTCGGCGAGTTCGCCAAACTCGCAGATAGCCCTGACAACAACCTTGCATCTCGGTCAGCGATGGCCGCTGCCTATGGCGTGACGTTCCTCCCGGACATCGCGGCGGCGCTCATCACCAAGCACGGACTCGAGCTGTGACCGCCCATCACGTGGCAGGGCGGTACGGCCGACCCACCCCTCGCGATGCGGGCGCAGGCGCCGAAAATTCCCGCCCAGCCGACGGAGGACCCCATGTTTGACGTCCCTACATCCACGCCTCGCGCCCGCGACGTCTCGGTGCTGGCGGAGCTGAAGTCCGGCGACGCCAAGGCCGTGCTCCTCTCCGGCGGCGTCGTGATCTCGATGGATCCTTCCATCGGCGATCTCGCACGGGGTGACGTACTGATCGTCGGGGACACGATCGCAGCGGTCGGTCAAGACCTCGCCGCGCAAGCCGCCACCCACGGTGCCCTCGTCGTCGACGCATCAGAGGTCATTCTGTTGCCGGGCTTCCACGACACCCATCGCCACGCCTGGCAGGGTCAGCTCCGCCGCTTGCTGCCTGATGCTGACCTCGCGAGCTACCTGACCAAGGTCCACGCCTCGATGGCGCATCACTACCGGCCGATCGACATGTACGTCGGCAACCTCATCTCCGCGCTAGGCGCGATCGACTCCGGTGTCACAACGGTCTTGGACTTCTCGCACAACTCCCGATCGGCAGCGCACACAGACGCCGCCATCGAGGCATGGCACCGGTCGGGGATTCGCGCAGTCCATGCATCATCCGCCCCGATGGACGGCGACTGGGACGCCCAGTGGCCCAAGGACCTGGCTCGCGCGAAGCAGGAACTGCCGGCGACGGGGCTCGTCACGCTTCGGATGGCCTTGCTCGGCCAAGCGGTGGACATCATTCCGGACCTCGTCGCCTTGAACGAAGGCAACATCGCCTACGCCCGTGAGCTCGGTCTTGAGATCAGCGTCGATGGGGCGTTCGGCGACAAGGTCGGCTCAGACATGGAACGCCTCGGCCGGGCCGGGGTCCTCGGCCCGGATCTCACGTATATCCACTGCACCGACCTGCCGCCCGGCGCCTGGGCGGCGATCGCTGACAGCGGCGGGCACATCTCGCTCGCGCCGACTTCCGACGCGCAGGTCGGGATTCTTGGAGGCAAGCCACCGGTCCAGAAGGCCATGGACCTGGGCCTGAACCCCTCGATCGGCGTCGATATCGAGTGCAGTCTCGCCAGCGACTTCTTCTCACAGATGCGAGCCCTGCTCACCATCCAGCGTCAGGACGTCTTCACCCGTCGCTACGCCGGAGACGACGAGGCCCCGGCGCTGCTGACCGACCGTGAAGTCCTCGGCTTTGCGACCATCAATGGGGCGCGCGCCAACGGCCTCGGCGACCTCACCGGATCGCTCACGCCCGGAAAGAAGGCCGACGTGATCGGCATTCGGGCGACCGACGTCAACCTCTTCCCGCTGAACAACGCCATCGGAACTGTGGTCCAAGGGGCTGACCCGCGGAACATCGAGTTCGTCCTTGTGGCGGGCGCGCCGGTGAAGTGGGGAGGACAGGTGCTCGGCGTCGACCTCGACCGCGTCAGGGAGCTGGCGACGGACTCCCGTGACTTCTTGCTCAGCAAGGCCGGCACGGTCCTGGACGTCGTTTCCTAGGCCGCCGCAGCCGTCAACAACCCGCCAGTCATGCAGAAGGGAGAATCCGTGAAGATCGGTGTCGTCGGTCTCGGCCGTATGGGTCTGCCCTTCTGCGAGCGGCTCCTCGGCGCGGGCAACATCGTTGTTGCCTACGACGTCGACCCGGCTCGGAGAGCCCTAGCAGTGAACGCCGGCGCCTCGGACGCCTGTTCGGCCCGTGAGGTCGGCGCCGTCGTGGATGTGTCCATCAGCATGCTGCTCGACAGCGCCACCACGCACACGGCGCTGCTGGGCGACGACGGCCTGCTGGTTGACGCGGCTCCAGGGCACGTGCACCTCTGTATGGGCACGGTCGGGATGGCGGGTGCGATGTCCCTCGCCCAAGCCGTGGAGGATCGTGGACATCGCTACGTCGATGCTCCGGTATCTGGAAGTGCCAGCTCGGCTCAGTCTGGGTCCGTCCTGTCGCTCATCGGGTGCCACCGGGACCTCTTCGACCAGGCTCGCGAGATCGTCCGACCTCTCTCGGCGGCACAGATCTACCTGGGTCCGGTGGGTCACGCCTCCGCCGCGAAGCTCGCCATCAACGCTGTCGTCTCCGCAACGCACACGGCAGTCGCCGAATCGCTGAATCTGAGTGACGCCCTTGGCGTCGACCGGACCCTTGTTTACGCAGCGCTCGCGAGCAGCGCCGTGTCGTCGCCGTACATCTCGTACAAGCGGGACGGGTTCCTCAACCCCACGACGTCGCCCGTCCTGGCCACGGTGCGAATTCTGCACAAAGACGTAGCCCTCGCCCTCGACGAGGCACGCAACGTGGGTTGTCCCATGAAGACCGTCGCCGCCACGGAAGAGCTGCTCGGCGCACTCGGGGCCGACGGCTCGTGGGACCTCGACGTCGTGTCCCTCCTTCCCTACCTCGCCGCCAGGACCCGCGGCGCTTGAACCATCCTCTCCCACCCATTTCCCGCATGGCCGAGACCTTCATCGCTGACGCACGCCCTCATCAGATGCGCCCATTGATCAATCACTCGTAGGAGCTGTCATGGCAACGACCTCACACACCCCGGCTAACCCCAAGAGGCGGTGGGTGTTCGCGGCGACCGTCGCAGCGGCGCTCGCCGTCGGAGTCACAGCCTGTAGCAGCTCGTCGACGCCCGCAGCGTCAGGTCCCACGTCCCCCGGAACGGCAACGACTGCCTCGCCCGGCACCGGGGCGGGCGAACTTCAGCCGATCATCGACAAGACCTACGCCGGTGACTTCGGCGTAGTCCCCGCGACCGGCCCGAAGGCCGTCACCGGCAAGAAGGTCTGGTTCATCTCCTGCGGCCAGCTGTTCGTCGGCTGCGCGACGATGGCCACGAACTTCAAGCAGGCAGGTGACGCCTTGGGTTGGCAGGTAACCGTTCAGGACAGCAAGGCTGACCCGTCGGTCGCGACGGCGCTGCTGCGACAAGCGATCGCGGCGCACATCGACGGCGTCGGAGTGACCGGCTTTGACTGCCCGGGTATCAGGAGCGCGCTCCTCGAAGCTCAAGCCGCCAAGATTCCGGTCCTGAACTTTGCGGCCTCGGACTGCAGCGACCCGGCGTTCGGCGGCGGTGAGAAGGGGCTGTTCACAGCTAGCGTCAAGCTCCGAGGATCCGACCGGACGATCGACTTCTTCAACGCCGTGTCCCGGGCTCGCGCGCAGTATGTGGTCGCGAAGGCAGGGCAGAAGGCCGTGATCCTTTCCCTTGCCGAGCAGAGCCATGCCGACCAGAAGGCACTCGGCAAGGCCTTCGACGACGAGATCGCCAAGATCTGCGCTACCTGCCAGGTCGTGCCCGTGAAGTTCACGTTCGCCCAGGTGCCGAGCCCCGCCACGCAGATCTGGCAGACCGCGATCCAGACCCATGCGAACGCGACCGTCATGACGACCAGTCTCGACTCCCTCATGCCGGTGGGTCTTCAGACCGCCATCAAGCAGGGCGGACGCACGAACCTTCTCGTCGGGGGTGGCGAAGGCAACCCGGCCAACTTCGACCTGATCCGCTCGGGCAAGGAGACGTTCTCGGTCGCGGTCGCCTACAGCTGGATCATGTGGGGGCTCGCGGACTCGATGAACCGTGTTTTCGCCGGCGAGGATCCGAAGAGCTTGCCGGACGAAGGCGCCGGTTGGCAGTACGTCGATGCCACGCACAACCTGCCCGCTTCGGGCGCGTACTACGAGCCTTCGGTCGACTTCCGCACTGCGTACAAGAAGGTCTGGTCGGGCCAGTAGGCCGACCGACGTTACGAGCTGAGAGCAGACGAACGATGACCATGCAGGCCGCGCGCTACTACGGGGGCGGGGACGTACGGGTGGAAACCGTTCCGGTTCCCGTGCCCGGACCGGGCGAAGCACTTGTCGCGGTGGGCGCCTGCGGAGTGTGCGGGAGCGACGCGGCCGAATTCACCCACGGGCCGTTGTTCACACAGGAACTGGTCGCTGGTCACCCCGTAAGCGGGGCCCGGCTACCCGTCGTGCTTGGACACGAGTTCGCCGGCACGGTCGTCAGCGTCGGCCCCGATGTGACCGACGACTGGGTCGGGCGGGTCGTCTGCTGCGGTGCAGGAGTGAGCTGTGGCGCCTGCAGGAACTGCAGGGCTGGCCGTACCAACCTCTGCTCGGTCTACTACACCCTCGGCCTGCACGCCGACGGTGGTCTGGCTGAGTTCGTCGTCGCACCCACGGCCACCCTGGCCGACGCCGGAAGTCTCGGGCTCACCGTCGACGCGGCTGCCCTCGGCCAACCCATGGCCATCGCCGTTCACTCCGTCGCGAGAGGTCGACTGGAGCGTGGCCGGACCGCAGTCGTCGTGGGCTTGGGTGGCATCGGCATGTTCATCGCCTACGCGGCCACGGCCGCGGGAGCCGACGTCGTCGCCATCGACGTCAACCCGGACCGCCTACCTCTTGCGCGGGCGCTGGGAGCCGACGTGACCCTGAGCGTCGAGAACGGTGCATCCCTCGCGGAGACCGTGCACGCACTCGGGCGTGAAGCAGATGTCGTCTTCGAGGCGACCGGTCGGCCGGAAGTGCTCCGTGACTGCCTCGACCTGCTGGCGCCAGCTGGTCGTCTCGTCGCCGTGGGTGTCCAGAAGGGCGCCTCGGACCAGTCGTTGCGGAACGTGACCGTGCACGAGCAGGAGATCGTGGGTACCTCTGCGCACGTCTGCGGGCGTGACCTACGACAGGCCCTGGAGCTCATCGCGGCCCGACCAGCCGGTTGGTCTGATGTGGCCGGATCCGTCTTGCCATTGTCCCAACTCGTGTCCGGAGGGCTCGAGCCACTGTCGTCGGGTCGGGCAACCATGACGAAGGTGCTCTTCGACCCCCGCATTCGTGAGACCCGTCTCGCGGACTACGGCGTCGCACACGCATCGGGGGGTATCCATGGCTGACTCCGGGCCAAGGGGCGTCACGGTCGTCTCCTCCGACGCCGCACTCACCCTCGAAGGCTTCAGCAAGACCTACCCCGGCGGCAAGGCGCTCGACGACGTCGGGTTCCAGATCTTCCCAGGCAGCGTCCATGCCCTTCTTGGCGGTAACGGGTCGGGCAAGTCCACCCTCGTCAAGAGCCTTGCGGGCGTTCAGCCTGCCGATCCGGGTGGTTGGCTCTCTGCAGGCTCGGCGACAGTCGCCACCGAGCACCTCTCCCCTACCTGGGCTCGGCGGCACGGACTGAGATTCGTCCACCAGAACCCTGCTGTCTTTCCGGGCTTGACTGTCGCGGAGAACATCGCCATGGGTAGCGGCTTCCCCGGCAGGCTGGGGGTCGTGGCCCGTCGTCAGCTTCGGAGACGGACACAGGACCTTCTCGACCGGTTCGACATCGGCGTCGAGCCGAACGAGCTCATCGACGACCTTCGGCCTGCGGACCGGACCATGCTGGCCATCGCGCGGGCACTGCAGTCTCCCACTCACGACGTCTCGGCTGCCATCTCCGTGCTTGTCCTCGACGAGCCAACAGCGGCCCTGCCGGAAGAGGAGGTGGCAGTTCTTCTTGCCTCGATCCGCCGGACGGCGAAGGCCGGGGTCGCCGTCCTCTACATCAGCCACCGGCTCGACGAGGTCATGGAGATCTCGGACCGCGTCACCGTGCTGCGAGACGGACGCCATGTGGTGACCGAGCCCATGGTCGGCCTCGCCGAGAGCGACCTCGTCACCTACATCGTCGGCAGACCTCTCGGTCAGCTCCGTCGAGAGAGCAAGCGGCGGTCCACGAAACAGACAGTTGTCGAGGTCTCCCACATGAGCGGTGGCCCGCTTCGCGACGTCAGTTTCCGCGTCCACGAAGGTGAGATCGTCGGCATTGCAGGGCTACTGGGCAGTGGCCGCTCGGAGATCCTGAGGGCACTGTTCGGCAGCTACCCCGTAACCGGCGGCACCGTGAAGCTTCAAGGGAAGTCCGTTGCGTTGCGAAGCGCGGCGCAGGCGATGGCACGAGGGATCGCACACGTACCCGAGAACCGTGATGCGGAGTCGTCGTTCCCTGACCAACCGGTTCAGCACAACATCACCGCAGCGAACTTGTCCCCTCTCACCAGGCTCGGCTGGATCAAGGATGCCGTCGAACAGCGCCTCGCGCGCGAGGCCGTCAAGGCCTTCCGGATCAAAGCCCCCGACCAGGCGGCGCCGATGTCGTCGCTGTCCGGTGGCAACCAGCAAAAAGTCGTTCTCGCGCGCTGGCTGTCTCGCAAGCCGGTGCTGCTCCTGCTGGACGAGCCGACTCAAGGCGTCGACGTCGGCGCACGGGCGGACGCCTACGACATCGTCCGCACCGCCGTATCAGAGGGGCTGAGCGTACTGGTCGTCAGCTCCGATCTGGAAGAGCTCGCGGCGATTTCCGACCGCGTCGTGATCCTGAGCGGTGGGCGCATCAAGGCCGAGGTCAGCGGACCTGAGCTCACGCATCACCGCCTCACCGAACTCATCTTCTCCACGAAGGAGCTGGCACCGTGACGAGCGCAGACGTGTCCGAGCGCACCCAGATAGCAGAGGGGGCATCGTCGGTGCCACCCGCAAATCGGCACCGAGCCGCGCTGGAGGTCGCGGAGCGTCTCGGCTTGCCGCTCCTGTTCCTCGCGCTCATCGTTGTCTTCTCCATCCTCCGCCCGGAGACGTTTCCGACCCTGGCGAACGCTCGGACGATCGCGACCTCGCAGGCCGTGATGGCGGTCTCCGCGCTCGCGCTCCTCTTCCCGCTGCTGGCGGGGCGGTTCGACATCTCCGTCGGGGCCAACGTCGGGACCGCCTCCATCGCCACGGCTGCCGCCATGAGCAATCATCACCTTCCTGTCGCGATTGCCGCGGGCATCGGTGTCCTGTGCGGCTGCCTCATCGGACTCGTCAACGGGATACTCGTCGCCTACTTCGGCATCGACTCGATCATCTGCACCATTGGCGTGGCGACGGTTCTGGGTGGCGTGGTGTTCGCCTACACCGACGGGATACCGGTGAGCGCCGGGATCTCTCCGACGCTGACCAACCTCAGCATCCAGCGCGTCGTTGGCATCCCCGCGCTCTTCGTCATCATGGTCGTGCTGGCCCTGACCGTCTGGGCGGTCATGGCACGCTTCACGTTCGGTCGGCAGCTCGCGGCCATCGGGTCCAACGAGGTCGCGGCAAGGCTCACCGGACTCCCGATCCGCCGCTTGGTCCTTCTGAGCTTCGTCTGCTCCGGGCTACTGTCCGGAGGCGCCGGTGTCATGCTCGTCGCCGCGCAGGGCAACGGCAACCCGCAGGTCGGCGGCATCGCCTTCCTGCTACCCGCGTTGGCGGCCGTGTTCCTTGGCGCCACGACCATCTTCCCCGGTCGGTACAACGTTCCTGGAACCGTCATCGCGATCCTCTTCGTCGGCACCGCGGTCAGCGGACTCACACTCATGGGTGCCCAGACCTGGATCACCGACGTCTTCAACGGCACCGCGGTGATCGTCGCCGTCGGCGCCGCCGCCGCGTTTCGCCGCCGGCGAACCGGCCAGCAGGCACTCGGTCATTGACCGACGCGCCCTCGATCACTCAAGGAGAATGCAATGCGCATAGCCAACATCGCCGGACGCCTCAGCCTCCTCGTGTCCGACACGAAGGCGCTGGACGTGGAGCAAGCCAGCGCAGGTCGGTTCACTTCCTGCCCTCAGGAGATCTACGAGCGGTGGGACGAGTTTTGCGCATGGGTGCAGCAGGCCGACACCGCATCGGCGAGGCCGTTCGACGCCAGCGACCTAGGGTCCCCAGCCCCGACGCCCCGCCAGGTGTTCGCGATCGGTCTGAACTACGCCGACCACGCGACAGAGTCCGGCTTCGCCGCCCCCGAGCACCTTCCGCCGACCTTCACGAAGTGGCCGTCCGCGATCACCGGTCCGTATGGCGAGATCACCCTTCCCGACGGCGGCCACACCGACTGGGAAGTCGAGCTCGTCGCGGTGATCGGCCGCGGTGCGACGTCGGTCGCCGAGGCAAGCGGATGGGCCCACGTCGCTGGGCTTGCAGTGGGCCAGGACCTGTCCGAGCGGATCACGCAGCTCCGCGGGCCCGCCCCACAGTTCGGCCTCGGAAAGTCGTTCCCCCAGTTTGCGCCGATCGGGCCTTGGCTCGTGACCCCCGACGAACTCGACAATCCCGACGACCTCGCTCTGGGGTGCAGCATCAACGGCGAGACGATGCAGGAGGGCCGCACCCGCGGCCTACTCTGCTCGGTGCCGGGCCTGGTAGCGGGCTTGTCTGCCGTCGTCACCCTGTTCCCGGGAGATGTCATCTTCACTGGGACCCCCGCCGGCGTAGGGCTAGGCCGCGATCCTCAGCGATGGCTGCAACCGGGCGACGAGCTCGTGAGCTACGTGACAGGCATCGGGGAGATGCGCCACCGCTTCAGAGCCCGCGACAACGGAAAGTAGGTGCGAGATGGCATTGCACGGCTTGATCGCGGTCACGATCGGCGTTCCGAACGTCGCCGAGACGGCCTCCTACTACACCGACTTCGGACTCCAGCCTCACGGTCCCGCCGCCTTTTCCACGGTCGACGGCGGGGAGCAGCTGTTCCTGACCCAGACTCCAACGCGCAGGCTCATGGAACTCGTCGTGGGAACCGACAATCACGAGGACATCGAACGTCTTGAACGCAGGCTTGCCGCGCGTGGACACGCCTGTTCGCGCGACGGGGCCGCCGTGATCGCCCGCGAGCCCGTGGCTGGGTTCGTGGTCAGGGTCGAGCCGTCGCCCCGGCTCGTTCAGCCGCTCATACCTCCCACTCCCTACAACGGACCCGGACGGATTGAGCGGCCCTCGGGCCGTGCTCCAGGCATTCTTCGTACCGGTCCGGTCCAACCCCGCAAGCTTGGTCATGTCGTGATCGGAACCACTGACCTAGACGCCACCACGGGGTTCTTCGTCGAAGGGCTCGGATTCAAGCCGAGCGACTTCATCAAGGACAGGGGGGCGTTCCTGCGCTGTTCCACCGATCACCACAACGTGCTGGCGCTCGCGGCCCCTGTGAACTTCCTGCACCACACGTCATGGCAAGTACGCGACGTTGACGAGATCGGGCGAGGTGCTCTTGCCCTGCTCGAGAACCGCCCGGAGCGACACGTCTGGGGGCTCGGACGCCACCATGCCGGCTCGAACTTCTTCTGGTACTTCAAGGACCCAGCCGGCAACTTCTCCGAGTACTACTCGGACATGGACTGCATCCCTGAAGACCAGCTCTGGACCCCGGAGGCATTGGAAGGAGCCCGAGGCCTCTTCAACTGGGGGCCACCACCACCCCCGTCTTTCCTCAGCCCCGACGACCTCGCGTCGCTGATGACCTCAAGCCACTCCTCTTGATCCGGCCAGGAATCGGGCCGTCCGCCATGGGTCGCTGAGCCATGCGGTAGATTCGAGACTATTCCAGATATTCGAGATAGTTGCGGAGGGGCTGACGTGGCCGGTAGCGGCATCGTGCGCAGCGAAGCCATCGTGGAGCAACTGCGAGCCGACATCCTCGGTGGTCTTCTCACGCCGGGACAAAAGCTTCCCTTCGCCTTGCTGTGCAAGCAATACAACGCGAGCGTGGGTGTCATCCGGGAAGCGCTCACCAGGTTGGCGGAGCAAGGCTTGGTCCAGGCAGAACCGCAGCTGGGATTCCGCGTGGTGTCCATCTCCCCGAGCGATCTCGAAGACCTGACAGACGCCCGAATCGCCATCGAGTCCCTGGTCCTGTCCTATGCCATCCGGACCGCGGACGTGGAGTGGGAATCGCGTGTCCTCGCCGCGCATCACCGGCTCACGAGGACTCCCAAGATCGGGGGCGAGAACAAGCAGAGCCTTAGCGAGTCCTGGGCCCAGGCGCATCGTGACTTTCACTCCACCCTGCTCAGCGGTTGCCCGAACCGGCGATTGGAAAGCATCGCCCAGGGGCTGCGCGATTCCGCCGAGCTCTACCGGCGGTGGTCGCGATCGATTGCCCATGACGACGCGAGAGACATCGATGGGGAGCACGCCGAGCTGCTGAGCGCAGTGCTCGCCCACGACGAGGTCCGCGCCAAGGCTTGCATGAGCGAACACATCGCACACACAACGCGCGTGGTCTTGGAGATCGCCGAGCCCCAGCAGGACCTTCCGAAGGCGGCCTCATAGGGCGGCGCCCTGCCCGCGGGAATGCCGGTGCGGCTCACGGGGCTGGGGGGCGCTGACGCACGGTCGACGTCGCAGCCTTGGAGAGCGGCTCCGGCGCGCATTTGTCACACACCTCGGCGACGAAGTCTGGACTTGTTCGCCTAGGTCAGACGTGGTGCGAGTGCAGGCGGTTGCATGGGTCGTGATCCGGCATCGACGTCATGAGGAAGTGCCGCTCCCGACCGGCGTAGAACCGACGCGAACGCCCGACGGATCGCGGGCGCGCTAGCTGCCTCACAGACTCTTGGCTTCGGGGGCTTACGGGTTGCGGGGTAGGTCGAGCACGAACAGTGGAACGTGGGCGAAGGTTGAGTCGCCGACGACAGGGCCAGTGAGGCGCCAGTTCATGCGGGTGCCGGCGGAGCCGGTGAGTAACGGGGTTCCTATGTTCGTCGGGCAGGTCAGGCTGCTCGAGCGGTTGCCGCCGCTCAGCGTGGCGGTGCCGAGGCCGCGGGGTGGCGAGAGTCCGATCCCTGCGGTGGAGTTGCTGCAGGGCGGGTCCCCGGTGGCGATGCTGCCGAACGCGCCTCCTGTGGCTGTGGCGGACCGGAAGAGTTCGTAGCCCTGGTCACCGGTGAAGATGCCGTCGGCATCAGCCGCAGCATCGGTGACGTACCGGTAGGAAAGAGAGACGCGACGGAGCTGCCACCCGTTGGCCCGGAAGGTGACGCTGGCTGGACCTTCCTCGACGATGTAGAACCGGTTGAAGGCATCCGCTTCACCATTGTCGCTGTCATCGACGCCGCTGGCGTAGGCCAGCACCCTGTTGACGATGCAACCGCCCAACGGCTGGCACGCGCTCACCTCGTGGCTGGCCGCCTGGACGTGCACGCCGTAGTCGTAGTCGAACGTGTAGGCACCTAGGGACGCGGCCGAGACGACCCGGCCCTTCACCACTCGTGCCGCGATGGTGGCGTCGAAGCCGTGAGGCTGGGACGCACTGGGTGAACCTTGAACGTGGAACTGGAACCATGCCGGGCCGGCGGTGGTCCGAACAAGCTCGAACGTCTGCACCTGCAGGCTCGACGCGCTCGCGGGCAGAGCGGCGAAGCTCGAGGCTGCACCCATCAGCGCGAGCATCCAAGCCAAGCGACGCACAGTGTGCTCCCCCAACGACAAGCCGGACCTTCCAGGCCCCTGCACTACGGATGTTCGGCGGCAACGGACGAACTCCTGTCTGCTGCGGGGAACGCTCAAACGCCGGCGACGTTACGGTCGGGGCCGGAGAGCGCGATCGGGCGGGTAGCGACGACTCGCGACCGCTCGGCGGTGTGCAGTGGCCCGCAGGCGCTTGTCGCCTGCCGGGCTTCGGCGACCAAGCACTTGCCGTCGCCCGGTCGCGGGCGAGCGACTGCCTCACGCGGGAGGTGGCTACTGCCCGATCTTGTACGTGGTCGCCTGGGTCGCAGTTTCGTCGATGACGGGGGCGGTGGCCGCCGCTGTGGTGGCCGCGCCGACGATCGTGCGGGTCTCGCCAAGGGCCGGCGAGAGCACCGAGCCGATCTTCACTCCGCTCGGGAAGTCACTGACCTTGAGGGTCCAGGTGATGGTCGAGCCCTTCACGACCGTGTCGATCGGGACCGACACCGTATTGCTCACGACGGCAGTCGGGCTGTTGCTCGGCGTGCAGTTGTGCCGCAGGACACCCACTGGAGCGCCGCCGCCGAGAGTCTCGTACTGGAACCAGAAGGTCGTGCAGTTGCTTGACGCTCCCGGTGACCCGATAGAGCACGTTCGGCATCGGCGCTGAGGCAAGCGTCATGACGACCTGAAGCCCCTTCACCTTCTTGCCGTCGTCGACCCGGTTGAAGCTCACACCCACGATGTCCGCACCTGCAGCCTGGACCGGGGTCGCGGTACTGGGGTTCGCCGGCGAGACCCCACCTTGATCATTGATGCCATTTGCGTCACCGCCGGGGTCCGTCCAGGACAACGAGCGAGCCTTCGGCAGGCCGCTCGGCTTCGACGCCGCCGACGCCGAACCCACCGCCAACAGCGAGCCGCACAAGGCGAGGGCAATGACGGGGCGGGCGATGCGCATGAGGACTCCTGGAAGCCGAAAACGCTGGGATGGCGACAGGCACTTGGTCACGTATTCGCCATCGTGGCTCCGAGTCCTTCCTACGAGTCCCCCGCGATCCCTGACGCCTTGCGGGTCTCGGGTCATTGATGGAGTTGCAGGTGATCGAGAACGCCCGTCGAAAGGGACTGGGTGCCCCGCCGTCGCCTTCTGCTCTGCTCCGCGTTGCTGATCGCTGCCTGTGCCGCCATCGCCGGCGGCGCAACGGCGGGCAGTGTCCCAGTCCGGCTGGGTGCGGAGATCCGGGTGAGGACGCCCGGTGTGGGCGTGACCGGCTGCCCACTGGAGGGTGAGCCCAGCACTGCAGTGACGAGCGCGGGCACGTGGGTTGCCTACAACGACGACCAGACCTGCCCGATCAACCCGACCGGCCACTTTCACCTGACGACGGTGCAGCTGCTGCCTGAGGGCGGCGGTCGGGCCAGGCTGGTGACGTCGAGCCCGCTGGTCGAGGGTGAGTACTTCTCCGGCGACCCGGCGCTGGCACCCGACCCGGCGCATCCCGGCTCGGCGCTCCTGGCGACGCTGCTCGGGGAGCCGAACGGGTCGCTGATCGTGGGCGCCTTCCGCATCGCGCCGTCACTGACGATGACGCGGCTGCCGAAGGTCACGATCACGGGCACAGTCACCGACGACAAGGAGTTCCTGGCCTCCGACATCGGACGCGCGAGCCGCTATCGCGGCCGCTCCTACCTGGTCTGGGACGCGATCGGAAAGGGAACGGTCCTGCGGAGCTTCGACGGACGGTCTTGGGGGCCGCCGGTGGTGCTCCAGTCAGCGTCCGGCTTTCCCGACGTGGCCGTCGGACCCGACGGCACTGTGGCGGCCGTCTACGAGACCGGCTCAGGCGTCGCTGTCCGCGTCAGCCACGACGCCGGCCGCACCTTCTCACCGGAGCACGTCGTCCTGCTCGGCACCGACCCTGGCCGCAGCGATGCCGGTTGCCCGCTCCGCGGCACGATCGGTCAGCATCAGCGTGCGAGCAAGAGCGTGCGGGTCGCCTTCGACATCCGCGGCGGCCTGCACGTCGTGGCGGCCCTCGGCTCACCCGCGGTGCCCAACGTCTACCTGCCCACTCCGGGTGCGGTCACCGGCGGCTCCGGCCGGATCGAGCACGCGGTCAGCTACGACGGCGGTCGCACCTTCGCGACGGGTCCTGTCGCATCCGCCCGCTCAGGCCCCGTTGGCGCTTCCGTCCAGTGGGCCCCCGCGGTCGCGGCGCTCCCGACAGGTGGCGTCGCGATCGCGTGGCTCGAGACCACCGACCTCGCGCAGACGAGCTACGACGCCCACCTGGCGGTGCTGCGTCAGGGCGCTGGCTCCGGGGCATCCACCGTGATCCGCCTGTCCCGCAGCACCTCTGACTTCCTCGACACGACCGAGGCGTTCGGCAACTCCAACTGCTATGGCATCGGCGACTACATCGGCCTGGCCCCAACCAGCCGTGGCGTCACCGCGACCTGGCCCACCACGGCTGGAACTACCCCGGGCGTCGACAGCGACATCCTCGTCCGGTCCGCCTTTGTCCGGTAGTCCCACTGGCGACGTGTGCTCGACTCGTAGGAGCGGCAAGCGCCTGAACAGCGACACCATGCCGATGCGCGCACGGGAGCAGGCGATCCCCTCGGTGTCTGGGAAGCGCCGTAGGCTCAGGCTTCAGGCAGCGGAGGTGCGCATGAGCACACGAGTCATCGGGGCCTCCTACGCGCTCGCGCTGATGGTCGTCGTGGTCGCCGTGGACATTCTGTTCTTCTCGCACCGGTTCTGGGAGCGGCTGGCCGCGAACATCGGGATCGTGCTGGTGTTCGGCGCGTTCTACTTCCGGTTCCGCAACAGTCGATAGCGGTGGCGCACGATCCAGGGGTTCACCGAGACGGGGCGCTAGCCGCGGTCGAGTTGCGCCTCTGAAGGAGCCTCGCGCGAGGAACCGAATGGGCGGATGCTGCGTCTCATGCGCATGCGGCGCTCGTTCGTTCTCAGCTTGGGTCTGGTGGTGGCGCTCACCACTACGGGGTGCAAGTCAGCCCCACCTGCGAAGGCACCCCGCGGTCAAACGCCTGCTGACGCGACTTCCGCTGTCATGGAGCACGAGCAGACCTGGAGGAAACGGGCGCCGGGCTCCTACGAGTTCACCCTGGTCTACGGCAGCATGATCGGCGCGCGGTATGCGCGCATCCGGGTCGTGGACAGCAAGGTCGTGTCCGCATCACCGGTCGAGGGCGAACAGCGCTTGTTGCAGAACACGGACAAGCCGGTGACAGTCGATGGCGTCTTTGACCTGGTGCGCAGGGACCAAAAGAGCGCCGACGAGGTGAAGGCCACCTATGACAGCACCTGGGGCTTCCCGGCGAGCGTCTCAGTCGATGCCATCAAGCGGGCGATCGACGATGAGTATGGCTATGGCGTCCAGCAGTTCATCGCCCTTTCCGGCGATCTCCCGACGCCCAAGCTCACGCTCGACACTGCAGTGGCGACGTGCCGCTTTCCCCACGTCCCGAAGGGAGCCATACGGCGGGTCTTCTTCATGAAGGTGGGCGGGACGGGTCAAGGCGACCTGCGGATCACCGACTCGCGAGGCCGGGACCTCATCGACCCGCTCAAGGTGTCCCCGGGTGAGGTCGAGCCACGCCTTCGGCCTGCTAGGGGGACCACTGCGATCCCTAGCGTGGGCAGGGTTCGGCTCTCTGCAGGCAGGCTGGTGTTGATCGACGCCATCTACAGGCTCAGTCCCAACACCGGGCGCTGCTGAGCTCTCAACGAGCGGCGGCGAAATCCTTGCCGCGCTCGCTGCGCTCAGCCGCGGCAACCTCGCGGAATGGATCGAGTGGGTTCGCGTCACCTGGTGAACTGCGCACACGTGTGGCTGGTCGAACCATCGGTAGGCGCCGCTCAGCAGGCGCTAGCCTCCTCCTCCGGTCAGGGCTCGTCCCTCGCGCTGCTCATGGCGGCGGGCTGCTCGTCCGTCAGGGAATGGGTGGCTTGCTCGGGTCGCAGGGCGGAGGGGTGCCGCCGGCCGTCGGGGAGGGTCCTCCGCATCCTTGTTGGTCACTGGTTGGTTTCGAGTCCGAGCGGGTGATGATGAGGTTCGCAGTGTTGTGGAAGGGGTCCGGCGCGGACCCGCCTTCGGTGATCAGCGCCAGGGTCCACGTCAGCTGTGCTGGCCCTGCGGGGGTGTCCGCGTTGAGTCGCAGTTCCATCTCGAACCGCTCTTGCTGGCCGGCGGCGATGGCTGTGGCCTGTGGGCAGTTGAGCTGGTAGCTCCCCTTGTTGGTTCTGACCGTCTCGATGTAGCTCGGACAGGAACCGAAGCCGATCGGCTTGCTGGTGGGGTTAGTCAGGATGACGGAGAAGTGCACGATGGTGCCGGCCTGCGCACTCGCGGGGGCCTCGACCGTGGCGACGAGATCGTTCAGCGGCTGGTGCTCGACGACCGGCGGAGGGGCGGCGGTGCCGGAACCGTAGGTGGTCACGACGGCGGGAGCGCACATCTGCAGGGAATCGGCGGTGGGATGCCAGGCCGCTGTGCGCCCGCCGGGATGGACGTCAAGCTCGTGGCCCAGGACGGTGAGCCGCACTGCGGTGTAGGTGGCGAGGTGTCGCGGCGGGTTGTAGTCGCTGCACCGGTACCCGAACTCGACCGCGAGCAGTCCCGGCACCTCAGGCGTGATGACCCCCGACAGATCCCCCCGTTGGAAGACTCCGACGTCGGTCCGCGACCTGCCGACCAGAGCCGACATGCCGCTGACCGGCCCGCTCAAGCGGCACGTCCGAGCAGCGCGCACGACGACGGACTGCACGATGGAGCCGCCCGCTCCGTCGCTGTCGCCGAACGCCAACGACAGATCCACCAGCTGGCAGGGCGGCCCGGTGACCACCGGGGTGGGTGACACCCGCAGCGGCACGACGTCCGCGTACGGCAGCGGCGCCCAGGGCACTCCCGCGGCAGCCGACGCCGTGGGCGTCACTCCCGGACCGACGGAACCTCCGGGGCCGGACCCGACGGCGAGGGTGATCCCGACAACTGTCGCCAGCACCAGCAGTGCGGCCGCCGCGACCGGGAGCAGTCGACGGGCGGGGTGCCCCAGCCTCAGCGGGGGTAGCGAACCGGCGTTGCCAGCCTCCCACTGGCCCCAGCCCCGGAGCAGGCGATCGAGCTCGTCGTCGTTCATGCCTGCACCTCCAGCTTTGCATGCAGAGTGCGACGCGCATCCGACAGCGTGGAGCTGACCGTTCCCGGCGCGCACCGCATCACCCGGGCGCACTCCGCCGTCGGGAGCCCGAGCACGTAGTAAAGCTCCACCGCCAGCCGTTGCCTGGCCGGCAAGGTCTCCACCGCCCTGCGTACGTCGAGCCGCAGATCGAGGTCGACCGGTGTCGCGGCAGCATCGTGCAGCTCCACCACAGGCCGGTAGGCCCGCCGGTTCTTGCGGGCGCGATCCGCGACCAGGACCAGCAGCCAGGTCTTCGCAGTCCCTCTGGCCGGGTCGTACTGGCCGCGCTTGCGCCAGGCACTCAGCAGAGCTTCCTGCAGTACGTCCTCTCGAGCGCCCTGGCCCGCCAACCGACTTGCCAACAACCACATCGCATCCAGGTGCGGACCGACGAAGTCATCGAACTCCGCCACCGCGCACCTCCTCCACCCCTTACTAGCCAACAACTGCCTCAACGCTTGGGTGGTGAGGCGCGCTCGGGACGAGCGTAATGACAGCGAACCAAGCCTGCCGAGGTTGAGAGCTGTGCCGCTCCAGCTCCTCGGGTCACAGGCACCTCCCTGATCGAGAGGTGCCGTTCGCGATCATCCAGTTGGAGGCTCGCCTCCCAGCGGACTCCGGACGCTTTCGGCATACTCGCGTGATGACAATGGCAGTGCCGCACCGGCCGGAGCTCGCGCTGGTGTTGTTCGGCGAACAGCACTTGGCCTCGTTGCGGGCGATGCTGGCCGATGAGCAGATCCTGCGCTTCTCGAGGGTCCCGGTGCCGGTGCCAGATGGCTTCGAACGCGCATGGCTACAGAGTTACGAAGGCGGACGAGTCGACGGAACGCGCGAGGCGTTTGCGATCGCGGGCGAGCGCGACGAGTTCCTCGGTATCGCTCTCGCTCCTGACATCAACGCTTCAACTAGGACCGTCGAACTGGGCTACCTCATCGCGCCTGAGGCGCGCGGCCAGGGTGTCGCCACGGCTGCCTTGAAGGAACTCACAGACTGGGCGCTCTCCGTCTTGGGAGCGTTGAGGATCGAGCTCTACATCAGCGTCGACAATGCCGCGTCGAAGCGGGTCGCGCAGCGATGCGGTTATGTGCCTGAGGGTGTGCTCCGGTCGAGGCACTTCAAGCAGGATCTACGCGAGGACACCGAGATATGGTCGCGGCTTCCCGGCAACTGACGGTTCCGAGATGCACCTCGCGGCCGAACGGTATGCCGCACGAGACCCGCTCTTCGCCCGCGGGCATCCGAGAAGGGTAGATGCCGTTCCCGCGAGAGCCGGCGTTCTGCGCGGTCTCCTCTGCAGCTACCTGACAGCACGTAGGAACGCCGCTCGAGTCCGGTTGGTTGCAGTACGACTCAAGCCTTGGAGATCCGCCTTACCGCCGGGCATGACGGGTAGCACTCGCTGCGTGCGCGATGCCTTGCGCCGCGAGAAGCATGCCCGGCACTGCGAAGATGAGCGCCGCCTTGGGCTCGCGATAAGCAACCAGTAGGACGACGGCAGTAGCCAGCAGCAGCATGCCAAGGAACGCGACCGCGGTGCCGATCACGTCGTCAAGGTTCATCACGAGATCGTTGCGCATGGCCTCGACACCTGGAAAGGGAGGTCAGTTCTGCGCCGCGGCCTTGAAAACTTCGCCTCCGAGCGTGAGGAGCCAGCCTTCTCCGCCGATGAGACCAGGCTCTTCGCGGATCGGTTGCTCGGCCTCAGGCTTCGAACCGGCGCGATTCGGCATGGTGCGAGTCTGACCTGAGATCGCCTGCATAATGCCGCTATGGCCCGTGGCGACGACGACCCGCGTTGGCATCCGGCGACCCCTGCGATCTTCTTCCTCTCTGCATCCGCGGCCGACCTTGTCTTGGCGTTCGCATTTGGTTGGGTCTGGCTTGTCCCCGCTGCCTTGCTTCTTGTTGGGGCTCAGCGCGCACGTAGACGGAGCCGCGTCGAAAAGTCATAGCCGGGTCCGCCGGACCAGATAGCTGTCTTCTCGACCACCAAGATGGTCGATACCGATCCGCCATACGGCGAGGGAACCCGCCGCGTGCATGCGATCACGTCACGGGGCCTACAAACGGTCAGCTGGGGTCCCTGAGTTGCTCGGCCAAGGCCACGATGATGCCGTCCGGACCGCGCAGGTAGCAGAGCAGGTAGGTGTCTTGATACCTCGCGACCTCACCGAACAGCTCCGCGCCGTGCGGCTTGAGGCGCTCGATGGTGTCGTGGAGGTCGGTGACGGCGAACATGAGCTTCCGCACGCCCAGGGTGTTGACCGGCCCCTCAGCTCCGTTGCCCGCGGCAGTAGGCCGGTGGAACCTGCACAGCTCAAGTCGGCTGTGGCCGTCGGGCGTCACCATCATGGCGACCTCGCACAGCTGGTCCGTGAGGCCGGTGCATGCATCGGCGAACTCCCCCTCAACCATCTGCCGCCCTTCGATGGCCAGCCCGAGCTCCTCGAAGAACGCGATCGCCGCGTCCAGGTCGCTGACGAAGACCCCGATGTTGTCCAACCTCAATACCGACATGACACCGATCGTACGGTCGGGGCGTGGCGGCTCATCTCGACGCACTCCACTTCAAAATCGCGCGGATGGCGACGAACGTGAGCTCCCTGATGAGCGGCGGTTCCTCTCGTCATGGCCGCGGGGGGAAGCGCGAGTCGCCTTGATCGACGGACGCGTTGCGCACTTCCGAGGCTTTCGAGACTGCCTCAACTCTCCGTCGATCGACAGCGAGGAGGTGCCGCTGGCCGGCTCTGGCCGGGCAGGTGAGTGCCGGCGATACCTCGGCACCCATCTCTGTGAGCCTCGGCGGGCAGCAGGCGCTATCCGAGGTAGGCGTTCATGCGAATCGAGACGAGTACGCCCGGGAGGTCTACGCCGAGTTTGGCTACGTATCGCGTGGGCGGGTCGCTAGGGAACCACGTGGCGTACTCCTCATTCATGCCGGCGAAGTCCCCGGGATGCGTCAGCAGCACGCCGACCTCGACGACGTCCTCCAACGTCGCGCCTGCAGCGCCGAGCACCGCCTGGCAGTTTCGCAGCGCTTGCTTCGTTTGCTCTTGGATGGTCGGGCCCGCAAGGGCACCGGTGCTGCTCACGATCCCCACGAGACCCGAGACTTGGACGTACGGCCCAGCTTTCACCGCTTGGCTGTACATCGGTGAGCTTGGTGCGTCGGGCGTCCTGACAACTTCTCGCACGGCGCCAGGCTCCTCTCGCCCGAACGTGCTGTCCAGGAGGTGCAAGACCCCGGAGCCTGAGGAACGATTGGTGGTGCCGCTCCAGACCACGCAGGCGTTCACCACCTGCCAGATTTGAGCTCACCAAAACGCCGAGCTCATAGCCTCAGGTGCATGGCGACGGGCGAGCGACGATGGCCCCGATGGTGGGCTCTCGACGACTGGATGGCGCTCGCAGTCCTGACTCCCGCGTGGAGTGCGCTGCGGCGGATTGGTCGGATGAGGTACCGGCCCCTGCGCCTCGCGCTCTCGTGCCTGGTCCTCGTCGCCATCCTGCTGGTCGGCTTCTGGCTCGGCTGATCACCGAAAACGTCGCTCCGGTGAGGGATCAGGAACCGGAGCCTCAGCCGGACACACGACTCGACAGGTACCGGCGAGCGGTTGCCGGTGCCTCCGACAACGGGCAGCCCGCTGGACATCTCGTCCTGCGGGTGCAGACATGGAGGACGATCCGGGGTCCGTGGTGGCGTCGCCGTGGTGTCGCACCAACTGAACGCTTGGAGTGGGTGCTCACGTTCGCTTCCGACTACCCCCCCCCCCGGCCATTCCTCTGGGTGGGCTGACGGTGCGGTCTTCGACCTGGAAGCCGTACTGCAGGAGCTCGACAGGAGCGAGTTCATGTACGTGGCACGCTCCCTCCACCTGGAATCGCTCACCGGTGCCGAGGCAGAGACTGCGTGGCACGAGTACCGGTCGCAAGACGAGGGGTAAGAGCCGCGCCAAACACGGCTATCCGGCTAATTCTCGGTATCGACAGGCGGCTCTCTTCGCTGTACTTGACCCGTCCTCGGTATCGCTACATCTAGGGCGGCTCTTGTGACTCGAGTCTGGCGATGCCCCAGGCGGTGAGCCCGGTGTCCGCCTCGTTTGGAACCAGTCTGGCTCGCCGATTGTCTTCTAGTTGTGGAGTTGAAGGCGGCAAAGGCCCCGGCGAGCGTGGAGGCCTACCGATTGGCATGGCCAAGGCTGGTTCGGTTGGGACGCCTGCTTACCGGATCGCTGGAGTTGGGCGAGGACCTCGCCCAAGAGGCCTGGTTCGGATTGCTGCGCAAGGGCGAGGTCGACAACGTCGACGCCTACCTGCGACGCAGCATCGTGAACCTGGCGATCAACGCGCGCCGACGATCAGCTCGCGAACGTCACCACTTGTCGTCGCTCACTGAGGGCACCGTCTGGCAGCCCGATCCCGATGATCTTTGGCCGCTGGTCGTCGCGCTGCCGGCGCGGCAGAGAGCGGCGCTGGTGCTGCGCTACTACGAGGACCTTTCGGAGGCGGAGATCGCCAAGGTCCTCGGCTGCCGACCGGGAACCGTGAAGTCGCTGACCAGCCGGGCGCTCGCCCGGCTGAGGGATGAGGTAACCCGATGAACGAACTCGAGATGCAACTCAAGGCCAGCCTGCGGCGCGTCGCTGATGCCACACCGGTGACGACACCTCCGATGTCGGCGCCGCCTCGCGAAGCACGGCGTCGCATCGCCGCCGTCGGGGCCCTGTGTCTGGGCCTGGTAGGTACAGGTGTCGGCGTCGCGGCCGCGAACGGTCAGCACCTGCCTTGCATGTACGTGTTCTGCGACAACGGGAAGACGGCGTACAGCGCCATCCCCGAAACGGAACAGCGCCTGCTGGTCACTGATGGCCCATCTCACAGGCCTCTCGAGCTCTGGTTTGCCAGCGCGACCCACCGCGGTTGGTGCGTCGCGATCCGGGCGCCCGCACGTGCCGGCGCCGAGTTGTTCGAGTACGGCGGTGGGTGCGGCGGTCCCGTCGGCGGCGACGACTGGAACCGCTTCGGCGGCGCCTTTGTCGCCGGCAGCGGCGGACCCGCCGACAACGCGGTCTTTGCCGTACACGTACCGCGCGCGGCAGCTGCCGTCATCAGGCTCGGGGACGGTTCGACACGCACGGCTGCCCTCGCAGATGACTGGTCCAGCGGATGGTTCACCGGCAGAGAGTGGGCTGGCTACCCAGTACTCGTCGGCTACGACGCTCACGGCCAGGTGATCGGTCAGGTGGCCCTCCACCCTCGTTGAGTGCTCCCACGCTCACCTCGCTGGAGCACGTAGAAGGCGCTCCTTCACCATCTCCGAGTCCGAGGGGGCTGCGGTGAGTCGAGGTGTGATGCTGAGTCTGGAGCGAACTGCCGCAGATTGTGGGAGCGTGCCAGGACCGCGGAGCCTCCTGACGGGTGTTCGAGGTGTGACTGCAATGTCAGGGCGGCAAGCCAGCGGCCGATCCAACTGCTGACACTCCAGACCAAGCGCCAGCAGCACGGCGCGTCCGGAGGTAGGTCCGATCCCGCGCGTGGAGAGCCGGCTACTTCCCGTTTGCGGAGCGGCGCTCTCGGCTGCCGCGGCGCCTCGGTGAAGCCCCGGGCCGGCCTTGATGCTCACGCGGTGCCCGAGCATCCCTGCGTCGCATCGAGGTCCACGACGACTTGATCCTCAGATCGGCCGATCTGGACGACGCGGAACTTGCCGCGTCGGCGGTCGGAGAGCCTCGAGCACCAACAAGGAGCCGCACGTTTTCGGTCGATCCGGCGGCCCCAGTCGGCCTCTTCGATCACTCGTTTAGCGTCCCTCGAACTTGAGTCATTGCCACGTAGTGCGTGAGGCGGTCGTGCTACTTCATCGAGCAGGCGACGAGGACTCCTTCCGTCGGCCCGTTCACGGTCACGGGCTCGGCAGCCCGGCAGACGTACTGGCCGGCGCCGAACAACGGGCTGGAGCCGGTGATGGTGTACGTGCCCGATGTCAGGTGCAGCGTGAACCTGCCGCTGCTCCCGACGGCTACGGACTGCGTAGACCCGTCTGCGGTGGTGGCGGTGACGGTGCCATGGACCCCGCGGGGAGCGTTGCCGGACGGGCCGCCGACGAGCTCGAGCGTCCCTGTCACAGCGGCACCCGGGACCGGCGGAACCAGTGGCGCCGGGTCGAATGCGTCGCCGAAGTACGAGACGCTCATCGACGTCGGCGTTCCCTGTTGGCAGGTCGGGTGGTGGGGCACCGAGCCGTCGGCCCGGGTGCCACCGGTCGGCTGGATGGTGACGGAAACGGGGTCGAGGCCGTTCTCGCCACCGAAGTAGACCTGGACTTCGTCGCCGACGGGCGTGTTGTCCCCGCACCAGCTGCGCCAGGCCAGCGTTGACGTCGCGACGTACCCGGGCTGCACCACGCTCTCAGTTGCGCCCTCGAGGGTCTGCGCGATGGGGACGTCGCGCGGCTGGCCATCGCTGCCGAGCACGACGACCTTCGGCTTGCCGACGAGTCGGCAGGTGTCGCTGCCGGCGTTCTTCGCGACGAGGTTCCCCTTGAGGGAGCCGTCGGGCTGCGGGAGCCAGATGAGCGAGATGTCCATGCGGGTGATGGAGCAGACGGCGTCACCGGCGGTGCCGGACAGCGTCGTGGTCGGCGTGGGGTCGCCGTCTCCGACGACGGTGGTGCGGCTGCCCGCGCCGGTGAAGGTCCCGGCCAGGGCAACGCCTGCGATGGCGACGGCACCGACCACGCCGGCACCGGCGAGGTGCACCTTGCGGTCCCGGCGGCGCCGGGCCTGGACCAGATCGGTGAACGGGCGGTTGTGGGACGGCTGCTGATGGTCGGCCTCGTCGCTGAGGAGGTCGTGGAGCTCAGGCATGGAAGGTCTCCTCACGAAGTAGGGGCGCGAGCGTGTCTCGCGCGCGGCTCAGGCGGGACTTGACGGTGCCGGGAGCGACCTCGAGGGTCCTCGCGACATCGTCGACAGCCATCCCGTTCAGGTAGTGCAGCACGACGACCTGCCGCTGGGTGAGGGGCAGCTGCTGCAGCGCCCGCATCACGTCGATGCGGTCGCCGGTCGGGGCTTGCGTGTCGTCGGGTGTGCCGTGCCGCAGGACGGCGCGGATGCCGTTGCGGGCCTTGCGGCGGCGGTTGCTCAGCAGCCGGAACGCGACAGCCCGGACCCACGCTTCCGGGTCGTCGTAGCGCGACACCTGCTGCCAGCGCCTGAGTAGCTGGATAAACGCCTCCTGGACGCACTCCTCGGCTTCGGCGCGGCTGCCAGCTGCGAGCGTCACGATGCCGACGAGGCGGGCGCAGCTCGCTGCGTACAGGTCAGCTACTGCGTCCTCGGTGGTCGTCGTGCTCACGTCGGTAACACACCGCAGGCGCTGCTTCGGTTCCGTGCTTCGTACAAGATCTTTCCCGTCTTCCTGCGGCGGCCCCGTAGCTGTTCCCCCACGTGGGACGCACCCAGTCGCCCACTCGTTCACCGTCCCATCAGGATCACAGTGACTGGGCTCAATCAGGCCAGGTACAGGTTCGGGGTCATCCGGCTGACTGGGCGTGCGAGCCGACAGCGCATGATGGCTCGGGCGGCTTGGTGGCGCGCCGTTTGACGGTCTGCTGGTGCCGACGTCGTCCCCGCTATCTGCTGGCGATCTCACGACCGCGAGGCGCTAGAGAGCCTGGGAGGACACAAGGCGCCCCGGCGCACCGCACGTCAAACGATGAGGTGTAACAAGTGCATCGCTATGCACCGGCCAGCGCGCTCGCTCAGCGGCATGCGCGGTCACTCAATTCTTCCGACATGCCATTTTCGAAGAACCTGACAACCCCGCCGCTGCACTACTGTCGCCGCATGGAGGCGCCTAACGAGCAACCCGCAGCCCTGCAGCCCGCGTTCCAGCAGCGGAGCATCGAGGTCCGCCCCTACAACGCGCGCATGGCCAAGCGCATGGCAAAGCGGGCGACCCTCCCTGAGAACGCGGTCGCGGTCGCATTCACCTTCAACAACCTCTTCACGATGGTCGTGTTCGGGATCTTGGAGGACATTGCCAAGCTCATCCCCACGGCCGGGGGCATCATCGAGATGGCGATCTCGCTAGCCAGCTTCTACTGGCATCGGGTCGTGCTCGTCACCGACAGACACGTCTACATCTATCGCGACCTGCCCTTCCACCGCCCCGGCAAGCAGCTCAACGTCTTCGATCGCGGCCCGGGTCTGGTGGCGATCGGCAGCCCCAAGACCGGGTGGTGGTCGAAGTTCATCCGCCGCGGTCAGCTCACCTTCAACGACGGGACCGTCGTCTACCACGGCATCCTGTGGATCAAGCGCGCCCGTTACGTCGCTCAAGAGGGCAACATCGCTCCGGGGCACTAGGGCTTCTCGGCCCTCGGCTGCCCCAGGATTGGACGGCTGTGATCAGGGGAGAAGCTCAGTCGGAGGTCGCCATGAGGGTCGTACGTGACGGTTGGGATACCCGACTTGTCGGTGGCCGTGGACTTGCCCTCGTTCTGTTGCTCATCGGGGCTGGCTGGATGGCTTATGACCTTGCACAGGGTCGGGGTGCCCAAGTAGCTGACGGAGCGTTTGTCGCTGTCCTTGGGGTGGCCGCCTTCGCCTCCGCCTACTTTCGGCGAGACGATCGATGAGCGGACACACACTGGCCAAGGTCTACCACTACAACGGACCCGGTCAGACGCTCATCCTGATCGCGGTAGCGATCTTCGCCATTGTCTGCGGGCTGCTCTACGTCCGCAGCATGTCGAGGGCCGGCCGGCGGGCGCGTGAGAGGCGAGACGGCAACTCATAGTCTTCTGGGCGAGCGCCACGTCGCCCGCGAGATCTACACGCTCCTCCCACGACAAGAACTGCTGTTGACGACCTGAGGAGACTTGTTACCGTCACTGCCGGCGAGAGCTGGCTACTTCTTCGCGCTTGAGCTCGCGCGTTACCGTCCCAGGCGTGGACGCGGGAACGATCTGGTCGGGTCTGGTCGTCGTAAACGCCGTTGTCTACGTCGGCTTCATCGTTCGCCGTCGTGAGGGCAGCATGTTCTGGGCCGTGTTGCTCGCCCTGGCGACTGGACCCTTGTGCTGGCTCGTCTGGCTCGCGATGAGGGCCGGCAAGCTGCGGGCTGAGCGTCTGGAGTAGCGGCGCGGAGCCAGGTCCCCCCACTACCGGCGAGAGCCGGCCTCTTTGCGGTCTGATGACTGCGCTCGCGTAGTCGCCGCTACCGTCACTCGCGTGACATCCACGTGGCCACCCGGGGACTCCGTGCTGGCGGTTGACCGGGTCGATGTCGGCCTTGGCGCACTCCTGCTGGTCGTCGGCACCGGCTTCCTGTATCTGGTTGCGGGACCGGCAGCGGCGTTCATCGTCCTGGCGATCTACCTAGCGCTCATTGTCGTGTTCGGCATCACTGCCGTCACGAAGGGGCATCGGGGCTCAGATGTCTTGCCTCTGGCCGCTCGACTCGGCCTTGGCTTCGTGGGTCGCTGGTTCAGCTTCTGGTGAGACGACCCGCCAGGTTCGCCGGTGAACAGTGAGCCCGCCCAGAGCTTGAGACTCGGCCCTACACACTGCCGGCGAGACTTGCGCTAGACACTTTGCTCGTGTCCTACGCGATGTCCCGTCCCGCCATGGCCCCCTCGGGCATCTACTACGAGGTCGCCGCCTCGCCCCGAGGTGATCTACTGATTTGGCAGTCCGAGACCGGACCTGCGTCCTGGGTCACGGCGATCATCGGCGTCCTCGGGATGGTGTCCTTCCTCGTGAACCTGCTCGTCTACAAGCGGCAGTGGCGCGTCGTCGTGAGACAAACGGGCGGTCACCGCTCCGAGAACCCGACGGCCTACATCTTGCTTCACCGCGACGTTCCGAAGCGGCAAGCTGACGCCACGATGCGGGAACTGGCCGTCGCGATCGAGACCGGCTCGCTGGACCCCGAGAACGCTTGACGTTAGTCGCGAAGAGGTGCCGCACCCAACCGTGAGGATCCGGCCCTCTTCGCTGTTGGCGCCATGTCATGGCCGCACTACCTTCTGCCCCTTGCATCTGCGCTGACGTGGCCGAATCGCCCGTAGGCTCTGCGCGTGCCACCAGTACGTCTCCACTCGCGCACCTACCAAGCAACGTGCGCTGTCGGCCTCTTGGTGCTGTTGGCCGCTGCGATCCACGGGCACGGGAAGCCAAACAGCGCCAAGGAGTCCCCGGTGTGGTTTTGGTTTCTGATCGCGGGGCTCATCGTCGCGCTCTGGCGTTGCTTCGCAGTGGGTGTCACCGTCACCAACGGTGAAGTCCGCGTCCACAACTGGCTCCGCAACAGACGCCTACCCACCGCGGACATCCTGGAAGTGGAACTCAAGCCCTACGACGGCCTGTGGCTGCGCGGATCTTCGGCGAAGAGCGTCACCTGCGTGACCCTCGTGACGATGTCGCATGGCAACGTCACGGCCTGGGGATTGCTGTACAGCTGGACGGTTGGTCGCGTCGTCGCGGCGCGCCTCGCCCACCTGATTGAGGTACCTGTGAGTGCCTTCGACCGGTCCGGCAATCCGCTCTGAAGCGGCGCTCTTCGCTGTTCGGCAGGCCGCAAGTCGCCTTGATCGACGGAGGCGTTGCGCACTTCCGAGGCCTTCGAGACTGCCTCAACTCTCCGTCGATCAACAGCGAGCAGCAGCCGTTACGTGCTGACCTTGTCGCCGCATCGGTGGGCCCTGCCTCAGCGCAAATGCAGTGAGCCGATGAAATAGCCCGTCGAGGCAGGCTCGGACGGGTCGACCCTCGTCGGCTCAACCTGCACTCAACCTTTTCGGGCACCTTGCCGTCTCAGTCCCGAAGGAAGGGAGCGCCGTGACCCCCGCGGAGGAGTTCGAGGCCTGGGCCACAGGCCGCTACGGTGGCCTGCTCCACGCCGCGTACCTGCTCACCGGTGACCGCGACACCGCGCAGGACCTCGTGCAGACCGCGCTGGCCAAGACCCAGGTCGCGTGGCGACGCGTGCACACCAGCCCCGACGCGTATGTCCGTCGCACCATGGTCACGACGCACACCGACTGGTGGCGTCGGCAGCCGTGGCGCGAGCGCAGCACCGCGACCCTCATCGACCGGAGCGCGCTCGGTGACAGCCACGGGCAGATCGACGACCGCGACGCCCTCTTGCGCGCCCTGCAGGACCTACCGCCGCGGATGCGGACGATCGTTGTCCTGCGCTACTACCTGCAGCTCACCGAGACAGAGTGCGCCGACCTGCTGGGCTGCTCCGTCGGCACCGTCAAGAGCACCGCCTCGCGCGCCCTCGAACGGCTGCGCGCCCACCCCACGCTCACCTCGAAGGAGCACTGCTGATGGACCTCGAGACCGCCCTAGGGGATCCGGCGTTCGACCTCCCCGTGCCTCCCGACGGACTGACCCGCGTACGTCGTCAGGCCACCCGCATCCGTCGCCGGCGGCAGCTCGCTCTGACCCTGCCCGCGGTCACCGTCGTGGCCGTCCTGGTGTCCCTGCTCGCGGGCAACGGTTCGAGCCGCACGGTGCTGTACGGCAACCAGTCCGCCACGCCGCAGCCCACCCAGAGCCCTGAGCCAACACCGACCCGAGGCCCCGTGGACCAGACGGTCCAGACGCTGTGCGACCTACCCCCTGGCGACCACAACAGCGGCCGTAGCGACACGGACGGACCCACCGGCGATCCGATCGACAACTGCACTCGCTTCTGGCGCTACTCCTTGCACTCTGAGCCCCCTGCACTCGTGGCGTACCAGGACAAGTTCGGCAGCGTCATCGTGCAGCCGAAGGCCGACCCACTCCCGAGCGATGCGGTTGTGCTGGCTGCTGGCGCTACCCAGTCCACCGAGGCAATCGAACTCGACGAGGCACTGGGTGACCAGATCGGGCTGGGTCCCGACCACTGCCGCACCCGGCAGGAGGCCATCAACGACGCCACCCGGGTCGTCGACCGCGTCGGCATCGCCGGCTGGCCGATCCACGTCGACGACGGCCGCACCGATCTCGCCAAGCCGCAATGCTGGGGCTTCGCCGCGTCTCCCCGTCACCACTACGTGTGGGTCGTCGCGACCGATGGCGGCTACGACTACCCGGCCGTGCTGGAGCAGATCGCAAAGCCGCTGCGTGTCTCGCTCACGGAGTGCTGGTCGCGCGCGAAGGCCCTCGCCGAGGTGCAGTCAGCTGTTGCCCGCTCCAGCCTCAAGCAGGAATTCAAGGACCTTGTCTACATCCGGCAGGTCGACGAACCCGACACCAAGTGCACCGTCATCCACATGGGCGGCGGCGGGGGGATCGAGTTCACCCTCCGCGGACCGGTGTGACTCCCCGGGTTCCACGAGTCATCCCCTCGGCCCTTCCTCATTGTCGCACGTTCCCGCCACCTTCGTGAGCTCGAAAATTTCGATCTAAGGTCACGCGTCTCAGATCGGAGCTGAAGACGTGAGCCCACGCACGACCAGCGCGTTCGACCTGCCGGATCGCCTCTCTGCCAAGGCCAACCCGGCTCTGATCGCCGGCGACGAGCTGCACTTCGCCGCCATCGCGGACAGCCTCGAGCAGTCGATCGCCGACCTGACCGCTCGCATCGATGCCGAGCGGCTGGCGCCCGGCGGTATCGGGCAAGAGGCGATGGACCGCGACTTGGAGATCCACCGGCTGACCGCTCGCCTGCGCACCCTGCGCCGCTTCGGTCTCGACCTGTGCCTCGGACACATCGTCAGCGCCGACAACCTCGAGCCCGTCTACATCGGACGGCTTGGCCTCACCGACGGTGATGGTCGTCAGCTGCTGCTCGACTGGCGCTCCCCCGCTGCTGAGCCGTTCTTCGGAGCGACCCACGCCAACCCGATGGGACTGGCGAGCCGCCGCAGGTACCGCTGGACCCGCGGCCGGATCAGCGACTACTGGGACGAGGTGTTTGCTGCGGGCGGATTTGCGGGGCACGCGGCCCTCGACGACCAGTCGGCCTTCATCGCCAGCCTCGGGAGCGACAGGTCGCCACGGATGCGGGACGTGCTCGGCACCATCCAGGCCGACCAGGACGCCATCATCCGCGCGAGCTCCCGCGGGGCTCTGGTCGTCGATGGCGGTCCGGGTACGGGGAAGACCGTCGTCGCCTTGCACCGCTCCGCGTACCTGCTCTACTCCGACCCTCGCCTCGGTCACCACCGGGGCGGCGTGCTCTTCGTCGGTCCGCACCAGCCCTACCTGGCCTACGTCGCGGACGTCCTTCCGAGCCTCGGAGAGGAGGGCGTGCAGACCTGCACCCTGCGGGACCTCGTTGCTGAGGGAGCGGCTGCAGCAATCGAGTCCGACCCGAAGGTGGCCCACCTGAAGTCGTCCGCGGAGCTCGTGACCTCGATCGAGGCGGCCGTGCGCTTCTATGAGGTGCCGCCCACCGACGGGATGACGGTCACGACCCACTGGTCCGACATCTGGCTGAGCGCCGCCGACTGGGCGGAGGCGTTCGAAGCCGCAGAGCCCGGTACGCCGCACAACGATGCGCGCGACCAGGTGTGGGAGGAGCTCCTCACGATCCTGATGGACAAGCACGAGGGTGACGCCTCCGAGCAGCTCCTGCGAAAGTCGCTGCTGCAGAACCAGGACCTGCTCAGGACCTTCAACAGCGCCTGGCCCCTGATCGAGGCCGCCGACCTCGTCGGCGACCTCTGGTCGGTGCCCGCCTACCTGCGCAGGTGCGCTCCCTGGCTCAGCCGGGACGAGGTTCAGACGCTGCAGCGACACGACGTCCAGGCCTGGACCGTCTCGGACCTCCCGCTGCTGGACGCCGCACGGCAGCGGCTCGGCGATCCTGAGGTGGCCCGACAGCGTCGTCGGCGGGAGGCCGACGTCGCCACCGAACGCGAGCAGATGGCCACGGTCGTCGACAACCTGATCGACACGGACGACTCCGAGATGCTGGTGATGTCGATGCTGCGCGGGGAGGACCTGCAGGGTTCCCTCGTCGACGAGACGACCCTGCCCAGCACCGACCCGGACCTGCTCGCGGGCCCGTTCGCGCACGTCGTCGTGGACGAGGCTCAGGAGCTGACCGACGCGGAGTGGCAGATGCTGCTGCTCCGGTGCCCGTCCCGGAGCTTCACGATCGTCGGGGACCGTGCCCAGGCCCGGCACGGGTTCACGGAGTCGTGGCAGGAGCGGCTCCACCGGATCGGGCTCGACCGGGTCAGCCTGGCCTCCCTGAGCATCAACTACCGGACACCGGAAGAGGTCATGGCGGAGGCCGAGCCGGTCATCCGGACCGCGCTCCCCGACGCCAACGTGCCGACCTCCATCCGCAGCAGCGGCCACGCCGTCGTCCACGGACGTGCCTCGGAGCTGCAATCGATCCTCGACAGCTGGCTCGCCGCGCAGGCTGACGGGATCGCCTGCGTCATCAGCACTGGCGACATCGAGGGCGGCACGTTCCAGGCAACGTCGCGCGTCAGCTCACTGACCCCCGAGCTGTCGAAGGGCCTGGAGTTCGACCTGGTCGTCCTCATCGACCCGGAGGGGTTCGGCAGCGGCATCGAAGGAGCGGTGGACCGCTACGTCGCGATGACTCGAGCGACCCAGCGACTCGTCATCCTCACCAGCCCCTGACGTCGATTCGGCACCGTCGCGGGCGACGGTGGACTGAGGCTCGACACGGAGGCTCAGGCTACGAGGAGCGTGACGGCGTGCGGTTTCTCACGATGATCAAGACAGCCGAGAACGACCCGATGGGCCCACCTCCGCCATCGCTCACCGTCGCGATCGCCGAGCTGGGCCACCGGGCGACGACGGACGGCACGTTGCTCGAGCAGGGTGGCTTGCTGCCGAGCACGTCCGGGGCGCTCGTCACGATGGCTGACGGCAGGGTGACGGTCGCCGAGGGTCCGTTCGCCGAAGGCCAGCTCGTGGTCGCGGGCTACGCGATGTTTCAGCTTCGGTCGAGGGACGAGGCGATCGAGCTGGCACGCCGGTTCATGGCGGTGCACGCGGCGCACTGGCCGGGTGCGGTCGCTGCCTGCGAGGTCCGCCGGCTCGCAGACTGATGCTCGACGTCGGGTGCCTGCGCCCTTGTTTGCCTCACCTCGCGCCTCATGCTCTGATCGGTCCTGTGACGGCCCCTGATGTCCAGCGCCGCATCGAGGCGGTCTGGCGGATGGAGTCCTCGACGCTGATCGCCGCGCTGGCCCGTCTCGTCCGGGACGTCGGGCTGGCGGAGGACTTCGCCCAAGACGCCCTCGTCGCCGCCTTGGCCCAGTGGCCGGAGGAAGGCGTGCCCACCAACCCGGGTGCCTGGCTGATGACCGTCGCGAAGCGCCGCGCGGCTGATCACTTCCGCCGCCGGGAGCGGCTCGACCGCAAGCACTCCCTCCTCCGCCGCGACCTCGAGACGACCCAAGGGGCGTTCCTGCCCGACTTCGATGCGGCACTTGACGACCCGATCGAGGACGACCGGCTCCGCCTGATGTTCATCTGCTGTCATCCGCTGCTCTCGACCGACGCCCAGACCGCCTTGACACTGCGTCTGCTCGGCGGACTGACGACGCCCGAGATCGCTCGGGGCTTTCTGACCACCGAGGCGACGATCGCGCAGCGGATCGTGCGGGCGAAGCGCACGCTGGGAGCAGCAAAGGTGCCCTTCGAGCTTCCGGGTCGGCACGAGCGGGCGGAGCGCCTGGCCTCCGTGCTCGGAGTGCTCTACCTCGTGTTCAACGAGGGCTACTCCGCGACGGCCGGCCAGGACTGGATGCGCCCCGCCCTGTGCGACGAGGCGCTGCGACTGGGCCGGATGCTCGCGGCGCTCGCCCCGGACGAGCCCGAGGTGCACGGTCTGGTTGCCTTGATGGAGATCCAGGCCTCCCGCGCTTCCGCACGACGTGGCCCGGCAGGCGAACCCGTCCTCCTGCTCGACCAGAACCGGGAGGACTGGGATCAGCTGCTCATCAGACGTGGCCTGAACGCGCTCGACCTTGCCGGATCGCTTCCCGGCCAACCAGGGCCATACGTGCTGCAGGCCGAGATCGCGGCCTGCCACGCACGCGCCAGGACAGCCGACGCCACCGACTGGGGCCGGATCGTCTCCCTCTACGACTCCTTGGTCGCCCTCGAACCGTCCCCCGTGGTGGAGCTGAACCGGGCGGTGGCCGTCGGGATGGCTCAAGGCCCAGCGGCGGCCCTCACGATCGTGGATGCCCTCACGTCGCGTGGGGCGCTGGCCCGTTACCACCTGCTGCCGAGTGTGCGGGGCGATCTCCTGTCGCGGCTCGGCCGACGGGAGGAGGCCCGTCAGTCGTTCGAACTGGCCGCCTCCATCACCCAGAACGACAGCGAACGCACCCTGCTCCTGAATCGCGCCGCCACCTGCGCGTGACCGCAGGAAAAACACCACCTGTCATCGTGTCGATCCAGCACCCGCCCACGCGACGCCCAGGTGGGGCCACAACCACCCCGCCCGCGCAGCCCGCTCCAGAGCGGCAACCGAAGGAGATTCCATGCAGTTCCTGATGTACACGCTCGGCGACGACTCCGTCCCGATGCCCCCGCCCAGCCCCGAGATGATGGCGGAGATGGGGAAGTTCATGGCGGACGCGACGGCGGCCGGCGTCCTGGTGGCCACTGGCGGCCTGGAGCCGAGCGCGATGAGCACCAAGGTGACGAGCAAGAACGGGACGATCACCGTCACCGACGGGCCGTTCACAGAGGCCAAGGAGCTCACCGGGGGCTGGGCGCTGTGCGAGGTGCCCGACAAGGCCGAGGCGATCGAGTGGGCCAAGCGCTTCCGGGCCATTGTCGGGGACGGAGAGTCGACCGTCAGGCAGACGTTCGGTCCCCAATAAGCCGGTGTGCGAACGACCCTCGGTGCGACCGCTCGCAACAGCGCGTCGCGCCGAGGGGCTGCCAGCGACCCGCTACCGAAGCGGTCCTAGACCGGCATGCCCGGCCGCCACCCGGTCCAGTTCGAGGTGAAGGCATAGACCCTCCTGGGCCCGTTCACGTTGCCGATCGCGATGGTGAGAGGTGCACTGATGAGCTGCACGACCGGGCTCGTCAGGCCGACGTAGAAGCGACCGGCGACCGTGAGGGGGAACTCCGCGCCGCGGTGCAGCGTCTTGGCCCTCTTCAAGTCGGCGACCAGCCGCGCCTTGACGTTGAGGGGAATCGTCAGCCGCGCACCCGAGGTCATGTTGAACCGCGGCTTCAGGACACCTCGCGCGATGTAGGGCGAGACCAGGCCCAGGGCGCGCTGGGCAGCTGCGGTGACCTTCACGGCGACCGGGCCGGCGGGCTGGCACTTCGGCACGGTCTGCAGCGTCTGGTCCTCGAGGTTGCACCGGACCTCGATCAGGATGAACGAGAGCCCAGCGGCGTCGAGGGGCACACCGGCGGAGTACTGGGCCATGGCCGAGTAGGTGGGAGCGGCGACGACCGCGGCCCTCGCCGTGGCCGTGGGTGCCGCCTGTTGTGCGCTGGCCGTTTGCGCAACGGTCGTCATCAGCGCCACGGCTCCGATGAAGGCGAGGATCTTGGGCTTGCTCATGGTGACCTCCACGATGGCCGCAGGCGACCGGACGACCGGCCGTACACGGACCCTCCCAACAGCTCGATGCCGTTCGCAGCGAAGTCTCAGGACGTGGTGCCAGGACCACCCGTCGTGACCAGGGGCGCCTCACCCACGGCGGCAGGGTGCGCACAGACTGGTAGTCATTCGGCAAGGAAAGGAAGCGTGGCGTTCCCGCCGGGCCATGGCTGCGCAGTCAGGTGGTGCGGCCTCGAGCGTGCTGCAGCACGCTGTCAGCGGGCAGTGACCGCGCCACGACCGACGCTGCGAGCTGACCGAGCTTGAGGTTGTGATCTCGCGCATACCAGCGCAGCGCGTTGAAGGCCTCCTCCATGTCGAGGTTGCCGTGCTGCGCCAGGATCCCCTTGGCCTGCTCGAGGACGACCCTGCTGCTGAGGGCAGCCTGGAGCTGTTCGTTGAGGAGGTTCCAATCGGTCGTCAGCCGATCCTGCACGAGCGCCACGCTCGCGACATCTGCGAGTGCCGTCGCCAGCGAGAGGTCGGCGGCGTTCAGCTGTCCGATTCCCTGGCCGAACAGGCCCAGCGCCCCGAGCACGGTGTCCCGCAGGTGCAGGGGTACGGCATGGACGCTCCGGAACCCTGCGGCCAGCGCGTGCGGAACGAACTCAGGCCAGCTGTCGGCGGCGGCGGCGAGATCCTCGACCGAGACCGGTTGACCTGTTCGGTAGCAGTCCCGGCACGGCCCCTCATCCCGTTGGACCTGGAAGGTCTCGAGCTCGCGGGTGTGCTCGGAGGAGGCGGCGACGACGTGCAGCACGCCGTTTCCGTCTGCGAGCAGGATCCCGGCCGAGCCGACATCGAGGATGTCGACGCAGTTCCTGACCAGTCCGCTCAGCAGATCAACAACGTCATAGCCGGCGGCCAGGCTTCTCGCCAGGGAGACGAAGGCCTCCGAGACCTGGCGTTCGCGCGACGCCATCAGCCGCCGCCGGGGAACAGGTCGTCGCTGGGCGGCCACTCGCCGTCAGGAGTGAGGACGAGCCGTCGTTCGACCACAGCCCAGGCAAGTGCGCTGGCCGTGATCCCGAGTGCGAAGGCGTGGGCACGGAGCCGCATCACTGCCGCCGCTGCGGTCAGCTCCCAACACGCGATGATCATGCCGGTGGCCTGATAGACCTCGACGCGATCGAGCCCGTCCCAACCCGCGGGTCCGTCGCCCGACCCGGCAGCGGCCGCCATGTGATCTGCCAAGGGTTGCGCGGCCAGCCGGGCTGCGAGCAGCCCTCCCGCCAGCGCCTCCACCGTCAGCTCCCCGCCCTCTCGGCGGAAGAGGTCGAGTGCACCGACGCGGCTGCGCGCCAGCGACACAGGAAGAGCGAAGACAGCGTGGACACCCCGGTCCATCGCCGCTCCAGCGAACGTCGGCCAGCGGGTCTCGTCGCGATCGCGGAGGTCCGGAGCCATGACCGGTCGCCCTTGCAGCACGGCATCAAGGCAGGGGCCCTCGCCGAACGTGAACTGCAGCTCGTCGAGGTGCCGACTCAGGTCGCCGCTGGATCCGAACGTCCCGTGCGTCGCCCCCTCGTGAATGACGGACACGGCCGCCCCATCGACACCGAGCAGGTCGACGCAGGCCAGGCACAGCCGATCGGCGATGTCGCGGGGAGACCCTCGTTGCGACATCACGGCGTTGAACCCGCTCCGCACCCGCTGCGTGTCGTCCACGCGCGACTCCCCACTCAGCTGCGCAGGCGGCAGCATGTGGCCATCATTTCACGTGTTGTGCAAAGGAGCGGCCAGAAGTCCCGTTCGGGTCATGCCCCTTGGCAGACAGCGGTAGCGTCGGTTCCATCATCCCGTCCAGATCCCGCGGGTTCGCGCCGCCGACGGGACTCGATCGTGCCGATCCAGCAGGAGCCCTTCTGGCGCCGCCTGGCCACTGAGCCTGACGTGCTCTGCCTCGTCGGTGAGCTGGACCTGGCCAACGAGCACTTGCTCCCTGCGGTGCTGGAGAACGCGCAGCGGCGGGTGGCTGGGACGGTTCGGGTCGACGTCTCCGCGGTCGAGTTCCTGAGCCTGCAGGTCATGTTTCAGCTCGCCGAGCTGCATCGCGACCTGCACTCTCAAGGGAGGGGCCTCGTGCTCCGTGGCGCCGGAGCGTGGCTGGTCCGCCAGTTCGCGTTGCTGGTGTCGGATGCGGTTCCTGCCGGGTCGGCAACGCCGACCTTCGAAGCCCCGGCCTGAAGCGCTCCTCAGGTGACGGGACGGCCCCCGTGCACGACGCGCAGCGGTCCTGCGCCGCGGGGACGCGGCATGGTCTGTGCGGAGATGACGGACGTCGCGGCAAGGAAGTCCGACGCCGGCACGGGCGGTGACCACAGGTAGCCCTGGAAGTGCGTGCACCCCAACCGTTGCATGGCCGCAAGCTGGGCCGTGGTCTCGATGCCCTCCGTCACGGTCGTCAGCTGGAGGGAGTGCGCGATGGCCACGACCGCGCCGGCGAGCCGGGCCTCGGTGCCGCCGCGCTCGACGCCTGAGACGAACTGCTTGTCGACCTTCAGCACGTCGACCGGCAGCTGCGCGAGATAGCTGAGGGACGAGTAGCCGGTGCCGAAGTCGTCGATGGCGATCCGCACGCCGAGCTGCTTGAGCTCGGTGAGGATGCCGGCGGCGATGTCGATGTCGTCGACGAGGACCGACTCCGTCAGCTCCAGAGTCAGGTGGTCCGGCGGCAGGCCGGAGCGGCTCAGGGCCTCGCGGACGTGCTCGACGACGAGCCCGTCCCCGAGCTGGCGGGCCGAGACGTTGACGCTCACGGTCAGGCCCGTCCACAGCGCGGTCTGCCGAGTTGCGTCCATCAGGACCTGCCGTCCGATGGGCACGATCATGCCGGTGGTCTCCGCGACAGGGATGAACTCCTGAGGCGGTACGAGTCCCAGCTCGGGGTGCTCCCATCGCACCAGGGCTTCGCTGCCCACGACCCGACCGAGGACGGCGTCGACCACGGGCTGGTAGTGGACCACGAGCTCCTGCTCCTCGATGGCCGAGCGCAGGTCGCGCTCGAGGCGGCTGCGGGCCTGCAGGTCGATCCGCATGCTGGGGGTGAACACGATCGACCGGCCCTTGCCGAGAGCCTTCGCGCGGTACATCGCGACGTCGGCGTCGCGCAGCAGCTCCTCGGGGCTGTTGTCGAGGTCGCCGGAGCACAGGACGACGCCCGTGCTGGCGCCGATCGAGACGTGGTGGCCGGGCACCCGGAAGGGCTGGCTCAGCGCCTGCCGGATCCGCTCGGCGGCGCCCTCGGCCTCGTGCGGCGGAGTGCTCGTCAGCAGCACCGCGAACTCGTCGCCGCCGAGCCGGGCCACGAGGTCGTCCCCGCGGACACTGCCGACGATCCGGTCCCCGACCAGGCACAGCAGGGCGTCCCCGACCGGGTGGCCGAGCGTGTCGTTGACGAGCTTGAAGTCGTCGAGGTCGATGAACAGCAGGCTGACCTGCCGTGCGGAGGCACGGGCAGCCTTGAGCTTCTCGAGGAAGTCGGTGCGGTTCGGCAGCCCGGTGAGCGGGTCCTGCCGGGCCTGCCGGGTGGCGTCCCCGACAGCCTGGTGGAGGGCGGCGACCGTACGCGCGTCGTTGAGCGCCAGGCCGGTGTGCTCGGCGAAGGCCAGCAGCATCTCCCGCTCCGTGTCGCTGTAGCTGCGCCCCGACCGCCGGGTGGCGAGCACCAGGCTTCCGACGACCTCGGAGCCGTGATAGACGGGTGCAGCCATCGAGGACCGGACACCGTCTGAGGTGAACGCCTCCAGGGGAAGCTCCCCGCTGCCGTAGTCCTCGGTCACGATCAGCGCCCCCTTGCTGATCGCCAGGCCGCCGATGCCCTCACCGACGCGTGAGCGCCGGGTGCGCTCGCGCATCTCGGGTGACAGCCCGATGCACGCCGCGAGCATCAGCATCTCCGGGTCGTCGGGATCGACCAGACGCAGACCGGCGATCTCGTCGCCGATCAGCTCCGAGGCCCCCTCGACAATCGTGTGCAGGACCTCGTTCAGGGGACGCCGCGTGGAGATGGAGCGCTGGATGCGGGACAGCCGCTCCAGCAGGGCCTGGCGTTCGCCGAGGGAGTCGAGCAGTCCCTGTCGGTGCAGGGCATCGGCCTCGCTCGCGGCCCGACGGGTGCGCTCGTCGTGCAAAGCGCTGCGCGCCTGCAGGGCGAGAGTGAGGACCCTTGCGAAGCCGCGGAAGAGGCTGCGCTCCTCGCTGTCGAACTCATCGGGCAGCCGCCGACCGAGCAGCAGGTTGCCCCCCGGTATGCCTTCGAACGCCACGACCACCACGCTGCACTGGCCGGCACCCGGCACGTGGAGGGTCTTGAGCTCGCCGTGCGAGGCCGCGAGCAGTTCCTGGCTGGGAACGGAGTCAGCCGAGTACCCGACGCTTGCCAAGACCTGGTCGGCAGAGGCTGCAGCGCCGACGTCGGCCTCGAGCGACTCCACCATGTGCTCCACGGCGCGCTGCACCACATCGGCGCCCGCAGGCACGGCAGCGACGAGCGCGAGCATTTCGGTCAGTTGCTGAGTGGACCAGCTGGTGGCCTTGGGTCCGCTCATCCAATCGCCAGCACCACGAGGGTCTGGTTGTGGAACCCGCCGACGGCTGAGTCACGGGCGATCTCGCCATAGGTGTAGAAGCCCGCAACCGGTGCGCTGCCCGCATGGTCGGCGATTCGGGCGACCTCGCGCTGGATGCCGTCGTCGCCGAGCACGCCGCGCCGGGCGATGCAGTCAAAGGCCAGCAATCCCAGTGGGGGCCGCTCGCCGAGGGCGCCGAGGGCGGCCTTGCACGCAGCGTCGGTGGCGGTGAGCACCGAGTCGTCGTCGCCCTCCATGATCCAGGCGAGCCCACCCTGTGGGACGCGGGCGATGCAGATGAGCGACCGCTGCTCGAAGTCGGCCTCCGCGACCATGCGCACCTCCTCGGTGCTGCGACGGCTGAGCCCGAGTGGGTGGGTGAGCGCGAAGCGGGTGAACGCCTGGGCGTCGGTGTGCGCCTCCGGCGGAGCGCCGAGGCGTCGGAGGTAGACGTCGAGCGCCGGCTCGTCGTTGAGGCTGAGCACGCGGACGTCCTCACTCGCGGTGACGACCATCGCGTCGCCCACCCGGCGCCAGCCGTGGTCGACCCCGAGCCCGAACGGCGCGTCCGAGCCGATGGCCGCGGCCACGACACACCCGGTCAGCACCTGGTCCTCGTAGAGCTGCGTGGTCTGCACCATGCGGAGGTCGTCGCCGGCGCAGCCGCCGACGAGGGGGACCTCGGCGCCGACCGTCGCGTAGGCCCCGCGCACGATCTCCTCCTGGTCACCCGCAAGCCCATCGCTCAGCAGGAGCAACACCCGGTACGGGGAGGCCTCGACCTCAGTCGCGGCTCGGGCGACCTGGGTGCCCGCAGCCCGGAGCCCGAGCTCCGCGACGGACGCCTGTGCAGTCGCGACGGCAAAGCCGGCACCGCCGAGGGCCATCACGACGACGCTGCTGCCCGTCGCGCCGGAGGAGGTGATCTCACCCGAGCTGGAGCAGCCGATCACGTGCACGCCTGGAGCCGTCGACCGCACCGAGGCGAGCAGTTGGGCAAGATCGTAGGACTCGGAGGCGAAGACGATCAGCAGCCGCGGGTCAGGCCGCCCTGCGAGCGCCTGGCCGCCTGCGTCGGCACCCGCCGCCGTGGCATCGGCCAGCTGCGACATGCCCGAACCAACCCAGCGCGCAGCAACGTCCATGTCCCTCACCTCAGCGAGGAGATCGGCTCCGACGAGGTGCGTCTGGAAGATCCCGGAGGAAGATCACCAAAAGGGACTAGGGCGAATGCCCACCGATCCGCCGAATGCGCAGCTGGGCAGGCCCGCGGCTCAGCCGGATCGTGCCGACAGCAAGCCCTGGCAGGCAGCCGTGATGTCCAGCAGACCGACCAACCGGCCGTCGTCCACGATCGGCAGGTGCTTCACCCCACTGGCGAGCATGAGCTCAGCTGCCTCGCTGATCGGCGTGTCAGGTCCCGCCGTCACCGGGGTCCTCTGGACGAGGTCGACGATCCGGGTGCGCTCGACGTCGAGCCCGTCGGCCACGACCTGCGCGATGTCGGCATCCGTCACGATGGCGAGCGGCAGCCGTGCGGGGTCATCAGTCGTGACCACGAGAGCGCTCGCCCCTGCACGCTTCATGAGGTAGGCCGCGGCGGCGACGTGCGCGTCGCGCTCCACCGTCGTCGTGGCCGGCTTCATCAGCTCACCGGCAGTCAGCACGTCGAAGGCCACTCCAGCGCCACAGTCTCAGCCCTGCACTTCTTCGATCGACTGCACATGGCCCTCCTGGACGCGCAGGATCGCCTCCTTGCCACGGAACAGGACGAGCCAGCCGTCCTCGCGCTCGAGGTCCACGTCCTCGTAGCGCTCCTTGACGACCTGAGTCTCGTCGCCGTACACCATGTCGTAAGTCGGCATGCCGCCTCCTGGGACGCGCGACCCCCGTGGGCCGTCGTGGCGATGCAACCGTGAGGACGGGCATCGGTCAACCGACCCTAGTTGAGGTGGCGCTGCCAATCCGCCGGGACGCGTCCCTCCGGACCTGGCGTCGGCTGGTCCTGCGGATGGTGCTGTGGGTCTGCGAGCCTCGGGCCTTCGCCGTAGTCCTCGGCGCGGTAGTCCCAGAACCATTCCTCTCCCGGCTCGAAGCTCTGGATCACCGGATGGCCGGAGGCCGCGGCATGGGCACTCGCATGCTGGGACACCGACGAGTCGCAGCAGCCGACGTGACCGCACTGGGCGCACCGGCGCAGGTGGAACCACCACCCGCCGGCCGCCTCGCACTCCACGCAGCCCGTCCCGCTGGGCACGGCCGACGGCTCGATCCCCTCGATGGCGCTCATCGCCCCATCGTCGCACGCGTGGCGGGATACATCGGAGGTCGTACTCCGCAGCCGAAAGGTCAGCCGCTGGTCGGTCGTCGGGCGCCGCCGAGGTTCCTAGCGTTGTGGGCAGTCAACGAGAGGGACGATCAGCATGATCGAGGCCAGGAATCTGACCAAGAAGTACGGCGACAAGACCGCCGTGAACGATCTCAGCTTCACCGCGCAACCAGGCATCATCACCGGCTTCCTGGGGCCCAACGGTGCCGGCAAGTCGACGACGATGCGGATGATCCTCGGCCTCGACGCGCCGACGAGTGGCAGCGTCACGGTGGGCGGGAAGCCCTATGCCGAGCATGCCAAGCCGCTGCAGGTGGTGGGAGCGCTCCTCGAGGCGCGGGCGGTGCACACCTCCCGGTCCGCCTACAACCACCTGCTGGCGCTCGCCGCCACGCACGGCATCGCGCGGGGTCGGGTCGACGACGTCATCGAGATGGTCGGCCTTCAGGATGTGGCCCGCAAGCGCGCCGGCGGGTTCTCGCTGGGAATGGGACAGCGGCTCGGCATCGCCTCCGCGCTGCTCGCCGACCCGGAGACGCTCATCCTCGACGAGCCGGTCAACGGGCTCGACCCCGAAGGCATTCGCTGGGTCCGCGACCTGCTGAAGGGCCTCGCCGCCGAGGGGCACACGATCTTCGTCTCGAGCCACCTCATGAGCGAGATGGCCCTCACCGCGGACCACGTCATCGTGGTGGGCCGTGGTCGGCTGATGGCCGACATGCCCATGTCGGAGCTCATCGCGCAGGCCTCCAGCAACGTGGTCGTCGTCCGCTCCCCTCAGGCGACCGCACTGGCCAAGGCGCTCGCCGGCAAGGACGTCACCGTCACGAGCACCGAGCAGAACACGCTGGAGATCAACGGACTGACGGCCGCGCAGATCGGTGACCGGGCCCTCGAGCTCAACATCAGCCTGCACGAGCTGTCGTCCAAGCAGGCGTCCCTGGAGGAGGCCTTCATGGAGATGACTCGCGACGAAGTGGAGTTCCACGCGTCAACCCCCGACGACGACCACACCCTCAGGAGCGCCGCATGAGCACCGCCACCCTCGACCGGCCACGAACGAGCACCAGCTCGGTTCAGGTCGAGCCGGTCACGCAGAGCCGGGTCCTGAACAGCGAGTGGATCAAGATGCGCTCGCTCCGGTCGACGGGGCTGACGCTGCTCGCGGCCGTCGTGGCGATGATCGCCATCGGGTGGATCGTCGGATGGGCGACGAACGCGCACTGGGCCACGCAGCGACCTGATGAGATCGCCTCGTTCAACCCGATCACCAACAGCCTCAACGGCTACCACCTCGCGCAGCTCGCCGTCGGCGTGCTCGGAGTCCTGCTGGTCAGCGGCGAGTACGCCACCGGCATGATCCGGGCTACGTTCCAGAGCGTGCCCACCCGACTGCCCGTGCTGTGGGCGAAGGCCGCGCTCTATGCCGGGGTCACGTTCGTGCTCATGCTCGTCGCCAGCTTCGCCGCGTTCCTGGGTGGTCAGCAGTTCCTGGGTACGCACGGGACGTCGCTGTCCGCGAGCGGCGCCGTCCAGGACATCTTCGGAGTCACCGGCTATCTCACCCTGATCGGGATCTTCGCGGTCGCCCTGGGCTTCATCATCCGCAGCACCGCCGGCGGCATCGCCACACTGTTCGGACTGCTGCTGGTGCTGCCCGGCATCGGGCTCGTCCTGCCCACGAGCTGGCAGGCCAACACGCTGCCCTACCTGCCCAGCAATGCCGGCGCCTCCATGTTCAGCCCGCAGACAGCGGTGGGAAGCCTGTCCGCCGGCGCGGGCCTCGTCGTGCTGGTCACGTGGGTCGTGGCGGCGCTGGCCGGAGCCGCTGTGCTGGTCAAGCGACGGGACGCCTGAGCCGCGTTGGCGGGCGTCCCGGCAGTCGAGCCGGTCGTCGAGCCGGTCGGAGCCTCACGGCACCGACCGGCTCTGTCGGCTGACACCTTCCGGGACCTCCTGCGGCAGTTGACCCAGCGCTCCCCCGAACGCCTGGGACAGCGGCGAGCCGCCTGGACCCCGCGCGTCGCGGCCGTCGATCTGGCCCTCGCGCTGCTGCTCGACCTGGTGACCGCCGGTCCGTTGGTGCACGAGCACAACACCGTGAGCGCCTGGGTCCTGGACCAGGCGCTCGTGCTCCCCGTCGCACTGCGCCGACGCCATCCCAGTGGCGTCTTCGCGTTGCTCGCCGTCGTGGCCTGCATCCAGTGGGCCTACGGCCTGCCGCTCGCGGCCGACGCCGGCCTGCTGCTCGCCCTGTACACCGTGGCCGAGCACGAGGTGCGAGCGCGCGCCGCCCTCGCGGCGGTCCTGCTGGAGATCGGGGTGGTCTGGGCCTCCTTCCGGTTCGTCCCCACCGGCGACGGCGTGCTCGGTTCGCTGATCTTCCTCAGCGGACTGGTGGTCGCCGCCTACCTGCTCGGCACCTCACTGCAGACCCGAAGGGCCTACCTCGCCGGTCTCGAGGACCGTGCGAGACGGCTGGAGATCGAGCGCGACCAGCAAGCCCGACTGATCCAGATCGCGGAGCGGACGCGCATCGCCCGCGAGATGCACGACATCGTCTCCCACAACCTGAGCGTCATGATCACGCTCGCCGCGGGCGCCGCGGCCGCCACCCCGACCGACCCCCAGCAGGCAGCATCGGCCATGGAGCAGGTGGCCGCGACGGGCCGCGACGCCCTTGACGAGATGCGCCAGCTGGTGGGCTTCCTCCGCGACGACGGGGACAGCCGCGAAAGCGGCGACACCGCTCCCCAACCCGGCCTCGACCAGCTCGACGAGCTGCTCGAGCAGGTCCGGAGCACCGGCCTGCCCGTGAGGTACAGCGTCCAGGGCGACCCGCAACCGCTGCCGATGAGCACTCAGCTCACCCTGTATCGGACCGTGCAGGAAGCCCTCACGAACACCCGCAAGCACGGACGCGACGTCAGCAAGGTGACCGTCCTGCTCACCTGGCAGCCGACCGTGCTCGAGCTCGCCATCACCGACGACGGCGTCTCCACGGCAGGTGGGTCCGACCACGGCAGTGGGATGGGACTGGTGGGCATGCGCGAGCGGGTGGCTGCGGCCGGCGGGACGGTCAGTGCGGCGGCGGGGACCGCACGGGGCTGGCGGGTTCTGGTCCGGCTGCCGCTCATCGAGGGCGAGTCCGCATGATCCGTGTCCTGCTCGTCGATGACCAGCCACTCATCAGGATGGGCTTCCGGATGATCCTGTCCGCCGAGCCGGACCTGACGATCGTCGGTGAGGCCGCCGACGGGCTGCAGGCGGTCACGCTCACTGCCGAGCTGCATCCCGACGTCGTCCTCATGGATGTGCGCATGCCGGGGACGGACGGGGTCGAGGCGACCCGCCTGATCGTCCAGCACCACCCGCTGGCCCGGGTGCTCATCCTCACCACGTTCGACCTCGACGAGTACGCCTTCACAGGGCTGCAGGCCGGTGCGAGCGGGTTCCTGCTCAAAGACGTGCCGCCGGCCGAGCTCACCGCCGCCATCCGGGCCGTGGCGAGCGGCGACGCCGTCGTGTCGCCCCGCGTCACGAGACGGCTGCTCGACACGTTCGCCCGGAGCCTCAGCGAGGCGACCGACACCGCTGCCCCTCCACGCGACCCTCGTCTCGCGCAGCTGACGCAGCGGGAGTACGAGGTCTTCGAACAGGTCGCGGCGGGCCTCAGCAACGCCGAGATCGCCGCCGCTCTGTTCGTGAGCGAGGCCACGGTGAAGACCCACATCACCCGGACCCTGAGCAAGCTCGAGCTGCGCGACCGCGTCCAGGCGGTCGTGTTCGCCTACCAGCAAGGCATCGTGCAGCCCTGAGCCTTGAGACCCGAAAGGTCACGCTCCCCACACAGGCGGTCGCCAGGGACCTCACAACATCGGCGGGCACTGTCAGCACGTTGCCTACCAAAGAGAGCCAGCCATGAAGCCAGATCAGTCGGTCGTCGACATCGCAGACGACGAGAGTGCACCGCCCGTCCGAGCGGGCGGCGCACGACGCACGCTGTCGAGCAGAAGAGGTCGATGGGTCGCTGCCGCCCTGCTGCTGTGCGGGTTGATCGGCGGGTCGGTCGCCGTCGCCTCCTCCTCGTCGACCTCCTCGTCGACCTCAGCACCCGCGAGCAAGGTCGCGCCTGCCACCGGCCCAGCGGCAGGCGGGGGCGGCAATGCCCGGTCCGGAGCGGCCGCTGGAGGCTCGGTCGGCACCGTGAGCAGCGTGGCCACGTCAGCCTTCACGATCTCGACGTCAGCAGGCGAGAAGGTGAGCGTCAACGAGACGTCCTCCACGAGCTACCAGATCGGGACGAGTGCGGCCTCGGCCACTGCCGTGGCGACCGGCGTACCGGTCCTCGTCCTGGGGACGACCAGCGGCACGACCATCACAGCCACGCAGGTCATCGTGCGGCCGGCCGGCTCAACCGCGACGTATGCCGCGACACCCGTGGTCCCGTTCCAGCAGGGCGCACCGTCGACGGCGCAGCAGGACGGTCAGGTCCCGGCGAACTACAGCGAGGGGTCGGGGACGATCGTCAGCGGAGCGGCCGCGAACCAGGCGACCGAGGCTGCGCTGGCCGCCTACCCGGGAGGCGTCGTCGACCGCGTCGTGCGGCTGAGCAACGGCGAGTACGAGGTGCACAACATCGGCGTCAACTGGCCGCACCACATCTTCGTCACCCAGGGGTTCACCGTGGTCGGCGCCAGCTAGGGCCGCGGCCGCACAGCGAGCTCGTGCAAGAGCCAACCTGACAACGACCTTTCGGGGTACGATCCCACCGAAACCACTCACCCGTCCGGACCGTGCGCGGGCTTTGTCCCCCTCCCTCGAGACGGATGCCATGGTCCAGCAAGAGGCCTTGGCGGCGGTACTGAGCGACTTCGCCCGGACCCTGGCCACCGACTTCCCGATCCAGGGCATCCTCGACCACCTGGTCGAGCGGATCGTCGACGTGCTGCCGATCACCGCAGCGGGGGTCACGCTGATCCGCCCGGACGAGAACCCGCAGTACATCGCCGCCTCAAATGCCGACGCGCTGCGCTTCGAGCAGATGCAGACCGAGTTCGACGAGGGCCCGTGCCTGGACGCCTATCGCACCGGGGAGGCCGTCGCGGTCCCCGACCTGGCCACCGATCGACGCTTCGGGTTGTTCGGCCCCCCTGCGGTCGCCGCGGGTCTGGCCGCGGTCTTCACCTTCCCCCTGCGTTCTGCCGGCGGCCGGCTCGGCGCGTTGGACCTCTATCGCGATGCGCCCGGCGAGCTGGCCGCCGAGGACCTCGAGGCAGCCCAGACGCTGGCTGACGTGGCGGCGGCCTATCTGCTCAACGCCCAGGCAAGAGACGAGGCCAGCTCGGCGTCGGACCGCTTCCGACACATCGCACTGCACGACCCGCTGACCGGCCTGCCGAACCGGCTGCTGCTGCAACAGCGGTTGGAACACCTGGCCCTTCGGGGCAGCAGGACCCACGCCATGGCGGCGATCCTGTTCGCAGACCTGGACGGGTTCAAGCGGGTCAACGACACCCACGGCCACCAGGTCGGTGACCAGCTGCTCCTCGCGGTCGCGCAACGGCTGACCCACCTGATCCGTCCGGGAGACACGCTGTGCCGCTATGCCGGGGACGAGTTCGTGTTCCTCTGCGAAGACGTGCAGACGCAGGCCGATGCCGAGCAGCTCGCCACCCGGATCGACGCAGCCTTCTCGCACCCGTTCCAGCTGGACGAGTTTCTCGAGCTGACCGTGACCGCCAGCATCGGGATGGCTTTCGCCGGCCCTGGCGAGGACATCACCGATCAGTTGCTCGTCGAGGCCGACACCGCGATGTACCAGGCCAAGCGCAGGGGCGGCGCCGCACATCAGCTCATCGACCTTCGTGAGGCCTCGGCGGCCGCGATCCGACGTGACATGGAGATCGACCTGCGGGCAGCGATGGAGCGCGGACAGCTGGCACTGGCCTACCAGCCGATCGTCCGAACTGCCGACTGCCTCGTGACGGGGGTGGAGGCACTGCTGCGATGGTGCCATCCCGAACGCGGCCAGGTCGACGCCGACACCGCGATCCGGCTCGCCGAGGGCAGTGGGCAGATCAGCAAGATCGGGTCGTGGGTGCTGATGCAGGCCTGCCGTGACCACGCAACCTGGTCATGCCGCGGCGGCCGGCCGGACCTGGCCGTCAACGTGTCACCTCGGCAGCTCATGGAGCCTGCCTTCCTGTCCACGGTCACCAACGTCGTGACCCGAGCCAAGATGAACCCGGCCTCACTGATCCTCGAGATCACGGAAAACGTCCTCATCGACGACCTCGCCCGGGCCACCACAGTCCTCGACGACCTCAGGACCCTGGGGATCCGGATAGCCCTCGACGACTTCGGCACCGGCTACTCCTCGCTCAGCTACCTGCGCCAGCTGCCGATCGACATCGTGAAGATCGACCAGTCGTTCGTCGCCGACATCGGACGGACACCCAGTGGCTCGGCGATGATCTCCGCGGTGACCGACCTGGCCCACCTGGTGGGGCTGACCGTCGTCGCTGAGGGAGTGGAGACCCAGCAGCAACGCGACATCGTCCTGGCCGCGGGGTGCGAGCTGGCCCAGGGGTACTTCTATGCACATCCGCAGCCGGCGTCGACGATCGCCCTGCAGCACGACCGCTACTTCACGACCCCCCTCCGACTGACCGACACCGCGACGACCACAGCCGGGTCCTAGGACCTCCGTCCACTACTGGCACGCCCACGAACGGCTCAGGGTGGTGTGGTGACCCTCGCCGTGTTCGCCACCGCGTCGCTGATCATGACGTCCCTGCTCGGCTGGCTCGTCCTGGACCCGGCGACGCGCCCGTCAGCTCAGATCAGCGATCAGCCCGGCGGCGAAAGCCAGGTAGAAGCCGCCGGCGACCAGCAGCCGCCGTGGGGTGACCTGGGCGCGACGGAACAGCACGAGCAGGTACAGGACTGACGACAGCGTCGCCGCACCTGCCAGCACCAGTGGGGTGTCAAACTTCCACGGCGTGAAGAACAGGCCGAGGGCGGACGGGACGGTCGCCTGGATCATCATCGCGCCGCTGATGTTGCCGAGCGCCAGCGAGGTCTTGCCCTGCCGGACCCAGATGACGGCGTTCATGATCTCCGGGAGCTCGGTCGCAACCGGGCTCAGGAGCAGCGCGACCACCGCAGCCGGCAGGCCGAGCGCGGGACCCGCCCAGGCGAGCTGGGCGACGAAGAGCTGGCTCGCGGCGAAGATCACCACCACGGTGACCAGGGTCTGCGTCACGACGGCGAAGGTCGTCGGGACCGGACGGTTGCGCTGGAACGTCAGCGGCTCGAGACCTTCGGCGCTGGCGTGCTGCCCCGTGCCGCGCATCTCCCTGAACGCGTAGACCGCGTAGGCAAGCAGGAACGCGACGCCCAGCCACGGCTTGATGCTGAACGCCACGAGCCCGAGGGCCACCTTCACGACGAAGATGTAGAGGAACCAGGTCTGGTCCCGGGCGAGGCCGCGCAGGTCGGTCCCGTCGAGCGGACCCGCGTCGCCGGCGGCTCGCCGCCGGAGCAGGAGCATGCCGCCGACGACCGCATAGGCCACCGTCCCGACGACAAGAGGGCCACCGAGAGCGGCGCCGACGCCGATGTCCGCACCGGAGTGGCCGCCGAACAGGACAGCGACCAGCGTCACGACACTCTCCGGCAGCGCCGTGCCGACCGCGGCCAGGATGGTGCCGACCGCGACCGGCCCGACCTTCATGCGGACCCCGAGCCACTCGACGGCGTTCACGAACGCCTCGCTGGCAAGGTAGATGGTGACGGCGCAGCCCAGCAGCAGCACGACATGGAGCACGAGCGGGTTCCTTCCGCGTGAGCCGCGGATCAGGCGTGCCCGGTTCGGGCGACCTCGACCCACGACAGACTGTGTCTGACATCGGCCGAAGGTCTCGCCCACCCGCACCACCTGAGTGGCACGGGCCCGGGAACCGGGAACCCGAGGGCTCCAGCATGTCGACTCACCGGCGAGGAGGGCTACTCCCCTTCAACATGACCCAGCCTAGCGGGTCGCCGACAGGCGAGTGCTCAGTGGTGCCCGCCGCCGCCGTGGTCATCGGGAGACGCAGCGGTGGTCGGGTCATCGCTCCCGCCGCCACTCGAGCCGCTGCCACCCGAGCGGCCGCTGCCCGAATCCGACGAGTCCTCGGGGTGCGAGGTCTCGCTGGGCTCGGGGGTCGCATCGTCTGAGCCGTGACCGCCGACGCCGGAGGCACGCCGGTCGTCGCTCGGCTCGGGCGTGGCGTGGACGCCCCGATCGTCGCTGGGCTCGGCGGTCGCGTGAACGCCCCGGTCGTCGCTGGGCTCGGCGGTCGCGTGGACGCCCCGGTCGTCTGCCGGCTCGGGGCTGTGCGTCGAGGACGGGGCGACCGTCGAGGACGGGATGACGTGGTTGTCGTCGATGGGTTGGTTGTTGCCGGCGTCGGTCGGGCTGGCGGTGACCTGGCCGACGAGTGCGTAGGCCGCGGCCCCCGTCCCACCGGTGAGGAGCACGACGGCTCCGACGACAACAGGAACGTGGTGGCGCAATCTCAGCTTCATGGGTCGGAGCATCGGTGCGAGCTGGTCGAGAGCAGTAGTGGACCGCCGTCCTAGGACCTCCTACCCCTAGGGGGTATCGATCGGGTGACGCGATCAGCCTTGGCGCCCGCTACGTCGCCGGGGTGTTGCGGCCGGGCTTCACCAACCCAGGCAGATGCTGAGAGCCCCGTAAGAGCCCCGTAAACACTGCATGAAAGCCGGTCAGGCAGGGGCATAACCCGGACGTACCCGGGTACTCCGGCGGTCACGGGTGTTGGCCGCCTTGAGCAGCCCATCTGTCTCTCGCCCCGCCGCCGTCGACGTCGGCCAGGAGCACACCACCATCGAGCGTCTGGGGAAGCTGTGCCGTTCTTGTTGCTCGCCACCGGCCTGGTGGTGATGTCGGTGCTGCTGGCAGCGCTGGCGGGCGTGACGCTGTGGTGGATGCTGCACGCCTGGCGGACGCCCGGTGACCTGAAGGGCACCGAGTTCGACCGGGCGCCCGACGATCCGGGGCTCTCGTTCTCCCTCATCGTGCCGGCCCGCCATGAGCAGGCGGTGCTGGCGGCGACCCTCAACAAGCTCCGGGCAATGGCGCATCCGGACTTCGAGATCCTCGTCGTCGTGGGGCATGACGACCCCGAAACCGAGCAGGTTGCCCGCGACGTCGCAGCAGTCTCCAAGGACAGGGTGCGCGTCCTGGTCGACGACAGCGTCCCGAAGAACAAGCCGAAGGCTCTGAACCTCGCGCTGCAGCACTGCACGGGCGCGATCGTCGGCGTGTTCGACGCCGAGGACGATGTCGACCCCCGGCTGCTGCGCGTCGTCGACACGGCATTCCGACGCCACAGCGCCCACGTCGTCCAGGGCGGCGTCCAGCTGATCGACTTCCGTTCCTCCTGGTACTCCATGCGCAACTGCCTGGAGTACTTCTTCTGGTTTCGCAGCCGCCTCCACCTCCACGCCCGGCACGGGTTCATCCCGTTGGGTGGCAACACCGTGTTCGTGCGCACGGACCTGCTCCGCGCAGTCGGTGGCTGGGACGCCGACTGCCTCGCGGAGGACTGCGAGCTCGGCGTGCGGTTGTCGGCCCTCGGCGCCAAGGTGGCCGTCGCCTATGACCCGCACCTCGTCACCCGCGAGGAGACCCCTCACCGCATCCGCGACCTCGTCAAGCAACGCACGCGGTGGAACCAGGGGTTCCTCCAGGTCCTCCACAAGGGTCTGTGGCGGGACCTCCCCACCCGTCGTCAGCGGATGCTGGCCAGGTTCACGTTGTCCCAGCCGTTCCTGCAGGCCTTCGCCGGCGTGGCCATCCCGGTGTCCGTCGCGACCGCGCTGTTCGTGCGGGTGCCGGTCGCTCTCGCCCTGCTCACCTTCTTGCCGGCCATCCCGACCGCAGCGATGGCGGCCTTCGAGGTCGTGGGACTCCGGGAGTTCTGTCGCGTCTACTACATCCGGGCGCGCTGGACGGACTACCTGATCCTCGTGGTCGGCACGCCGTTCTACCAGGTGCTGCTCGGCGTGGCGGCTGTGCGCGCGGTGGTGCGCGAGGCCCGGGGTCAGCGGGGCTGGGAGAAGACCTCGCACAGTGGAGCACACCTGTCCCCGGTGCTCTCGGCCATCACCCGGCCGGCGCCTGACACCGTCCCCGGCACCACGGTGCGGGAGAGCAGCCGATGAGCCGCCGCACCACCGCGACCTCATCGGTGCTGTCGGAGGCGGACCGGGTCCGACTGCAGCTGCCCGCGCCGGAGCCGTACGACCCGATCGGCACATGGCGCACCGCCCGGGCCCGGCTGCTCGCCTGGACCTGGCGGCACCGGCTCAGTCTCGTCGTCCTCGTGCCGCTGCTCGTGGGCACCGCTGTGGTGCGGATGTGGGGGCTGTCGCACGGCCCGGCACTGTCCGACGACGAGGGCACCTACCTCGCTCAGGCCTGGGCCGTCCAGCACCTGCACTCCCTCGCGCCGTACACCTACTGGTATGACCATCCGCCGTTCGGCTGGCTGCAGCTGTCGGCGTGGACGTCGCTGACCCACACGTTCGGCGGCAACGACCTCGCGATCGTCTCAGCGCGACGGCTGATGGTGGCCTACGCCGTCGTTGACGCCGGACTGCTCTATGCCTTTGCCAGGCGGCTCGGGATGCATCGGGCGCTCGCCGGTCTGGCCGTCGCCGCCTGGGGGCTGTCGCCGCTGGCCGTCGGGATGAGCCGCATGGTCTACCTCGACAACCTGGCGATGCCCTGGCTGCTGGGGGCCTTCGTGCTCGCCGCCTCCCCCCGGCGCGACTTGTGGGCCAACGTCGGCGCCGGGCTGTGCTTCGCCGGAGCGGTCCTCACCAAGGAGACATCGGTCCTGCTCCTGCCGGCCCTCGTGCTGCTGCTGTGGCAGCGCAGCGTCCGGCAGACCCGCACGTTCTGCCTCACCGGGTTTGCCAGTGGGTTCGTGCTGCTCAGCGCGTCCTATCCGTTGCTCGCGGTCCTGAAGGGTGAGCTGCTGCCCGGGCCCGGGCACGTGTCGTTGCTGGAGGCACTGGACTTCCAGTTCTTCAGCCGGCCGTCGACAGGTTCGGTGCTGTCCGCCTCGAGTGGCTCCCGCCAGGTGCTGACGGGATGGCTCAGCCTCGATGGCCTGCTGGTCGCGGCGGGGGTCCTGGCGTGCGTACCTGTCCTGCTGTGTCGCCGGTATCGGCCGGTCGGCCTCGCTCTCGCGCTGATGCTCGTCGCGATCGTGCGCCCGGGCTATCTGCCCGAGCCGCTCGTCATCACGGTGCTCCCGTTCGCGGCGCTCGCGGTGGCGGCCGCCGGCGACCTCGCCTGGGAGTGGTCACGAACGGTGCCGCTGGGCCTGCGCTTCGCCGGGGCCGGTGCGGTCTGCGCCGCGCTGCTGGTCGGCGTCGGACCGGCCTGGGCGCACGGCAACCAGGTCCTGGACGGCAACGACCAGTCCGCTGCCACGCGTTCGGCAGAGCGGTGGCTGGAGGCGCACCACCAGCGCGGCAGGCTGCTCGTCGACGACACGGTGTGGACCGACCTGGTCAGCCACGGCTACTCCCGGAGTCAGGTGGTGTGGTTCTACAAGCTCGACTTCGCCAACAACCTCGACCCCTCGGTGCGCCAGCAGATCCGGCGGTACTCCGACTTCGACGTCGTGCTGTCGACGCCGGTCATCCGTGCCGCGCTGCAGAGCAACACGACGCGGTCCCTGACGCTCGTACGCGAAGCGCTGACGAACTCGACCGTCCTGACGACGTTCGGCTCGGGCAGCGAGCGCGTCGAGATCCGCGCCATCACACACACCTCACAAGGAGCATGATGACCGAGACCACCCGCCTGACTGCCGTCACCGATGACCAGGCCGAGGCGGCGACCGACACCGGATCTCTCGCGGTGGCAGCCCTCACCACAGAGCTCCCCGAGTTCGCCACGGTGATGCGCGGCTACGACCGGGGGCAGGTCGAGGACTACGTCGTCCGGCTCCAGGAGTTCCTCCACGACGCCGAGGTCCGAGCCGCCAACGCCGACCGGCGCGTCACCCAGGCGCAGCGTCGCATCACCGACCTCGAACGCGAGGTGGCCCGTGCGTCGGAAAACGTCGCCGGCCCCGCCGCGGCGTACGACGGGCTGGGCGAGCGGATCGCGACCATCCTGCGGCTGGCCGCGGAGGAGGCCGACAGCATCCGCGCGACCGCGCGCGACGAGGCCGACTCCCTCGCCGACAAGACCCGCAGCGAGTGCGAGCAGGCCAAGCTCGCCACCGAGCACGAGCTCGCGGACATCGCACGTCGGCGAGACGGGGTGGTCTCCGAGCTCAACCGCGTGCGCGACGTCCTGACGACCCTTGGCCTCTCCGGCGGCCAAGGTCCGCAGCCCGTGCAGGCCGCACAGGTGCAGGAGGCTGTCACCGCTTCCGCCGAGCAAGGTGCTGACGTCGTCGACCTCACCGACCGCCAGGCGGTCGGTCAGCTCTGACCATGCTGCGGCTGCTGCCGCGGCGGCGGGCCGCGGCGGTCGTCCTCACCGTCGCGACCCTGGCCGGCTGCTCCGCGCAGGCCGCAACCCGGGTGGGGAGCGGCGGCGACGACGCACGGGCCAGGGATGCTGCCAGCAGCTTCCTGCGCGAGTGGGTCGACCCCGACGGTCGCGTCGTCCGCCGGGACCAGGGCGCCGACACGGTGAGCGAGGGACAGGGGTACGCCCTGCTGCTGGCCGTGGCCGTCGACGACCGGGCCACGTTCCAACGGGTCTGGTCGTGGACGGCGGCGCACCTCGAGCGGCCCGACGGGCTGCTCGGCTACCACTGGAAGGCCGGCTCGCTCATCGACGCGACGCCGGCCGCAGACGCCGACACGCAGGTCGCCTGGGCACTGAGCCTCGCGGGTCAGCGCTTCCGCAACCCCGGCTACACCGACGCCGCTCGCGCGCTCGCGGGTGCCGTGGTCGACAAGGAAGCGGGGTACGACGACACGGGCCAGGTCACGTTGGCCGCGGGTCCCTGGGCCGTCATCGCCGGCACGCCCGTCGTCTCGGAGCCCGGATACTGGACGCCCGCGGCCAACGCCGCCTTGGCCAGTCTGACCGGCGACCTGCGCTGGGCTCACCTGACAGCAGCAGACACCGGCCACCTGCGCCGGTTGACCTCGAACGGCACGGCGCTGCCGCCCGACTGGGCACTGCTGAGCCACGGAGCTCCGCGACCGACGGGAAGCCCCGACGGGGGCACTCCCGCGCAGTTCGGCCCGGACGGGATGCGCGCGGCCGTCTGGAACGCGTGCACCGTCGACGGTCGAGCGCTGCTCGCGCGGCTCTGGCCACTCATCAGGGGCACAGCAGACCAAGCGCCCTTGAGCCGGCACCTGGACGGCACTGTCCGCCAGGCGGTCCAGACCCCGCTGTCCGCGGTCGCGACGGCCGCGGTGGCCTACGCCGCCGGCGACCCGCGCCGCGGGCACGACCTGTTGGGAATCGCCTCGACGCTGGCGACGCGCTACCCGACCTACTACGGGGACGCCTGGGCCGCGCTCGGACGCGTGCTGCTCACGACGCACCGGCTCGGCAGCTGCTTGTGATGGCGCAGACGGCACAGTCACCTAGCCCGGTGTCCAGCGCCCTTGGGCCCGACCTACGACCCGCCGATCAGACGTCATGGGCAACCTCCACGAGCGCGCACGGTGGATCCTGGGAGCACTCGTCGGGGCCCTGCTGGCCGGGACAGCCGGCGGTCCTGCCGCCTCCGCTGCCGGCTCCTCGCCGTTCACCGGCCGAGGCCTGCTGACGGTCTCGACCACGACGGCAGCGCGCGCTGCCACCGCAGCGCAGGCCAGCGGTGACAGCGCGACCGCTCGGGCCCTCAGCGTCCTGGCGCGCCGCCCGCAGGCGCTCTGGATCACCGGAGGAACCGCAGCACCGGCCGAGCTCGCCGCAGCCGCAGCTGCCGCGACCAGGACCCACACGACCCTGGTCGCCGCTGTCTATGCACTCCCGCACCGTGACTGCGGCGGCGCGTCGGCGGGCGGGTTGTCCGCAACCGGCTACCGGCGCCTGATCGCTGCTCTTTCCCTGCCGCTGGGGCGCAGTCACGCGGCCGTCGTGCTCGAGCCGGACGCGCTGGCGCTCGTCACGTGTCTGACGAGCACAGCGGCCGCGGAGCGCTATGCCCTGCTGCGTGGCGCCGTCTCGGTGCTGACCCGGGCCGGCGCGCGCGTCTATCTCGATGCCGGACACGCGCACTGGATCGACACCGCGACGATGGCGGCCCGGCTGCGAAGCGCCGGGGTCGCGGCCGCCCGGGGAATCGCCCTCAACGTCTCGAGCTACGAGACGACCGGCGACAGCATCCACTATGCCCAGGCACTGGCAGCGAGGCTGCCGGGGCTGCACGCCGTCATCGACACGAGCCGCAACGGCCTTGGACCGACCCGCGACGCGCAGTGGTGCAATGCGGCAGGCAGAGCGCTCGGCCAGCCGCCGCATCCGGTGAACGACCCGGTGGTCGACGCCCTGTTGTGGGTCAAGCACCCAGGCGAGTCAGACGGCAGCTGCGGCCGGCGGGAACCCGCCGCGGGTTCCTTTTGGACCGCGTACGCAGTGGGCCTGGTGCAGCGAACCGCTTGGGCGACGCGGAGCTGATCTCACGGTCGATCACCCAGCAGCCGGGAGACCACCCCGAAGCCCTGCTCGGTGCCCGGCCAGTGCTCGCGTACTGCTTCCTGCCCCGCCCGACGGACGACGGAACGCAGCGTGAGCACGACGACCAGCAGGTCGTCGGCGTACCCGACCACCGGGATCACATCTGGCACGAGGTCGATCGGTAGCGCGAGGTAGCCGATCAGGAGCCAGAGCCGGATGCGCACGCCAAGCGGGAGCGAGCCGTCCCGGGCCAGCCGTCCCACGAGCCGCACGAGATCGGGCAGAAGCCGCAGCGCGTCCCGTGCCGTCAGCTCGTCCGGAGACAGCCGCCACAGCACCAGCAGCAGCACCAACCAGAGGGCGAGGAGGCTCGCCAGGAGCGCAAGCCCCAGCTGCCACCACACGAGCGGTTGTCAGTCCTGCCGGCGGAACAGGTCCAGGCGCGTGTGGACCGGATCGCTGCTGTCCGGCGTGCCCCACTCGACGCCCTTGCCGATGAAGCCGACGGCCTCGGATGTGGTCCGCTGCTCGAAGGCGTCCATCACCAGCGACCGGTGCCGGATGCGCCAGACCCCGTCCCGGCGTGAGTAGCTGTCCAGGTAGCGACCGCGGACGATGACCTCCTGGCCGCCGGTGCGGTGGTAGGCGGTGTTGACGAGCTCGCCCTGCGCGCGGTCGCCGTCGACGACGAACAGCATCGAGTCGATGGTGTGGCGGGTCGCGTCGAGGGCGGCGAGCATCGCGGGGAGCCAGGCGACGTACTCGTCCGCTGTGCCACGGAACATGCCGCCGTGATCGTCGATCGCGTCGTCGGTGTAGAGGCTGCGGAGCAGGGCCATGTCACCGCGGTCGACGGCGTGGCAGTACAGCCAGGCAAGCCGTTGCAGCTCCAGCTGGGCCAGGGCTTCCGGCAGGTCGAGGGCGTGGGGTCCGAGTGGGGTCACGGGCCCGATCGTCGCATCAGCGCAGGATGCCGGTGTGCCCCAGGGAGAACCTGCCGGGTTGGGGCCACACGCACAGGCCGTGCGGTTCTCCCCCGACCTTGATGCGTGCGAGCAGGTGCCCGTTGCGGGTGTCGAGGGCATAGACCTCGCCGGTGTACCGGCCGGAGAGCCACAGCACCTTGCCGTCGGCCGAGACTCCACCCATGTCGGGCGAGCCGCCGGGGATCGGCCAGAAGGCGCGCGGCCGTCCGGTGGCGAAGGAGACGACGGCGACCGAGCCACCGAGGCGGTTGGTGACATACAGGTCCTTGCTGTCACGACTGACGTAGAGCCCGTGCGCGCCGAGCCCGGTCGTGAGGAACCGTCGGATCCGGAGGGTTCGGCTGTCGAGGAGATAGACCCCGTTGCTGTTCTGGTCCGCGACGTAGAAGGTGCGGCCGTCAGGGCTGATCTTGACGTCCTGCGGCTTCGGTCGCTGCGGCGTCTGGCGCGGGAGGTCGATGACGCGGTCGACGTGCCGGTGCACCATGTCCACCCAGACCAGCTGCCCGCTGAACTCGCAGGAGAACAGGGCGTGTGTCCCGTCGATGCTGAAGTCGGCGTGGTCGATGCCCGAGCACGGGACGTGCAGCGACTGCTGGAGCTGCATCGTGTGCGGGTCGCGGAAGTCGAGGCGGCTCAGCCGCTCCGCCACCACGACGGCCGAGCGGCCGTCGACGGTGAAGTAGAGGTTGTACGGATCGGCGACCGGCACCGGAGCGCCGAACCGACCGGTCCGGGGGGCGATGGGTGTCAGCGAGTTGCCCATGTCGTTGAGGACCCAGAGCGTGCGCAGGTCCCAGCTGGGCGTCACGTGCTGCGGGAGCCGCCCGACGGGCTCGTGCCGGATCACCTTGTAGGTGCGCGGGTCGATGACGTCGACCCGCGCGTTGGCGTCGTCCGGCACATAGACCAGCGACTTCGCCCGTACGGCCTCCGGGCTCAGCAGGCCGGGCCGGTCGGCGGCGTAGAGGTCGCCGGTGAACACCGACGACGGCCTCCCCGACGGCGACGGCGGCAGCGTGACCTGCGTCGGCGACGGCGACGGCGAGGCGGCCGGCCCTGCCGTCGACGACGAGCCACCCGAGCACCCCGACAGCAGGAGCAGGCAGGACAGGAGCAAGGGGCCGGCGCGTCTCACGGGTGCAGCCAACAGTCCCGCCCCTGAGCAGGACCTGTGTGGTCAGTGGGTGGTCGTGAGCCCACCGACGACGGTCATCGGCAGGTGCAGGTGGTCGAGCCGATGCGGCAGGTCGTGGTGCAGCCGCCGACTCAGCTCATGAGAGGTGACCGCGACGACCAGCTCGTCCGCAGGCCTCGCGAGCAGGTGCTCCTCGACGGCCTCGAACGCATCGTGCCGGATGGACACGCAGCCGTCGACCGGTGCACCGATGGCGTCGCGGAGGGTCTCGAGCATCTGACCCAGCTGCTGCTCGGCGCGCGCAACCGCATCGTGCCGCTCCGGGTGCAGCAGGTGGTATTCGGCGCGTGCCGGGTTGGTGACGAGCAGGTGGAAGGTCGCCGACCCCTGCTCGGCCCGTGACCGGAGGGCGACCTGCAGCTCGGGGGTCAGCTCGGGCCGGTCGGTGATGACGAGGATGCGGCGTGGGGTGTCGATGCTCACGTCGATGTTCACGGTGTGCCCCTTGGAATGGTGGTGGCCGGAGTGTGCGCCTCTCTGGTGCGGCTGTCGAGATTTCTCTCAGGAAGCTGCCCCTGCGCTGCCCTAGCGTGCAGCCATGGCCGCGGCTGGGGTGCTCGTCGTCGAGGACGACCAGGCGCTGGGCGCTGCGTTGGTCGCGATCGTCGCGGGCGACGGCCACAAGGTGCAGTGGGCGACGACCCTGCAGGCTGCCACTGCGTGCCTCGAGCAGGGCGACTGGGAGCTGGTGCTGCTGGACCTCACGCTGCCCGACGGCGATGGCCTCGAGCTCTGCCGGGTGGTCCGCCACGAGCGGCCACACACCCTCGTCATCGTCGTGACCGCGCACAGCAGCGAGGCCGACGCGGTCCGGGCGCTCGACAGCGGCGCGGACGACGTCATCATCAAGCCCTTCCGCCCGGACGAGCTGCGGGCTCGGCTGCGTGCCCACCTCCGGCGCAGGGACGAGCCGGGTCGGGTGGAGCTGCGCTCCGGCGCGCTGCGGATCGACGAGCAGGCCCGTCGGGCCTGGCTTGCCGACACCGAGCTGCAGCTCCGCCCGAAGGAGCTCGAGCTGCTCGCCGCGCTCGTCCGAGGTGCCGGCCAGGCGGTGCGCCGGGAGCAGCTCATGGACGAGGTCTGGGACGAGCACTGGACCGGCTCCACGAAGACGCTCGACGTGCATGTCGGGAACGTGCGCCGGAAGCTCGCGGACGCCGGCGACAGGTGGGACCGGATCAGCACCCTGCGGGGATTCGGCTACCGCTACGAGCCCGACTGAGGCAGCAGCAGCGCGACGCGCGGGTGCGGTCCGGCATGCCGCACGACCAGCGTCCCGCCGGCCCGCTCCACCACGCGGGTGACCAGGTCCAGGCCGGTCCCGTGGTGCAGGCCGAGGGGGAATCCCGGCCCGGCGTCCGCCACCTCCACGAAGGTGCTCTCGCCGTAGGGCTCCACCGTCACCGTCACCGGCTCCGACCCGTGCCGCACCGCGTTGTCGATCAGCACGTCGAGCGCCTGCCGCAGCGCCGCGCTCGCAAGGCCCACCTCCCCCACGTCGTCCGCACGCAACGACACGTCGAGCCCGAGCGCCGACCATCGCGCCACCGCCTCGCGCGCGGTCACGACAGGGTCGCAGCTGCCGGTCGCGCCGAGCCCGCGGAGGGCCACCAGGTCATCCACCGTCGTGGCCACATGACGGGCCTGGTCCAGCGCCACGGCCAGGTCGGGCTCCGGGCCCTCCAGGGCGAGGAGCAGGTTGGCAAGCGGGGTGCGCAGCTGGTGGGAGGCGTCACGGACGAACTCGCGCTCGTGCCGGAGCAGCTCCTCGACCTGCCGCCCGCTGTCCTCGAGTGCCTGCCGGGGCGCGTCGGCCTCGGTCACCCCGGTGGCAGTGTGCAGGTCCTCCAGCCGTCCCTCCCCGAGCGCCCGAGCAGCCAGCGTCAGCTGCTCGAACGGCAGCGAGATCGTCCGTGCCGACCGCCTGGCAAGGAGCAGCGCCACGGCGATGGCTGCGGCAGCCAGCCCTGCGAGCAACGCCCAGGCCTTTCCCACCCGACCATCGAGGGTGCTGCTGGGCACGGCGGCCCGGGCGCTGCCGGCGACCGCGGTGTCGGACAGGATCGGTACCACCACGGCCAGGTCGCCGGCCTCGTCGCCGTTGTGCTCATGGCCGTCGGCGGCGCGCGCAGCCAACGCGGAGCGGGCCGGACCGCTGCCGCTGACACGCCGTCCCTGCACGTCGTACAGGCCGAGCTCGTTCCCCTCCGTGACCGCAGGCAGCCGCACCGCCACGCCGGCTTCCAGCTTGTTGTCCGGCACCGACGCCGCCCCACGGACGGCGTCGCGCTGCAGGCCGGCGACGGCCCTGCTGTCGATGAGGTTGCCGAAGACCACCGCCAGCGGCACGCCCAGCAGCAGGACGGCGACGACGGCGGCCAGGACCACGGCACTGCGCACCTGACCCCGCAACGACCGCGCCATGGGCGCACTGTAAGGAGAACCGGATCAGCGCAAGGCAAACGTCCCGTTGACCTGGCGTTGGCCGTGCGCTGGTGACGGTCTTCCTACGGTCGCCTCATGAAGCACCTCCTCGTGCCAGCACTCCTCGGCGTCCTCGCGGCCGGCTGCAGTGGGTCCACCACGCCTCTCGCCGCGCCGTCGTCCACCTCGACCCCGGTCAGTCCGGCATCCGGGAGCGGCGGGCAGACCCCTGTCGCGGCCGAGAGCAACCCACCCGGCGACATCCCCGACAACGTGGCGTACATCGCCTTCGTCAGCGCGAACGGGCACTACACGTTCACCCACCCCGAGGGGTGGGCGACGACCCAGCACGGCACCAACGTGCTGCTGACGGACAAGCTCAACGGCATCAGTGCGGACCTCGGCAGCGCGACCGCGCCCCCGACCGTCGCCTCGGCACGACAGTCAGACGTCCCCGCTCTGCAGAAGAGCCAGGCCGCGTTCGAGCTGCGCTCGGTCACGGCCGTCACCGTGCCCGGCGGCACCGGCGTCCGCATCGTCTATCGCCGCAACTCGGCACCCGATGCCGTGACCGGCCGGCAGTACCGCGACGAGGTCGAGCGATACGAGCTCGTCTCGGGGGGCCATGAGGTCGTCCTCGAGATGTTCGGGCCGGTGGGGGCTGACAACGTTGACGCCTACCGGACCATGGTCCAGAGCCTACGGCTGCGATGAACCCGCTCGACGCACGCGGCCTGCACCGGTTCTATCGCCGCGGGGCCAGTGAGGTGCCGGCGCTGCTGGACGTCTCGGTGACCTGCGAGCCCGGCGAGACACTGGCGGTGACCGGGCCGTCCGGATCCGGCAAGTCGACGCTGCTGGGCCTGCTCGCCGGCCTCGACGATCCCGACGGCGGTGCCGTCCACGTCGGCGGCGAGCGCATCAGCCACCGCACCGCCGCGCAGGCGGCACGGATCCGCCGGGCGCACGTGGGCGTGCTGACGCAGTCGTCGGGGCTGCTCGGTCACCTCACCGTGCGAGACAACGTCCGCTTCGCCGGTGCGCTGTCGGGACGCGACGAGGCCGACGCCCTCCTGGAGGTGCTGGGGCTGCGCGACGTCGCGCGATCACTGCCGCGGACGTTGTCGGGCGGCGAGACGGCCCGGGCCGGCCTCGCGGTCGCCCTCGCCGGCGCACCCACCGTGCTCCTGGCCGACGAGCCGACCGGCGAGGTCAGCCGGCCGGAGGAGGACCTCCTGCTCCAGGCGATCGCCGACCTGCGCCCAACGGACGGCGCGGTCGTGGTCGTCACGCACTCCTCGCGGGTCGCCGACTGGGCGGACCGCGTCGTGCATCTCGTCGACGGGAGAGTCGCGTGATCGTCAAGGCCGAGGGCGTGACGGTCACGTTCGGCGGCCGCACGGTCCTGGACGAGGTGGACGTGGCGCTGGACGCCGGTGAGACGGGCGCACTGGTCGGCCGGTCCGGATCAGGCAAGACCACCCTGCTGCTGGTGCTCGCCGGACTGCTGCCGCCCACCAGTGGCACGGTGCATCGCGAGGTGGGTCCCGAGGACGTCGCGTACGTCCCCCAGGCAGCGAGCCTGCTCCCTGAGCTGACGGCGCTGCAGAACGCCTCGTTGGGCCTGCGGGTGCGCGGCGTCGCACCGGCCGAGGCCGAGCGGATCGCTGCGGAGCTGCTGCACGCCGTGGGCCTCGACGCGGCCGTCGACGCGCTGCCCGAGGAGCTGTCGCGAGGGATGCAGCAGCGCGTGGCACTGGCCCGGGCGCTGGCCACCCGGCCGCGCCTGCTGCTGGCCGACGAGCCGACGGGCACGCTCGACCGGGAGACCGGCCGGGTGGTCGTCGACGTTCTGCGCGAGACGTGTGTCGCCCTCGGCACCTCGCTGCTGGTCGCCACGCATGACAGCGAGGTCGCCGCTGCTTTCGACCATCGCTGGGAGCTCGGTGCCGCATGAGCCTTCGCTACGTCCTGAACGCGATGCTCCGACGCCCGGTCGAGACCCTGGCCGCCGCGGTCGCGGTCGCGGTCACCGTGGCGCTGCTGGCGTCGCTCGGCTCGTTCGTCGAACGCACCGGCGGCCGCCTCACGGTGACGGCCGCGGCACGCGTACCCGTCGACTGGCAGGTGCAGCTGACCCCCAACGGCGACCTGGCCGCGACGACCCACGCGCTCTCAGCCGTACCAGGGCTCCAGGGGTTGCGTGAGGTCGACTACCTGCGCGTCCCCGGCCTGGTGTCCACGGGGCCGGCAGGCACGCGCACGACGGGCGCGGCGTTCGTGGTGTCGATACCCCAGGACTACGCCACGTTCGCCCCTGGCGAGATACGGGCGCTGCTTGGTCCCGGCACCGGAGTCTCGTTGCAGCAGCAGACGGCAGCCAACCTCGCCGCCGGACCGGGCAGCTCGGTGCGCGTCCTCGGGTCGAACCGCTCTGTGACCGTGCGGAGCGTCGTCGACCTCCGGCAGGCGGACTCCTTCTTCCAGGTGGTGGGCGCGCCCGTCGGCAGCGGAGCCGCGGCGCCGCCCGACAACGTGTTGCTCGTTCCGCCCGCTGAGCTCAAGGCGCTCGCCGGTACCGCTCCTGTCGTGCGCCAGCTGCACGTCCGGCTGGACCACAGGCAGCTTCCCCACGACCCTGCGGCCGCTGCGGACCTCGTGGCGCAGCGGGTCAACCACCTGGTGGTGGCCGTGTCAGGTGGCGCTCTCGTCGGCGACAACCTCGCCGTGGCCCTGTCGGCCGCCCGCGAGGACGCGGTGTATGCACGGCTGCTGGTGCTGCTTCTCGGGATCCCCGGTCTCGTGCTCGCCGGGGTGGTTGCCGCCCTGGTCGTGTCGATGCGCAACGAGCGGCAGCGCCGTGACCTGGGGCTGCTGCGGCTGCGCGGTGCGACCCCGGGCCGCCAGGGCCTGCTCGTCGGGGCGGTCGCGCTCGTCGACGGACTCCTCGGGGCGGCCATCGGTGCCGCCGCCGCGATCCCGGTCTCGCGGCTGGCGCTGGACGGCAAGTCGCCGTCGACCGGCTGGCTGCTCGTCGGCGGCGGGGCCGGCCTGCTGCTCGCGCTGCTCGTCGAGCTGGGCCCGCTCGCTCGGCTGCTGCGCGGGGGCGCGCCCACGGTGGCGGAGCAGGTCACGACGTCGACGAAGGCACGCACTCCCCTGCCGCTGCGGCTCGGGCTGGACGTCGTGCTGCTCGGCGGCTCGCTGGTCACGCTGTGGCTGACCTCGCGCAACGGCTACCAGGTCGTCGTCGTACCAGAAGGCGTTCCCGTGGCGTCCGTCGACTACGGCCCGCTGCTCGCACCGGCGCTCGCCTGGCCGGGTGGCGCGCTGCTCGTCTGGCGTCTCACCGCCCTTGCCCTCGGCCGGCTGCCATCCACGCCGGCGACCGACCCGCACGGCCGACTCCGCGACCTGCGCCGGGCGGTGCTGCGGCACCGTCGACGCCTCGTCGCGAGAGGTGCGATGGCGTTGGCACTGGCCGTCGGCATCACGCTGTCGGCCGCGGTGTTCACCGCCACCTACGACAGGCAGGCACGCGTCGACGTGGCCCTGACGGTCGGCTCGGACGTGGCCGTGACCATGCCGCCGGACAGCACGACAGGTCTCTCGCCCGGCATTGCGAAGGTGCCCGGTGCCCAGGCCGTCGAGCAGGTGTCGCACCGGCTGGCCTACGTCGGCCCGGACCTGCAGGACCTGTACGGGATCGACCCGAAGACGATCGGCCGGGCCGCGCCCCTGCAGAACGCGTTCACCCCCGGGTCGTCGGTGACCGCGGTGATGCGGGCACTCGCCAGCACGCCCGACGGCGTCCTGCTCTCCCAGGAGACGCTGCACGACTACCAGCTGCACAAGGGCGATCCCGTGCGACTGCGGCTCCAGGACGCGAGCAACCAGTATCGGACGGTGACGTTCCACGTCGTGGGTGTGGTGACGGAGTTCGCGACCGCGCCGCGCGACAGCTTCATCGTCGCCAACCGCGGCTTCGTGGCCCAGCAGACCGGACGCAGCGAGGTGCAGACGCTGCTGGTCCGCACCTCCTCGCCGGCGGCCGTCGCGGCCCGCATCACACCTCCTCCCGGTGCGACCGTCGCTGACACCAGCTCGGGCTCGGCGGCCGTGACCTCGGCCTCGGGCCTGGCCGCCGGCAGCCTCACCGGCCTGTCGCGGTTGCTGCTCGGCTTCGGTCTCGTGCTCGCCACCGCCAGCACGGCCCTCGTCCTCGCCTCCAGCGCGACGGCGCGCCGCCCGGCCCTGACGGCACTGTCCTTGCTGGGTGCCTCGGCGCGGCAGGGCGCCGGCTTCCTCTGGACCGAGAGCCGGGCGATGGTCGTCGCGGGGGTGGTGGGCGGAGCGGCACTGTCCGCCTTGCTGAGCCACGAGCTGCTGAAGGTGCTGACCGGGATCTTCGACCCTGCGCCGGAGCACGCTGCGATCCCCTGGAGCTTCGTCGCGGGCACGATCGGGGCCGTCGTCGTCGCGGCGCTGCTCACCACCGGATGGCTCGCCCGTTCGACGAGTCGCGTCGACCCTTCGCGGCTGCGTGACTAGGAGAGCTCGAGGAGGACGTCGCTCTGGCGGCTGGCCCCGCCGACCGGGCCACCGCCCGGCACATACAGCACGCCACCCACGACAGCCGCCCCGATCCCCTGCACCCCGTGCGGGAGATCGGGGAAGCGGGTCCAGCGACCGGTCCGCGGGTCGAAGGCGTCGACCTCCCTGTCGACGCCCTGCTCCTGCGGGTGCTCGCCCCCGATGACGAGGAAGTGGCCGGCGAAGGCCGCGCCGGCCACGGACGAACGACCCAGCGGCACCGGCGGACCGGTGCTCCAGCGGTCGGTCGTCGCGTCGTACACCTCGAAGGTGCGAAGGTCGCCCGGACGTCCCGTGCCGACGTAGATGCGGTTGTCCAGGACCGCGGCGGCCATGTGGTCCCTCGCCGTCGGCATGGGTGCGGCGGTGGCCCAGCGGCCGGTGGCGGGGTCGAACACGAGGTGGTCGTGCACGTCGACGCCACCACTCTTGCCACCGAGGTAGTGGAGCTTGCCGCCGACGACGACGAGGACTCCCGCGGTGCGCGCCGCCGGAAGGGGCGGCTCGGCGTTCCAGCTGGTTGCCCCTGGCGTCCAGGACCACACGTGGTTCACGACGCCGTTGCTGCTGTAACCGCCGACCGCCCAGAGCTTGCCGTCCAGGGCCGCCACGCCGATGTGGTCGAGCCGTTCGGGCAGCGGGACCCCCTGCGACCAGCGTGCGGTCTTCGTGTCGAACACCAGATGTGTGCGCGAGTGCGCCCGCCCACCGACGTACCCCCCGAGGACGTGCACCTGGTCACCGAGCGCGGCTACGCCGACCTCGCTCACCGCGACCGGGAGCGGCGGACCGACGTGCCACGCCAGCGGCAGTGCCGGGCTCGAAGCGCTGACCGGCGGGGTCGCAGAGCGAGTGGGAGCCGAGTGGCTCGTGGTGGGTGACGCGGCGGGGCCGAGCGTTCCTCCGGAGCACGCGGCGAGCAGGCAGACGGCAAACACGGGTACGACGCGGGGCATCCCCTCATCCCACCCCATGCGGGATGAGACGCGACTGAGCCGCCCTCAGAGCAGCTCGGCTGCCGGTCTGTCCCGCGGCTGCGGCACGGCGGTCGTGAGCTGCGGCGAGATGTCGGCCGCGGACGCAGGGCGGCCCAGCAGGTAGCCCTGGGCGAGCCGGCAATCCAGGCCCTGCAGCACCTCGCGCTGGACCTGCGTCTCCACGCCCTCCGCGATGGTGTCGATGCCGAGGGACGCGGCGAGAGCGAGGATGGCCTGCACGATGGCCAGGTCCTCCGCTTCGGTGCCGAGACCGTCCACGAACGACCGGTCGATCTTCAGGACGTCGACCGGGAAGCGCTTCAGATAGCTCAACGACGAGTAGCCCGTGCCGAAGTCGTCGACGCTGATCCGGACCCCGTGCTGCTTCAGCGCCTCCAGCACGCCGAGGGCTTCCTCGGCATCGCGCATCAGGACGCTCTCGGTGATCTCCAGGAAGAGCGCTCCCCGATCCACCCCGGTGCGTTCGAGCACCTCGCCGACCCGGACGACCAGGTCGGGGTGGGCCATCTGCACGCCGGACAGGTTGACGGCCATGGTCAGGTGCGGCGCGGCCCGGTGCCACCGCACCAGCTGGTTGGCGGCCTCCTCGAGCACCCACTCCCCGAGCGGGACGATCAGCCCGGTCTCCTCAGCGATCGGGATGATGTCCGCGGGCATGACGAGGCCCCGCGTCGGGTGCTGCCAGCGCAGCAGTGCCTCCATGCCCACGACGGTCCCCGAGGGGAGGTCGACCACCGGCTGGTAGTGCAGCCGCAGATCACCGGAGGTGAGCGCCTTGCGCAGCTCCACCTCTGTCTCGAGGCGGGCAAGTGCCTCCTCGCGCATCGTGTCGGCGAACAGCACGGAGCGGGCCCGCCCGTCGCGCTTCGCCCGGTACATCGCGGCATCGGCGTCCCGCAGCAGGTCGCCGGCGCGGTCAGTGGCCGAGGCCGCGAGGGCGATGCCGACGCTCACCGTCACCACGACGTCGGAGCCGTTCACCGGGACGGGACCACTGATGCCCTCGGTGAGCCGCTCCGCGAGCTGCACGGCTGTCGCAGGATGGTCGATGCCCTGACAGAGCACGACGAACTCGTCCCCGCCGAAGCGGGCGACCGTGTCGCCGGGTCTCATGAGCCGCTCGAGGCGGTGGCCGAGCTCGACGAGCACATCGTCGCCGGCTTCGTGACCCAGGCTGTCGTTGATGACCTTGAAGCGGTCGACGTCGAGGAACAGCACCGCGAGCGATCCGTGCTGCCGGGGCAGCGCCTCCAGCGACTGGCTGAGGCGGTCGACGAACAGCGCGCGGTTCGGCAGCCCGGTCAGCCGGTCGTGCAGCGCCTCGCGGACGAGCTGGTCCTCGATCGCCCGCCGCTCGGTGATGTCCCAGCAGATGCCGATCATGCGGGCCGGCCGGCCCTCGGCGTCGGTGACGACCTCGCCCCAGCTCGCGAGGGTGCGGACCTGGCCGTCCGGCCAGACGACGCGCTCCTCCATCTCGAAGGGCTCGAGCGTCTCCATGGACCTCTGGTGCACGGCCGTCACGTGCTCACGGTCGTCCGGGTGCAGCATCGAGAGGAAGACCTCGTAGCTCGCCATGAACGACTGCGGCTCGCGGCCGTAGATCCGGTAGAGCTGGTCGCTCCAGGTGTTGGTGTTCGTCGTGATCTCGAAGTCATAGCTGCCGACCTGGGAGATGCGCTGGGCCTCGACCAGGCGGCGCTCGCTTCGCAGCAGCAGCTCCTCGCGGGCGCAGCGCGCCATCGAGATCCCGAGCACCTCGGCAAGCTGCGTGAGGAAGGGCAGGTCGGCGGCGGCCGGTTCGGGCGAGAACCGGAGCACACCGAAGACCTGATCGTCGTCGCCCCGCACGGGCAGCCCGTCGAGCTCGACGCTGTCGTAGACCGCGGTGATCCCTGGCACGTGCACGCCCACCAGCTGCAGGCACTGCTCGAGGACGTCCTCGGCCGGCTTGTGCGTCAGGGCGAGCGCCAGCAGCGCCCGCTCCCGAGTTCCGGTGTCCGAACGGTCCGCCTTGACCACCAACGCACCTCCTGGGCCGTCTTTTACAACGAGTGTCCGGGCACAGACGGCTGGGGGGCAAGGTCCATCTGGACTACGCGTCCGTGGGCGGAACAGGAACCGCACTGCGCTGGCAGATAGTTGTCACCGGGAAACCACCTGCTGAGGCGTGCCGCGCCTTGCCCGGGGCAGGCACGTCGCCGGCGTCTAACCTCGTCGCCATGCTGACCCTCATGGCAGTCCACGCTCACCCCGACGACGAGGCCTCGACCACCGGTGGCGTGCTCGCGAAGTACTCCGCCGAGGGCATCCGCACCGTCCTCGTCACCTGCACCAACGGCGAGCTCGGCGACACCCCCGACGTGTCCGCCGGCGAGGCGGGGCACGGCGACGACCACGACACCGCGGCCGTGGTCGCGCTGCGCACCAAGGAGCTCGAGGACAGCTGCCGGATCCTCGGCATCACCCACCTCGAGATGCTCGGTTACCACGACTCCGGCATGGAGGGGTGGCCGCAGAACGACGCTCCCGGCTCGTTCTGGTCGACCCCCGTCGACGAAGCCGCGAAACCGCTCATCGCGCTGATCGAGAAGTACCAGCCCGACGTGGTGCTGACCTATGACGACTACGGCTTCTACGGGCACCCGGACCACATCCAGGCGCACCGCATCACGATGGCTGCGCTCGCGGCGAGCGGATCGCAGGCCCGGCTCTACTTCCCGACCTTCCGCCGCAGCGGACTGCAGGCCTTTGGCGAGCTCATGGAGAAGGCAGGCGTCCAGCCGCCGCCCCTCGACGAGGCGGAGTTCGGGTCGCCCGACGAGGACATCGCCGCCGTGATCGACTGCAAGGAGCACGCGCAGCAGAAGATGGATGCGTTGAAGGCGCACGTCAGCCAGGCGGGAAACATCTTCTTCCTGCACTTCCCGATGGACGTCTTCACCGAGGTGTTCGGCGAGGAGGCCTTCGTGCGGGAGCGGCCGGCCTGGAACGGCGGCGAGGTCGCCACCGATCTGTTCGAAGGACTTCGCTGACCGCTTCGAGGCACGTGGGCCTGGCCCTTTTGAGCCATCTCGGCCGATCTGGCCGCCGGTGCGGATTGCCGTTGGCACGCTTCGTCCGTGCACCTCGACTTCCATCACCGCCCGACCCTGGTCAAGAGCTGGCTCGCCACCTTGCACGGCCCTGGCCTGAAGGTGTGGCCCGACGACGTCGGGCCACTGCCGGGCTGGGGGTTGCTCGTGCGCACGGCCGTGGCCTGGCACGTCGCGTATGCACTCCTCGGCTATGCCGGTGCCCTGATCATCGCGAGGTCTGGATCCACCAGCCGGCTGGCTGTCGCCGTCCATGACGGCGGTACACCCGCGACGCTGCTCGCCGCCCTCGGTGTCTGGTGGGGCGGCGTCGGCCTCAGCACCGTCCTCTGGTGGACCGGCGTCAAGCGCAGTCGCCGATAGCCCGATCGCTCAGCTCGGCCACACCGGGAACCGCTCCGCCGCTCGATGCGTCACAGGCTCGTGCGAGTCGGTCTTGTGATGGTTCTCCTGATAGCGGTTCAGGGGTGCGCCGGCTCGGCGGCCATCTCCGATGGCCACGTCCCCTCGGCGACAGTGGACGTCGGGGTCGTCTACGCCGGCGGACCGGCGCCGCAGGCCGGTGCGCCGCTGTACCTCAGGCCTGGGAACGTCACGCTGAAGCGCCAGCGCGGACCCTCGTACACGGTCGCGGTCGTGGACGGACGTCGCACGCGCGCGGTTGTCGAACCCGGTCCCTACACCGTCGACGCACGGAGCGGTGATGCCCAGTGCCTTGCGTCCCACCTCCAGATCTCGAGAACGCAGACGGGCCAGGCGGCTGAGGTAACCGTCACCTGCTCGGTCAAGTAGCCGCCCGAATCGCGCCACCACACGCTCGACCTGGCGGCTAGCCATCTCCGTGTGCCAAGTCGGAGCCGTCCCCTTGGTCGAAGTCGGTAAGACCGACACGCGGGGACGCGCGCAGATTGACTACTTCTGGAAGGCACCCCGGTGCCCGCGCCACCGCCCTGTCGGAAACGGCCGCTACCCGGGGAGCACGTCCACGTGGCCCATCCCGTCCGGGTCGACCGGCCTGTCGCTCGGTCCGAAGCCAGCAGCGCCATCTGCCGGGTCTGCCAGGACGAACAAGACACACCGACCTGGCTGAACCTCCTCGAACGCATGAGCGGGCGCCCACTTTCCTGCAGGTGCCACGCGGGTCCCTGGCATCCTTGGACGGCGAACACCACCGACAAAGGAGTCGATCATCAAGGGCATCGTCCTCGCCGGAGGATCAGGTACGCGTCTGTACCCGATCACCAAGGGCGTCTCGAAGCAGCTCATGCCGGTCTACGACAAGCCGATGGTCTACTACCCGATCTCGACGCTGATGCTGGCCGGCATCCGCGAGATCCTCCTCATCACGCCTCCCGCGGACCAGCCGTCGGTCCAGCGGCTGCTCGGTGACGGGTCGGCGCTCGGCTGCCGCTTCGAGTACGCGATCCAGGAGGCCCCGAACGGGCTCGCGGAGGCGTTCATCATCGGCAAGGAGTTCATCGGCGGCGACAAGGTTGCCCTGGTCCTCGGCGACAACATCTTCTACGGCCAGGACTTCGGCGACCAGCTCGCGAAGTACACCGACGTCGAAGGCGGCGCGGTCTTCGCGTACCACGTGGGCGACCCTGAGCGGTACGGCGTCGTCGAGTTCGACGCGGACAAGCGGGCACTCTCCATCGAGGAGAAGCCCGACAAGCCGAAGAGCAACTTCGCGGTCGTCGGCCTCTACTTCTACGACAACGACGTGGTGCGGATCGCGGCCGAGATCGAGCCGTCGGCTCGTGGCGAGCTCGAGATCACGACCGTCAACCAGCGCTACCTCGAGGCAGGCAAGCTGAAGGTCGAGACGATGGGCCGCGGCACCGCCTGGCTCGATACCGGCACGTTTGCCTCGATGATGCAGGCCTCGCTGTTCATGCAGGTCGTCGAGGAACGCCAGGGCCTCAAGATCGGATGCATCGAGGAGATCGCCTGGGAGCAGGGGTTCATCGACGACGAGGGCCTTCGGACCGTCGCCAAGCCGCTCGCCAAGTCGGGGTACGGCGAGTACCTGCTGGGTCTGCTCCCCTAGCGCACGCTCGGAGTCAGCCGCGCGCCGCGCGAGCGGCTCGCATCGTGAGGTAGTCGCGCTCCCGGACGTTCGCCGCGCCCGACGCTGCCCGCGCATAGGCCTCGGCGGCAGCGTGGAGATCACCTGCCTCCTCGTGAAGGTGTGCTCGGACGGCGTACAACCGGTGGGTGTCGAGCTCAAGGTCCTCGATCAGCTTCAGCCCCGCGAGCGGTCCGTCGACCTTGGACACCGCGACCGCACGGTTGAGGGTGACGACGGGGTTGCCGGTCATCCGCTCGAGCAGGCCATACAGCGACGCGATGTCGGCCCACTGGGTCTGCGCGTCCGAGGGCGACTGGTCGTGCAGGCCGGCGATGGAGGCGAGCAGCTGGTACTCGCCGACCTCTCGACGCTTCAGGGCCGCAGTGAGGATGACCATCCCCTCGCTGATGCGCGCGCGGTCCCAGAGCAACCTGTCCTGATCGGCCAAGGGGACCAGCGCCCCGCCGGTGTCCGTCCGGGCGACGCGGCGCGCATCGGTGAGGAGCATGAGCGCGAGAAGCCCTGCTGCTTCGGCGTTCTCGGGAAGCTGGGCGTGCAGCAGGCGGGCGAGCCTGATGGCCTCCCCCGACAGGTCCGTGCGGGCCAGGTCGGGGCCGCTGCTGCTCGCGTAGCCTTCGTTGAACAGCACGTAGAGCACCTCGAGGACTGACCGCAGCCGGCGGCCCTGATCCTCCGGCAAGGCAAACCGCTCACCACGGAGCTTTGTCTTCGCGCGGCTGACGCGCTGGGCCATCGTGGCCTCGGGAACGAGGTATGCGGCGGCGATCTCGCGCGTGGTGAGGCCGGCGACCGCCCGAAGAGTCAGCGGGATCGCGAGCGTCGGCGAGAGAGCGTCGTGGCAGCACAGGAAGAGCAGCACGAGCGAGTCGTCACCACTCGGCACCTCGAGAGGCGCGTCGAGAAGGGCGACCGTGTCCTCGCGGCGCCGCCGCGCGTCGTTCTTGCGCACCTCGTCGATGAGCCGACGCGAGGCGACCGTGACGAGCCAGCCGAGCGGGTTGGTCGGCAGGTTCACCGGCCACTCCTGCGAGGCGGTCAGCATCGCCTCCTGCACGGCGTCCTCGGCATCGGCGAAGTCGCCGTACCTCCGTACCACGGCGCCGAGGGCCCGCGGCGCGAGCTCGCGCAGCAGGCCCTCGACGTCGGGGCTGCTCACACCTCCGGCTCGGGTGCGCCCAGCACCTGGCGTACCTCGATCTGCTGCTGGATGGGCACGCCACCCGGACCGGGCGCAGCGCTCGACTGAGCGGCGATCTCGAGCGCGCGCTCGAGGCTGTCGACGTCGATCAGGCGATAGCCGGCGAGCAGCTCCTTGGACTCCGGATAGGGGCCGTCGATCACCTTCGGCGGGTGCGTTCCGTCGGAGACCACGACCTTCGACTGGTCCGGGCCGGCGAGCCCCTGCGCGTCGACCAGCTCGCCGCGATCGAGCAGCTCGGCGTTGAGGGTGTGCTGGAACTCGATGTGCGCCTTGACGTCAGCGGGGTCCCACTCGTACATCGGCACGCAGCCCTCGAGCTCGACGCCCCCATAGGCCTGCAGCAGCATGAATCGCATGTCCTCATCCTTACCTCGGGTGGGCCCGGGCGGCCGCACTCACCCCTAGGTCGAAGCCGGTGTCAGGTTCTCGACGTGTCGCGACGGCGCGAGTACGGTCCTGCGCAGCGGCCCGGTGATGGCCGCGGGGGGCGACATGTCTGACCTGAAGACCGAGCTGACCGGGTTCACGGGCACGACGCTGCAGCCGGGAGACGCCGGCTACGATGAGGCGCGGGCCGTCTTCAACGGCCTGATCGACCGCAAACCGGCCCTCATCGCCCGGTGCACGTCAGCGGCGGACGTCGCCGCAGCCGTGCGCTTCGGCAGAGCCGAGGGACTGGAGATCTCCGTCTACGGCGGCGGCCACTCCGTCACCGGCGCGGCCGTCTGCGACCAAGGGCTCTGCATCGACCTGCGTGGGCTGAAAGCCACCTCGGTCGACCCGGCGGCCCGCCTGCTGCGGGCGGGCGGCGGTCTCACCTGGGGCGAGCTCGACGCGGCCACCCAGGAGCACGGTCTCGCCGTCACCGGTGGGCGGGTGCCCACGACCGGTGTCGGCGGGCTCTCGCTCGGCAGCGGCAGCGGGTGGCTGGAGCGTGCCTTCGGCTTCACCTGCGACAACCTCGTCGAGGTCGAGGTGGTCACAGCTGCCGGCGAGATCGTCACGGCCTCGGAGACCGAGAACGCGGACCTGTTCTGGGCACTGCGCGGTGGCGGCGGCAACTTCGGGATCGTCACGACCTTCACACTGCGGCTGCACCCGCTCGGCCCGATCGTGTACGGGGGGATGCTCGTCTACCCAGGGTTGCGGGGTGCCGAGGTCCTCAAGGCCTACCGCGACTTCACGGCCTCCGCGCCGGACGAGGTGGGCAGCGGCCTGGCCTTCATCACGGCCCCGCACGAGGAGTTCGTGCCCGAGCCGGCTCGCGGCCACCCGGCCATCGGCATCATCTGCTGCTACACCGGCGATCCCGCCGACGGGCCTGCGGCCTACCAGGCCCTGATCGACCTCGGGCCTGCCATGGCCATGGTGCAGCCGATGCCGTATGTCGCGGTGCAGCAGCTCATCGAACCCGCGAACCCGAAGGGGCGGCTCAACTACTGGACCGCCGACTTCTACTCCGCGCTGCCTGACGAGGCGTGCGACACGCTCGCGGCGCAGGCCACGCGGCCGGTGTCGCCGTACACGCAGATCATCGTCGTCCCCGGCGGGGGCGCGCTGTCTCGGGTGCCCGACGCGTCGATGGCCTTCGGGTCACGCGACGCGGCGTTCAACATCCACTACCTCTCGATGTGGGAGGACCCGGCGGAGACCGCGCGCAACACCGACTACACCCGCGACCTCGCCGGCTCGATGAAGCCGTGGTCGACCGGCACGGCCTACCTGAACTTCCTCGGCGACGAGGGACGGGGCCGGGTCGAGGCCAGCTTCGGACCCGAGAAGTTCGCCCGGCTCCAGCAGATCAAGGCGGTCTGGGACCCGGACAACCTCTTCCACGTCAACCAGAACATCCCGCCGGCGCCGACGCTGCCCCTGCAGCGCTGAGGTCACCTCCAGGCGGCGATCCAGACCCGGGCAGCGGCTGCTGCGTTGTCCGCGGCGAGGCCCTGGTAGACGAGGTACTCGGCGGGCCACAGGTCACCGACGTCAGTCGTGTCGGAGATGCCACGGAACGCGATGAACGGCACGTGCCGGGCGTGCGCTGCCTCGAGCGAGGCGGTCGTCTGCATGTCGTCGGCGACGTAGGGCGTGCTGCTGTTGCCGAACGGGCCAGGCTGCGGTGCGCGGCGGCTCAGAGCCTGCGCGTTCGGCACCAGTCCACCGAGGGCAGCGCGGCTCGCGGCAGCCGGCGTGAGAGCCAACGTGCTCAGTGCTGGCCCCGTCGACCCGGGCGGGCAGGGGTTGCAGCCGGCCAGCATGCCCTCCCGGTCGTCGCACGCGAGGCTGTCGCCACCGAACGTCGCGCCGTTGCCCCCGACGACCAGGCCGGGGGTGCGGCCGAGGGGCACCGCCTTCAGAGAGTTGACGAGGCCCTCGCAGAAGCATGGCCCGTCGTTGATCGCGGCGAGGCTGCCGAGCTCCCGGGCTGCCTGAGCCGCCGTGCGCCGGGCCACCGCGAAGGCCCTGGCGTCGATCGTCGCGTAGTGCTTGCCCTCGTCACCGGTCCAGCGGCTCGGCACCGTGACGTCGCCGAGCTTCGCGCGACCCGCGCCGCCCGCCGTCCCCGTGAACACCACCGCCGTCACGCAGCTCCAGTGCTTCAGGGCCAGGGTGGTCGTCGCCTTCGTGAGCGCCGGCGACGGGCCGGCGATCCCGGTCACGACCCGACGGCCGGCCAGGGTGCCGCTGTAGAAGTCGTGCGTCGCGAGCGTGGTCGGCTGGTGCGGGTCGAGGTGCATCAGGGCGAGGTTGGCACTGACCTCCGCCGGATAGGACCCGAGCAGCAACACGCATGCCTTCGACGGGGCGGCACCGGCCGGCACGGTGGAGAGACCGGCCGCGACGAGCACCGCAGCGAGCAGGACACGGGTGCGCATGACACCTGCTTCGACGCGGGATCGCGGACTCCTACCTGACCCACCCTTCCCTCGTGCACCACCGAGCGGACTGACCGCGCTCCCGCAGGCTCAGCTTCGGCGCGTCGGGGCGGTTGTCGTGTGCATGGGGGAAGGGTGGTAGCGACCGGAGGTCGCTCTCTAGAGTGCTCGGGTGACATCCCTGCGCTACGAGGTCCGCAACGGCGCGGCCTACCTGACCCTCTGCCAGCCCGACCGCGGCAACCCCGTCGACCTGACCCTCGCCCGCGAGCTCCGCGACGCCGTCGAGCAGGCCCGCAACGACGACGTGCGGGTCGTCGTCCTCGACCACGAGGGCAAGGCCTTCAGCGTCGGCGGTGACATCGCGGCGTTCGGTGCCGCCGAGGACCCGTCGGCTCTCATCAACGAGCTGGCGAGCACCCTGCACGAGGGCGTCCTCGGTCTGACCCAGCTCGACGCCATCGTGGTCTCGGTCGTGCGGGGCACCGCGGCGGGGGCGGGCTTCCCCCTCGCCGCCGCGGCAGACCTGGTGCTCGCGTCGGAGAGCGCGAGGTTCACCTTGGCCTACACGAGGATCGGCCTGACCCCTGACGGCGGCAGCAGCCTGCTCACCACGACCGTCGGGCTCCACCGGATCCTGCACTGGGTGCTGCTCAACCCGCTGCTGTCGGCGGCCGACCTCCAGGCCGCCGGGATCGTCGCTCAGGTGCACCCGCCCGCCGCGCTCGACGCCGCCGTGCAGGAGGTCGTCGGCCAGTTGCTCGCCGGGTCGCGCGACGCCCAGGTCGCGGCCAAGCACCTGCTGCGGAGCAAGGTCGCGCCCGATGCCCAGCAGGCCCTCGACAACGAGACAGCCGGCATCACCCGTGCCGCGGGAGGACCGGACGGTCGCGAGGGCGTACGAGCCTTCCTGGACAAGCGAGCGGCGCGCTTCCCGTCCGCCACCTGACGAAGGAACCAGGCCGCCCGCGTCGAACAGGCAGAGGTGCTGCAGCCTCGCCGTCTCGTCGTGTCCGCCTTCGCTCTCGTCTGCCTCGCCGCCGGCGCGCTCGCGGCTCAGGCGGCGCCGGTCACCGATCCTGTCCATGGCCCCTACCCGCAGGTCCATGGCGAGCTCGTGACCGGCATCCCCTCGACACCGTCGTGCACGACGACGATCGTGACCGGCTACCGGTTCCACAACACCGCCTACGGGTCGGACGCGCCCTTCACCGGCGACTACGTGCCCAGCTGCCCGGGGCCCTGGTCCAAGGTCGTCCTCACCATGTCGGCCGCCGTGAAGACCGGGACCCAGTTCGACCGGATCGGCGACGTGCTCATCGGCGGTGTCGAGATGCTGCACCTCACGACGGCGGAGGGCGAGGCGGGCGAGACGGACTGGACGATCTCGCGCGACGTCACCGACTACGCATCGGTGCTCGGCACGACGCAGCCCACCTACTTCATCATCGGCAACCAGACCGACGGCACCTACACGGGCGACTTCTACGGCACGCTGTCCCTCACCTTCTACGCGACCAGCGCGACCACCCCCGCGGCGACCGTCCCCGATGTCGTGCTCGGCCTCAACTCCGGCGTCAACCGAGGGCTCCCCACGCGCAGCGGCGACCTGCCGGTCACCTCGAGCGTCACCGTCCCGGTGAGCACCACGTCGCTCGCGGCCGAGGTCTTCGCCTCCGGACACGGCGCCGAGGAGGAGGACTGGTGGAACGCGCCCTTCGCGTGCGTGTCCGGCGGCATCCCCTACCGCGAGGTCGGCATCAGCATCGACGGCCGCCTCGCGGGCACGGCACCGGTCTTCCCGACCATCTACACCGGCGGGTACGGCCCCGACTTCTGGCGGCCCATCCCGTCGCCGCGGGCTTTCAACCTGCGGCCCTACCTCCTCGACCTGACCCCCTGGGTCGGGCAGCTCACCGACGGCGAACCGCACACCTTCAGCATCGCCACCCTCGGCCAGGGCGGCTGCGACGGCTACTGGTTCCTCGGGGGCAACCTGCTCGCCACGACCAACAAGGCCAACCACGGCCGCACGACCGGCGGCGTCATCGCGTATGCCGCGGACCCGCTGCCCACGAGCACGTCCCTGGGGCAACAGGGCAACACGCTGAGCGATCGGACCACGAGCAGCCACCACCTCGAGGTGACCGGCACCCTGCGCCCCGCGGGCGGCGCGGCGACGACCGTCCGGGTCGTCGAGGACCTCGCGAACACGGCCACCGACGTGGCCCTCGACGTCTCGTCCGACTGGACCTGGGACTCCGCGACCACCCGGACCACCGGCTCGGTCCCCTCGACGAGCAGCCAGCACAGCACCTATCAGCTGCTCCGGACCGGCCCGACCTGGAGCATCACGGACGACCAGGACACGACCGACTCGAGCGGCGCGACGAGCAGGCTGCGCGACAGCATGACGACAGGGGGTCCGGTCGTCGGCATCACCGGGCTCGTCGGCGGCAGTCACGAGTCCTGGACCTACTCCACGTCGGACGGGACGTGCGTCGACCACGAGCTGACCGCGGCGGTGCAGAACACGGTGGTCGACACCGTCGGGACATCCTGCGGCAGCCCTGCGCCGATGCCTCAGGTGCCGACGGGATGGTTGCTCTCGGCCGCCCAGATCGACGCGATCCGGTCGTCACGGACGGTGTAGACGGCAAGCTGGCGCCAGCGCCGCTCGCCCTTGCGCAGCTCGAGCAGAGTCGCGACGTGGCCCGCACCGGGCATGACGTCGACCACCGCCATCGAGAAGTCGGGCCCCTCGCGGGTCGCCCGCTCGCCCGACCACTGCAGGAAGGCGTCGAAGCCGATCAGCTCCCTGTCGGGCAGCTCGATGAGGCAGTCGTCGGCCAGCACCGCACGTGCGGCGCCCATGTCACCGTCGCGGTGGGCGTCGTACCAGAGCTGAAGCACCTCGCCCGGCGTCATCGTGCGGACTCCGCGACCTCGCGGGCCCACCGGTAGTCGGCCTTGCCCGACGGCGAGCGCACGACCTGGTCGACGAAGACCCAGGCCTTGGGCAGCTTGTAACGCGCGATCGCCCGCGCTGCATGGGTTTCCAGCTCCTCGGGCGTTGCGGCCGAGGTGAGCTGGACGACCGCCACCACCTCGCTCCCCCATCGCTCGCTGGCCCGTCCGCAGACGGTGACGTCCTGGACCGCGGGGTGGCTGGCGATCGCTGACTCAACCTCCTCGGCGAAGACCTTTTCGCCACCGGTGTTGATGGTGACGGCATCGCGACCCAGCAGCTCGAGGACGCCGTCGGGGAGCAGCCTCGCGCGGTCACCGGGCACGGCGTAGCGGGTGCCCTCGATGACCGGGAAGGTGCGGGCGGTCTTCTCCGCGTCGCCGAGGTATCCGAGCGGCACCCAGCCCTCCTGCGCGAACCAGCCGATGCCGTCATGCCCCGGGTCGAGCACCGAGGTCAGGTCTTCGCTCACGACGACCGCTCCCGGGCCGCGGTTGAACGTGCCGGTGGAGACGCTGCCCTTCACCGACATGTGACTGCCCTGCGCGCCGGTCTCCGACGAGCCGACGGAGTCGCTCACGATGACGTTGGGGAGCAGCTCGAGCAGCCGCTCCTTGATGGTCGGGGTCAGCGGCGCCGAGCCGTTGCCGACCACGACGAGGGACGACAGGTCATAGGTCCCCTTCTCCATCTCCTCGAGCAGCGGCCGGGCGACCGCGTCGCCGACGACCGTCAGCATCGCGCAGCGCTCCCGCTCGAGCGTCCGGAGCACGTCTGCCGGATCCATCCGGGTGTTCTCGTCGGGGATGACGACCTTGGCACCGGTGCTCATCATGATGAACGTGGCCCACTGCGCGGCGCCGTGCATGAACGGCGGGATGAGCAGCATCGCGTCGCTGCTCCCCGCGGCGGCTCGGGCCCGCACGTCGTCGTAGGAGCTGACCGGGTCCCAGACGCCCGGCGTCCGGCCACCCATGGTCGACATGAAGATGTCGTGCTGGCGCCAGAGCACGCCCTTGGGCATCCCGGTCGTGCCGCCTGTGTAGAGGATGTAGAGGTCGTCCGGCGAGTGCTCGACCGGCGGCAGCTCAGGCGCCGAGGCGGCCAGCGCCTCCTCGTAGTCCACCGCCCCGGGCAGCAGCTCGTGGCCGCAGCCGTCGTCGACCTGCAGGAGCACCTCGAGCTGCGGCAGCGCGTCGAGGACCGCCGCCAGCTTCGGTGCGAACGCCGCGTGGTAGACGACGGCCTTGGCCTGCGCGTTGAGGAACAGGTATCTCAGCTCGTCCTCGACATAGCGGTAGTTGACGTTGAGCGGCGCGACCCGCGCCTTGAAGGCACCGAGCATCCCCTCGACGTACTCGTTGCCGTTGTGCAGGTAGAGAGCCAGGTGGTCCTGACCGGACTCGTGGCCCTGCAGCGCGGAGCGCTCGGTGCGGACCCCGAGGCCGCGGCCGTGCAGGTAGGAGGCCAGCCGGCGGCTGCGGTCGGTGAGGTCGGCGTAGGTGAACCGCCGGTCGCGCCAGACGAGGACCTCGCGGTCCGGGACCGTCGCGCTGACGGCCTCGTGGGTCAGGGCGATGTTGAACTCGGTCATGAGATGCCGAAGGTCGGGTCGTCGCCGCTGATCCCGGCGAACAGCGAGTAGTCCGGACCGCGGCGCAGGTGGTGGCCGCCGTCGACGTCGATGACCTGGCCGGTGATCCAGCGCGCCTCGTCGCCGGCGAGGAAGCGCACGAGCTTGCCGACGTCCTCGGGTTCGCCGACTCCAGGCAGCGGGGTGTTCTCCAGGTAGGACGCGAACACCGGGCTGTCCCGAGGCACCAGCTCCATGAGCTCTGTCGCGGTGAAGCCGGGGCGGACGGCGTTGGCGCGGACGCCTGCCGGTCCATACTCGTCGGCCATGTTGCGGACCAGCTCCTCCAGGCCCGCCTTCGCCACCGGGTAGGCGCCGAACCAGCGGTGCGTGACGTGACCGGCGAGCGAGGAGACGCCGGTGAAGGAGCCCTTGCTCCGGATCAGGTGGGGCAGTGAGTGCTTGGCGAGCAGCATCGTGCCGAGCACGTTGAGGTGCAGGACGCGGGTGAACTCGGCGAGGTCCTGGGTGTGCGTGGGACCGAGCATCCCGCCGCCGCCGGCGTTGGCGACCACCGTGTCGAGCCGACCGCTCGAGGCGGCCTGCGCCACTGCGGCCGTGACGGACTCCTCGTCGGTGACGTTGGCGATGACGTAGGACGCCCGCTCGCCGAGCCGCGCGACAGCGGCCTTGAGGGTGTCCTCGGTGCGGCCGCAGATCGTGACCGAGGCACCATCGGCGGCGAGGGCCGCGGCGCACGCGAAGCCGATGCCCGTGCCCCCGCCGCTGACGAGGGCGGTGGTCCCCTCGAGTCCACCTGCAGGTCGTGGCATGTGTCGTCCCTCCTGAGTGGTCACCAGCCGGGCGGCAGGTCGGTGAAGTCGGCGGCGCGGCCCTCAGCGAATGCGGCCAGGGCCTCCGCGTTGGCCGGCCCGCCCAGGAGCCGCTTGAAGTGCTCGACCTCCCGCTGCTGGGCGGCCTCGACCTCGGCGCGGATCGGCGCCCACAGGGTGTCCTGGATCGCGGCCAGGCTCGAGATCGGCTTGCTGGCAAGGATCTCCGCGTGCCGGCGAGCGACGGGCAGCAGCTCCTCGGGGGCGCACACCTTCCAGGCCAGACCCATCTCGTGGGCCTCCTCCGCGGTGATCCACTCCGAGGACATCAGCAGCCAGGCGGCATTCTGCCGGCCGATGAGGTTCGGAAACAGCACGCTCGAGCCGGCCTCGGGCGCGACAGCCAGGTCGGTGAACGGGCACTTCAGCCGGGCGGCCGTCGACATGAACACCAGGTCGGCATAGCCGAGGAACGTGGCTCCGGCGCCGAGCGCGAGGCCGTTGACCGCCATGAGCAGCGGCTTCGGCAGCGCGGCCATCGCCTTGAGCACACCGAGAAAACCGTGCTTGCCCATCACGAAGCCGTCCGGGTCGGCGTTGCGCCGGGTCAGTTCGTGGAGGTCCGCCCCGACGCTGAAGGCGCGACCGCTCCCGGTGACGAGCACCGTCGCCACGCCGTCGTCGGTCGCGGCCCGGATCAGCTCCTCCGCGAAGGCGTCGAGGAGCGCCTCGCTGATGGCGTTGAGGTTCTCCGGCCGGTTGAGCGTGAGGGTGCGGACGCGGTGCGCGTCCTCCACGAGGACGAGACTCATCGTCGCGTCATCGGAGTGGGGCCGTGGGCGTGAACCGGACGGGCAGCGACTCGTAGCCGCTCACGAAGTTCGCCGGACGGAAGGCCGGTTCCTCGGGCTCGACCAGCTCCAGGTCGGGCAACCGCTCGATCAGCCGGTCGACCATCGTGCGGACCTCGACCCGCGCCAACGCGTTGCCGAGGCAGAAGTGCGTGCCGAACCCGAACGCCACGTGCTCGTTCGGTGTCCGGGCGACGTCGAAGCGGAACGGGTCGTCGAAGACGTCCTCGTCGCGGTTGGCGGACGGGTAGAGCAGCAGCAGCTTCTGCCCCTCGACCAGGTCCTTTCCGCCGAAGGTCAGGTCCTCGGTGACGACCCGCGCCATGTTCTTGATGGGGCTGACCCAGCGCAGCATCTCCTCGACGGCGCTGGGCATCAGCGAGCGGTCGGCGCGCAGCCGGTCCCACTGGTCACGGTCCTTGAGCAGCTGGTAGACCCCGCCGCTCATGACGTGCCTGCTGGTCTCGTCCCCGCCGATGAGGATGAGCAGCGACTCGTGGATGAGGTCCTCGTCGGTGAGCTTCTGCCCCTCCACCTCGGCATGGACGAGGATGCTGATGAGGTCGTCGGTCGGGGTCGCCCGCCGCTCCTCGACGGCGCCCGTCACATAGGCGCTGTAGCCCACGAACGCGTCGGTGAGGCGCGCGACCGTCTCCTCGTCCTGCACACCGACGAGTGCCGACAGCAGCGTGTCCGACCAGTCCAGCAGCGTGCCGAAGTCCTTCTCGTCGAAGCCGAGTGCTCGCCCGATCACCTCGATCGGCAACCAGGCCGCGACGTCGCGTACGAGGTCGCACTCGCCCTGCTCGCAGACGCGGTCCAGGATCCTGTCGGTCATCGCGAGCACCGCTGCCTCCTGCTCGACGACCCGCCGCGGCGTGAACCCGGTCGCCACCAGCTTGCGCCGCAGCAGGTGCTGCGGGTCGTCCATGTCGATCATCATCGCGACCGGGCCGTTGTCCGGCCGGATGCCCTGCGCGCTGGAGAACAGCTCGGGCTGCGTCGAGATGGCGCGCACGTCCGCGTGCCTGGTGATGCCCCACACCTGACCGTCGAAGTGCACCGGGTCGTGCTCGCGCAGCCAGGTCAGCTCCTCCTGCGGGTCGCTGCCCCAGAAGGCGCCGTCCACGAAGTCGATGTTCACGCGCGCTCCATGTCGTCAGCGGCGAGCCAGGCGAAGGCCATGCCCGGCGTGATGCACGAACCAGGACCCGGGTAGGTGTGGCCCATCACCGACGCCATGGTGTTGCCGCAGGCGTAGAGGCCGGCGATCGCCGAGCCATCAGGGCGCATGACGCGACCGTGCTCGTCGCAGACCAGTCCGCCCTTGGTGCCCAGGTCGCCGAGCACGACCGGCGCGGCGTAGAACGGTCCCTCCGTCACAGGGGCCAGCGACGGGTTGGGGAACTCGTGGCTCGTGGGAGCCAGTCCGCCGTACCCGAGGAAGACCGCGAGCAGGTGCCTCTCGAAGCTTCCCTCGGCACCACGGCCGAAGTCCTCGTCGACGCCGGCAACCGCCATCGCGTTCCAGCGCGCCGTCGTCTCACCCAACCCGGGGATGCCCAAGCCGTCGATGCTGTCGGCGCGTCGCAGGCACCCCGCTTCCACCCACGGCGTCGGATCCTGGTCGGGCTGCAGCCCGGCGAAGCCGTACCTGCCGAGACCACGGGCGTCGAAGACCAGGTACGACGGCAGGCGCGCGTCGTCGAGGCGCATGTGCTGGCCGTACTCGTTGTAGGCGATCCCCTCGTTGCCCCAGCGACGGCCGGACTGGTCGACGACGAAGCCGAGCGGGGCGGTGCGCTCCCACAGCAGGAACGACGGGCCGTCCGGTCGTTCGAACGCGGGCGTCCACCAGCTGTCCTCGAGCAGGTCGGTCGCCGCGCCGAGGGCCAGACCGGCGCGCAGCCCGTCCCCGGTGTTGCTGGCGACACCGAGCGACCAACGCCCCTCGCGCACGAACGGGAGCTGGTACTCGGCACGCATCTCGGGGTTGTGCTCGAAGCCTCCGGCGGCGAGCAGAACTCCTGCAGGCGCGGCGATCTCGCCCCTCTCGCTGACAACCCCGACCACCCGGTCGGCTTCGTTGATCAGGTCGTGGAAGGCGCAGCTCGTCCAGATCTCGACGCCCGCGTCACGGCAGGCGAGCAGCAGCTGGCCGACCAGCGAGCGCCCGCCGAACAGCAGCCCACCGAGGTCGAAGGCCGGCATCGGCGGACCACCGTCGCCGTAAGGGAGCTTCTCGCGCAGCGGCCACGGGATGGTCGCTGCGACCGCCGGCTTGACGGTCTTGGGCGCAATGGCACGACCGTCGATGCGACCGCCTGGCTGGTCCGGCGCGTAGTCGGGAAAGCCCCACAGCCGGGTGAAGCGCACACCCTTCGTCGCCAGCCAGTCGATGGTCGGCGCCGCTGCGTGCAGGAAGGCCTGCTGCATCGACCGCGGCGTGCGATCGCCCACCGTGTGGTCGAGGTAGGTCTGCACCTCCTCCAGGGAGTCCTCGACGCCGAGCTCGACGAGCCACTTGTTGGTCGGCGCCCAGAGCCCGCCGCCGGTCAGGGCGGCGGTGCCACCCACGACCTCCGCCTTCTCGAGCACCAGCACCTTGAGTCCACGATCGGCGGCCCGTAGCGCACCGGTCAGTCCTGGTGCGCCGGTGCCCACGACCACGACGTCATAGCCTTCGATCACGCGCGCACCCTACTTCGCTGACCAAGCGCTTGCTAGGTTCCGGACATGAGCACTGAGATCCCCGGGGTCGTCGACGCGTCGACCGTCAGCGCCTGGTCCGACGAGGTGGACGTCCTGGTCGTCGGCTTCGGCATCGCCGGTGGCTGTGCCGCGGTCGAGTCCGCAGCAGCCGGTGCCAGGACCCTCGTCCTGGAGCGGGCCGCGGTCACCGGGGGCACCAGCGCGATGGCCGGCGGCCACTTCTACCTCGGCGGCGGCACCGTCGTGCAGAAGGCGACCGGCTACGACGACTCCGCCGAGGAGATGTTCAAGTACCTCATGTCGGTCACGCCCCATCCGGAGCCGGACAAGATCCGCGACTACTCCGAGGGCAGCGTCGAGCACTGCGACTGGCTCGAGGCGCTGGGCTTCGAGTTCGAGCGCAGCTACTACCCCGAGAAGGCGGTCATCCAGCCGGGCACCGAGGGGCTGATGTACACCGGCAACGAGAAGTGCTGGCCGCACTTCGAGCTCGCCACGCCCGCCCCGCGCGGGCACAAGGTCCCCGTACCCGGCGACACGCAGGGCGCGGCCCTCGTCACCGGGCTGCTGACCACGCGGGCCGAGGAGCTCGGCGTCGAGATCCGTCTCGAGACCGGCGCGACGCAGCTCGTGGTCGACGGCGACCGGGTCGTGGGCGTGGCCTGGCAGCGCTTCGAGGAGCGGGGCTTCATCAAGGCCGCTGCGATCGTCATCGCCGCCGGGGGATTCGTCATGAACAAGGAGATGGTCGCCGAGTTCACCCCGGCACTGGCTGCCAAGCCGTTCACCCTGGGGAGCACCTATGACGACGGGCTCGGCATCCGGCTGGGGCAGTCGGTCGGTGGCGAGGCACTGCACATGCACGAGCCGTTCATCACCGCCCCCGTCTATCCGCCGTCGCGGCTGCTGACCGGGATCATCGTCAACAAGGAGGGCAAGCGGTTCGTCGCCGAGGACAGCTACCACTCGCGCACGTCCGGCCACGTGATGGACCAGACCGACCACGCCGCCTATCTCATCGTCGACAGTGAGCACATCGAGCACCCGATCTTCCAGCTGACGCCGTTCATCGACGGCTGGGAGACGATCGCCGAGATGGAGACCGCCCTGGGCATCCCCGCCGGAGCGCTGGAGAAGACGCTGACGGACTACAACGAGCACGCCCGTGACGGCGCCGATCCCGAGCTCCACAAGCAGCCGCCGTTCGTCGAGCCGCAGGACGTCGGCCCGTGGGGTGCATACGACCTCACCCTCGGCAAGGCGCTCTACGCCGGCTTCACCCTCGGCGGGCTGCGCACCTCGCGACACGGCCAGGTGCTCCGCGAGGACGGCTCGGTCGTCGCCGGCCTGTACGCCGCAGGCGCCTGCGCGGCGAACATCGCGCAGGACGGCAAGGGCTACTCCTCCGGCACCCAGCTCGGGGAGGGCTCCTTCTTCGGCCGCGCCGCCGGCCGGCACGCGGCCGCAGTGAACACCTGACGAACTCAGGTGAAGAGCCGGTGACCGCCGCTTAGCCTCCAGGTGTCCTTCGGAGGTGGCAGTGGTGGCCCGCACCAGGTTCGTGCTCGGCGGCGGCGGCGCCATGGGCGCCTACCAGGCCGGAGCGCTGCTCGGGCTGCTCCAGGAGGGACTCGTCCCTGACGCGCTGTACGGCTGCTCCGCCGGCGCTCTCAACGCGGCCTTCCTGGCGGCCCAGCCCGACCTGGCCCGGGCCGGCGAGCTCGCGACCTGGTGGACGGACGGCAGCAGCAACTCGGTCCTCGCCCCCACCTGGCGCCACCACGTTCGTGGCCTGCCCGCCGTGCTGCGGCACCGGCAGGGCGTGCTCGACAGCCGACCGCTGCGCCGGCTCGTCGAGAGCAACGTGCGCGCCCACGACCTGTCCGAGCTCGCCGTACCTCTCACGGTGACCACCACCTGCCTCGACTGCGCGCAGGCGCGCCATCACGTCAGCGGACCGGTCGTCGACACCCTGGTGGCCAGCTGCGCGCTGCCCGGGCTGCTGCCACCGGTGCGGCTGCCGGACGGGCATCTGCACGTCGACGGCGGTGTCGTCGCGGGTGTCCCCGTGGCGCGCGCCCTCGAGGACGCGGGGCCCGACGACCTGGTGGTGGTGCTCGACTGCGGGCTGGCGCCGGTGACCTGCGGGACCGGGGCGTGCCGCGTCGGCGACCTCGGCCGCGGCGACTACGTCCCACCGGTCGACGGCAGCACGGGCCCGCTCGATGTCGTGCTGCGCGCGTTCACGGTCGCGCGCGCGGTCGCGAACCGCGCAACGGTCGGCCCGGCCCTTGAGGATCCCCGGGTGCGGGTCGTCGCCCACATCGCCGATGCGTGGGGTGCCGGGCTGCTGGCGGAAGTGCCTCGCGGGCCGCGCGACTTCTCGCAGTCAGTGGCACTGCTCGAGGCCGGCCGCATCGCGGCCCAGCTGGGCCTCAGGTCCAGCGTCCGATGAGCTGACCTGCGAGGTAGGGCGCTCCGTGCCGCGTGGTCCACGCCACCCGGCGCGCGAGACCGGGCGCCCGACCCAGGTCCTCGGCGGTGGGCAGGTCGTGGCCGAGCGCAGCCGCTGCGGCTCGGGCCAGTGCCCGGTGGCCGGTGGCGGACGGGTGCACGCGGTCGACGGCCCACCCCGCCGGGTGCTGCAGCTCCGGGATGGCGGCCAGGTCGACGACGACGACCCCGGGACGCTCGGCGGCCTGGTCGACCGCCGCGTTCAGCTGCTCGAGCCGGCGCCGCACGAGGGAGCGCAGCGGCATCGGCATCCAGAGCATCCGCGACGGGTCGTGCAAGCGCCCCACGACCACGGTGTCCGCCCGGTCGGCGAGGTGGTGCACCGCTGTGCGCAGCCCCTCCCGCACAGCGGTCGCGTCGAAGCCGCTGCGGGCGACGTCGTTGAGGCCCACGATCAGGGTGCTCACGTCGGCCTCGCCGGCAGCAGGCAGCTGGCCCGAGACGACGTCCCTGACCCGCGACCCTGCCACCGCGAGCGAGCGGTGCTCGAGCCCGAGAGCGGTGGCCAGCACCCCTGCCCAGGTCGAGGCGAGCGGGACGTGGACCCCGACACCTTCCCCACAGGTGAAGCTGTCCCCGAGGGCGAGCAGCCCGCTCACGCCGCGAGCCGCTCGGCGACGAGCCCGTGCACCCCCAGGAAGCCCTGGACGGTCGCGTCCCAGGAGAACGCCTCCGCCCTGGCGCGGGCCGCCGCACGCCGGTCGAGCTCTTCGACGGCGAGCAGCTCCTCGACGCAGTCGGCGAACACCCAGGCGCTGCTGGCGGCCGCCCGCCCGGCGCTGCCGACGACCGAGGGCAGCGCCGAGTGCCGGTTGACGACGACGGGCGTCCCGCAGGCCAGCGCCTCGAGGGCTGCCAGCCCGAAGGTCTCGACGGGGCCTGGGGCGAGGGCGACGTCGGCGGCGGCGAGCAGCGCGGCCAGCTCCGCACGGTCGGAGACGAACCCGAGCCAGTGGATGGGCAGGTCCCGCGACGCCTTCTGCAACGACGCGCGCAGCGCCCCGTCACCTGCGACGATCATCCGGACCCGGTGCCCGCGACGCACCAGCTCGCGCACCGCGCCGACTGCGAGGTCCGGCCGCTTCTCGCGGGACAGCCGGCTGGCCATCACGACCAGCAGCTCCTGCCCCTCGGCGCGGTGCAGGCGAGGCGGGAAGCCGGCGAGGTCGACACCGAGCGGCACCTGCCAGAGGTTGCGGACGCCCAGCCGGGTGAACTCCTCGGCCGCCCAGGCCGTCGTGCACAGCACCCCGTCGAAGGACGCGGCCAGAGCGGCGTTCGAGCGGTCGGCCGCGCGAGCCAGCGGCGCCCGCCGGGGCAGCCACTGCTGCAGCCAGACGTCCAGGCGCTCGTGGCTCACCACGAGCGACGGAACCCCCTCTTGGGCCGCCCAGCTGCCGAGGCCGCGCAGCGTCGTCCGGTCGTGCACCTCGAGGCGGTCCGGCTGGAGGTCCGCGAGCCGGCGCTCGAGGCGACGCACCTGCGTCACGACGCGATAGCCCGTGCCGGGCAGCAGCGTCCCCTCGACGACGACCCTGCTGCCCCAGGGGGTGTGCTCGACGGATTCCCGGTCGCCAGGGACCACCTGGACGACCTCGTGGCCCTCTGCGGCATAGCCGTCCGCGAGGTGCCGCAAGGTCGTCCGCAGCCCTCCCGAGATGGGGGTGACGAAGTTGGCGACCTGCACGATGCGGCTCATGCGGCAAGCACCTCCTGGTAGTGGCCGACCAGCTCGCTGCCGATCACGTCCCAACTGCGTCCCTGCACGGAGAGCCGGGCCTGGCCCCGCAATCGCCTGCGGAGCAAGGGATCTGCGACCAGTCGCCCGACCTGTTCCGCCAGGTCGAGCTGCGAACCCGGGGCGAACGACAGCCCGTTGTGGCCATCGACCACCAGGTCGAGCAACCCGCCCGCGCGCGGACCGACCAGCGGTACGCCGCTCGAGAGCGCTTCCTGCGCCGCCTGGCAGAACGTCTCGTGCGACCCGGGGTGCACGAAGACGTCGAGGCTGGCGAAGGTCGTGGCGAGCTCCGCCCCTGACTTGAACCCGAGGAACTCGGCGCGCGGCAGCAGACGCTCGAGCTGCTTGCGTGCGGGACCGTCTCCGGCGATCACGAGGCGTGCTCCTGGCAGGTCCTGGACCGGTGCCAGCAGCGCGAGCTCCTTCTCGTGGGCGAGCCTTCCGACGTACCCGATGACCACTTGGCCGTCAGGGGCGAAGCGCGTTCGGAGACTGCGGTCGCGACGCCCCGGGTGGAACCGCCGCAGGTCGACGCCCCGGGCCCAGCGCGTGACCCGCTCGACGCCGTTGTCCTGCAGCTGGTCGACCGCCGCCCGGCTCGGGGCAAGGGTCCGGGCCGCGGCATCGTGGATGGTCCGGAGCCAGCTCCAGATGGCCATCTCGCTCGAGCCGAGGTGGTAGCGGGAGGCGAACCCGGCCAGATCGGTCTGGTAGACCGCCACGACGGGGACGCCCAGTCTGCGAGCGACGAACGCGCCTTGCGCACCCAGCGCCACAGGTGAGGCGAGGTGCACGACGTCGGGGTCGAAGCTGCGCAGTGTCTCGGTCATGGCTCCCCACGGCCGGGCGAGCCGGAAGTCGCGGTAGCCGGGGAGGCTGAAGGACGGCGTGCGGATGACCGGGACGCCCTGGTAGTCGACGGGACCCGGGCCGGGCGCGATCACCAGTGCCTCGTGACCGCGCTGGGTGAGCTGCTCGCAGACGCGCAGCACGGAGTTGGTGACGCCGTTGACCTGCGGGAGGAAGGACTCGGTGATCACAGCAACACGCATGCGCCCAGCGTGCGGCGGCCAACCCGGCGATCCGGACACGCCGTGATGTGTGTGAGCTGAACGGTTCCCGAAGCCCAGATGACGCCACGCTCGGCTTCGTGGGTCTGGTGGCTACACCCGCTGGAGCAGCTTGTCCGCTTCGTCGGCCGGCGCGCCGACGTCGGGGACGTCCACGTGGTCGCGCGGCCGGGGGAGCACGGTGAGGCCACGGGTCCCGACCACCGCCAGGCTCACGCTGGTCGCCGCATCCAGCGCCGGAGCCGGTCGCTGGACCGGTTGCCGGGCCGGTCGCCGGGCTGCGGTGCGCTCCTCGCGCCAGCCGTCGAAGGCCTCGACGAGGTAGGACGCGCTCGCGAGCACCACGAGCAGCGACGGCCACGGCAGCCGACCCGTGAGCAGCGCGAGGACCTCTGCCACGAACGACAGCACGAGGGCATTGCGTACGGCGCGCACCACGGCGCACACCCTAGTGACTCCGGACCTCCCGCGACGGCCCGATCGGGGGAACGCCGCACGGCGGACGCCGGAGCGGGCCACCCCGTCATCATCATGAATAGCCATGGCAACTGGTCCCAGCAGGCCTAGCGCGCAGGACCGAATGCCGCCAGGCTCCGGTTTGCTCACTTCCCCCATAGGAGCACGGATGACGCCTGCGCAGACCACCCGCGCCTTGACCACGGACGGCAGCCCGAACTACGTCCTCGACGTGAAGAAGATCCTGGCCGGCATGGCCGAGCCCCGGCTCGCCTACCAGCCGGTGGTCGACCTCGACCGGGGCGTCGTCGTCGGTTATGAGGCCCTGGCCCGCTTCGGCAGCGGCCACCGGACCCCCGGCGCGTGGTTCGCAGCGGCGGACGGCATCGGGCGACTCGCAGAGCTCGAGTCACTGCTCCTCCAGCAGGCCCTCGACTCCCGCACCGCACTGCCGCCCGACTGCTGGCTGTCGATCAACGTCAGCCCGAAGCTGCTCCTGGGTGGCCCGGTCTGGTCCACCCTGACCGCCGCCGGGGACCTCACCGGGGTGGTCCTCGAGCTCACCGAGCACCAGCACGTCGACAACCTGTCGCGGCTGCGCCGTCGGCTCGACACGGTGCGTGAGGCGGGCGGCCTGCTCGCCCTGGACGACGTCGGCGCCGGCTGGTCAGGTCTGCGCCAGGTCGTGGAGCTGCGTCCCGAGATCGTCAAGATCGACCGGTCGCTGGTTGCCCGGCTGCACGAGGACCCCGCCCGGATGGCCGTCGCGGAGCTCCTCAGTGCCTTCACGGAGCGGGTCGGCGGAGCGCTGCTCGCCGAGGGCGTCGAGCAGCTCGACGAGCTGAGCACGCTGCTCTCACTCGACGTGCACCTCGGTCAGGGCTACCTGCTCGGCCGCCCGCAGTTCGGGTGGGCGCAGGTGCCGCCGGAGGCAGCGACGATGCTCGCGACCCGCAGCCGGGCCGAGCGGCAGGTCGGCAGCCTTGTGGTCGCCGTGCCGGCGGCGCCGAACGTCGCCGCCGTGGGCTTCCTCGCCGATCACCTCCCCGACGTCGCACTGCTCGTGGACAGCAGCCACGCGGTCGAGTCGATGTGGCTGCGCAACACCGCGGGCACCGGCCCGAGCGGGTGGACCCGGCCCGTCACCTCGATCCCGACGGCGACGACGCTGCGGGCCGCGCTGTGCCGGGGCATGGAGCGCCCCGAGCGCTATCGCCTGGACCCGCTCATCTGCACGCAGCCCGATGGCTCCGTGGCCGGCGTCGTCACGATCGACGCGCTCGTCACCGCCCTGGTCTGACAGGGCCTGTCAGCGCCGGGTGCGCCGGTCTCCCAGCGGCGGACGCCGCTGGCCAGGAACGGTCGGGTCCGCGCTCGACCACATCGTGACGCCGGCCCCACCGATGTGCTTGCGCAGGTAGAGCGCCTCGTCCGCGTGCACCAGCGCGGCCCGCACGCTGTGCTCGTCGACGATCCGTGCGACCCCGATCGAGACATCGGCGCCATAGGGCCGCAGCAGCAGCTGGGTCCGGCGGCGCACGTCCTCGCACGTGGCGACGGCCTCATGCGGCTCGGAGCTGCGCAGCACGAGCGCGAACTCGTCGCCGCCGAGGCGCACCCCGAGCGAGTCACCGGCCATGGTGTCGACGACCTCGGCGACCGCCCGCAGCACCTCGTCGCCGGCGGCATGGCCCCAGTGGTCGTTGACCTCCTTGAAGTGGTCGAGGTCGAGGACCGCGAGCCACCCACCGGTCACCGTGACCGCCGCAGCCGGGTCGTCGAGCAGGGCATCGAGCAGCACCCGGTTGGCGATCCCGGTCAGCGGGTCGCGGGTCGCGCTGTGCTCGAGCTCGGCCACCCGCGCGAGCGCGGCCGACCGGCTGCCGATCTGCAGCGCCAGCAGCTCCATCGCCTGCACGACCTCGCCCGGCACCGCCGAACCGCCGGTCCGCCGGGTGACCAGCAGAAAACCGGCCAGCCGACGCCCGTCACGCAGGGGCACGGCGCACAGCGCGCGCACCCCGGCGGCGCTCAGCACAGCCGTGGGACCTGTCACGAGGCCGAGGTTCTGACCGCCGCTGTAGCAGGAGGCCATCGCCTCGACGAGCTCGCGCATCGGGCCGATGCACGACTCGTCCAGGGAGCGGAGCAGCTCGGCGTCGGTGCCGGCGGCGTCCACCAGGACCGTCGCCGCGCCCTCGACGGCCCAGAGGCCGGCGGTGTCGAACCCGCCCACCTCGAGTGCCGCGCGGACGCTGAGCTTGGCCAGCTCCCGCAGCGACTGGGCCTGCGCCACCGCCGGCGTGACCCGCCCGAGCCGGAGCAGCACCGAGTCGCTCTCCTCACCGACACCCACGACGGCGAGCCGCTCCTCGAGGGCCCGCGCTGCCCGGCGTACGTCGGAGATGTCGGCATCAGTCATGCGACGGAGGGCGTCGACGTTGAAGACGCCCACCACGGAGTCGCCCACCCGCAACGGCACGGCCATCTCACTGAGCACACCGGGGACGGCCTGCCGGTAGCGCGGGTCGGCCGTGACGTCCGGGACGAGCACCTCGACGCCGCGGGCGTAGGCCGTGCCCGTCAGTCCCATACCGGCCTCGATGCCGTCCAGGACGAGGGACTGGCCGTGCCGGGCGATGCAGCGCAGCCGGCCGCCGCGGGCGAGGTAGATGCTCGGCAACAGCTGCGGATCGCTGGAGAAGGCCGCGATGACGCGCTGCGCGAGCACGTGCGCGTCGGCGGCACCCCGCACGTCGAGGGCAGCCGGGGCGGTGGCCTGCGCAAGCACCCCCGGCACCGGCCAGGGCTCGCCGGGCCGAGCCAGCAGATATCCCTGAGCGAGGTCGATGCCGAGGTCCCGGAGCACCGTCAGCTCCTCGGGGCGCTCGACGCCCTCCGCGACCGACAGCGCGCCGGACGAGCTGGCGAGGGTGTGCAGCGCGGTGACGACGGCACGGCGCCGGGCATCGCGGTCCAGCCCGTTGACCAGTGACCGGTCGATCTTCACGTAGGCGGGGCGCAGCTGCAGGACGCTGGCCATGTTTGCGTAACCGGCGCCCACGTCGTCGACGGCGACCAGCGTCCCCTGCGCCTGCCAGGCGCGCAGCCGCGGCAGCAGCTGCGCGTAGTCCTCGATGCGGTCGTGCTCCGACAGCTCCAGGACGTGCGCCGGCAGTGCCTCCCGCGCGGTCTCGAACCGCGGGTCGAGCAGGGTCGCGGCACTCGCGTTGACGAACAGCGGGAGTCCGCCCGGTGGTGCGCCGATGGCAGCCGCGGCCGCGAGGAAGGCCAGCTCGAGGTCGTTGCGCAGGCCGTACGCCTCGGCGGCCTCGAGCCACTGGGCAGGCCCGCAGCCCTGGTCGTCGACGACCCGGCCGAGCGCCTCGTAGCCGGCGATCGCGCCGTCGTAGATGCGGACCAGCGGTTGCACCACCGAACGCACGCCACCGGGCTGGAAGACGGCAGGGAAAGCGGAGGAGGCGAGCAGGTCAGAGCTCACTGTCGCCGACGTCACCTGGGGGTTATCGGCAGGCGACGGCCGAACCCGGTTTCGTCCAGGTGAACTTTCGCTCACGAAGGGGGTGGTTTCACCGGAGATGGGCGAGTTCGACAGGCGCGGGCGGGCGACCCGTCAGCTGCTCGACCCCGTCGCCGACCAGCTCGAGCGACCCGTCGCGGATGGCGAGATAGGACGTGACCCACCCCTCGACCTCCCAGTCCGGGGCGCCGTAGGACGACCGGGCGGCATAGGCCTCCTCGACGGTCTCGTCGTGAAACGTCGTGGGCAGCCCGTGCTTCGTCAGCAGCTCGGCCGCCTGCGCCATCGTCGTGAGCGACGGGCCGGTGAGGTCGAAGGCACCCGACAGCGACTGGTCGAGCAGGGCCGCGACCGCGCAGGCCGCGACGTCGTCGATGGTGACGGGCGCGAAGCGGCCCTGCCCCGCCGGGCCGCGGATCACGCCGTCGGCCCCGCGCATGAGCGGCAGGAAGTCGGCGTAGAGACTGTCGCGCAGCGCGACGAACGGCAGGCCGAGCTCGCTGAGGTGCTGCTCCGTCGCCCAGTGGTGGCGGGCGAGGGTGAAGGTCGCGTCCGGGGCGGCGTTGATGAAGGACGTGTAGACGACCCGCTGCACGCCCGCAGCCGCCACGGCGTCGAGGAAGCGCAGGTGCTGGCCCACCCGATCGGGATGCTCGGCGGCCGAGACCATCAGCAGGGTCTCGATCCCCTCGAGACCTCCGGGTTCGTCGTAGGAGCAGCGGACTGCCGGGGCGAGGGCCGGTGCCTTCGCGGGGTCCCGCACCAGCAGTCGCTGCTCGACACCGCGCTCGGCCAGCGCCCGCGCGACGCGGCCCCCGACCCGGCCGGTCGCACCCGTGATGCCGATCAGCATGATGACCTCCTCCATCCCGCAGCAGTTTTGATCGTGCACCTCTTCCGCGGACCACCCGAGCTGCGTACAGTCCGGCGATGGACACGCTTCCGGCACTCCTCCGGAACCTTCCCGCATCATTCTGGAACGTGCCGTGGGACGCCGACCGCTACCCCGGTGCGGTGCCACGCGACGAGCTCGCTCTCGGCGCCGACGACAACCTGTTCGCCTATGAGCTGCTCGGGCACTTCGGGAAGCGCATCCCCGACCTGAGGTCGGCCGAGCTGTGGCTCGACACCGGGTGGACGAAGGTCGTGCTGGCCGGCCAGCCTCTCGACCTCGTGCTGTTCCACGACCGCCAGCAGGCCTTCGGCGCGCACTGCGGCGTCGTCTGCAGCCCGACAGAGGTGGTGCACCTCTGCAAGGAGGTGGGACGGCCCGCGGTCTGGACCTTCGAGCAGTTCGCCGCGACGCCCCGCTACAGCCACCTGGTCGGCTACAAGCGCCCGCTCTAACCCGGTGGCGGCCCGAGGTACCCGACCACGTCGAGCACCAGGTCGGTGTTCGCCGAGTAGGCGTTGATCACCAGCTCGGCCTGCGACAGGGGTACGACGACCAGACCCGTGACGCTCCGGTGCGCGACCAGGTTGAGCGCCGTGGTCGTGGCCTCCATGCCGACCGTCGTCAGCCGGACGAACCCCGCCCGGGACGGGTCGACGGCCGACGCGTCGAGGACCACCGCGACTGCGTTCGACGGGATGCTGCTCGGCGTCACGAGCGCGAGCGGCCCGGTGCCGGGACCTGTCGCGCCGAGGCCGGTGCGGGTGTCGAGCAGCCGCTGCGGCGGCACCGGGCAGTAGGCACCGCCCGCCGTGACGGCGGTGTCGAACCAGCCGAGCAGGTCCACGGCGAGGTCCGTGGGGGCGCCGTTGGCGCTGACGGTGACATGCTGCGAGCCGGTCGCCGTGACGGCCAGCCCGGTCGTCGACCCGCCGCGGTCGTAGTTCAGGACGGTGGTCGTCGGCGTCGTGCCCGCAGCCCCCAGCCGCAGGTAGCCGCTACCCGCCGGGTTCACCGCGGAGACGTCGAGATACACACCCGTTGCCGTGCTCGGAACACCCGCCGACGACAGGTCAAGGTCGGCGGTGCCGGAGAGGGGATGCTTGGCCAGGCCCTGGCCGTTCCGGGTGTCGGCCACGCGGGTCGGGGTCGCGGGCTGCCACTGCGCGCCTCCGGTGCCGAAGTAGCCGACCAGGTCCACGACGAGGTCCACGGCGGTGCCATAGACGGTGACGGTGACCTGGCGCGACGCGTCAGCCGTCGTGGTGACGAGCCCGGTGGTGCTGCGTCCCGTGCCATAGGTCAGGGCCGTCGTGGCGGGCACGGCCCCGGCTGGCGCGACCCGCAGATAACCGGCGCCGGTCGCCTGGACGGCCGTCACGTCGAGCTGGACCCCGACCGCATCGACCGGCACGGAGTCGGGCAGCGTCAGCGTGACAGAGCTGCTCGTCGGACCTGTGGTGGATCTGGTGTCGAGGAGCCGCTGAGGTGCGAGTGCGGTGTAGCCCCCGCACGTGGTGGCGCCGGTGCTCGAGGACTCGCTGACCGTCGACGTCGCCGGCCCCCACGTCCCTGTCCGTGCCAGCGCGGCGAGGTCGAGCGAGGTGCCGTTGAAGTTGTTCATGTCGACGGCGCCGCTCATGCCCGAGGACGTGCCCTTGTCGGTGTACTGCCAGAACGTCCAGCGCGGCCAGCCGATGTCCTTCGGCGCCGACGTCTGATAGTTCGCGATCCAGAGCGGATAGCCGGTGAAGGCGGTGGACCCACCCATCGACGTGCTCCAGAAGTACGGGCCCGTGTAGATCATCGGCACCCGGCCCGTCTTGGCCTGGAGCTCCGTGAGGAAGGTCCGCGTCCACGCCTGCAGGGCGGACACGGTGAGACCGCCGTTGTCCTCGAGGTCGAGGACCGGCGGCAGGGTGCCGCTCACCAGCTGGTCGCCGATGGCCGCGGCGAAGTAGTCCGCCTGCGCCTTCGCCGGCGAGGCAGGGCGCGCGAAGTGGTAGGCCCCGTGGAACAGGCCGGCAGCTGCGGAGCCCCGCCAGTCCCCGGCGAAGTAGGGGCTGGTGTAGGTGGTCGACTCGGTGGCCTTGATGAACGTGAAGCGCCGGCCGTCGCGGCGTACCGCGTTCCAGTCGATCGAGGCCTTGTTGGGGTGCTGGTAGCTGGCCACGTCGGGGCCCGAGATCACCGAGCCGACGGCGTGCGCGGACGGCACCGCGAAGAAGGTCAGGAGGACGAGCAGGGGAAGAAGTCGACGCACTCGTTGCACGCTAACCGACGCGGCAGTGACCGTGGGGAAGCAAAGAGCTGCCGACCACCGCCGTACCCGGGCTGAGGAACCTCAGCACGACCCGATCACCCTCGTGCACCAGGCAGGCAGGTCCGGCGACGTCGAGCCAGTGCGACCAGGTGATCCTGACGGCGACGTCCGCGGCGGTGTCGGAGCGCACGACCAGCCGGGTGCGGGTCGAGGTCGTGACGACAGCAGGTGCCGCCGCGATCGGCGTGGCCTCGTCCACGGCGAAGATCCTCCAGTCGCGGTCCTGCCAGACCTGCGTCAGTCCGGCAAGCGGCTTGCGGAGCAGCGCGAGCTCGCGGGTGCTGCCGAAGTCGACGGTCGTGTGCGTGGGCACCGCGAGGTGGTCGACGGCGTGTGCATGCAGCCACCGCAGGTACGCGTCGCCGGTCAGGGTCCCCTCGTAGAAGAGCCGGTTGTCCCGGACGTCGATCTGCCTGGCCCAGCCACGCGCCAGCGGCACCCGCCCGGCGACGACCCACGACTCGCGGTGCTGCACCGGGGCAACGACCTCGACCCGCTTGGCGTCGAGCGAGACCAGCTCGGCGGTCAGGGAGGCGAGCTCCGGGCCCGGCCTGGCACCGAGATCGCCGTGCAACGGGTCCAGCTGCCAGGCCAGGCTGCCGACAGCGACCAGTCCGCACAGCAGGGTGCTCCGGCGCGAGGTGGCCAGGGCCAGCGACGCCGCGGTGAGGATGCCGAGCCGCAGCACGTTGCTGCCGAAGGGATCGGCATGGCCGAGGAACACCAGCACCGCGACGGCGTAGAGCAGCGCGCCGGTGCGGACCAGCGGCTGGGTCGTCACGACCGCGAGGGCGAGCGCGACCGCCAGCGCCGGCGCCGCCGCAGGCAGGTCGAACGGCTGGACCCCACCGCTCGGGAACAGCACACCCAGGACGATCACCGGAACAGCCGTCGCGAGGCCGAGCGTCCAGCCGCCGGGGCGCCGGTGCAGCACGAGCACGCCGGCGCAGAAGCCCAGGAAGGCCGCGGCCACCGGGCTCAGCAGCGCGGTGAGGACGGCGAACAGGACTGCCCAGCCGCGCCGCTCGCGGCAGAGCAGGGCAGCGAGCAGGGTGACGGCACCGAGCGCAAAGGTGGTGCGCCCACTGGCGACGTCAGCGACGGCGAAGAACGCGCCGATGGACCCGGACAGCACTGGACGCTCGAGGTCGCTCAGCAGCCGGGCGAACAGGACGGCAGCGGCGACGGCAGCCAGGACGCCGGACACGCCGACCCCGAGCACGGCCATCACCCACGGCGACAGCAGCGAGTAGGCAAAGGGGTGCACGCCGCCGTACCAGGAGAGGTCGACCGGGGTGAGCGGTGCGTCGTGGGCGAACGACGCCCGGGCGAGCTGCGCCGCCAGGTCGGTGCCCGAGTCGGCGAAGAAGGCCTGGTGCAGCAGGGCCAGGACGAGCGCGACCGCCCCGGCGACCCTCTCAGCCTTGCTCAGCAAGGAGTTCCTGCAGTGCGGCGAGGCAGACCTCCGGTGCCTCCTCGAGGACGTAGTGGCCGGCGCCCGGCACGGTGATCATCTGGCAGTCTGCGCCGAGGTCCTTCTGCACCGACTCCCCCACCCACACCGGGAGGACCGGGTCCGCCGCGCCCCACAGGACGAGCATCCGCTCGGCCCGCACCCTCGGTGGCGGCGGGTCACTGCGGCGCGTGAGCAGAGCTGCCGCCTTGGGACGGGCGACGGCGCGGTAGTAGCCGAGCATGGCCTTGACCCGGCCCGGATCGGTGTAGGCGGCGGTGTACTCCGCCCGCACCTCGGGGTCGAGCTGGCGGTCGCTCTTCCATGCAGCCTTGAGCATGGCGGCGACCACACGCGGCCCGCCCAGCCGGAACAGCAGCTCGGGGACGGCGGGCAGCGCGAAGAACGGGATGTGGCCGGCCCGCAGCACCGGCACCTTGCGATACGGCGCGTTGGCGACGACGAGCGACCGGAAGCGGTCGGGGTGGGCGCCCACCATCGCCAGCGCGATCGAGCCACCCCAGTCGTGTCCGACGAGATCGACGCGCTGCCCGGGGAGCTCGGCGTCGAGCAGGGCCATCAGCTGGGCCATGACGGAGGGGACGTCGTAGGGGCCGCTGTAGGCGGAGCCACCGAGCCCCGGCAGGTCAGGGCACAGGACGCGCCGGCCGTCGGCGAGGTCCGGGGCGATGTGGTTCCAGGCCGAGGACGTCTCGGGCACCCCGTGCAGCAGCACGATCGGGGTGCCGTCGCCGCTGCCGTGCTGGCGCAGCAGGAAGCGCGTCTCGGCGACCGGGACGTTGCGGACCGTCATGAGTAGAACGCCCTCTCCACGACGCCCCGGGCCTGCTGGCTGAGGTGCCGGTAGTGGTCCAGGAACTGCCCCTGGGCCTCCGCAGGGTAGCCAAGCGCGCTGGCCACGCCGAGCAGCTCCCGCCCCCCCGCGGGCAGCGACTCGACCGGCTTGCCGCGCACCAGTACGAGGATGTCGCGCACCCGCGAGGTGAGCGACCAGGACTCCTCCAGGACCCGGGCGTCCTCCTTGTCGAGCAGCCCCGCATCAGCAGCGGCCCGCAGGGCCGGCACGGTCATGGGCGTGCGCAGGGCAGGTACGGCCGACCCGTGCTGGAGCTGGAGCAGCTGGACCGTCCACTCGACGTCGGCGAGGCCGCCGCGACCGAGCTTGAGCGCCAGCCACGGGTCGGCGCCCTTGGGCAGCCGCTCCCGCTCGACGCGCTTCTTGATGCGACGGATCTCCGCGAGCTGCTCGTCGGTGAGACCGCCTGCTGGATAACGGATCTCGTCCACCATCGTGAGGAAGCGGGCGGTCAGGTCGGCGTCACCCGCGAGAGGTGCGGCGCGCAGCAGCGCCTGCGCCTCCCAGACGAGGGACCACCGGTCGTAGTAGGCGCGGTAGGAGTCGAGGGAGCGGGTCAGCGGCCCCTGTCGCCCCTCCGGCCGCAGGTCGGCATCGACGAGCAGCGGCGGGTCGGGCGCCGGCAGCGCCAGCAGCCGGCGCAGCTCGTTGGCGACGTCGTGCGCCGCCGCCGCAGCGGCCGACTCCGACGCCCCTCCTACCGCTTCGTGCACGAACAGCACGTCGGCATCGGACCCGTATCCCTGCTCGCGTCCCCCGAGGCGACCCATCGCGACGACCGCGAGCCGCATCGGCAGCGGCTCGCGACGCTCGGCCTCGACCTTCCGGATCGCGATCTCGAGCGCTGCCGTGATCGTCGCCCCGCTGACGTCCGACAGCGCGAGGCCGACGGCGTAAGGCCGGCGCAGCAGGTCGGCGCAGGCGATCCGCAGCAGCTCGTACCGCCGCAGGGAGCGCACCGCGACCGCGGTCGCCTCCCAGTCGTCGCGGCGACGGGCGACAGCGAGGAAGGCCTGGTCGAGAGACTCCCGCGACCGCGGCCGCAGCTCCTCGTCCGAGCCCAGCATGCGCACGGCGTCGGGTGCCCGGACGAACAGGTCCGCGGCATACCGCGACGTGGCCAACAGCCGCGCCAGCCGCTCCGCTGCCTCCCCCTCGTCACGCAGCAGCCGGAGGTACCAGGGCGTCGTGCCGAGCGCGTCGCTGACCTGCCGGTAGGAGAGCAGGCCGGCGTCGGGATCGGGGGCGCCGGCGAACCACCCGAGCATCGCCGGGAGCAGGGTCTGCTGGATCGCGGCCCGTCGCGACACGCCCTCGGTCAGTGCCTCGAGGTGCCGCAGCGCGGTCCGCGGGTCGGCGAACCCGAGCGCCTCCAAGCGGGCCCCGGCCTGCTCTGGGCTGAGCCGCACGTCGGCGGCAGGCAGCCGCGCGACGGCCGCCAGCAGGGGCCGGTAGAACAGCTTCTCGTGGAGCCGGCGCACCTCGCGCTGGTGGCCGTAGCGCTCCCGACGGAAGACCGGCAGGACATCGCCGCGATAGCCCATCGACCGGGCCAGCCGGCGCAGCGCGGGCTCGTCGGACTCGGGCGGCAGCAGATGGGTGCGGCGCAGCCGGTGGAGCTGGAGCCGGTGCTCGACCCCGCGGAGCCACCGGTAGGCCATGGCCAGGTGCCGGGCGTCCTCGCGTCCGACGTATCCCCCGGCTGCCAGCTGATCGAGAGCGGTCAGGGTCGTACCCGACCGCACCGTGTCGTCGACGCGGCCGTGCACGAGCTGCAGCAGCTGGACGGAGAACTCCACGTCGCGCAGCCCACCGGGCCCGAGCTTGACCTCGCGATCTGCGGTGTCGCCGCGCAACGTCGCTTCGACCCGGCGACGCATCGCCTGCACGTCCTCGACGAACCCGGGCCGTTCGCCGACCGTCCAGATCATCGGCCCGACCCGGTCGACGTACTGCTGGCCGAGCGCCAGGTCACCCGCGACCGGCCGGGCCTTGAGCAGCGCCTGGAACTCCCACGTCTTGGCCCACCGCTGGTAGTAGGCCACGTGGGAGGCGAGCGTCCGCACCAGCGGACCGGCCCTGCCCTCGGGCCGCAGTGCGGCGTCGACCGGCCAGGCGACCTCGCCGCAGACCTGCATCATCCGGCTCGCCAGCAGCGTCGCCGTCTGCAGCGCGGACCGCTCGTCGGCATCCTCATGCGGCTCGGCGACGAAGACCACGTCGACGTCGCTCACGTAGTTGAGCTCCCTGCCTCCGCACTTGCCCATGCCGATGACGGCGAGCCGCACCGGCGCCGCGTCCGCCGGGAGCGACGCCCGCGCGACGGCGAGCCCCGCCGACAGGCAGGCACTGGCGAGGTCGGCGAGCTCCGCCGCGACGTCCTCGACCGCCATCGTCCCGGACAGGTCTCTCGCGGCCAGGGCCAGCAGGCAACGGCGGTACGCCGAACGCAGTGCCGACACCGGGTCGGCGACGGTCGCGACGGCACCGCCGGTCCCCCACGGCAGCGAGTCCTTCGCAGACGCGCCCACCGCGTCGAGGAGCTGGCGCTGCAAGCCGAACAGCGACGGTCTGACGGTCGTCACGGCATCGTCGGCGAGGACATACCAGTCGGCAGGGTGACTGACGAGGTGGTCGCCGAGGGCGGCGCTCGTGCCGAGGACGCTCAGCAGCCGCTGCCGAAGGCCCTCCCGCTCCCGCAACCCCTCGAGCAGTTCGTGCGGGTGCCGGACAGCGGCCACCAGTCGGCCCAGTGCCGCGGCGGCCAGGTCAGGGTCGGGGGTCTCACCGAGCGCGATGACGACCGCCCCCGCGGCTGGATCAACGGGAGCTCCGCCCACCCACAGCCGGGCCGCCGTCAGCGACTCCGCCGCGGCGGCGGTGTCGGCGAAGCCGAGCCGGATCAGCCGCCCGGTCTCGCTGATCCGCTCGCTCACAGCATGAGGGCGAGCTCCGCGAACCGCCGGAGGACCTCGCCCCAGACCTCCTCGATCTCGGGCACCACCTCGAGCATGCCCGCGAGGGTCGCCGCCGGGTCGGCGAGGGTGTCCCGGTCCTGCTCGACCCAGCGGGTCAGCATGCCCGCGTCGGATTCGACGTGGAACTGGATGCCCCACGCCTTGGCGCCGACCCTGAAGGCCTGGTGCGGGTGGGACGGCGAGGACATCAGCAGCGTCGCGCCGGGCGGCAGCTCCGTGACCTCGTCGTAGTGCCACTGCACGACGATGGGTGACAGCGGCAGGTCCCAGAACAGCGGGTCGTTGCCGGCGAGGTCGCGCTTGCCGACCAGCCGGGCGCCCAGCTCGGGGCCGTTGGCCGACGGCGCCACCCGCCCCCCTGTCGCCTCGGCGAGCAGCTGCGCCCCGAGGCACACACCCAACGTGGGCAGCTCGGCACCGACGGCCTTGCGGATCAGTGCCTTGGTCCCCCCCAGCCAGGGTGCGCTGCCGTCGTCCCAGGCCTGATGCGGACCGCCCAGGACGACCAGCGCCTCGAAGCCGTCGAGCGAGGCGGGCAGCTGGTCGCCGCGCCACGGCTCGACCACCTCCAGCCCGAGCCCGGCCTCGGGCAGCCAGCTGCTGAGCAGACCCGGGCCCTCGGACTCGGTGTGCGTGATGACGAGCGCGGTCACAGCACCGGGAGGTAGCGGTCGAGCTCGAAGGGGGTCACCTGCTGCCGGTACGCCGCCCACTCGTCCCGCTTGTTGCGCAGGAAGAAGTCGAAGACGTGCTCGCCGAGGGTCTCGGCCACGAGTTCGCTGCCCTCCATCACCGAGATGGCATCCGCCAGCGAGCCGGGCAGCGGGACGATCCCCATCTTCCGGCGCTCGGCGTCGGTCAGCGACCACACGTCGTCCTCGGCCCCGGCCGGGAGCGGGTACTCCTCCTCGATGCCCTTCAGCCCGGCCGCCAGCAGGAGCGCGAAGCAGAGGTAGGGGTTGGTGGCGCTGTCCGGGCTGCGCACCTCGATGCGGGTGCTGTTGCCCTTGGTCGGCTTGTACATCGGCACCCGGACCATCGCGGAGCGGTTGTTGCTGCCCCAGCAGACATAGTTCGGCGCCTCACCGCCCCAGGTCAGGCGCTTGTAGGAGTTGACCCACTGGTTGGTCACGGCGGTGATCTCCGCGGCGTGCTTGAGCAGCCCGGCGATGAAGTGCTTCGCGACCGAGGACAGGTGCAGTGGGTCGTTGCCGTCGAAGAAGGCGTTCTGGTCGCCCTCGAACAGTGACAGGTGCGTGTGCATCGCGGATCCGGGCTGGTCGCTGAACGGCTTGGGCATGAAGGTCGCGTACACGCCCTGGGTCAGCGCGACCTCCTTGATGACGTGCCGCGTCGTCAGGATGTTGTCGGCCGTCGACAGCGCGTCGGCGTAGCGCAGGTCGATCTCCTGCTGGCCCGGCGCGACCTCGTGGTGGCTGAACTCCACCGAGATCCCGAGCCGCTCCAGCATCGTGATGGTGGTGCGTCGGAAGTCGTGGCTGACGTCGTGCGGCGTCAGGTCGAAGTAGCCGCCCATGTCGACCGGGACGGGCGGCTGCTCCGCGCCCTTCAACAGGAAGAACTCGATCTCGGGGTGCGTGTAGAAGGTGAAGCCGGCGTCCTTGGCCTTGGCCAGCGCCCGGCGCAGCACGTGCCGAGGGTCCGCCCAGCTCGGCTGGCCGTCCGGCATCGTGATGTCGCAGAACATCCGGGCGGTGCCGGGGTTCTCACCGCGCCACGGCAGCACCTGGAACGTCGCCGGGTCGGGCTTGGCGAGCATGTCGCTCTCCTGGACCCGGGCGAAGCCCTCGATCGCCGACCCGTCGAAGCCGATGCCCTCGGCGAAGGCGCCCTCGAGCTCGGCCGGCGCGATCGCGACGGACTTCAGGGTGCCGAGCACGTCGGTGAACCAGAGCCGGACAAAGCGGATGTCCCGCTCCTCGAGCGTGCGGAGCACGAACTCCTGCTGCTTCTCCATGGCTCCCATCCTGTCAGGTGACACCCGCGACGCGTTCCGACATATGCATGACCGGAGTGCCTACGGACGGCATGATGCGTGACATGGCTTCGCGCGTGGGGATCGACGTCACCTCGGTCACCGGGGTGCGCGAGGCGGTCGCCGCCCACGGCGATCGCTACCTCGAGCGCGTCTACACCCCCCGCGAGCTGCTGGACTGCGGCGGCGACCCGGCCCGGCTGGCGGGGCGCTTCGCGGCCAAGGAGGCCGCGATCAAGGTGCTCAGGCCTCGCCGGGACACCGCACTGCCGTGGAGTGACATCGAGGTGCTGCGGCAGGACGGGGGCCACGTCGAGCTTCGGCTGGCAGGTTCAGCCGCCCTCCGGGCCGAGCATGAGGGCCTTGCGGCGTTCTCGGTGAGCCTGAGCCACGAGGGGGACACCGCCTGCGCGGTGGTCTTGGCTGAAGGAAAGGGCTGAAAGAGCCGATGACGACACCTATGAACGATCTCATCCTGTCCGTCCTCTCCGAGCACGGACGTCTCCCCGTCTCGCCCGAGTCCCTCGGCGAGAGCGACGACCTGTACGCAGCGGGCATGACCTCGCACGCCAGCATCAGCGTCATGCTCGGCCTCGAGGACGCCTTCGACGTCGAGTTCCCCGACCGCATGCTGACCCGCGAGGTCTTCTCGAGCATCGCCAGCATCCGGGCAGCCCTGAACGAGCTCGCCGCCGCCGCATGAGCGACTTCCTCGCGGGGGTCGCTGCCGCCGCGACGGTAGCCGCCGAGCACGTCGACGCCGTCGACCGCGACGCGCGCTTCCCGCAGGAGGGCATCGACGCGCTCAAGGACGGCCGGGCGCTGTCGGCGCTCGCCGACGGCGTGCCGTTCGCCGAGGTGGCCGAGGCCTGCCGCGTGCTGGGGCGCGCCTGCTCCGCGACGGGCATGGTCTTCGCCATGCACCAGATCGAGGTCGCCTGCCTGCTGTCCACCGACGAGTGGCCGTGGGCGAAGGGCTACCTCGCCGAGCTCTCCCGCGAGCAGCGGCTGATCGGCTCGGTGACGTCCGAGATCGGCACCGGGGGCGACATGGGCCGCTCGATCTCCTCGGTCGAACCGCAGCCGGACGGCACCTGCACGCTGGTCAAGCAGGCACCGACGGTCTCCTACGGCGAGTACGCCGACGACTTCCTGACCACCACCCGCCGCGCCCCGGACGCCGACGGCGGCGACCAGGTGGCAGTCATGCACCTGCGCGACCAGACGACCATGCAGAAGAACGGCACGTGGGACCCGCTGGGCATGCGCGGCACCTGCTCCCCCGGCTTCGTCGTCAGCGCGACGTTTGCCCCCGAGCAGGTCCATCCGACGCCCTACGTCACCCTCGGCGCGGAGACGATGGTCCCGGTCTCGCACCTGCTCTGGAGCCACCTGTGGGTCGGCATCGCCGTCGAGGCGTTCGAGCGCGCCAAGAAGTCGGTGAAGGCCGCAGGACCGAACGCCAACAGCGTGAAGGCGCAGCGGCTGTCCGAGCTGCACAACCAGCTGTCCGGCACCCGCGCGCAGCTCGCCGAGGCGATGGAGCGCTGGCAGCGGGAGTATGCCGAACCCGGGCGCCCCGCCCTGCAGACGATGAGCGCGACGCTGCGCCACAACGTCCTCAAGACCTCCGTCTCGCGGTCGGTCGCCTCGATCTGCCAGGGAGCACTGGAGATCACCGGCATCGCGGGCTTCCGCAACGACTCCCCGCTCGCCATCGGGCGGCTGCTGCGCGACTCGCTGTCGGCGTCGCTGATGGTGAGCAACGACCGGCTGCACGAGACGAACGCCTCGCTCCTCATGGTCGTCAAGGAGGGCTGATGGCTTCGGCCATGGACGTCCCGCAGGCAACCGGGTCCCAAGGCGAGTTCCGGGACAAGCTCGTCGCCGAGGGCTTGCTCATCCCCTCGTCCGTCGCGGGGGTCACCGGGCAGGGCCCGGCCTTCGTCGACCTGCGGCAGCGCCTCGACGCCCGCATCTCCAAGCTGGTCGCCGACGAGGGCGCCGTGGCCATGGAGTTCCCACCGATCGAGCCCCGCCACGACATGGAGTCCGTCGGCTACCTCACGTCGTTCCCCCAGCTCGCCGGGTCGGTCTTCGCCTTCCACGGCGAGGACGCCGAAGCGCTCGCCCTCGGCGAGCAGGCCCACGCCCACCAGGACTGGAGCGGCCACCTGCAGAGCGCCGGCATCGTCATGGTCCCGGCGGCGTGTCACCCGGTCTACCCGGCGCTGGCCCGTCAGCAGGTCCCACCCGACGGCATCACGATCGACACCGGCCCTGCCTGGGTGTTTCGGCACGAGCCGTCCGACGACCCCAGCCGGCTCGTGGCCTTCCACATGCGCGAGCTCGTCCGCGCGGGCCCCGCAGACACCGTGGGCGCGTGGCGTGACGCGTGGCGCGACCGGGCCCTGCAGTTCCTCCAGTCGCTCGGCCTGCCAGCCGTGTTCGACGAGGCGAACGACCCCTTCTTCGGCCGGTCCGGCAAGGTGCTGGCGCGCAGCCAGCGCGCGCAGAAGCTGAAGTTCGAGATCCTCGTCCCGGTCGGCGGCGACCACCCGACGGCCGTCGCGTCGTTCAACGCCCACGGGGACCACTTCGCCTCGGTGTTCGGGTTGGGCCCGGTCCACACCGCGTGCCTGGGCTTCGGCATGGAGCGGTGCGTGCTGGCGCTGCTGTTCACGCACGGCACCGACGTGTCCCAGTGGCCCGCTGACGTGCTGGCAGAGCTGTCTTGACCTCTCTGCTGGGGCTGGATCCGTCGACCTACCAGCCGCACCCGGTCCACCGCGCCGACTTCGGATATCCCGAGACCAACTGCTGGACCGACGTGATCATCGAGCTGCTGCACGCCCACGGCCGCGAGCCGCTCGCCGGGCTGGGCTGCACGCTTGCCCTGGACCACGAAGGCGACCAGTTCACCTTCTTCAAGCCGCGACCCGACGAGCTCGAGGCGCTGTTCGGGGTCGACGTCCACGAGCTGCAGCCCTATCGGTCGATCCGCTCGCACGTGGAGTCACAGCTCGCGCAGGGCCGCACGCTGATCGTGGAGGTCGACAGCTGGTGGCTGCCCGACACGGCGGGCACCTCCTACCGCAACGACCACGTCAAGACGGCCATCGCGATCGACACGCTCGCCAGCGACAAGCTCGTCTACTTCCACAACGCCGGTCTGCACGTCCTCGACGGGGAGGACCTCGAGCGGGTCCTCGTGCCCGACCTGCTGCCGGGCTACGTCGAGGTGGTGCGGTTCGACGGCGTGCGACCGGCACCGGCGGAGCTGCCGGTCGTTGCCCGCGAGCTGCTGCGTGACAACCTGCTCCGCCGCCCGTCGCGGTCGCCGTTCGTCGCTTTCGGCGAGCAGCTCGGACGTGAGCTGGACGAGGTGCTCGCCCTGCCCGCCGCGCAGGTGCACGTCTTCGCCTTCGCCACGACCCGGATGGCCGGCGCCGCCATGGCGCTGGCCGCTGCGCACGTGCGCTGGGTGCTGGGCGAAGCTGGCGCCGAGGCCGCCGCCGCCTTCGACGCGGTGTCGGCCACCACCCGGACGCTGACCATGCGGCTGATGCGCCGCAAGCCGTTCGACCCCTCCGGTCTCGTCGAGGCGCTCAACGCCGACTGGTCGCGCGGCCACGAACTCCTCGACACCCTCGCCTGACCTTGCGTCCTCACCCCTGAGCGTGGCGCAGGGCCCACTTCCGAGGACGTTGCGAAAGACTGACGCGCGTGCTGGGTCCCTGGGAGCTGGTCGCGGACGACGGCACCGTCGTCCCCGTCGTCGTGCCCGGGACCGTGGCCCAGGCCTTCACCGACGACCTCGATGCGCGCACCTGGGTGTTCCGCACCCAGGTCCACGAGGTGCCGTCCGACCCTGAGCTCGTGCTGGACGGGGTGGCCACGTCCTACGAGGTGGTCGTCGACGGCACCGTCGTGCTCACCTGCCGGTCGATGTTCGCCCGCCATCGGCTGGCCGTGGACCTGCGGATCGGCTCGGTCATCGAGATCCGCTGCCTGCCGCTGTCCACCGCGATGCCCGAGCAGAAGCCACCCCGGGCCCGCTGGCGGACCCGTCTCGTGGACGACGGCAACCTGCGCCTCATCCGCACGACGTTGATCGGTCGCTGCCCAGGCATCGCCCCCGGCCCGCCAGTCGTCGGCCCGTGGCGACCGGTGCGTCTGGAGTCGCGGCGCGAGCCGCTGGGCCTGCGCACCTCGCTCGACGGGACGACCGGAGTGCTGACGTCCACCGCGACAGCGACCCTCACCTGCGCCGGCGTCACCGGTGTGGGTGAGCTGCGCATCCCGGATGTCGAGCTGTGGTGGCCGCACACCCACGGCACCCCGGCGCTGCACGACGTGACGGCAGACGGCGAGGTGGTGGCACGGGTCGGCTTCCGGTCGTTGGTCAACGCCGACCCCACCTCGCTCGACCTGGTGGTCAACGGCGTCCCCGTCTGGGCGCGCGGCGCGGTGTGGACCCCGCCGGGGCTGCTGGCCGGGTTCCCTGAGCACCCACGCGCCACGGTCCAGCTCGCCGTCGACGCCGGCATGAACATCCTGCGCGTCCCCGGCCTGGCCCCCTACGAGTCCGCCGACTTCTTCGCGGTCTGCGACGAGCTCGGCGTCCTGGTCTGGCACGACCTCGCCCTGGCCAACCTCGACGTACCGCACGACCTGCTCGGCCTCGACGCGGAGCTCGCCGACCTCCTCGACACCGCCGGTGGCCACCCGTCGCTCGCGGTCGTCTGCGGGGGCAGCGAGACCGCGCAGCAGGTCGCGATGCTCGGCCTGGACCCGACGCTGTGGGAGACCGCCTTCCTGCGCGACCGGGCGCCTGCAGCGGTCGGTGAGCAGGCCGTCTGGGTCCCGAACTCCCCTGTCGGCGGCGCCCTGCCGTTCCGGGTGGGCGAAGGGGTCGCGCACTGGTTCGGCGTGGGGGGCTATCGACGGCCGCTCTCCGAGGTACGCACGTCGGAAGTGCGCTTCGCCTCGGAGTGCCTCGCCTTCGCGAACCCGTCGAGCAAGGGCGACTGGGTGCCACGCGACAACGGGGCCGAGTGGGACTTCGCCGACGTCGTCGACCACTACGCCGCGCTGCTCGGACGTCCCCGAGAGCTGGTCGTCGGAGAGCTGATGGCCCACGTCTTCGGTGACTGGCGACGGGCCGCGTCCCCCAACCGCGGCGGCATCGTGCTGTGGCTGCGCGACCTCCGACCAGGACACGGCTGGGGGGTGATCGAGTCCGACGGCACACCCAAGCCGCCCTACCTCGCCCTGCGGGAGGTGCTCGCGCCGCAGGCACTCTGGTTCACCGACGAGGGGCTCGACGGCGTCCGCGTGCACGCCGCGAACGACCGGCCGGCGCCCTGGGCCGGCGACCTCCAGCTGTCTGTCCACCGACCTGACGACGCCCTCGTCGAGCAGCTGACGGTCACCGTCGAGGTGCCCGCCCACGGCTCATGGTCCGCCGACGTCGAGGGCCTCCTGGGGAGGTTCGTCGACGCGTCCTACGCGTTCCGGTTCGGCGAACCCCAGGTCGGCCGCATCACCGCGCAGCTCGGCGCGACGTCGGCCGCATGGCTGAGTCAGCGCTGAACATCACCTGTGACCGATTGCCCGAGAAGGCACGTGCGGCGTTAGCCTTGGGGGTACCCAGCCCAACCGAAGGACACGCCCGCGCATGAAGCGCCTGCTCTTCCGCCTCGACGGAATGCCGTTGCCGCTGCGAGCCCTCTCGGCCTACTCCGCGCTCTGCGCCTGGGCGCTCATCGCGCTCGGGCTCACCGAGGTCTTCCGGGACATCGACAACGCCTGGGTCCTGCTCGTCTGCGCGTCCGCCCTGCTGCTCGGCGCGCGCCTCATGACACTGCCGATCCGGCTCGCCTGGTGGGCGCTCATGGTCACGGCATCGGCCGCGATGGTCACGGCGTTCTGGCTCGGCAACAACGCGTCGACCGGCGCGGCTGTCATGCTCGTCATCTTGGCGCTGCCCTCCACCCGGGCGTTCTTCGACGAGGGCGAGCGGCTCCCCGTCCGCATCCGCTAGGCCAGGACCTCCGCCACGACGAACGCCGCCGTGAGGGGGCTCTCGTCGATCGGCCCGCCACGCGCGTCCACGGCAGAGACGACGGACCACCGGTAGGACGAGAAGCGGGCTGCCAACGTGGGACGGTCCCACGGCTCCGCCATGGGTTCACCCACCCTGGAGACGCTGTCCCGCAAGGCTTCACGCGTCTCGCTGGAGACCTGCGCGGTCACGGGCACCTCGGCGGCGAGCACGGATCCGGGTGCCGCGACCGATGCCGCCCACATGAGCAGCCGGGCCGGGTCGGGCAGGTACGCCAGCAACCCCTCGCAGAGAAAGAGCGTCGGCAGCGCTGCGTCGTGCCCCGGCAGCTCGAGGTCGTCGACCAGGAAGTCGGCTCCCACGAACACGGTGTCGGACAAGATGCCGAGCCGAGCCATCCGGGCCAGCTTGTCGGTCTGCGTGGCGGGATGGTCGAGCTCCCACCACCGCGCGCCTGAGTAGCGCAGCGAGCGACCGTCGTACCCAGCCCCGAGCGCGACCACCTGCGTGCCCTTCCAGTCGACGACAGTCCGGTCGAAGAAGGCCGTCCTGGCCGCGAGGTAGCGGGTCATCGGAGTCGGCTCCCACGCGATCCCGGCAGCCACGTCGCGGTGCAGTGCGTCATCGGCCTCCGGATCGCCTCGGCCGGGGAGCCGGGCAAACGTCAGCCGCTGCGCCGCGACCCGCTGAGCGGTCTCTGAGGCTCGTCCCTGTTCCACGGGAAGGAGTGTGTCGCGCGCCGGGTTAGCGCGGGTAGGAGGACTTTCTCTCGGACGCATGAGGAGATGGCGTGACCAAGGCAAGCGGTACGTTCGCGATCGGCGGAGACCTCACGGTCAACCGGCTCGGGTTCGGTGCGATGCGCATCACGGGCGACGGGATCTGGGGTCCGCCCAAGGACCCCGAGGTCGCCAAGCAGGTGCTGAAGCGGGCGGTCGAGCTCGGTGTCGACTTCATCGACACGGCCGACAGCTACGGGCCGTTCGTCAGCGAGGACCTCATCCATGACGCGCTGCACCCCTACACCGACGTCGTGGTCGCGACGAAGGGCGGCCTGACCCGCAGCGGGCCGGGGATCTGGGAGCAGGTCGGGCGGCCCGAGTACCTGCGGCAGTGCGTGCACATGAGCCTGCGTCGGCTCGGCGTCGACCGCATCGACCTCTGGCAGCTGCACCGCATCGACGCCAAGGTGCCCGTGGAGGAGTCGCTCGGGGCGGTGAAGGAGCTGCAGGACGCCGGGCTCATCCGGCACATCGGCCTCTCGGAGGTGACCGTCGCGGAGATCGAGCAGGCCCGCGCCGTCGTCGAGGTCGTCACGGTGCAGAACCTCTACAACCTGGCCAACCGGCAGTCCGAGGAGGTCCTCGACTACTGCGAGCGCGAGGGCATCGGCTTCATCCCGTGGTTTCCGGTGCAGGCGGGCGAGCTCGCCAAGCCGGGCGGCCTGCTCGACGAGATCGCACGTGACCACGACGCGACGCACGCTCAGCTCGCCCTCGCCTGGCTGCTCAAGCGATCGCCCGTGATGCTGCCGATCCCGGGCACCGGCTCCGTCGCGCACGTCGAGGAGAACTGCGCAGCGGCCGAGGTCGTGCTCACCGACGACGAGTACGAAGCGCTCCTCAAGGCCGCCTCGTAGGCTCTCGCCCATGCCGCAGCTGCGCGTCGGGCTCGCCCAGATCGACACGACCGTGGGGGACCTGCAGGGCAACGCCGACCAGGTCAGTCGCTGGGTCGCGCACGCGCGGGAGTCCGGCTGCCACGCGATCGTGTTCCCCGAGCTGACGCTGACCGGCTACATGCCGGAGGACCTGGTGCTGCGGCGGTCCTTCGTGCACGCCAGCATCGCGACGCTGAACGCGCTGGCGACCCGGCTCGCGGACGAGGGCGCGGGTGACCTCGCCGTCGTCGTCGGCTACTGCGACAAGAGCCACCGCCCGGCGCCCGCCGTCGGCCGCCCTGCCGGCGAGCCGCAGAACGCCGCCGCCCTCCTCTGGCAGGGCCGGGTCATGACCACCTACGCCAAGCACCACCTGCCCAACTACGGGGTCTTCGACGAGTTCCGGTACTTCGTGCGCGGCGACCGCTTCCCCGTCATCCGGCTGCACGGTGTCGACGTCGGCATCGTGATCTGCGAGGACCTCTGGCAGGAGGGCGGCCCGATCGCGGTCGCCCGGGCCGCCGGGGTCGGCCTCATCCTGTGCCCGAACGCCAGCCCCTACGAGCGGTTCAAGGACGACGTGCGCGGCGCCCTGGTGGCCCGGCGGGCCCTCGAGGCGGGCGCGACGATCGCCTACGTCAACCTCGTCGGAGGCCAGGACGAGCTGGTCTATGACGGCGACTCGCTCGTCGTCGACCCCGACGGCACGGTCATCGCCCGCGCGCCCGTCTGGGAGCAGGGCCTGCTGGCGGTCGATCTCGACCTGCCGGCGGCAAGCAGCAACGCCGTCGGTGACGTGGACGCTCGTGACGGCACGACCATGCACGTCGACAGGTGCGTGCTCGCGGAGCAGCCGCTTCCCCCGTACTCCCCACTGGTGCCGGGCATCGCGGCTCGGCTGTCTGAGGAAGCCGAGGTGTGGGGGGCGCTCGTGACGGCGACCCGCGACTACGTCGACAAGAACGGCTTCAAGAGCGTGGTGCTCGGCCTGTCCGGCGGCATCGACAGCGCCGTCGTGGCGGCGATCGCGAACGACGCACTGGGCCCAGACCGGGTGCATGTCGTCGGCATGCCGGGCGAGTGGTCCTCCCAGGGGTCGATCGACGACGCGCACGAGCTGGCGGAGACCCTGGGCCTGCACTGGCAGGTGATCCCGATCGCGCCGATGGTGCAGGCCTACAGCGCGTCGACCGACCTCACGGGCCTCGCGCTGGAGAACCTGCAGGCCCGGGTGCGCGGCACCCTGCTGATGGCGCTGTCGAACGAGCACGGCCACCTCGTCCTCACGACCGGCAACAAGAGCGAGCTCGCCACCGGCTTCTCCACCCTGTACGGCGACAGCGCCGGTGGCTTCGCGCCGATCAAGGACGTCCCCAAGACGCTGGTCTGGGCGCTGGCGCGCTGGCGCAACACCGTCTCCCCCGCGATCCCGATCGCGAGCATCGAGAAGCCGCCCTCGGCGGAGCTGGCACCCGGTCAGCTCGACAGCGACCGGCTGCCCGACTATCCCGTGCTGGATGCGCTGCTCGACGCCTACGTCGAGCGCGACCTGGGCCGGGCGGAGCTGATCGCCGCGGGCTTCGAGGGCCCGCTCATCGACCGCGTGGTCCGGCTCGTCGACCAGGCCGAGTACAAGCGGCGGCAGTACCCGCCTGGCCCGAAGATCACGCCCCGGGCCTTCGGCCGTGACCGCCGGCTGCCCATCACCAGCCGCTGGAAGGAATCCCCGTAGAGCTGCGTCAGCGGGTGCGCAGGGTCGCGACGCCGTCGCCGGTGAGGTCGTCGAGCGCGACCTTGCGACCGGTTGCCGCGAGCAGCAGCGAGAGGGCCGGGCCCTCGACGAGTGGGCCCGTGCCGTGCGACCAGTCGGCGTCGACGGCCTTGAGCGTGAGCCCGGCGACGCGGGTCTTGGTGCCCACGATGAGGTTGCTGCCCTTGTAGAAGTCCAACGTCTGCACGACCGCGCCGACCGGGTAGTCGTGCCGGATGCCCAGCGGGCGGCGGATGTCCTCGGCGTGGATCACCGTCTCACCCAGCCACGAGTCCTTCGGGCCGGGGGGTGCCTTCGTCGACGTCTCCGCGGCGCGGAACTCCGCGAGGGTCTGCGCCGGTCCGCCGGCCGTCCCCTTGTCGATCTCCTTCTGCGCGAACTTCGTGAAGCTGAATCCCGACGCGAGCATCTTCCCGAAGAACTTCGGCGGGGTCATGAGGGCGGTGGCCGTCATGTGTGCGAGCACGTCCTGCACCGACCAGCCTGCGTCCAGTGAGGGCGTGGCCCACTCGGCGGCGCTCAGATCGGCGAGGTCGGCTGCCAAGGCAGCCCGCTCGGCATGGACGAGGGGCCAGATGTCTGCCATGCGCGGGATCCTGCCACGCGAACGTGACGCGCAACACAGCGACAACTCGCGCGCAGCGGTGGCACGCTTGCGGGGTCCCGGGACATCTGCCTGGAGACGACCACCGGAGGACCTCGTGTCAGACGACCTCAAGACCCTGTACGGCGGGGTCGTGAACCGCCGTGTCACCACCCGCGACCTGCAGGACGCGAAGGCACGTGGCGAGAAGTGGGCCATGCTCACCAGCTACGACATGCTCACCGCACAGCTGTTCGACGAGGCGGGGATCCCCGTGCTGCTCGTCGGTGACAGCGCCGGCAACAACGTCCTCGGCTACGACACGACCGTCCCGGTCACGATGGACGACATGATCCCGCTCGTCCGCGGGGTCGTCCGCGGCACCAAACGCCCGATGGTCGTCGCCGACCTGCCCTTCGGCAGCTACCAGGCGTCGCCCGCCCAGGCGCTGCAGAGCGCTGTCCAGTTCCTGCAGCTCGGCGCGCAGGCCGTCAAGCTCGAGGGTGGCCGTCGGGTGGTCCCGCAGGTCCAGCTCCTCACGGACTCCGGCATCCCCGTCATGGGTCACCTGGGCCTCACGCCACAGAGCGTCAACGCGATCGGCTACAAGGTGCAGGGGCGCGGCGAAGCCGGCGACCAGCTCCTCGACGACGCCCTGGCGCTGCAGGAGGCAGGAGCGTTCGCGATCGTCCTCGAGGTGGTCCCGGCAGACCTGGCCGAACGCGTCACCAAGGAGCTCGACATCCCGACCATCGGCATCGGCGCCGGTGCGGGCACCGATGCGCAGGTGCTCGTCTGGACCGACATGGCCGGTCTCACACCCAAGGGCCTGAAGCTGGCCAAGCAGTACGCCGACCTGCGCACCGTGCTCGGGGACGCCGTGCGCGCCTACGCCGACGAGGTCCGCGAGGGCCAGTTCCCCGGCCCGGAGCACTCGTTCACCTGACACGATGCGCACGTGGACCCGTTCGAGGACGTGCGCGCGCACTGCCTGAGGATCGACGGTGTGACCGAGCGGCTGAGCCACGGCGCACCCACGTTCTTCGAGCGCCGCGGCAAGTCGTTCGTCACCTGCCACGACGACCACCACGGCGACGGCAAGCTGGCGCTCTGGATGGCGGCTCCGCCGGGTGCCCAGGAGGCGGCGATCGCTGAGGACCCCGAGGTCTACTACCGGCCGGCGTACGTCGGCTCCCGCGGCTGGCTCGGTGTCCGCCTCGACCGCGGTCTCGACGCTGATGTGGTCAGAGAGCTCCTCGACGAGGCGCACGCCACGGTGTCATGAGTCGACGTCGCTGAGCTGAGCCAGCAGGACGTCGCGGGCCTCGGCCAGCGACGGCCCGTACCACGTGAGGTGTCGCCCGCTCACGCACCTGCTCGGCACGCTGAAGCACTCCGGCCCGTCCGTCGGCGAGAACGCATAGGGCTCGTCGGGCAGCACCACCAGCTGGTACGGCGGAAGGGCGTCGAGCTCCACCTTCGGGTAGCGCTCCTCGTGGTCGGCGAGCACGTTGTCGATCCCGAGCCGCGCGAGGACGTCGCCGGTGAAGGTGCCTGACCCGATCGCCATCCAGGGCCGGCGCCAGATCGGCACGACAGCGGTGCGCCGGGGGCCCGACCAGGGCACGGCCCACTGCTCCTCCGACGTCGTCAGCCAGGCGGGCTTGTCGAGGCCACACGCATCAAGCATCCGGGCGAGACTGACCAGCGCCTCAGGGACTGTCCGCGGAGAGGTCACCCAGACGGCGACACCCGCCTGGCGCAGGGCCTCGAGGTCCTCCGCCCTGTTCTCCTCGGCGTTGGCGAGCACAAGGTCCGGACGGAGTGCCACGACCTTGTCGACGTCCGGGTTCTTGGTGCCGCGGACCCGCTCGACGTCGAGGTCCGCCGGGTGCGAGCACCAGTCCGTGGCCCCGACCAGGAGGTCACTGGCCGCCACCGACTCCGTCAGGGACGGCACGAGCGAGACCACGCGGCGGACCGTCGACGGCAGCTCGACCGGCGTACCCAGGTCGTCCCTAGACGTCGGTGACCCTCAGGCCCGCGTGCGCCTGGTAGCGGCGGTTGACGCTGATGAGGTTGGCCGTGAGCGCCTCGACCTGGTGGGCGTTGCGGAGGCGACCGGCATAGATGCCGCGCATGCCGGTGATCCGGCCGACGAGTGCCTGCACCAGGTCGGTGGCCTCGCGGTCGTCGCCGAGGACGAGCACGTCGGTGTCCATCGAGGGCACGTCCTCGTCGAGCAGCAGCACCGCGCTGACATGGTGGAACGCGGCGACGACCCGGCTCTCGGGGAGCACCAGAGCGGCCTGCTCGGCGGCGCTGCCCTCCTCGACCGGCAGTGCGAAGGCGCCCTGCTTGTCGAAGCCGAGCGGGTTCACGCAGTCGACGACGACCTTGCCGGCCAGGATCGGTGCGAGCTCCTGGAGCAGCTCCTTGTGGCCCTCCCAGGGCACCGCGCAGATCACGACGTCCGCTTTTGCCGCGGCGTCGGCGTTCGCGGCTCCGCTGACCGTGCCGGGCAGCCCTTCAGCTGCCGCCTGGGCGCGCTCCGCCGAACGCGAACCCAGCACCACGTCGTGCCCGGCCAACGCAAACCGCCTGGCCAGGCCGCGGCCCTGCTCGCCGGTCCCCCCGAGCACGGCGAGGACAGCAGATTCGGGGGCAGGAAGATCACTCATGGGAAGGAGTCTGCCAAGGCGTGTCGAAGTCCTCCGCAGCGGCTCAAGGGGCGGGTCGTCAGCGCATGGAAGACTCGCAGCAAGATCGCTGGGTCCGGGAGGCAGGAGAAGTCCCGCCCGCGGCGAAAGAGGTCGATACGCACCAATTCGGACAGGAGCACCGGGATGACCGAGCAGCAGGGACGGCACCGTCGCCGCCTGCGGCTGCAGCGTCCTCCCGCGCCACCCGAGGATCGCCACGAGACCGCCGCCAGCCTCCTTCCGGACGTGCCGCGCGTCGGTGCCCTGGACGCCCTGCTCCGTGAGGTCGACAGCCTGCGGCTGACCCTCGAGACCGATCTGACCCTCGCCGCTGCCGCCGTCGAGAACGGCGCCCCCCAGGTCGCCGTCGACATCATCGACAGCGACCGCGACGGCCTTGGGGCCTTCGAGCGGCGCGCGCTCGGACACGTGGCCGACCTCGCCGGCCCGCGCCGCCGCCGGCTCCGGGTGCCCGCCGCACCGTTCGTC
>JAODND010000023.1 GCA_025465465.1 Frankiales bacterium | reverse complement strand
CGCCATCAAGGTCGTCCGCTGGCTGCCGACCGGCACCGGGATGTGGCTGCACGAGTTCGACAGGTCGCAGGGCGGCAACGGCCAGGCCATCGTCGCCCGCGCCCGTGCAGCAGGGCTCACGCACCTGTTCGTGCAGACCGGCTCGTCGAAGAAGGGCCCCATCGGGTCGCCCGCGCTGCGCCAGATCTTGCCCGCCACGAAGGGCACCGGCATCCGCGTCATCGCCTGGGACTTCGCCAATCTGCGCAACCCGGAGCGCGACGCCCGCCGGCTGGCCATGGCCGCCCGCTTCCGCTGCGGCGGCTGCCCGCGCATCGCTGCGGTCGCGCCGGACATCGAGACCGCCGCCGAGGGCACCAAGATCAACAGCAGCAACGTCATCCGCTACTACGACGAGCTGCGGCACTGGCTCCCGTCCGACGTGTCGATCCTCGCGACCGTGCCGTGGCCGAGCGAGGTCCGGCGCGGCCGTTACCCGTACGCCAGCACCGCGAAGCGCGCGGACGCGATCCTGCCGATGGCCTACTGGTACAACCGGTCGCCCGCTGCCGTGACTGCCCAGTCGATGGCGTACTTCACCACGTACAACAAGCCGGTGATGCCCGTGGGGCAGGGGTACGACGGACGGCTGGACGCGCCGTACCTGGCCCCCGACCCGCACCCGTACCTCTCCGTCCGCTCGTTCCTGCTGACGGCGAAGCAGTGGCACGCCCCTGCTGTCTCCCTCTGGTCGTGGCAGACGACCGGCGGTCCGCAGTGGCAGGCGCTGCGGACGGCGAAGCGGCTCTTCGTGAGGTAGCTCGCCCTTCGGGCCGGCCGGTAGCCGCCTAGAGGGAGCCCTGCTCCTGCAGGCTCGCGAGCAGGTCGTCCAGCTGGCCGAACGTCTCGTGCGTGGCGTCCTCCGCGCCTGCGCCCTCTTCCAGCGCCTCCTTGGACGGGTAGATCTCGGTCATGACGACATGCGTCTGACCGTCGCGTTCCTCGAAGGTGACCGTGGTGACCGAGCCGCCCTCACCGCCCTCACCGCCCTCGTCGTTCGTCCAGACGATGCGGGAGTGCGGCGTCACCTCGACGTAGTTGCCGTGGAACTCAGCCCCGTTGCCGAAGTCGAGCCGGTAGTAGCCGCCGGTGCGAGCGTCCATCTCCAGCGCCTGCAGCTGCATGCCCATCGACTGGGGGAGCCACCACTGCCGGAACAGGTCGGGCGTCGTCCAGGCCTGGAAGACGAGCCGTACTGGCCCGTTGAACGTGCGCGTAACAACGATCTCGCGATCGGACGTCCGCTCGATGGCCACGGGGTTGCGCGTGGCCTTGGTGTCGCTACTCGTTACTGCGTCCATCAGTCTTCTCCTTGAGCTTGAGTTGTTCGACGACGTCGTCCAACGCGCTGAAGCGCGCGTCCCACAGCTGCTGGTACTGCTCGATCCACGAGGCCACCTCCTCGAGGCGGCCGGTGCCGATCCGGCAGCTGCGCACGCGTCCGACCTTCTCGGTCGTGACGAGACCCGCCCCCTCGAGGACGCTGACGTGCTTCTTGATGCCGGTGAGCGTCATCTGGAACCGGTCGGCGAGCTCCGTGATCGACGCTTCCGAGCGCCCGAGCTGCTCGAGCACGCCGCGTCGCGTGGAATCCGCTAGCGCCGCGAAGGCGGAGTCGAGATCGATCTGCTGCAGATGCTGAACCATTTGGTTCAGTGTCTACCAGGCATTCTCGTCGCAGGCAAGGCAGGGCTCCCGGTTCCTGTCGTGGGCTGAGGGGTGCTCGCGCACGGCGTGCTCCTCGCGCTGCTCCCGGAACTCCCGGCCGAACGTCACCTGCCCATCCTGACCTGTCACACCCGCGACGTACCGTGGGGGCATGCCGGTCGAGATCAAGGGGACCCACGGGGCACGCCCCACGGTGGAGCGGATCGACAGCAGCCTGAAGCGGCGCGAGCGCAAGTTCGAGGTCGTCAGCGACTACGAGCCCGCAGGTGACCAGCCGGCAGCGATCAAGGAGCTCACGGCGCGCCTGGAGCAGGGCCAGCCCGACGTCGTCCTGCTCGGCGCCACGGGCACCGGGAAGTCGGCGACGACCGCCTGGCTGGTGGAGCAGGTGCAGCGGCCGACGCTGGTCATGGCGCCGAACAAGACGCTCGCTGCGCAGCTCGCCAACGAGTTCCGCGAGCTGCTCCCGCGCAACGCCGTCGAGTACTTCGTCAGCTACTACGACTACTACCAGCCCGAGGCCTACGTCCCGCAGACGGACACCTACATCGAGAAGGACTCCTCGGTGAACGAGGAGGTCGAGCGGCTGCGGCACTCGGCGACGATGTCGCTGCTCACCAGGCGCGACGTCATCGTGGTGGCGTCCGTGTCGTGCATCTACGGCCTCGGGACGCCGCAGGAGTACGTCGACCGGATGGTCAAGCTGACGGTCGGCGACACCATCGAGCGCGACAAGCTGCTCCGCAAGCTCGTCGACGTGCAGTACACCCGCAACGACCTCGCTTTCAGCCGCGGGACGTTCCGGGTGCGCGGCGACACGATCGAGGTCTTCCCCGTCTACGAGGAGCTCGCGATCCGCGTCGAGATGTTCGGCGACGAGATCGAGCGGGTCATGACGCTGCACCCGCTGACCGGCGAGGTCATCGAGGAGCACAACGAGGTCTTCGTCTTCCCCGCGACCCACTACGTCGCCGGTCCGGAGCGGATGGAGCGCGCGGTCAACGGCATCGAGCACGAGCTCGCCGACCGCCTGGCGGAGCTCGAGAAGCAGGGCAAGCTGCTCGAGGCGCAACGGCTGCGCATGCGGACGACCTACGACATCGAGATGATGCGGCAGGTCGGCTTCTGCAACGGCATCGAGAACTACTCGCGGCACATCGACGGCCGCTCCGCCGGCACCGCCCCGCACACGCTGCTCGACTACTTCCCCGACGACTTCCTGCTCGTCCTCGACGAGTCGCACGTGACGGTGCCGCAGATCGGCGCGATGTACGAGGGCGACATGTCCCGCAAGCGGACCCTCGTCGACCACGGCTTCCGGCTGCCGTCCGCGATGGACAACCGCCCGCTCAAGTGGGAGGAGTTCCTCCAGCGCACCGGCCAGACCGTCTACCTGTCCGCGACTCCCGGGAACTACGAGCTGTCGCGGGTCAAGAACGACGTCGTCGAGCAGGTCATCCGCCCGACCGGGCTGGTCGATCCCGAGATCATCGTGAAGCCCACGAAGGGGCAGATCGACGACCTGGTCCACGAGATCAAGCTGCGCACCGACAAGGACGAGCGCGTCCTGGTCACGACGCTGACGAAGAAGATGTCGGAGGACCTGACCGACTACCTGCTCGACCTCGGCATCCGGGTCCGCTACCTGCACTCCGAGGTCGACACGATCCGCCGCATCGAGCTGCTCAAGGAGCTGCGGCAGGGCGTCTACGACGTGCTCGTCGGCATCAACCTGCTGCGCGAGGGACTCGACCTGCCCGAGGTGTCGCTCGTCGCCATCCTCGACGCCGACAAGGAGGGCTTCCTGCGCTCCGACAAGTCGCTCATCCAGACCATCGGCCGTGCCGCCCGCAACGTGTCCGGCCAGGTCCACATGTATGCCGACACCATCACGCCCTCGATGGCCAAGGCGATCGACGAGACGAACCGCCGCCGGGCCAAGCAGATCGCTTACAACGAAGAGCGCGGCATCGACCCGCAACCGCTGCGCAAGAAGATCGCCGACATCCTCGACGACATCGTGCGCGAGGACCCCGAGCTGATCGGAGGGTCGGGCCGCAACCAGTCACGAGGCAAGGCACCGGTCCCGGGCGGTACGACGAAAGGCGCGACCCACGTCGAGTCGCTGAAGGGGATGCCGCGCGCCGAGCTCGCGATGCTCATCCAGCAGCTCCAGGACCAGATGCACGAGGCCGCCCGCGGGCTGTCCTTCGAGCTCGCGGCCCGGCTCCGGGACGAGGTCAACGAGCTCAAGAAGGAGCTCCGCGGGATGGACGCGGCCGGCATCCGCTGACCGTCAGGCGACGAGGGTGCGGGTCCTCGGCCGGGACGCGGTGGTGGTGAGCGTCTCCTCCCAGGCGGTCCGCAGCCGGCTGACGGCCTCCACCAGCTGGTCGGGCGGCAGCGTGAACGGCAGCCGCAGGTAGCGCTCCAGGCCGCCCTCCGGGGCGAACGACGGGCCGCTCGCGAGCAGCACGTCATGCCGCTCTGCGACGGCGGTCAGCGACGACGACATCGGCTCGGGCAGCTCGACCCAGAGGCACAGCCCCCCGGCCGGCACGGGCACGCGCCACTGCGGCAGCATCCGGTGCAGGGCGTCGGCGAGGGTGTTGCGGGCGAGCCGCAGGCCGTCGCGACGCACGGCCAGCAGCTCGTCGGCATGGGACAGCAGCTGCAGCAGCACCAGCTGCTCCAGGACGGGGGCGCCGAGGTCGAGCGACAGCCGGGAGGCGAAGACGGCCGCCTGCCGAGCCTCGGGGACCCGCAGCCAGCCGATCCGCAAGCCGCCCCAGAAGGGCTTGCTCGCGCTGCCGACGGTGATGGTGTCCGGGGCGAACGACGCGAAGGGGGCCGGCACGGTCACGTCGTCGAGCACGAGGTCGACGAGCGACTCGTCGACGATCGCGGCGGTCCGCGCTGCCCGGAGCCCGGCGGCGAGGCGAGCGCGGTCCTCCGCCGAGAGCAGGGCGCCGGTCGGGTTGTGGAAGTCAGGGATGAGGTAGGCCGCCCGCGGCCCGACCTGACGGAGCGCGGCGATCACCGAGTCGACGTCGCACCCCGACGGGTCGATGTCGACGCCTGCGAGCCGGGCGCCCGTCCGCTGCAACGTCGCGATGGCGTTGGGGTAGGTCGGCGACTCCATCAGCACCCGGTCGCCGGTCGAGACCAGCGCCCTGGCGGCGACGGCCACGCCGGCGAGGGCGCCGGCCGTGATGACCACCTGGTCGGGGGTCGTTGCCAGCCCGCGCTCGGTGTATCGGCGGGCCAGCGCCTCTCGGAGCGCAGGCAGCCCGGACGGGTAGTAGCCGGTGCCCGGAAGGTACGACGGCAGCTCGGCCACCGCGGCCTCGTAGGCCGCCGCGATGCCGGCCGGTGCGGTCGGGGCGGCGCAGGTCAGGTCGAGGGCGGCACCGGTGCCGTCGACCGGTGCCAGCAGGTGGTCGCCGCGGTGCCCACGGGCGGCCGGGAGGGCGGCGACGGTGCCGGATCCCTGCCGGGCCTCGGCATAGGCCAGCTCGACGAGCAGGGAGTAGGCGCGGGTCACCGTCGTGCGGCTCACGCCCAGCGCTGCGGTCAGGTCACGTTCGCTGGGCAGTCGGGACCCGACCGGGATCCGGCCGTCGGCGATCAGCCGGCGGAACCCCTCGGCGATGCCGCGGTAGGCGGGGGAGGTGTAGACGCCGAGCATGGTGGCCGCTCGCGCGGCCGACAACGAGCGGTCCATGCAGACCACTCTTGCATGATTGGCCCTTTCAGACCAGACCACTTCTCGCCAGACTGTGCGGATGCAGACCACGGGAGCGCTCCTCGCCGACCTCGGACCGGCGGCCCAGCTGCGCGCGGGCCGGCTTCCCCGCCGCCTGACCCAGCTGTTCGCCGGACTGGTCCTCTACGGCGCGAGCATGGCAATGATGATCCGCGGCACGCTGGGGCTCGATCCCTGGGACGTCTTCCACTCAGGCGTGACCAGCCACGTACCCCTCAGCTTCGGGGCCGTCGTCACGCTCGTCGGCTTCGTCGTGCTGCTGGCCTGGATCCCGTTGAAGCAGGCGCCCGGCCTCGGGACGATCGCCAACGTCCTCGTCATCGGGGCCGCCACCGACGCGACCCTCGCCGTCATCCCGAAGCCCAGTGACCTCGCCGTCCGCGTCGTGCTCACGCTCGCGGGAGGGGTGCTGCTCAACGGCATCGCCGGCGCGATGTACATCGGTGCCCAGCTCGGCCCCGGCCCGCGCGACGGCCTCATGACCGGCATCTCCCGCCGCACGGGGCTGTCGATCAGGCTGGTCCGCACCGTTCAGGAGATCACCGTCGTCGTGATCGGCTTCGCGCTCGGCGGCAGTGTCGGGGTCACGACGCTGGTCTACGCGCTGACCATCGGCCCGATCGTGCAGTTCCTGCTGCCGAGGTTCGTCGTGACACTGGCCGGGTCACGGGACCGGTCGCAGGACCTGGCGCTTACCGGCGGTAACACCCTGTCTGTACGCTGATCCGGTCACCTACGGTGGCGAGAACACGTTTCAGTTTCAGGGAGTGCCGGTGCAGGGACCTCGCGTGGCCGCCGATGGCGGGCGGCCGCTCCGCATCGCCCTGCTCAGCTATCGGAGCAAGCCGCACTGCGGTGGCCAGGGCGTCTACGTCCGGCACCTGAGCCGTGAGCTGGCCAACCTCGGGCACCAGGTGGAGGTCCTCAGCGGGCCGCCCTACCCCAACCTCGACGCCGGCGTCGGGCTGACGCACCTGCCGAGCCTCGACCTCTACCGCGACGAGGACCCGTTCCGGGTGCCGTGGCCGTCGGAGTTCCGCACCTGGGTCGACGCGCTCGAGTTCGGGATCATGTGCACCGCCGGCTTCCCGGAGCCGTTGACATTCAGCCTCCGGGCCTATCAGGAGCTGAAGACGCGGGACGTGCTGCCCGACGTCATCCACGACAACCAGACCCTCGGCTACGGCATGCTGCTCATGCAGCGCGCCGGCATGCCGATCATCGCCAACGTCCACCACCCGATCACGGTGGACAAGCAGCTCGACCTGGCCGCCAGCCCCTGGCGCAAGAAGCCCAGCAAGCTGCGCTGGTACGGCTTCCTGGCGATGCAGAAGCGCGTCATCCAGCGGATGCCGACGCTCGTGACGGTCAGCGAGAACAGCTTCGTCGACATCGTGCGCGACTTCGAGGTCGATGCCGCCAAGATGCGGGTCATCCCGGTCGGGGTCGAGCACGAGGTCTTCGTCCCCCCGTCGCTGCCGCGGGTGCCTGGCCGGATCGTCGCGACCGCCTCCGCCGACCACCCGCTGAAGGGCATCGTCCCGCTGCTCGAGGCGGCGGCGAAGCTGCGCACCGAGCGCGACATCGAGGTCGTCATCGTCGGCAAGGCCCAGGAGGGCGGCGCCGCGGCGAAGACCATCGAGCGGCTCGGACTCGAGGACACCGTGCGCTTCATGACGGGCCTGCCCGAGCAGGAGCTCGTGGACGTCTTCGGCTCCGCCAACGTCGGCGTCGTGCCGTCGCTCTACGAAGGCTTCAGCCTGCCGGCCATCGAGCTCATGAGCTGCGCGACCCCGCTGGTCTGCACGACCGCGGGCGCACTGCCCGAGGTCGTCGGCGACGCCGCGCTCACGGTGCCGCCCGGCGACACCGAGGCGCTCGCGGCGGCGCTGAAGCGCGTGATCGACGACGACGCCTTCGCCGCCGAGCTCGGTCAGCGCGGTCGCGACCGGGTCATGAAGCACTACACCTGGCCATCCGTCGCCCGGCAGACCGCGCAGTGGTATCGCGACTACCTCGGCGAGACCGTTCCCCACCCCTTCCAGGAGGACTAGTGCTCACGGTCGACTTCGACCAGTTCCCCGTCGGTGCCGGCGACCGGGTGCTCGACATGGGCTGCGGCGGCGGCCGGCACGCCTTCTCGCTCTACAAGCGCGGCGCCGACGTCGTCGCGTTCGACATGAGCTACGACGACCTCGTCGAGGTGAAGAACATGTTCGCCGCGATCCACCTCGCGGGTGAGGCGCCGAAGAAGGCCACGGCCACGACGGTGCGCGGTACGGCGTACGAGCTGCCCTTCGAGGACTCCTCCTTCGACCGCATCATCGCCGCCGAGATCATGGAGCACCTGCCCGAGGACGAGAAGGCGATGTTGGAGCTCTTCCGGGTGCTCAAGCCCGGCGGCCTCATCGCCGTGACCGTCCCTCGCTGGCTGCCCGAGAAGGTCTGCTGGGCCTTGTCCGACGACTACCACAACGAGCCCGGCGGCCACATCCGCATCTACAAGGGCTCCGAGCTGCGCGCGAAGCTGGAGCGACAGGGGCTGACCTACCAGGGCCAGCACCACGCGCACGGCCTGCACTCGCCGTACTGGTGGCTGAAGTGTGCGGTCGGCGTCAAGAACGATCAGCACCCGCTCGTGAAGGCCTACCACCAGCTGCTGGTCTGGGACATGGTCAAGGCGCCACTCGCGACGCGGCTCGCCGAGAAGGTGCTGCAGCCGCTCGTCGGGAAGTCCTTCATCGTCTACTTCCGCAAGCCGCTGGAGACCGCGCGTGCGGCAGCCTGAGCTCCGCGGACTCCCGGGCGTCCTGAGCCGGGAGCAGCTGCGGCAGACCGTCGATGCGATCGCCGCTGCCCAGCAGCCGGGCGGTTCGCTGCCGTGGCCCGACGGCCACACCGACGCCTGGGACCACGTCGAGTGCGCCATGGTGCTCACCCTCGGCGGCCGACTCGACGAGGCACAGCGGGCCTACGCCTGGTTGCGCAGGACGCAGGCCGTCGACGGCTCGTGGGCGACGTCCTACGACCAGCTCGACGTCCTCGACCCGATGGTCGACGTCAATCAGTGCGCATATGTCGCCGTCGGCATCTGGCAGTGGCTGCAGGTCACCGGTGACCGCACGCTTCCCGAGCAGATGTGGCCGCACATCCGACGGGCGCTGGACCTGGTCTGCGACCTGCAGGCGCCGACGGGCGAGATCTACTGGGCGAAGGACGGGCCGGTGCCCAGGCGCGAGGCACTGCTCACCGGCTCCTCCAGCGTCTACCAGTCGCTGCGCTGCGGCATCGCCCTTGCCGAGCTGTTCGGCGAGCAGCAGCCGGAGTGGGAGCTCGCTGCCGGGCTCCTGCAGCACGCCGTCGCGCACCACCCCAACCTGTTCATGGACAAGGCCCGCTTCTCGATGGACTGGTACTACCCGGTCCTCGGCGGTGCCGTCCGCGGCCGCCTCGCGCAGCAGATCCTCACCGAGCAGTGGGACACCTTCGTCGTACCCGGCCTCGGCATCCGCTGTGTCTCCGACGAGCCCTGGGTCACCGGCGCCGAGACGGCCGAGCTGGCTCTCGCGCTGCTGGTCAGCGGCGAACCCGACAAGGCAAGGCAGCTCCTCAAGGACGTCCAGCACCTCCGCCACGACGACGGCTCCTACTGGACCGGCTATGTCTACGACAAGTCGGTCCGGTGGCCCGCGGAGCGCTCGTCCTGGACGGCCGCCGCCATGGTGCTGTGCGCCGACGCGCTGGCCGGTGGCACGACGCTCGCGCTGTTCGACGGGCGCGATCTCCCGACCGGTGTGCTGCTGCCTGCTGACACCTGCCTCGAGGACGGCGCCCCCTGCGGAGACCTCGCCCGCCGCGTCTGACCCGCACGGATCCGGCTCGCGTGCAGGAAACGTCGCGACGAGGGCGAAACACAGCCCTGGAAGCCGGACCCAGCCGGCTCCGGGGGAGTGGTGACGATGCGCTTCGTGCGCCTGGTCGTAGTTGGCGCGGCACTGGCCGCCTCGTCGTTCGTGGTGCCGGCCTCGGCTCACTCCCCGGTGCCGCCCGCGCCGACGATGCGCGTCACGGGAGCCATGCAGCCGTTCTCGTCGTACCTGCGTCACGGTCTGTCGCCGCAGCGGGCGGCCCGGCTCATGGAGCTCGACCACCTCGCCCGCTCGGGTGTGAGCATCCGCCTCCTCAACGCCGCGCTGGACGCGAGCGAGCAGTCGGCGTCGGTGTCGGCGTCGGCGCAGGTGTTCTCGTCTCTGGACCCGGCCGGCAACCTCGACCGGAGGGGTGCAGACGACGTCCTCGAGAGCCGCTACAGCTCGTCGGGATCCAGCACCACGCTGTCGCTCGTGGCGCGCGACGGTGCCACGGGTCGGCCCCTCTGGAGCCGCACCGAGCGGATCACCAACGGCTTTGTGTTTGCGTTGGGTACGCCCGTCGCGGGTCGGCCAGGAGTCGTCCTGGTGGCCTTCCCCTTTGGCAAGCCCGATTCGCTGACGGGGCTCGACGGCAGCGGGCACCAGCTCTGGAAGCGCACGCTGACCGGCCAGGTGACGGCCCCGACGCCAGCCCCGGCTGTCGGCGTGACCGCGTCCGAGGGCAGCTACCACTACACGTTCCTCGCCTTCGACGAACCGGTCCGCCGCGGGGCCCGCGAGATCCTCGAGGTCGAAGGTGACGTCCAGTACGCCAGTGGCGAAGCCGGCGGTGGCGAGACCGGCGCGGTGGCCTTCTCGGCGATCGACAAGCGCACCGGCGCTGTTCGCCGACTCCCGGGCGCCGCCAGCAGTGCGAACGGCCTTGTGCTCGGCGACCTCGTCACGGATGCGGATGGCGACGGGCTCACCGATGGTGTTGTCGCGGTCGGCGGCAGCACTCGCACCACCTCCACCCTGCGCTTCACGGACGGCTCGAAAGTGTGGTCCACGACGTTCGGTGACGACCTGGCCGGGCTCGCGGTCATTCGCTCCGTCACCGGCGAGCGAGCCAACCGGGTCAGCGCCGACGACGTGGTCGTGGAGACGGTGCCGTCGCCGCCCCCCGCCGGACTGCCCCTACCGTCGGCAGCTGTCCCGCAGGCGCAGCTCCTCGGCGGCCACACCGGTCGGATCGCGTGGACGAAGCGAGCCGACGGGCTCTACGTCGTGGACCGGGTTGGCAGACCTGCCCTTGGCACCTGGGTCGACAGCTCCAGCACTACCGGTGCCCAGGACGTCGCCCAGGCCGACGTGACCGTGTACGACGCTGCCGGCCGGTCTCTCTGGGCGCACTCCTACCGCAGGTCGCAGGCGAAGCACGACACGTCGGATCAGGCTTTCGTTCTCGTCGGCAGCATCGGCGACGTCGACCTCGATGGCGGTGGGGAAGGCGTCGTGTTCTTTGTGTTCTTCACGGGGAACGACGGTGGGGGACAAGCGGAGCTCTTCCGCAGCCGAGACGGCAGGGTCATCGCCACGCCGCAGCAGTACCCCTTGGGCGGTCGGGTCCGTCGTGGCGTCGAGGACTTCGTCCAGGTGAAGGGGTCGTCGACAGGTCTCCGCGTGACGGTGACCGACCGCCAGCACATGCTGGTCTGGCGCCGTACGGTGCCGGACAGCAAGGGGATCGCCGACGGCTACGCCTACGCGTCCTCCATCACTCATCACACCTGCGCAGACGTGCTCGTCGTGGGATCCGGGAAGGCCGGCACGGTGAGCGCGCTGCTCGCGAGCAACGGTCAGGTTCGTTGGTCCGTGACCCGGACGGGCAGCGGTCTCGGCGCCGTGGTGCGGCCCGCAACCCCGCGAGTCAGCTGCTGAGCCGCCGGCAGAGGAAATGGGCGTACGGCTCGTCGTAGCTGCTTGCGGTCTCTGGGATCGCCGCGCCGCTGCGGCTCCAGGCCGTCTCCAGCTCGAGCCCGGCTCGGGCGATCGACCCCCGCACCTCGGGCAGTCGTGCGAAGTGGGCCACGAAGCGGAACTCGTGGGCGCGGAGAGGCACGACAGCCCATCCGTCACCAGCAGGTCTGGGTGCCGTGTAGGCGTGCGCGTTGCGGTAGGCCAGGAGCAGGCGAGGCACGAGCGCCAGCACCGCTTCGACCTTCGCCGCCGTGCCTGGCTTGGCAAGCCGCTCGCGAGCGTCCCGCAGGGACGGAACCTCCGCGAAGCTCGGCCCATCGAGGTTGTGGGTGGAGAACAGCAGGGCACCGCCCGGTGCGAGCAGTCGAGCGCAGTCCCTCAGGAACGCTTCGCGTTCCTCGTGGCTGAGGCAGTCGACACCGTTGAGGCTGAACACGACGAGGTCGAACGCGCCGTCAGCGAACGCGCTCAGGTCGCGTGCGTCCGCGACCCGCAGATCGGCCGATGGGAAGCGGCGGCGGGCGTCGGCGACCATCCGGGCGGCCAGGTCCACGCCGATGTAGGAGGCGGCTGCCTCGGCCAGGAACGAGGTCGTGCGCCCCGCCCCGACACCGACGTCCAGCACCCGGCTGCGCGGCAGGGCGGGCAGCAGGGCGGCGACCGCCGCCTGCTCGCCGTCATCGCTCCAGCCGCTGCCGCGATACGCGAGGCGCACCATCAGGGAGTCCCATCCCCGTCCCATGCTCGGAGCCTCCTCGTCACACCTGGTCGCCGGCGGGAAACCGGTCAGATTGTCAGGTGATCTTCAGGGCCGCGAAGGCCCTAGGTGACGGGCTTCTCGGTGCGCCGGAGCACCCGCAGCGAGCCCGTCACCGACACCTCCTCGAACGCACCGCTGTCGACGGCGCGTCGCACGACGTTCCACGGCGGACGCCCGCCCTGCGCCGGGTCCTCGAAGACGTCGTGCACCGCCAGCACCCCGCCCGTCACGACGTGCGGTGCGAAGGCGGCGTAGTCGTGCTCGGCCACCTCCTCGGTGTGGTTGCCGTCGAGGAACAGCAACGTCAGCGGTGACGTCCACCAGCGGGCGACCTGCTGGGTGGTGCCGACCACGGCGGTGACGACGTCGTCGAGCCCGGCGTCCCAGAGCGTGCGCCGCAGCGACGGGAGGGTCTCGAGCCGTCCGGTGTGCGGGTCCACCAGCGAGGTGTCGTGCCACTCCCAGCCCGCCTGGTTCTCCTCCGACCCGCGGTGGTGGTCGAGCGTCGCCAGCTGCGCGCCGACAGCCCGGGCGGCCGCACCGACGTGGACCGTCGACTTCCCGCAGTACGTCCCCACCTCCAGCCACAGCCCGGGAGCCGCTGACAGCGCCGCGGTGTGAAGCGCGGCGGCCTCGTCGTCGGGGAGGAAGCCCTTGGTGGCGGCGGCAACGGCCAGCAGGTCGGGGGTCACGGAGGTCCTTGCCGTAGAGTCGAACGGGTCGGAGGGGAGTATCCCCGTCGCACGCGTCTCGTCAGCACGGAGGGCCTCCCTCCCGGGGCGCGCGGCCCGCCTCGCGCAGGTGGGAGAGACCTCCGGTCGGACCTTGCTGTCCAGACCGGAGGAACCACCTTGCTCGACGTGACACTCACCGCCTGGCTCGCCACCCTCGGTGGCCTGCTCGCGATCATGGCTTTCGACCAGTGGGTCGCGCACCGAAAGGGCGAGCACGAGTTCTCGGTGGGCGAGGCGACCCGGTGGGTGGTCTTCTACGTGGGTCTCGCCATCGCGTTCGGCCTCGGACTGTGGTTCTTCGGCGGCCACCAGGCAGGGGCGGAGTTCTTCGCCGGCTACCTGACCGAGTACTCGCTGTCGGTCGACAACCTGTTCGTCTTCGTCATCATCATGAGCAGCTTCGCGGTGCCTCGGGCCTTCCAGCACAAGGTGCTGCTCGTCGGCATCGCCCTGGCGCTGCTGCTCCGGGGCATCTTCATCGCCGTCGGCGCAGCGGCGATCAACCAGTTCGTGTGGGTCTTCTTCGTCTTCGGTGCGTTCCTGGTCTTCACCGCCTGGAAGCTGGCCAGGTCCGGTGAGGAGCACGACGAGCCCGGCGAGAGCAAGCTGGTCGCGCTGATGTCGAAGGTCCTCCCGACCACGGACGAGTACGACGGCGAGCGCGTGTTCACGAAGGTCGGCGACAAGCGAGTCGTCACTCCCATGCTGCTGGTGATGGTCGCCATCGGGTCGACCGACCTGCTGTTCGCCCTCGACTCGATCCCCGCGATCTTCGGCCTCACCAAGGAGCCGTACATCGTGTTCACGGCCAACGCGTTCGCCCTGATGGGTCTGCGTCAGCTCTACTTCCTGCTGGACGGCCTGCTGGACCGTCTCGTCTACCTGTCCAAGGGCCTCGCGGTCATCCTGGGCTTCATCGGCGCCAAGCTCGTGCTGCACGCGGCCCACGAGTACGGCGCGTCGGTGCCGGACATCGGCATCGCCGTGTCGCTGGGCGTCATCGTCGTCACCCTTGCCGCGACGACCGTGCTGTCCCTGCGCGCGACGAGGTGATGATCACCAGCCGCGGGCGCGCCACTCCGGGAGGGCCGGGCGTTCGGCGCCCAGCGTCGAGTCGCTGCCATGGCCCGGGTAGAACCAGGTGGAGTCAGGAAGCGCGAACAGCTTCGTCTCGACGTCGTCGATGAGGCGCGCGAAGCGCTTCTCGTCCTTCTCCGTGTTGCCGACGCCGCCCGGGAACAGCGAGTCGCCGGTGAACAGGTGGCCGCCCTCGGCGGCGTAGTGCAGGGCCACCGAGCCAGGGGTGTGGCCGACGAGCGTGATGGCCGTCAGCTCGTGAGCGCCGACCGTGACGACGTCGTCGTCGGTGAGAAAGCGGTCGACGGGGACCGGGAGCTCGGGGGCGTCGGCGGCGGTGGCGAGGACGGGCGCGCCGGTCGCCTTCACCACCTCGGCCAGTCCCTGCCAGTGGTCCCAGTGGCCGTGGGTCTCGACGATCCCGACGAGCTGACCGTCGCCGAGGGCGGCCAGCAGCCGGTCCGGGTCGCCGGCGGCGTCGATCAGCAGCGTGGCGCCGGTCGCGGTGTCCCGCAGGAGGTAGCAGTTGTTGTTGAACGGGTTGGTGGCGATCTTGGTGATCGTCAGCCCCGGGAGCTCGCGCACGTCGGTGGGGCCGCCCACCTCGACCTCGCCGGTGTACTCGCCTGTGTACATGTGTCGGACGCTATCGCGAAGCGGGAAGAGTTCTGTCCTAGCCCGCCGTTAGCCTGAGGACGGAGCTTCCCCGCCCCGGCAACTGATCAAAGGACACGATGGCCGACCGCCTGGTCGTGCGCGGCGCGCGCGAGCACAACCTCAAGGACGTCTCCCTCGACCTGCCGCGTGACGCGCTGGTCGTGTTCACAGGCCTGTCCGGCTCCGGGAAGTCCAGCCTGGCGTTCGACACGATCTTCGCCGAGGGGCAGCGCCGCTACGTGGAGTCGCTGAGCGCCTACGCCCGGCAGTTCCTCGGCCAGATGGACAAGCCCGACGTCGACTTCATCGAGGGGCTGAGCCCCGCGGTCTCCATCGACCAGAAGTCGACCAACCGCAACCCGCGGTCGACGGTCGGGACGATCACCGAGGTCTACGACTACCTCCGCCTGCTCTTCGCCCGGGCCGGCACCCCGCACTGCCCGGTCTGCGGCAAGGTCATCGCCCGCCAGCAGCCGAGCCAGATCGTGGACCGCGTCCTCGAGCTGGAGGAGGGCAGCCGGTTCCAGGTGCTGGCACCGGTGATCCGGGAGCGCAAGGGCGAATACGTCGACCTGTTCGCCGATCTGCAGACCAAGGGATACAGCCGGGCGCGGGTCGACGGGGTGGTGCATGCGCTCACCGACGTACCCAAGCTGAAGAAGCAGGAGAAGCACACCATCGAGGTGGTCGTCGACCGCCTCCAGGTGAAGGCGAGCTCCAAGCGCCGCCTGACCGACTCGGTCGAGACCGCGCTCCAGCTCGGCAACGGGCTGGTCACCCTCGACTTCGTCGACCTGCCGGAGGACGACCCGCACCGCGAGCGGACGTTTTCCGAGCACCTGGCCTGCCTCGACGACGACCTGAGCTTCGAGGAGCTCGAGCCGCGCAGCTTCTCCTTCAACAGCCCGTTCGGTGCCTGCGTCGAGTGCCACGGGCTCGGCACCAAGAAGGAGGTCGACCCGGAGCTCGTCATCCCCGACCCGGACAAGACCTTGGGTGAGGGCGCCATCTACCCGTGGTCCAGCGGCCACAACATCGAGTACTTCGGGCGGTTGCTGACCGCGTTGGGCGATGCGCTCGGGTTCACCCTGAAGAGCCGCTGGAGCAGTCTCACCTCCAAGCAGCAGAAGGCGATCCTGCACGGCCACGAGACCGAGGTGCACGTCCGCTACAAGAACCGCTACGGACGCGAGCGCAGCTACTACACCTCCTACGAAGGGGTCGTGCCGTTCCTCGAGCGCCGGCACGCGGAGGCCGAGAGCGAGACCAGCCGCGACCGCTACGAGGGCTACATGCGCGAGGTGCCGTGCCCCGCCTGCAAGGGCGCCCGGCTCAAGCCCGAGGTGCTCGCCGTCACACTGAGCGGCAAGAGCATCGCCGCGATCGCCGCGATGAGCATCGCCGACTGCGCGGAGTTCCTGCGCAACCTCGAGCTCGACGACCGGCAGCGGATGATCGCCGAGCGGGTGCTCAAGGAGGTCAACGAGCGGATGGGCTTCCTGCTCGACGTCGGCCTCGACTACCTCTCACTCGACCGTCCGGCCGGCACCCTCGCGGGTGGTGAGGCACAGCGGATCCGGCTCGCGACGCAGATCGGGTCAGGCCTCGTGGGCGTGCTCTACGTCCTCGACGAGCCGTCGATCGGCCTGCACCAGCGCGACAACCGCCGGCTCATCGACACGCTGCTGCGACTGAAGGACCTGGGCAACACCCTCATCGTCGTCGAGCACGACGAGGACACCATCAAGGTCGCCGACTGGGTCGTCGACATCGGTCCGGGTGCGGGGGAGCACGGCGGCCAGATCGTCGTGAGCGGGACCGTGAAGGACCTGCTGGAGAGCCCGGACAGCATCACCGGCCAATACCTCAGTGGGCGCAGATCGATCGACGTGCCGGCGATCCGTCGGCCGCGCGACCCCAAGCGCAAGCTGACGATCGTCGGCGCCCGCGAGCACAACCTGCGCGACGTGACGGTCGACATCCCCCTGGGCCAGCTCGTCGCTGTCACCGGCGTCAGCGGGTCAGGCAAGTCGACGCTGATCAACGACATCCTCTCCGCCGTGCTCGTCAACCAGCTCAACGGTGCGCGGGAGGTCCCCGGCCGGCACACCCGCATCACCGGCCTCGACCAGCTCGACAAGGTCGTGCGCGTCGACCAGTCACCCATCGGCCGGACACCGCGGTCCAACCCGGCGACCTACACCGGCGTCTTCGACCACATGCGCAAGCTGTTCGCCGAGACGACGGAGGCCAAGGTCCGCGGCTACCTCCCCGGCCGGTTCTCCTTCACCGTCAAGGGCGGCCGCTGCGAGAACTGCGCGGGCGACGGCACCATCAAGATCGAGATGAACTTCCTGCCGGACGTCTATGTCCCGTGCGAGATCTGCCACGGCGCCCGCTACAACCGCGAGACGCTCGAGGTGCACTTCAAGGGCAAGACCATCTCCGAGGTCCTGGACATGCCGATTGAGGAGGCAGCCGAGTTCTTCGAGGCGGTCCCGGCGATCAGCCGGCACCTCAGGACGCTCGTCGACGTCGGCCTCGGCTACGTCCGCCTCGGCCAGCCGGCGCCCACCCTGTCCGGTGGTGAGGCGCAGCGCGTCAAGCTCGCCGCCGAGCTGCAGAAGCGCCAGACCGGCCGCACGATCTACGTCCTCGACGAGCCGACCACCGGCCTGCACTTCGAGGACATCCGCAAGCTGCTCGCGGTGCTCGGGCGGCTCGTCGACCAGGGCAACAGCGTCGTGGTGATCGAGCACAACCTCGACGTCATCAAGACCGCCGACTGGGTCATCGACCTCGGTCCGGAGGGCGGCTCCGGGGGCGGCATGATCGTGGCGGAGGGCACCCCCGAAGCAGTCGCGCAGGTCGAGGCGAGCCATACCGGACGGTTCCTCGAACGGGTCCTCCAGGGCCGCGGGCGCACCACCGCACCGGCCAAGAAGGCCGCCGGCAAGCCCGCCGCCCCCCGCAAGAAGGCACTCGCGAGGAACTAGCAGTTGCAGGGCAGCAAGCGACGCAGCCCGTACTCTTGCCTTACTCATCGGTCACGGGAAGGTCTCCGGCATGCGTCGCTCGTCCACCCTGGGTGCCCTCGCCGTCGCGGGCGCCCTGCTGGTCGTGCCGTCCGTCGCGTCGGCCGCGACGCCGCCGGCTGACGTCACGGCGCTCACCGCGAGCGTGGGCGACCACGTAGCCCTGCTCACCTGGAGCGGTGGCGGTAGCGCGGCCGCGGTCGTCCGCGACGTCACCGGGGTCGCGGACACCCCGACCCCGACGAGCGGCACCCCGGTCGACAGCGCGGGCAGCACGGCGAGGGACACCCACTTCCTCAACACGACGACCCGGACCTACGAGGTGTGGGCGCAGGACATCGACGGCACGACCAGCACCAACGGAACGTCCGTCACACTCGACCCGGTCGGCCCGGTGCCGACCGCGCTCAGCCTCGCGACCTCCCGGGCGACCGCGGCCTACGGGCAGCTGTACGCCGCCACCGGGGTCCTCACCCGGGCCGGCTTGCCGTCCCCCAACATGCGGGTCGACCTGCTCGCCCGGGTCGGGGGGACCTCGACCTACACCGTTGCTCGGCGGCTCACCACCGACGCCAACGGCGCCGTCAAGGCGGTCCTCGTCTCGACCCACAACCTCGACCTGGTGCTCCGCTACGCCGGCGACGTGTTCTCGGCGGCAAGCGACAGCGCGCACCGCATCGTGCAGATGCAGCCGTCGCTGTCCGCGACGTTCACGCCCAACGTCGTGGTGCGCCCGGAGGCGACGACCTTCGCCGGCCACCTGCCGGGTGGTCTGCCCGGCGCAGTCGTCCGCATCCAGCGCCGCACGGCCAACGGCACCTACGGCACGCTCACCTCGGTGCAGCCGGACAGCAACGGCAACTGGACCTACCACTACGTACCCGGGTCGGTCGGGGTGTTCGCCTACCGCGCGGTGCTGCCGTCCGCCGCCGCCTACCTCGGCGCGATCTCCGCGCCGCGCGTGCTCGAGGTCGACACCCGCAACCTGACGCTGGGCAACCAGGGCAGCGACGTGCTGACACTGGAGCGCCAGCTGCAGGCCCTGCACTACTCGCCGGGCAAGGTTGACGGCACCTTCGACCGCGACACCCAGCACGCCGTGATCGCCTTCGAGAAGGTCGAGCGCCTCGCCCGCAACGGCACCTGGACCAAGGTCGAGCGCACCCGCCGGGGCAAGCCGCGGGGCTACGTGTTGCGCTACCCGTCCGCCGGTCACGCCGTCGAGGTCGACATCACCCGCCAGGTCGTCGTCTACTCCGAGGGCGGCGTCATCAAGCTGATCGTCGACACCTCCACCGGAGGGGAGTACCGCTACTACTACGACGGCGGCTCCGACATCGCGCACACGCCCCGCGGCTCCTTCCAGGTCCAGCGCAAGATCAACGGGGTGCGCACGAGCAAGCTCGGCTACCTCTACCGACCGTCGTACTTCATCGGCGGCTTCGCCCTGCACGGCGAGGGGTACGACGTGCCCACCCACCCGGCCAGCCACGGCTGCGTGCGCATGACCGACTACAACACCGATCTCCTCTACGCGAAGCTCACGGTGGGCACGCCGGTCCACGTCTACGACGAGTAGGCACGTCAGACCGCGCGCCTAGTCTGGGACCGTGGCAGACCCCGCGTCGTACCGGCCGGCCGCCGGGACGATCCCGGTCGAGCCGGGGGTCTATCGGTTCCGGGACGACAAGGCCAAGGTTCTCTACGTCGGAAAGGCGAAGAGCCTGCGGAGCCGGCTGAGCTCCTACTTCCAGGACACCCACAACCTGCACCCCCGCACCCGTCAGCTGGTGACGACGGCGGCCTCGGTCGACTGGACCGTCGTCGCGACCGAGGTCGAGGCGCTGCAGCTCGAGTACTCCTGGATCAAGGAGTTCGACCCGCGGTTCAACGTGAAGTACCGCGACGACAAGAGCTACCCGTGGCTGGCGGTGACGCTGCACGAGGAGTACCCGCGGCTGCAGGTCATGCGCGGGCCCAAGAAGAAGGGCGTGCGGTACTTCGGCCCCTACTCCCACGCCTGGGCGATCCGCGAGACGCTGGACCTGCTGCTCCGCGTCTTTCCTGCCCGCACCTGCAGCGCGGGTGTCTTCAAGCGCGCGGGCCAGGTCGGCCGGCCCTGCCTGCTCGGATACATCGGCAAGTGCTCGGCGCCCTGCGTCGGCAGGGTCTCGGCGGAGCAGCACCGCGAGACGGTCGACGACTTCTGCGACTTCATGGCCGGGTCCTCGACGAGGTTCGTGCGGCGCCTCGAGCAGCAGATGCAGGAGGCCGCTGCCGGGCTCGACTACGAGCGGGCTGCCCGGCTGCGCGACGACGTCGGCGCGATGAAGAAGGCGCTCGAGAAGCAGACGGTGGTCTTCGCCGACGGCACGGACGCCGACGTCATCGGGATCGCCGAAGACCAGCTCGAGGCCGCCCTGCAGGTCTTCCACGTCCGCGGCGGCCGGATCCGCGGCCAGCACGGCTATGTCGTGGACAAGGTCGAGGACGTCACGACGGGAGAGCTGGTCGGCCAGTTCCTCGCGCAGGTCTACGGCGAGGACGAGGACGAGTACCAACTCGGGCAGGCTGCCGCGGCCGACGTACCCCGGGAGGTGCTCGTCCCTGCGCTTCCCCCTGATGCGCAGCCGATCGAGCGGTGGCTCAAGCAGCTGCGAGGCACCAACGTGAGCGTGCGCGTCCCGCAGCGGGGCGACAAGAAGGCGCTCATGGAGACCGTCGAGCGCAACGCCAAGCAGGCGTTCGCGCTGCACAAGACCAAGCGGGCCAGCGACCTCACGGCCCGGTCGATGGCGCTCGCCGAGATCCAGGAGGCCCTGCAGCTCGACGAGGCGCCGCTGCGGATCGAGTGCTTCGACGTCTCCAACCTGCAGGGCACCTCGGTCGTCGCGTCGATGGTCGTCTTCGAGGACGGGCTGGCCCGCAAGTCGGAATACCGCCGCTTCTCGGTCAAGCACGTCACGGGGCAGGACGACGTGGCCTCGATGCACGAGGTCATCAGCCGCCGGTTCTCCCGCTATCTCGAGGAGAGCGCGCCGGAGGTCGACGGGCGCCCGAAGAAGTTCGCCTACCCGCCGAACCTGGTGGTCGTCGACGGTGGGCCGCCGCAGGTCGCCGCCGCCCAGCGGGCGATGGACGAGCTCGGCATCGTCGACGTCGCGCTCTGCGGCCTCGCCAAGCGGCTCGAGGAGGTCTGGCTGCCGGGTCAGGACGACCCGGTGATCATGCCGAGGACGAGCGAGGGCCTCTATCTGCTGCAGCGGGTGCGGGACGAGGCGCACCGCTTCGCGATCGCGTTCCACCGCCAGAAGCGCAGCAAGGCCATGACGGCGAGTGCCGTGGACGGCATTGCCGGACTGGGTGAGGCGCGCCGCAAGGCGCTGCTGCGACACTTCGGGTCGTTGAAGCGGCTTCGGACCGCGTCGGTCGAGGAGGTCATGGAGGTGCCAGGGGTAGGTCGGCTGACCGCGGAGGCAGTCGTTGCCGCCCTGGCCTCCGACGCGCCGGCCGCCGCCTTCAACCCGGCCACGGGCGAGGTCGTCTCATGACGCTGGAGCTGGTCGTCGTGACGGGGCTGTCCGGCGCGGGGCGGTCGACCGCGGCACACCACCTCGAGGACCTCGGCTGGTTCGTCGTCGACAACCTCCCCTCGTCGCTGATCGGCACCATGGTCGACCTCGCGGTCGGCTCCGAGGGCGCGGTCGAGAAGATCTGCGTCGTGACGGACACCCGGTCGCGTCCCTTTGCCGGCGACCTCGCGACCGCGCTCGCCCACCTCGCGGATCGTGGCACCCGCGCCCGCGTCCTGTTCCTAGAGGCCAGCGACGAGGCCCTGGTCCGTCGCTTCGACTCCGTGCGCCGGCCGCACCCGCTCCAGGGCGACGGCGGACTGGTGGAGGGCATCGCCCGTGAGCGCGACCTGTTGCGCGAGACGCGGGCGCGCGCCGACCTTGTCCTCGACACCAGCCTGCTCAACGTCTATGAGCTGCGGGACCGCGTCGGCGCCGCCTTCGACGCGCGAGCGTCTGCCGCGCCGCTGCAGCTGACGCTGATGTCGTTCGGCTACAAGTACGGGCTGCCGGTCGACGCCGACCTGGTGGTGGACTGCCGGTTCCTGCCCAACCCGCACTGGGTTCCCGAGCTCCGGCCGCAGACGGGGCAAGACGACGCCGTCCGCGACTACGTCCTGTCCCGCGACGGGGCGACCGAGTTCCTCGACCGCTACACCGACGTCGTCGAGCTGCTCGCCCAGGGCTACCTGCGGGAAGGCAAGCGCTACGCCCTGCTGGCCGTCGGCTGCACCGGCGGCAAGCACCGCAGTGTCGCGATCTCGGAGGAGCTCGCGCGCCGGCTCGACGCCGCGGGTCTCGAGGTCGTCGTCCAGCACCGAGACCTGGGGCGCGAGTGAGCGGCCCCAAGATCGTGGCCCTCGGCGGGGGGCACGGGCTCGCGGCGTCCCTGCAGGCACTCCGGCAGGTGACCGACCAGCTGACGGCGATCGTCACCGTCGCGGACGACGGCGGGTCGAGCGGCCGGCTCCGCGACGAGCTCGGGATGCTCCCGCCCGGCGACCTCAGGATGGCGCTGGCGGCCCTGGCCGGAGACGACGCCTGGTCGCAGACGTGGGGCCGGCTGCTGCAGCACCGGTTCGGCGGCGACGGTCCGCTCGCGGGTCACGCCGTCGGCAACCTCATCCTTGCCGGTCTCACCGAGAGCAGCGGCATCGTCGAGGCACTCGACCTGGTCGGTCGGCTGGTCGGCGCCCGCGGCCGGGTGCTTCCGGCGTCGACCACGCCGCTGGAGATCGTGGCGGAGGTGGTGGGTCTGGACCCCGCCGACCGCAGCGCGATCAGCCGGGTCGTCGGCCAGGTCGCGGTCGCCACCACCCCCGGCGACGTCTGCGCCGTGTACCTGCTGCCCGAGGACCCGCCCGCGTGCCCTGAGGCCGTCCAGGCGGTCCTCGACGCCGACGTCGTCGTGCTCGGCCCCGGGTCCTGGCTGACCAGCGTCATCACCCACCTGCTGGTGCCCGAGCTGCGCGAGGCCCTGGCCAAGACCTCCGCCACCCGGGTGGTCGCCCTCAACCTCGCGCCGCAGCTGGGGGAGACCGACGGCTACTCCCCGGAGACGCACCTCGAGGTGCTCTGCGCACACGCCCCGGAGCTCACGATCGACGTCGTCGTGGCCGATCCGTCGAGGGTGCTGGACAGGCATGGTCTGATGTCTGCAGTGGAGTCGGCGGGGGGTCGGCTGGTCCTGGCCCCCGTTTCCCTCGCCGATGGCACGCCACGGCACGACCCGCAGCTGCTGGCCGCGGTCTACAGAGAGATTGTGGCGACATCATGAGAGGTGACGCGTAGATGGCGATGACGGCTGCCGTCAAGGACGAGCTCTCCCGACTGTCCGTGACGAAGCCCTGTTGCCGCAAGGCCGAGATGGCGACGCTGCTGCGCTTCGCGGGTGGGCTGCACATCGTCTCCGGCAAGATCGTGATCGAGGCCGACCTCGACGCCGGCAGCATCGCCCGGCGGCTGCGCAAGGAGATCGCCGAGGTCTACGGCCACGCCAGTGACGTGCACGTGGTGGCGCCGGGTGGCCTGCGCAAGGGCAACCGCTGGATCGTCCGGGTCTCCAAGGACGGCGACGGGCTGGCCCGCCAGGTCGGGCTCGTGGACACCCACGGGCGGCCGGTCAGGGGTCTGCCGCCCGCGGTGGTCAGCGGCGGGCTCTGCGACGCGGCGGCGGCCTGGCGCGGGGCCTTCCTGGCGCACGGCTCGCTGACCGAGCCGGGCCGGTCGAGCTCGCTCGAGATCTCGTGCCCCGGACCCGAGGCGGCCCTGGCACTCGTCGGGGCGGCGCGTCGGCTCGGGGTGCAGGCGAAGGCTCGCGAGGTTCGTGGCGTCGACCGGGTGGTCGTCCGCGACGGCGACGCGATCGCCGTCCTGCTGACGCGGCTCGGTGCGCACGAGGCGCTGATCGCCTGGGAGGATCGCCGGATGCGCCGCGAGGTCCGGGCCACGGCCAACCGCCTCGCCAACTTCGACGACGCCAACCTGCGCCGGTCGGCCCGGGCGGCCGTCGCCGCCGGTGCCCGGGTCGCGCGTGCCCTGGAGATCCTCGGGGAGGACGCGCCCGAGCACCTGCTTGCCGCCGGGCGGCTGCGGCTCGAGCACTCGAACGCCTCGCTCGAGGAGCTCGGTGCCCTCGCCGAGCCGGCGATGACCAAGGATGCGGTCGCCGGGCGGATCCGCCGGCTGCTCGCGATGGCCGACAAGCACGCCGGCGAGCTCGGCATCCCGGACACCGAGGCCGCGGTCACGGCCGACATGCTTGCGCCCTGACAGCCCCCGGGTCGCGCTCGTCGGTGACGCCCTCGACGGCCAGGTCCTGCGCGCGGCCGGGTGGCGCGTCAGCGGCGCGCTGCAGCTGCAGCCCTATGACGATCCCGGCGACGTCCCGTCGTACGCCACTCTCGATGAGCTGCTCCAGGACGGGCTCGACGCGGTTGCGCTGAGCGGTGCCGACCCGCTGCTCGCAGGGCACCTGCCGGACCTGGTGGCGGCCGGGCTCGCTGTCCTGCTGCCCAGTCCGGCGCCGCTGGACGCCGAGCTGCTGCGGGTCGTCCGCGACACCGCTCCGGACGCCCTTCTCGCCGTCGGGCTGCTCCAGCGCTGGGAGTCCTGGGCAGCGACGACGAGGGGCGCGTTGTCCCTGGTCGAGGGTCCAGCGCTCCAGTGCACCGTCCGGGGCTGGCCGCGGGGCCAGGTCGCGGCCGCCGAGCTGATCGACCTCAGCAGGCTGTGGTGCGGTGACGTGGTGGGCGTGACCGCGGCGCCTGCCCGGCTGCCGGCGACCGAGCTCGCCCCCGGTGTGCCCGTCGCGTGGTCGCTGCTGCACGAGTCCGGGGTGACGACCCTGGTCAGCCACGAGCACGCGCCACCGGTGGTGCGGCTGTCGTTCGCGACGGCCCGGTGGGAGGCCGGGCCGCTCGGCGCCCGGTGGGTCGGTGGGCCCGAGGTGCCGGTGACGGCGGCACGGATGCCGGCCACCGTTCCGCCGGGGACGCCTGCGGGGCTGCTGGCCTGCGCGAGCTGGTTGCTCGAGGCCGTCGTCACGGACCCGCAGTCGGCGCCGGCGCCGGCCGGGCTCGGCGACCTGCAGGCCGTGGAGCGCGCGCTCAGCGCCTTGCGCGAGTCAGCCCGCCGGGAGGTCCCGGTCGAGCTCTGAGCAGCTGGCGAGATGAGGCGGAGCACGGACCCGGGCGAGGGCGGGCGGCCGCGCGCTGGGTAGCCTCCACCCATCTGCGATCTGCAACCGAGGAGCAACCGTGACCGTCCGTGTTGGCATCAACGGCTTCGGCCGCATCGGCCGCAACTTCTTCCGGGCCGTGCTCGCCAGCGGCGCCGATGTCGAGATCGTGGGAGCCAACGACCTCACGGACAACAAGACGCTTGCCCACCTCCTGAAGTACGACTCGATCCTCGGCCGCCTCGAGGACGTGTCCTACACCGGTGACTCGATCACGGTCGGCGACAAGACCTTCCGCGCCTTCGAGGAGCGCGACCCGGCAAACCTGCCCTGGAGCGAGGTCGGCGCGGACGTCGTCATCGAGTCCACTGGCTTCTTCACGAACGGCGAGAAGGCCAAGGCCCACCTCGCCGGCGGTGCCAAGAAGGTCATCATCTCCGCACCGGCCTCCAACGAGGACCTCACGGTGGTCATGGGCGTCAATGACGACAAGTACGACCCGGCGGCGCACCACATCATCAGCAACGCCAGCTGCACCACGAACTGCCTCGCGCCGATGGCCAAGGCGATCGACGACGAGTTCGGCATCGTCAAGGGCCTCATGACGACCGTCCACGCCTATACGCAGGACCAGAACCTCCAGGACGGTCCGCACGCCGACCTCCGTCGCGCGCGTGCCGCCGCCATCAACATCGTCCCGACCAGCACCGGGGCGGCCAAGGCGATCGGCCTGGTCCTCCCGAACCTCAAGGGCAAGCTGGACGGCTTTGCGCTCCGGGTGCCGATCCCCACCGGCTCGGCGACCGACCTCACGGTCGAGGTGGGCCGGGAGACCTCCGTCGAGGAGGTCAACGCTGCCGTCAAGGCCGCGGCCGAGGGCCTGTTGAAGGGCTACCTGAAGTACACCGAGGACCCGATCGTCTCCAGCGACATCGTCACCGACCCGTCGTCCTGCATCTTCGACTCCGGCCTGACCAAGGTCATCGGCAACCAGGTCAAGGTCGTCGGCTGGTACGACAACGAGTGGGGCTACTCCAACCGCCTGGTCGACCTGGTTCGCCTCGTCGGACAGGGCCTGTGAGGCTCGCAGAAGACCTGCAGGTCAAGGGAAAGCGCGTCCTGGTCCGCTCTGACCTCAACGTCCCGATCGAGGACGGCGCCATCACGGACGACGGCCGGATCCGGGCGTCGCTGCCGCTCATCCGGTCGCTCGCGGAGCAGGGCGCCAAGGTGGTCGTGTCCGCGCACCTGGGACGTCCGAAGGGTGCGCCCGACCCGGCGTACTCCCTGGCCCCGGTGGGCAAGCGCCTCGAAGAGCTGCTCGGCCGGCCGGTGCGGCTCGCGCGCGACGTCGTCGGGCCGGACGCGCGGTCGTCGGTCGAGGAGCTGCGCGAGGGCGGCGTGGTGCTGCTGGAAAACGTCCGTTTCGAGGCAGCCGAGACCTCCAAGGACGACGCCGAGCGGGGTGCGTTCGCGGACCGGCTGGCCGCACTCGCCGACCTCTATGTGGACGACGCCTTCGGAGCGGTCCACCGCAAGCACGCCAGCGTGTACGACGTCGCGCAGCGCCTCCCGCACGCCGCGGGCCCGCTGGTCGCGGCCGAGGTCGAGGTCCTCGAGCGGCTCGAGAAGGACCCCGACCGGCCCTATGTCGTGGTGCTCGGCGGCTCCAAGGTGAGTGACAAGATCCAGGTGATCGAGGCACTCCTCCCCAAGGTCGACGCGCTGCTCGTCGGTGGCGGCATGTGCTTCACGTTCCTCAAGGCGCAGGGCCACGGGGTCGGCAGCTCACTGCTCGAGGACGAGATGCTCGCGCAGTGCCGCACCCTGCTCGAGAGCGGCAAGGTCGTGCTGCCGGTGGACGTCGTGGCGGCAAGCGCCTTCAGCGCGGATGCGGAGCACGAGGTCGTGGCCGTCGATGCCATCCCCGACGACCGGATGGGGCTCGACATCGGGCCGGAGTCGGTCGCGCTGTTCGCCGCGAGGCTCGCCGGCGCCAAGACTGTCTTCTGGAACGGCCCGATGGGCGTGTTCGAGCTGGCGCCCTACGCCGAGGGCACCCGCGGCGTCGCCGAAGCGGTGGCGGCGCTGGACGCGCTCACGGTCGTCGGCGGCGGCGACAGCGCCGCCGCGGTCCGCGCCCTCGGGATCGACGAGTCGCGGTTCACCCACATCAGCACAGGTGGTGGCGCCTCCCTCGAGCACCTCGAGGGCAAGGTCCTGCCCGGCCTCGCCGTGTTGGAGGACTGATGGCGCGCAAGCCCCTCATGGCGGGCAACTGGAAGATGAACCTCAACCACCTCGAGGCCATCGCGCTCGTGCAGAAGCTCTCGTTCAGCCTGTCAGACAAGGACTTCGACGCGGTGGAGTGCGTCGTGCTGCCGCCGTTCGTCGACCTGCGCAGCGTGCAGACGCTCGTCGACGGCGACAAGCTGCGGATCGGCTACGGCGCGCAGGACCTGTCGCCGTACGACGCCGGAGCCCACACCGGGGATGTCAGCGGCGCGATGCTGGCCAAGCTGGCCTGCCAGTACGTCGTGATCGGTCACTCCGAGCGACGTACCGAGCACGCTGAGTCCGACGAGCTGGTACGGCAGAAGGTCCTGGCCGCGGGCCGCCACGCGCTGGTGCCGATCCTGTGCGTCGGGGAGGCCCTGCAGGTCCGGCAGGCCGGCCAGCACGTCGCCCACTGCGTCGAGCAGCTGCGGGCGGCGCTCGCGGACGTGCCGGAGGCGGTCCTGCGGACCCTGGTGGTGGCCTATGAGCCGATCTGGGCGATCGGGACCGGCGAGGTCGCGACGCCCGAGGACGCCCAGGAGGTGTGCGCGGCGTTGCGCACGCTGCTGGCGGAGGTCGCCGGGGGCGACGTCGCGGACGGCATCCGGGTGCTCTACGGCGGATCGGTGAAGTCCTCGAACGTGGTCGCGATCATGGCGCAGCCCGATGTGGACGGCGCGCTGGTCGGCGGGGCGTCGCTCGACGCCGAGGAGTTCGCGAAGATCGTCCGCTACCCGGTGCTGGAGGAGCTGTAGGACCGGCTGTCCGGCTGCGAAATACGGCCGTCATGTCCCGCCGGTAGCAAGGTCACCGCTTGGTCACGATGTCGGCACAACACGGCCTGCGGACTTTTGTCGAGGAGTTTTCTGGTCCTAGATTGCCGCCGACGGCCTACCCGCCAGTGCTCGCACCCAGCTCGACCCGCTCGCCCCACGAAGATGAGCGAAGCCCCCAGCCCCGAGGGACGGAGATCCACCCGCGTGACTGCCCCGCTTGACGTCCAGCCGTCGGCCCTCCAGGCCGACCCAGACGCCGCGACGTCCGCGGAGTCGGCGAAGGCCGTCGAGGGTCGTTCCCTCCGCCAGATCGCCTGGATGCGACTGAAGCGCGACAAGGTGGCGCTGGGCGGCGGGGTCGTGATCGTCCTGCTGATCCTCACGGCGATCTTCGCGCCGTGGATCGTGAAGCTGCTGGGTCACCCGCCGAACGACTTCCACGAGGACCTGCTCGACCCGACGCTGCTCACGCCGAAGGGCAAGTTGGGGGGCATCAACGCCAGCTACCTGCTCGGCGTCGAGCCCGTCAACGGGCGCGACGTCTTCAGCCGCATCATCTACGGCGCCCGCATCTCGCTGCTCACAGCCTTCCTGGCCACGGTGCTGTCGGTGTCGTTCGGCACCGTGCTGGGCATCACCGCGGGCTTCTTCGGCGGCTGGGTCGACGGGCTGATCAGCCGGGTCATGGACATCCTGCTCGCCTTCCCCCTGCTGGTCTTCGCGATCAGCATCGGCACCGTCATCCAGACCGCCAACGGGTCGGTCTTCGGGTTGTCCGGTACCTCGCTGAGTGTGGCGACCCTGATCTTCATCATCGGGTTCTTCAACTGGCCCTACATCGGTCGCATCGTCCGCGGCCAGACCCTGTCGCTGCGCGAGAAGGAGTTCGTCGACGCGGCCCGCAGCCTGGGCGCGTCGAACGGGCACATCATCTTCAAGCAGCTGCTGCCCAACCTGGCGGCGCCCGTCCTGGTCTACTCGACCCTCATCATCCCGACGAACATCCTGTTCGAGGCGGCCCTGTCGTTCCTCGGGGTCGGCGTCCGCCGTCCGACGGCGAGCTGGGGCAGCATGCTCAGCGACGCGGTGGCGACCTACTCGATCGACCCGATCTTCATGATCGTCCCCGGTGTCGCGCTGCTGGTCACCGTGATGGCCTTCAACCTGCTCGGCGACGGCCTGCGTGACGCTCTTGACCCACGGGCCGGCCGCTAGGACCCCGCAGACCCGTCGACTCTCCCTGAGGGCGCGACGTGCACGAAACGGTGGAGGTCGCCGACCGCCACCGCAGAACCTCGAAGGGAGCAACGCTCACGATGTCCCGCATCAAGCTCGTCAAGGCTGGCAGCCTCGCTGCAGTCCTCGCTCTGGGGGCGGCCGCCTGCGGCGGCTCATCCAGTTCCAAGCCACCCGCCTCGGCTGGGCCCAGCTACAACGCGGCCATCACCAGCCTCGTCAACAAGTCCGCGAAGGTCGGCGGCACGATCCACTACGTGGCCAGCTCCGACTTCGACTCGCTGGACCCCGCACGCACCTACTACGCGTACTCCTGGGACTACCAGCGCATCTACCAGCGCACGCTGATGATGTTCAAGCCGGTCCCCGGCAAGGACGGCGCCTCGGTCACGGGTGACCTCGCCAGCGGCCCCGGTGTGCTCACCGACGGTGGCAAGACGGTCACCTACAGCCTGCGTGACGGCATCGCCTTCGACACCGGTGCGGCCATCACCTCGCAGGACATCAAGTACGCCCTCGAGCGCTCCTTCGCGCAGGACGTCATCAACGGCGGTCCGGGCGCGACCTACCTCTCGCCGGTCCTCGTCGGTGGTACGACCTACAAGGGCCCCTACAAGGGTGGCGAGCTCGCCTCGATCGACGCGACGGACCCGAAGAAGATCGTCTTCCACCTGACCAAGGCGTTCTCCGACTTCGACTACCTCATGTCCCTGCCGATCAGCACGCCGGTCCCGAAGGCGGCTGACACCGGAAAGAACGGCGGCGCGAACTACCAGTTCCACGTCGTGTCGAGCGGTCCGTACAAGATCGCGAAGTACACCCCCGGCAAGCTGCTGAACCTCGTCCGGAACCCGAGCTGGAAGAAGTCCTCGGACCCGAACCGGCTGGCGCTCCCGGACGCGATCAACCTCATCGAGGGGCTGGACTCGGCCGACGAGGACCAGAGGGTGCTCGCCGGCTCGGCCGACATGGAGATCGAGGGCACGGGCGTCCAGCAGGACGCGCAGTCCAAGATCCTGACCAACCCCACCAACAAGGTGAACGCCGACAACCCGTCGACGGGCTTCACGCGCTACATCAGCATCCAGCAGAAGGTCGCGCCGTTCGACAACATCCACTGCCGCAAGGCCGTGCAGTACGCCGCGGACAAGGTTGCTCTGCAGTTCTCCCGCGGCGGCCCCATCGCCGGTGGTGACGTCGCGACCCAGATGACGCCCCCGAACCTGTCGTCCTACAAGAAGATCGACCCGTACCCGAGTGGTTCGGACAACAAGGGCGACCTGACGAAGGCCAAGGCCGAGCTGGCCCTGTGCGGCCACCCGAGCGGTTTCAACACCAAGATCGCGACGTCCAACAAGGGCAAGGGCCCGAAGACGGCCGAGGCGCTGCAGCAGGGCCTCAAGCGCGTCGGGATCAACGCTCAGATCGTCGCCGTCGACCCGGCGACCTACTACAGCGGCTTCATCGGTCTCCCGAGCAACGTCAAGAAGCAGGGTCTCGGCCTCGCCGTGGCCGGCTGGGGTCCGGACTTCCCGACCCCGTACGGGTTCTTCGAGTCGATCGTCGACGGCCGGGCGATCAAGCCCGCTGGTGGTAACTCCAACTACGCCGAGCTCAACGATCCGGTCATCAACGGCCTGATCGACTCCGCTGGCAAGGAGACCGACGCGAGCAAGCGCAACGACCTCTGGGCGCAGGTCGACCAGAAGGTCATGGACAGTGCGGTGTACCTGCCGTTCGTCGCCGACAAGGCGCTGACGTACAGGGCCCCGCGGCTGACGAACGTCTACATCAACCAGGCGTTCGGGATCTATGACTTCGTCAACATCGGCGTCGCCAGCTAGCCCCGCACCACTCCTGCAGCACTGAACCTGAAGGGTAGGTGACGGCCGCTGCGGCCGGGCGTGAGCCCGGCCGCAGCGGCCACTCCTCATGGGTCGTTTCATTCTTCGCAGGTTGCTCGGCGTCGTCCTGCTCATGGTCATCGTGAGCGCCGCGACCTTTGCCGTCTTCTTCCTGGGTCCGAAGTTCATCGGAGCGGATGTCGCGCGGAACTTCTGCGGTCGCGTGTGCAACGACCAGTCCCTGGTCGAGGTGAAGGCCAAGCTCGGCCTCGACAAGCC
>JAODND010000074.1 GCA_025465465.1 Frankiales bacterium | reverse complement strand
CGACCTTTGCCGTCTTCTTCCTGGGTCCGAAGTTCATCGGAGCGGATGTCGCGCGGAACTTCTGCGGTCGCGTGTGCAACGACCAGTCCCTGGTCGAGGTGAAGGCCAAGCTCGGCCTCGACAAGCCCATCTACGACCAGTACGGCGCCTACGTGAAGGGCATCTTCGTCGGCCGCGACTTCGTCACCGGCACCGACAAGACGCACTGCGATGTCCCGTGCCTCGGCTACTCGTTCAAGACCGATCAGTCCGTCTGGTTCCTCATGAAGGACCGACTTCCGGTCACGTTCTCCCTCGCCATCGGGGCAGCGGCCATCTGGCTCGTCAGCGGGGTGTCGATCGGCATCCTGTCGGCGCTGCGAAGAGGGTCTATCTTCGACCGGGCAGCGATGTCCGTGGCGCTCGCCGGGGTGTCCTTGCCCGTGTACTTCACCGGTCTCGTCGCCCTGTCGGTCTTCAGCTACAACCTCAAGTGGTTCGTCAACGTGCACTACGTCGGGTTCACCGACAACCCGGCTGAGTGGGCCAAGAACCTGCTGCTGCCCTGGATCTGCCTCGCCTTCCTCTATGCGGCGACCTACGCGCGGCTCACCAGGGCCAACATGCTCGAGACGATGGGTGAGGACTACATCCGCACGGCCCGTGCCAAGGGCCTGTCGGAGGGGGTCGTGATCCGCAAGCACGGCTTCCGGGCCGCCCTGACCCCCATCGTGACGATCTTCGGCCTCGACCTGGGCGGGCTCCTCGGCGGCGCGATCCTCACCGAGAGCGTCTTCGGCTTCCCGGGCGTGGGCAAGCTCGCGGTCGACTCGATCGGGCAGCAGGACCTCCCGGTGATTCTCGGCGTGACCTTGTTCGCCGGCTTCTTCATCGTGATGGCGAACCTCGTCGTCGACGTGCTCTACGCCTACGTCGACCCGCGCGTCCGATACTCCTGACCTAGGCTTCCCCTGATGCGCAACGAGACTCGCAACGAGACTGAGGACCTGTGACCCAAGAGACCCTGGAGGGAACCGTGCCCCCGAGACCGGCCGCGACGGCCTTTCTCGAGGTCCGCGACCTGAAGGTCCACTTCCCGACCGATGACGGCCTGGTGAAGTCGGTCGACGGTCTGTCGTTCCAGCTCGAGAAGGGCAAGACGCTCGGGATCGTCGGCGAGTCGGGGTCCGGCAAGTCGGTCACGAGCCTGGGCATCCTCGGCCTGCACAAGGGGACCCGGGCGCACCTGTCGGGTGAGGTCTGGCTCGACGGACAGGAGCTCATCGCGGCCTCGAAGGAGGAGGTGCGCAGGCTGCGTGGCATCAAGATGGCGATGATCTTCCAGGATCCGCTGTCGGCTCTGCACCCGTACTTCACCGTCGGCGCGCAGATCTCCGAGGCCTACCGCATCCACAACCACGTCTCCAGGAAGGCCGGCCGGGCCCGCGCCATCGAGATGCTCGAGCGGGTCGGCATCCCGACGCCGGACAAGCGCGTCGACGACTACCCCCACCAGTTCTCCGGCGGCATGCGGCAGCGCGCGATGATCGCCATGTCGCTGTCCTGCAACCCCGAGCTGCTCATCGCCGACGAGCCCACCACCGCCCTCGACGTGACGGTCCAGGCGCAGATCCTCGACCTGCTGCGCGACCTCCAGAAGGAGTTCGGCTCGGCCATCATCATGATCACCCACGACCTCGGCGTCGTCGCCGAGTTCGTCGACGACCTGCTCGTGATGTATGGCGGGAAGGCCGTGGAGTACGGCACGGTCAACGAGGTGTTCTACGAGCCGCAGCACCCCTACACCTGGGGCCTGCTGTCCTCGGTCACCCGGCTCGACCGGCTCCGCACCGACCGTCTCAAGCCGATCGCGGGGTCGCCCCCCAGCCTCATCAACATCCCGGACGGCTGCGCGTTCCACCCCCGTTGTCCCTACGAGCCGATGACCGGCGGCAAGGGCTCGACCGTGGTGCCCGAGCTCGTCGACGCCGGCAAGGGCCACCTGGTGAGATGCCACCTGACCGCCAAGGAGCGGCAGGACATCTTCCTCAAGCAGGTCAAGCCGACCCTGTGAACACGAACCGCCACCGGGAGTCCCGCGCATGACCGCCACGACATCCGACGTCGCCGCCACACCCGCCGACGACGCGCGGCCGCTGCTGCAGGTCGAAGGGCTTCAGAAGTACTTCCCCGTCAACCGGGGGATCATCTTCCAGAAGGAGGTCGGCGCGGTGAAGGCCGTCGACGGCCTCACCTTCAGCGTCGCCAAGGGCGAGACCCTCGGCGTCGTCGGCGAGACCGGCTGCGGCAAGTCCACGATGGGCCGGCTCATCACCCGCCTGCTGGAGCCCACCGGTGGGTCGATCGTGTTCAACGGCCACGACATCACGCACATGTCGCGGGGGCAGATGCGCCCGTTGCGCAAGGACGTCCAGATCATCTTCCAGGACCCCTACAGCTCCCTGAACCCGCGGCACACGATCGGCACGATCGTCGGTGCGCCGTTCCGGCTGCAGAAGGTCCAGACCGAGAGCGGCGTCAAGAAGGCCGTCCAGGACCTGCTCGCGCTGGTCGGTCTCAACCCTGAGCACTACAACCGCTACCCGCACGAGTTCTCCGGGGGCCAGCGCCAGCGCATCGGCATCGCCCGCGCGCTCGCCCTGCGGCCCAAGCTGATCGTCTGCGACGAGCCCGTCTCGGCGCTCGACGTGTCGATCCAGGCGCAGGTCATCAACCTGCTCGACGACCTGCAGGACGAGTTCGACCTCACCTACGTCTTCATCGCCCACGACCTCTCGGTCGTGCGCCACATCTCGGACCGCGTCGCCGTCATGTACCTCGGCAAGATCGTCGAGATCGGCGACCGGGTCTCGCTCTACGAGCACCCGATGCACCCCTACACCCACGCGCTGCTGTCGGCCGTACCCGTGCCGGACCCGGTCAAGGAGAGCAAGCGCGAGCGCATCCTGCTCACCGGTGACGTACCCTCTCCTCTGAACCCGCCGCCGGCGTGCCGGTTCCACACGCGTTGCTGGAAGGCCCAGGCCATCTGCAAGCAGGTCGAGCCGCCGCTGGTCCAGCTCCAGCCTGGCCACGAGGTGGCCTGTCACTTTCCCGAGGAACGCGTACTCGTCTGATGATCACCTTCCTGTGCTTCCTGCTGATGCTCGCCAGCCTCGGCATGGTCGTCCTGGTCCTGCTCCACAAGGGCAAGGGCGGCGGCCTGTCCAACATGTTCGGCGGTGGCGTGTCCTCCTCGCTGGGCGGCAGCGCCGTCGTGGAGAAGAACCTGGACCGGCTCACGATCGTCTGCGGCCTCGTCTGGTTCACCTGCATCGTCGCGCTCGGTCTGCTCCTCAAGCCTGCCAGCTGATCGCCCCGCTAGACTGCGGCTCGAAGCAGTAGGTCCTGAGGGGAGCTCCACGTGGCAGGCGGCAACGCGATCCGAGGCAGCCGTGTCGGCGCCGGCCCGATGGGCGAGGCGGAGCGCGGCGAGGCCGCCCCACGTCGTCGGGTGAGCTTCTGGTGCGCCAACAAGCACGAGACCCGGCCGTCGTTCGCCGAGGACGCCGCTGTCCCCGAGACGTGGGACTGCCCGCGCTGCGGCTTCCCGGCCGGCCGGGACAAGGAGGCGCCGCCCGCGCCCCCGAAGACCGAGCCCTACAAGACCCACCTGGCCTATGTGCGCGAGCGGCGCAACGAGGCCGACGGCGAGGCCATCCTCCAGGAGGCCCTCGCCCGCCTGCGCGGCAAGTAGCCCGCACCTGATCGTCGGCATCCTCGGCATCGGACGGGCAGGGATCGCCCGTCTCGTGCCGAAAGTGCTCCTATGCACTCCCGCTCGCTCGCCCTGATCGCCGCCGTCGCTCTGCTGGGCGGTGTCACCGTCAGCGTCGCGACCGCCTCCAGCCCGCCGAGCCAGACGCTGACGGCACCGACGGTCGCCGGCCGCACCACCTCGGTGGCATGGACCGGCACCATCCCGGTCGGGAGCAATCCGCAGAGCGCGTGCACCGTCCCCGGCACCGACGACCAGCACGCCCTCGCCATCCGGGTCCCCGCCGCTGCCGCTGCCCTGAAGCTCGCGCTCTCGGTGAAGATCGCCTGGACGCCATCAGGCAGCGAGACGGTGAGCGACCAGGTGCTGACTCTGCTCGCACCCGACGGCAGTGACGTCGGTGACTCCGACGGTGGCTCGCCGACCGAGCAGGTCGTCATCAACGACCCGGTCGCCGGGACCTACACCGCCGTCGCCTGCGGCTTCGTCAACAGCCTGCCGCAGGCCTACAAGGGCACCGCGACCCTGACCGCGACCACGCCGGTGAAGGTCGCCGGCCTCCCGACCGTCAGCACAGGGCTCGCGTTCGGCGCGAGCACCCCGAGCGACGTGCAGCGCGACATCGGCGAGCCCGCCGTCACCACCGACCGCGACGGCAACATCTACACCTGTGGGCCGTCCGGATTCTCCAACATCGCCGACTACGCCAACGTCTCCACCGATGGCGGCAACCAGTTCCACCTGCTGGGGCAGCCGCCTCGCGGGCAGATCTCCGGCGGCGAGGGCGGCGGCGACTGCGCCCTCGCGACGGCCGTCAAGAAGAACGCGCAGGGCAAGTACGCCCTCGCGTACGCAGGACTCGGGCCGCTCACCAACTTCTCGACGGCCACGTCGGCGGATGTGGGACGCACGATCCAGGTGTCGCCGGTGAGCGAGTCGGTGCCCGGCGTCGACCGCCAGTGGATCGCCTTCCTCGATGACAAGACGGCCTTCTTCACCTACAACCAGCAGGCGCTCAACAAGGTCGTGCAGAAGTCGACCGACGCCGGGCTCACCTATGACACGCCCGGCGTGCAGGCCGCGAACGAGGCCGGCCGGATCGGCCAGATCCGCGCCTTCACCCCGCCCGGCAAGAGCACCGCGACGCAGGGCGTCGTCTACTTCCCGTATGCCTCCGGCAGCATGCTGAAGCTCGCCGTGAGCCGCGACTCCGGCAAGAGCTTCACGACCTGCGTGCTCGCGGACGCGGGCGTCCCACCGACCGCGGGCTTCGTCGGCGCCGACAACGACGACGCCGGCAACATCTATGGCACCTACACCGAGACGGGCGGTGACCGCGCCACCTACCTCGTGACGCTGCCGGTCTCGAAGTTCGCCAGCTGCACCGGAGGCAAGCGCGCGGCGAGCAACCCGAAGGTGCGGGTCAACCGAGAGGGCGTCAGCACCACCGTCATGCCGTGGGTCGCCGCGAGCGGGCTCCCCGGCCGCGTGGCGATCGCCTACTACGGCACGGAGAGCGTCGGCGACCCCAACCAGGGCACCTTCAAGGCGACCTGGAACGTCTACGTCAGCCAGAGCGTCGACGCGCTTTCGGCACACCCGCACTTCGACCAGGTGAAGGCGACGACGCACCCGTTCCACTACGACTCGATCTGCCTCAACGGGCTGGGCTGCGACCTGTCCGTCCCAGCCGGCGACCGCAGCCTCGTCGACTACTTCACGATGGAGTACAACCGCAAGAGCGGTCGGCTCAACATCGTCTACAGCAACGCGGGCAAGCGCCCCGACGACGCCGCCGGTTATGTCTCGCAGCCGACGGTCCTCGTCCAGTCCGGCGGTCCGAGCAACGGCGGCGGCACCGTCCGGCCCGTCCGTCCCGTCGTCTCGCGCGGCACCACCGACCCGGCCGGTGATGCGCTGTCGCAGTACTCCGCGGTCCTGACGCGGACGCTGCCGTCGGTCAACAGCAAGGCTCTCGACCTGCGGTCGGTCGCCGTCGTGCCGAGCATCAACGCGTTCAAGGTGACCCTCAAGCTCAGCGACCTGTCCGATGCCGCGCTGCAGCAGGCGCTGTCCGACAACAATCCTGCGATCGGGCTCGTCTGGATCTTCCGGTGGGTCAACGGCTACCAGCCGGCCGCCGTCTCGCTGCACTGGTCGCCGGGTGCCGGGTTCTCCGGGGGGTTCGACGGCTACGTCACGGGTCGCACCGCCGGCGGGACGATCGAGACCTACAGCGGCGGCACGCCACTCGGGGACAACGTCACCGTCGACCAGGCCAAGGGCACCATCTCGTTCCGCGTCCCCTCGAAGCTGCTGCAGTCGATCCATGGCCCGCAGGGACCGGGACAGCGCCCGATGCTCGAGAAGGCGGTGCCGGGGACCCGGTTCTACGACGGCTACGCCGCGTCGTTCGCCGACGTCTCGACCAGCACGTCGGTCAACGGCGTCGCCACCACGCAGAGCTACCTCTACCCGGCCGACAACGCGCCCACGTTCGACTTCACGCTCCTCGGCCGGACGGCCACGCCCGTCGCGACGCGCGTCACCACGCCGGTGACCAAGCCGTCCACGCCGATCGGCGCGGGCGGTGGACTGGCCGCGACCGGTCTCGAGACGACGCTGCCGTGGTTGGCGGGGGCGCTGCTGCTCATCGGCCTGGGCCTCCGCCGCCGCCCTGCGCGCTAGAGGCGGCGCAGCCCGCGGGGGAGCCTCGAGGCGGCGGGTTCGTCGAGCAGCCACAGGGTCTGCGAGCGACCGCGCCCGCCGGCCGCCGGTACCTGCACCTGGCCGGCTCCGCCGAGTGCCATCGCCGCCGCCGTGGCCTTCTCCGCACCGGCTGCGATGACCCAGACCTCGCGGGCCTCCCGGATGGCAGGGAAGCCGAGTGTGATGCGGGTGGGCGGTGGCTTGGGACAGCCGTGCACGCCGAGGGCGGTCCGCTCGTCGTACGCCGCCGGCGACTCCGGGAAGATCGAGGCGATGTGTCCCTCCGGACCCATGCCGAGCAGCAGCACGTCGAACAGCGGGACGTCGTGGTCGTCGGCCGCCGCCGCGAGCAGCTCGTCGGCATAGCGCTGCGCGGCCACGTCGGCGTCGTCCCCGTCGGGGCCGCCGAGAGCGCCCATCGGGTGCACCCGGGCCGGATCGAGGTCGAGGCTGTCGAGCAGCGCCCGCCGGGCCTGCACCTCGTTGCGTTCGTCGGAGCCGGCGGGCACGAAGCGCTCGTCGCCCCACCAGACGTCGACGCGACGCCAGTCGACCGCGGCGCGTGCGGGTGCCCGTCGCACCGCCTCCAGCGAGGCGATGCCGATGCCGCCCCCGGTGAGGACGACCGACGCGCGGCCGCGCTGGGCCTGCGCGTCGACCAGCCGGGTCAGCAGCCGCGCTGCCACTGCCTCGGCCAGCACGGTGGCGTCGCGGTGGACGACCACCGTCAGGCCGGTCACGTGGTCGTCAGCGCCGGGTCGGGCTCGGAGGTCTCCATCGGGTCCTGCCACACGTGGGTCCGCTTGGCCGGCCGGTCGGAGAGCGCGTGGAGCCCGGTGACCGTCTCCAGCGACTCGGCGTAGGTGTCGTCGGCGTCGAGCCGTCGGAGCTCCTCGGCGAGCAGGTCGCCGAGGTCGCGGCGGGGGAGCGGCATCGCCCGGTTCGGTTGACCGGTGCGGGACAGGTTGGCGGTGCGGCCGTCCGACCTCTCGATGCGGACGGTGTCGTCACCGACCTGCATGACCACGCCGGTGACGCCGGGTCCGTCGCTGTCCTCGGTGCCGACCGGCAAGCCCAACCGGCGCTCGAGCCAGCCCGCGAGCAGGGCACGCGACGGGTTGCCGGCCTCACCGCTGACCGTGAAGGCGCGCGGCTCGCCGGACAGCGAGTCGTAGGCAGAGGCGCACAGCGATCGCCACAACGTGGTGCGGGCCCAGGCCAGGTCGGTGTCGCCGGGGGCATAGTCGTCGGCTCGTGTCCGCAGGGCGGCGAGCGGGTCGGCGGAGGCGGCGGTGTCGGTGATCCGGCGGTCGGCGATGACGCCGAGCGGGTCGTGCGCGATCAGGTGTGGCGGCTCGCCGAACCACCACGTCACCACGGGGGCGTCGGGCGCCAGCAGCGGCAGCACGACCGACTCGGCGTGCAGCGCGAGCCTTCCGTACATCCGCATCACGACGGCCTCGCCCGGGCCGAGCCGGCCGCCGACCGACACCTCGGCGTCGAGGCGGGGCTCCGGCGCGTCAGGACGGCGGCGTACGACGACGAGCAGCCGGCAGGGGTGCTGCGCGGCCGCCGCGGTGGCCGCCTGCTCCGCCTCCGCGACCAGCTTCTCGTCGACCACAGCGACCAGCGTGAGCGCGAGGCCGGAGGAGACCGAGCCGGCCGCGCGCCGCTCGGCGGCCAGCGCCTTGATGACGGCGGATCCCGAGGTGTCCCACAGAGCTGTCACTAGGGCCGCCTCCACGCGCGTCCGTCACGGGCCAGCATCTCGTCGGCGCCTCGCGGACCCCACTCGCCGGCGCGGTAGAGCTCCGGCCCGCCGTGGTGCTCGTCCTGATGGGTCCAGAGCGCCTCGATCGGGTCGATGATGCGCCACGACGCCTCGACCTCCTCGTTGCGGGGGAACAGGGCGGCGTCGCCGAGCAGCACGTCGAGCAGCAGCCGCTCGTAGGCCTCGGGCGAGTTCTCCGTGAAGGCCTCGCCATAGAGGAAGTCCATCGCGACGTCGCGGACCTCCATCGTCGTACCAGGGACCTTGGAGCCGAACCTCAACGTGACTCCCTCGTCGGGCTGGACCCGAACGACGAGCTGGTTGGCGCCGAGCTCCTCGGTGTCGTTCTGCGCGAACGGCAGATGGGGGGCCTTCTTGAAGACGATGCCGATCTCGGTGACGCGGCGGGGAAGTCGCTTGCCGGTGCGCAGGTAGAACGGCACGCCCGCCCAGCGCCGGGTCTCGACGTCGAGCCGGATGGCCGCGAACGTCTCGGTGGTCGACTGCGGCTTGACGCCCTCCTCGGCCTGGTAGCCCTTCACGCGCTCGCCGGCGAGCCAGCCCTGGTCGTACTGGCCGCGGACGGCATAGGCCGCCAGCTCCTTCGGAAGGCACACCGCGTTGAGGACCTTGATCTTCTCGGCCCGCAGCGCCGCGGCGTCGAAGTGGACGGGCTCGTCCATGGCCGTCAGTGCGAGCAGCTGCAGCAGGTGGTTCTGCAGGACGTCGCGCGCGGCGCCGGTGCCCTCGTAGAACCCGGCCCGGCTCTCGATGCCGACGTCCTCGGCCATGGTGATCTGCACGGAGTCGATGTGGTGGGAGTTCCAGATCGGCTCGAACAGCTCGTTGGCGAAGCGCAGGGCGAGCAGGTTCTGCACCGTCTCCTTGCCGAGGTAGTGGTCGATGCGGAACACGTCGTCGGCGGTGAACACCTCGTCGACAAGCCGGTTGAGCTCGATCGCCGAGGCCAGGTCGTGGCCGAACGGCTTCTCGACGACCACCCGGCGCCAGCTGTTGGTCTGCTCGTTGTCGGCCATCCCCGTGCGTTCCATCTGCTTGAGCACGGTCGGGAACGCGTTGGGTGGGATCGAGAGGTAGAAGGCGGCGTTGCCGTCGGTGCCGTGCGACTCGTCGAGGTCCTTGAGCAGCTGGGCGAGCTGATCGAAGGCGTCGTCGTCGTCGAACGAGCCCGGCAGGAACTTCGTCGCCTCGGCAATGCGATGCCAGACCTCCTCGCGCCAGCCGGTGCGGGCGCCCTTCTTCGCGGCCTCCTTGGCGATCTGCTCGAAGTCGCCGTCGCCCCAGTCGCGGCGGGCGAAGCCGAGCAGCACGAAGCCGGGCGGCAGCAGACCGCGGTTGGCGAGGTCATAGACCGCGGGGATGAGCTTCTTGCGGGCCAGGTCGCCAGTGACGCCGAACACGACGAGCGCACAGGGGCCGGGGACCCGCGGCAGCCTGCGGTCGCGCGGGTCGCGCAGCGGGTTGGTCACGTGAGGACCTTCAGGATCTCGCTGAGGCCCTTGCTGTGCTTGAGGTGCAGGCGAAGCACCGGTCGCCCGTGGTCGGCGAGCACCTTGCCGTCGCCGGCGGCCTGGGCCGTGATCAACGTGCCGTAGCTGAACTCCCGTCCCGGGATCGGCAGGTCGTTCAGCACATAGCCGGTGATCTGCAGGTAGACGCCGATCGGCGGGCCACCCTTGTGGTACTGCCCGGTGGAGTGCAGGAAGCGCGGTCCCCAGCCGAAGGTCACGGGCCGCTCGATGCGCTTCGCGAGTGCCGGCCGGACGGCGTGCAGCCGGGCGTCCCGGAACCGGTCGAGGTAGGCCATGACGGCGAGGTACCCGTTGCCGGGTACGGCGGACAGCAGCTGCGCCACCGCGCCCTGAAGCGTCGACTGGCCGTTGAGCAGACCGTCGGTGGCGTAGACCTCCACGTTGCCGTCGGTGAACGCGGGAGCCTGTGGTGCGGGCTGCTGGTCGAGCAGGCCGCGGGCCGCCTTCTTGGCGCTCTCGACGTCGGGCTGGTCGAACGGGTCGATGCCGAGCAGCCGACCGGACACGGCGACGGCGTACTCCCAGGCGAGGAACTGCTGCCCGAGGTTGCCGGTGACACTGGTGCCGACAGGCGGTGTCTCGCCGAGGACCCGGATGACGTGGACGTCCGCTGCCTGCCACTCGGCCTCGGGCGCGTCCGGCTCGATGACGACGGGGAGCAGGCCCTTGCCGAGCTTGCCCGTTGACTCCGCGATGAGCTGCTCCGCCCAGTCGCCGAAGCCCGCCAGGGGAGAGGCCTGCGCATCGATGGCGATCTTGTCCCGGCCGTCGGCGCCGAGGGCGGCGCCCAGCTGCAGGCCGGTGTTGTCGTCGTCGGACAGGTGGGTCGCGAAGGACGCGGCCTGGTCGAGCAGCAGCTCGACATCGGCCCCGGCGAGTGCGGACGGCACGAGTCCGAAGGCGGTGAGCGCGCTGTAGCGACCACCGACGTCAGGGTCGGCGAGGAACACCGCGCGGTAGCCCTCGTCACGGGCCAGCTGCTCGAGGGACGAGCCCGGGTCCGTGACGACGACGATCCGCTGCTTCGCGTCGATGCCGGCGGTCGTGAAGGCCTCGACGAACGAGCGCCGCTGGCTGTCGGTCTCGAGGGTGCCGCCGCTCTTGCTCGACACCACGACGACCGTCCTGGCCAGGTCGCACGCGAGAGCCGACCGCACCTGGTCGGGATGCGTCGAGTCGAGCACGGTGAGTTCGACCTCGGCGGTCTTGCAGATCACCTCGGGGGCGAGCGAGCTGCCTCCCATGCCGCAGAGGACGACATGGTCGATGCCCTCCCCGCGCAGCGCGTCCCGGAGCTTCAGCAGCTCCGGGATGAGCTTCCAGGACACGTCCACCGCGTCGAGCCAGCCCAACCGGATGCGAGCCTCCTGCTCGGCGTCCGGGCCCCACAGCGTCGGGTCGTGGGCGAGCAGCCGGGTGGGTACGTCGTCGTGCCGCAGTGCCTCCAGCGCCTTGGCCTGGTGCTCGCGGAGGCTGCCGCCGTTGACCGTGACCGAGACGATCACGGCCGCGCCTTGGCGAGCTGGTCCGTGACCGACGCGAGGAGCTCCGCCCAGGAGTCCTCGAACTTCTGCACGCCCTCCTTCTCGAGGACGTCAGTGACGTCGACCATGTCGATGCCCGCCGACTTCAGGTCGTCGAAGGTCTGCCTGGCCTCGGCGTAGTTGCCGGTGACCGTGTCGCGACGGATGGCGCCATGGTCCGCCACGGCCTCCAGCGTGGCCTCCGGCATCGTGTTGACCGTGCCGGGTGCGACCAGGTCCTCGACATACATGGTGTCGCGGTAGGCCGGGTCCTTCACGCCGGTGGACGCCCACAGCGGTCGTTGCGGTTTGGCGCCGGCGGCCTCGAGCGCCTTCCACCGGGCGCCGCCGAAGACCTCCTCGTAGGCCTGGTACGCGAGCCGCGCGTTGGCGACGGCGGCCTTGCCGCGCAGGGGATGGTCCTTGCCGAGCCGCTTGTCGACCTCGCTGTCGACCCGGCTGACGAAGAAGCTCGCCACCGACGCCATCTTGGTGAGGTCGTGACCCCCGGCCTGGGCCTGCTCCAGACCGGCCAGGAACGCGTCCATCACCGCGCGGTAGCGCTCGATGCCGAAGATGAGCGTGACGTTGACGCTGATGCCGTGCGCGAGGACCTCGGTGATCGCGGGCAGTCCTTCGAGCGTGGCCGGGATCTTGATGTAGAGGTTCGGGCGGTCGACGAGCCACCAGAGCGCCTCGGCCTCGGCGACCGTGCGGTCGGTGTCCGCGGCCAGCCGCGGGTCGACCTCGATCGACACCCGGCCGTCCACCGCGTCGCTGGCGTCGTAGCGCAGCTTCAGGACGTCGCACGCCCAGCGGACGTCGTAGGTCGTCAGGGCGCGCACCGCCTCGCCCAGGTCGACACCGCGGAGTGCGAGGTCCTTCACCTGGGAGTCGTAGGCGGCGCCGTCGGACAGCGCCTTCTGGAAGATCGACGGGTTGGTCGTGACACCGACGACCTGCTTCGTCGAGACGAGGTCGGCGAGGTTGCCGGTGCGCAGCCGCTCCCGCGAGAGGTCGTCGAGCCAGACCGCAACTCCTGCGGCGGACAGCTCTGCCAGTGGGTCAGTCATGGGATGGCCTCCTAGTTGCCAGTGGTCGAGCCCTTGGTCTGACCGAGCTTGGCCAGCGAGGCGTGCGCCGCGGCGACGGCACGGTCTGCAGTGAGCCCAAACTGCTCGTACAGGCTCTGGTACGGCGCCGACGCGCCGAAGTGCTCGAGCGACAAGGGGACGCCGGCCTCGCCGAGGTACTTCCACCACGACTGGGCGACGCCCGCCTCGATCGAGACGCGGGCCTTCACCGTGGGCGGCAGGACGGTGTCACGGTAGGCCTGGTCCTGCTCCTCGAACCACTCCATGCACGGCATCGAGACGACCCGCGTCGTGGTGCCCTCGGCCTCGAGCGCCTCGCGGGCGGCGAGCGCGATCTGCACCTCTGAACCGGTCGCCACGATGAGGACGTCGGGCTGCCCGTCCGAGGCGTCCTCGAGGACATAGCCGCCCTTGGCGACGCCGCCGGCCTTCGCCGGGTCGAGGGTCGGGACGTTCTGCCGGGTCAGCGCGAACGCGGCCGGCCGGTCGGTGTGGTGGAGGACGGCGGCCCAGGCCGCGACCGTCTCGTTGGCGTCGGCGGGCCGGACCACGTCGAGGCCGGGGATGGCCCGCAGCGCCGACAGGTGCTCGACGGGCTGGTGCGTCGGCCCATCCTCGCCCAGACCGATGGAGTCGTGGGTCCAGACATAGGTGACCGGCAGCTTCATGAGGGCCGCGAGGCGGACCGCCCC
>JAODND010000059.1 GCA_025465465.1 Frankiales bacterium | reverse complement strand
TCTCCTTGTAGGAGAAGCCCTCGACGTCGGCGAGGTAGACCGCCATGCGGAAGTCCTCGGGAAGCTGCTGCAGGGCTTCCTTGACGTCGGAGTCGGGGAGGTGGTCGAGCGCCTCCATCTCGGCGCTGCGCAACCCACTGGAGGTGTGAGCCTCCGCGGCGGCCAGCTGCCAGTCCTCGATCTGCTCGGTCGGGGACTGCTGCGGCTGGCGCTGCTTCTTGCGATAGCTGTTGATGAACGTGTTCGTCAGGATCCGGTACAGCCAGGCCTTGAGGTTGGTCCCCTCCTGGAACTGGTGGAACGCGGAGTAGGCCTTGGCGAACGTCTCCTGCACGAGGTCCTCGGCGTCAGCCGGGTTGCGGGTCATGCGCAGGGCAGCCGAGTAGAGCTGGTCGAGGAAGGGCAGCGCATCGCGCTCGAAGCGCGCGTTCCGCTGCTCAGCGGTCTCCTCGGTCACACCGGGGGACGCTACAGGGTCGTACGGGAGAAGATCCGTGCCACCCGTGAACGATGCGAACGCTCGCTCAGTGGATGGGCAACTCACGCCTGGCATGCCCACGACAACGCCCTGCTTCGCGGTTGTAGTCCCACGTAGGCTGGGTTCATGCAGCACGAGAGGCACGCCGGTCCCCCGGGCTTCGGGCACCATCCCGCGGTGGAGCAGTACCTCGAGACCATCCTCGAGCTCGAGGAGTCCGGGATCGTCCCGATGCGTGCCCGCCTGGTCGAGCGGCTGGGCGTCAGCGCGCCGGCCGTCAGCGAGACCGTCAAGCGTCTCGAGCGCGAGGGCTACCTCACCCTCGACGACGAGCGGGTGCTCCACCTGACCGAGTCCGGCCGCGACTACGCGACCTCCGTGCTGCGCCGTCACCGGCTCGCCGAGCTGCTGCTGGTCGACGTGCTCAAGGTGCCGTGGAGCCAGGTGCACGAGGAGGCCTGCCGCCTCGAGCACGCCATCAGCGACAACCTCGAGCAGCACCTCGTGAAGCTGCTCGGCGACCCGGGCGCCTGCCCGCACGGCAACCCGATCCCGGGCTCGGCCAACGTCGTCGACCCGGGGCCGCTGCAGTCGCTCGCGAGCGTGCCGAGCGGGTCCCCGTGCGTCGTGCGCCGCATCGACGAGCACCTGCAGACCCAGCTCGACCACATGCGCGAGCTCGAGACGGGCCGGTTGCTGCCGGGCCAGCGGGTCACCGTCGGCGAGGGCGACGACGACCGGGTCCTGCTCGACGTCGAGGGCGTGTCGGTCGCGCTCGATCGGGTCGTGGCGACCGAGGTGTACGTCAGCACCTGAGCCCTTGGTGATCAGGTGGGCTGTGTTCGCCGGCCGAGGGACCGGAGCCAGGTGGCGACGTGCTCGCGCACCTGCGGGCCGGCTGCGGGCAGGCCGCCGGAGACCTTGAACCCATGGTCGGCACCCGGGATCAGCACCGCTCCGGGCGGCACCCCGAAGGCATCGCGGTCCCCTTGCACGACGAGCACCGGCACCTCGACGGCCGCGAGCTCCCGCATCCGCGTGCGCTCGGGCCGGCCGGGCGGGTGCAGCGGGAAGGCCAGGCACAGCACGGCGTCAGCATCGACCTGCGCCGCCGTACGGCAGGCCACCCGGGCCCCGGCACTACGGCCGCCCACGACGAGGGGGGCACCGCTGAGGTGCTCGAGAACATCGAGCCAGGCCAGGTCGAGCTTGGCGGGTGGCTCGGCCACCCGGCGGCCGCGCACGCGCCACGGCTGCTCGACGAGTGCGACCCGGAAGCCCGCGGCGTGCGCCGCGGCCCGCGCGGCCAGCAGGTCCACCGTGCGGGTGCCCCCACCCGCACCGTGGCCGAGCACGAGCAGACCCGGACCGGCACCGTCGAGATGGAACCTCGCAAGCCCGTTGCGCGTCTCCACCGGTGTCCACGTCTGTTCCGGCGGCGGTGTTTCTGGCACGCCATGAGGGTAGGAGCCCGGTGTGCTGAGCCTCGACCCCTCGGCCGGTGCCCCGACGCCCGTCCCTGCTCCGACCTCGCCGTACTGGCTGTTCTACGACGAGGTCGCCAGCGCCCAGCTCGCCGCGTGGGTGCCGGAGGACCGCGCCCGGGTGCTCGATCTCAGCCTCGACGGTCCGGCTCGCGTCCAGCTGCTGCGCGACCTCGGGCACGACGTCGTCCGGGTCGGCGCCGGACCTGTCCCGGGAGTGCACACGGTTGTCGCCGACACCCGGCTGCTCAGCTGGGTCGCCGACGAGTCGTTCGACGCCGTCGTCGCGGAGTCACGGGCGCTGTCGATGTCGCTGGCCACCGAGGAGACCGCCCGCGACCTGGTGCGGGTGCTGCGGCCGGGCGGGCGCATGCTGCTGTGCGTCGACAGCCTGACGACGGGGCTCGCGCGGCTCGCCGACCAGGGTCGCTGGGCGGAGCTCGCGGATGTGCGCTCCGCCGATGTGGTGCTGGTCCCGGACGACGATGGCACCCTGACGCGGTGCTTCTGGCCGGAGGGGTTGCAGGCACTGCTCGAGGACGTCGGCTTCGACGTCGAGTGGGTGCGGCCGCGGACCGTCCTGACCCCGGTCACGGTCGAGCGCGCGCTGGCGACGGGCGGCCTGGAGGCGATGCGCGCCCTGGTCCGGACCGAGCTGCGGCTGGCCGAGGAGCGTGAGGGCGAGACGCCCGGCATCCACCTCGTCGGCAGTGCCCGCAAGCCCTAGCGGGACAGCTGGCCCTCGTTCTCCTCGAACTTCTCCTGGTCGGCCACGCACCGGGCCGCCTCCGGGCGGAACTCAAGGCGCGCCTCAGGGATCTGGGTGCCGCACTCGACGCACACGCCATAGCTGCCGGCGTCCATCCGGGCAAGCGCCTCAAGAGCCTCGGTACGACGGGCCTCGGCCGCGTCGACCATGGCCTCCTCCCGGTCGTTCTCCGTGAAGTCGGCCGCCTCCGCCGCCGCGTCCTCGACGATGTCGCCGTCCTCGTCGGTCTCCTCGGCGTTGAGGGCGACGATCGTGGCTTCGCTCTCGCGGACGACCTGCTCGAGATCGGCGCGCAGGGCGTCGAGGTCCACGGGGTTCTCCTTCTCAGCTGTGGGATGCGGGTCCACCGTAGCCTCGAAGGGTGCGGACCCTGAGGCTGGCTCTCGCGGCGTCGATCACGGCCTGCCCACTGACCGCGCTCGTCACGCACGCGGACAGCATCGCGCTTCCCACACCCGAGGCGGCCAACGTCCAGAAGGACAAGCTGATCCTCGCCGTGGGAGGCCGCATCGACCGCCTGAAGCCGTCGATCGTGCCCGGCGCCGTGCGCAACGACGAGCGCGTCGTCATCGGCATCGGTGGTGACGGCACCGTCCGCACCGTGTCGCTCGAGCAGCGGCTGGACGTCGAGGGCGTCGGCGACTACGCCATCCGCGAGCGCGGTCCGGCCCGCGAGGCCACCGCACTGGGCGGCGAGCGCCCCCCGCTCACGCAGAAGGGTGCCGTGGTGTGGCAGGGCTTCACCCCCGGCCACCGGGCGCTGGCGGCACGGCTCCGGCTCGACCCGCAGATCGAGGCGGAGCACCTGCCGATCACCGTCAAGGTCAGCTTCACCGGCGTGGACGGGAAGACGGCCACGCTGGCCGACGGCGGTCGCGTGCCCGGCGCGGGCACTGTCCACGTGACCATCACCAACGCGACGAGCCAGCCCCAGATCCTCCCCACCGGCGCAGACGCACCTGCGACCGAGCTGGCCGGCCCGCTTGACGACGCCCTGCGCATCGCCCGCCACCCCTCGGCCGCGCGGCTGCCGGCCACCGGCGACGGCCTGCCGCGGACGCTGACGGTCAGCGGCGGTGCGCAGGTCTCGGCGTCCCAGGGCGTCCCGATGCGCCTGACCGGCTCGCTCACCCTGAGCGGCACGACCGGGGCAGTCACCGGGCCCCAGCCGGCGACGACCGCGACGGCGGGCGGCGCGACCTTCGCGGGCACGCTCGGGGGCAGCACGTCGGGGACCGAGACGGCCTCGGTGACGTTCGACGCCCGCGCCGACGGGCCCGGCACCCTCGCCTTCCGGCTCAACGCCGTCGGTGCCCTCAACGCCCGCGAACTGGCCCCCTTCGGCTCCTTCCTCACGTGGCGGGAGTGGGCTGCCTCGCAGCCGCCCGCTGCAGAGCGGAAGAAGGCCCTCGACCTGCTGGTGGCGGTGGCGGCCACGGGCGCACGCGCCTCGTCCTACAGCCCCTATCTCGGCGCCGACCTCCAAGGCACCGGCTCGACCTCGTACGCCGTGTCCTTCGCACCGCCGTCCGCCGTGACGGCGGTCGGGCCGCAGCTGCAGCCGCAGTGGGGCGCGCTGTCGCTCGCCGGCACCGGAGCGCTGCTGCTCGTCGGTGCCGGCTATGCGGTGTGGCGACGGTCCTAGACCGGCTCGATGAGCTCGGGTCCGTTGTTGCGCACGCTGCCGACCGCCTTGCCGACGGGCCAGGCGTCGAGAAGCCCTGGCGTTCCAGGGATCAGGAGCTGCCCGGGGTCGGCCACGGTCCGGTCCAGCCACACCCCCCAGTGCTCCTTGGGCACGAGCAGCGGGGCGCGGTCGTGGATCTCACCGAGGTCGTCGGGGGCGCTCGTCGTGATGATCGTGCAGGTCGAGAGCCAGTCACCCTCAGGTGTCTTCCAGTGCTCATAGAGCCCGGCCATGGAAAGCGGCTCCCGGCTCGTGAGATACCACGGCTGCTTGTCGGCACCCTCTTGCTTCCACTCGTAGTAGCCGTCCGCGGGGAGGAGGCACCGACGGCCCGCGTAGGCCTTGCGGAACGCCGGCTTGGTCGTGACCGACTCCTGCCGCGCGTTGATCAGGCGGGCCGCCCCCTTGGCATCCTTCGACCACGACGGGACCAGTCCCCACCGCAGGATGCGGAGCTGCCGCACGCCCTCCTTCGACTGGACGACCGCATGGACCGGGTCGGTCGGGGCGACGTTCCAGCTCGGGGGGAGCTCCTCCTCCGGCGGTTCCTCCACGCCGTACCAGGCGACCAGGTCCACCGCTCCTACTGACGACGCATAGCGACCACACATCTACTGCGGCACCACCGGCAGGCTGGTCGAGAGCTTGTCGTCCAGCTTGGGGAAGAAGCGCATGCCCTTGAAGTAGGCGAAGTACATGTCGTCGGGGCTGACGCCCTCGCGATCATCGGGGCCGAAACCACGCTCGTCGCCGTTTGCCCCCGTGATGACGATCGCCTGGATGCCCGCATAGACCTTGGCGCGATCGACGGCGTGAGCACGGATGAGCGCGGCCTCGATGAGGTTGATCGCGTCGTAGGAGTACATCGACCAGTCCGGGGGCTCGACGACCAGCTTGCCGCCGCTCTTCACTCCGAAAGTGCTTGGCCCGTAGACCTTCTCGTATGCCTTGCGGTAGGCCGCGAAGGGAGCGCCGCCGACCTCGCTCGTGATGCGAAACGAGGTGAAGACCACGCCCTCGAGCCACGCCGGGTGGTCGGCAAGCTGCTGCCGCACCAGCGGGTCCTCCCCCGCCGGACCCGTGTAGACGGGCACGTCCCAACCGGTGCTGCGGGCGGTCCGGATGATGGCGGCAAGCCCTGCCGCGCGAGCCCAGACGACCAGCACCTTGGCCCCGGACCGGCGGGCGGCCAGCACCTGGGCGCTGACGTCACGGGCGCCGGAGGGGATGGTCTGCTCGGCGAGGACCTTCACCTCGTCGTGCACGAGGTCTGCCTTCGCGTTCGCCGCACCCTCGACGCCATAGGAGCTGTCGTCGCTGATGATGGCGACGCTCTGGCCGCGCCGGACGTCTGCGAGGTAGTCGGCGAGCCGACGGCACAGGTCGGTGTTTGCCGGTGCCAGGCGGAACAGCGACGGCAGTGCCTTGGGGTCGGTGAGCGACGCGCCGCCCTCGAACGTGATGAACACGGGCAGCGTGACGGGGTCGGTGACGGCCGCGACGGCTCTGGCGCCAACGCCGTCGGTGATGAAGGCCACCGCGCCGTCGCTGACGGCCTGGCGGGCCTGGCCCGCCGTCGTCTGCGCCGACCCGCCGTTGTCCAGAATCTCGAGCTTGATGTGGCGGCCGTGGGTCGCATTGACCTGCTTGACCGCGAGCTGGGCGCCCTTGCTGACGAAGTCGCCGATCCAGGGCGAAGACGTGAGGGGCGCCGAGACGACGACGAGCGCGTCGCCCTTCGGAGCCGTGGCGCCCCCGGAGCAGCCGGCCACGCCGAGCGCGAGCACGAGGGACAGGGCGAGGCGTCTCACGCGCCCAACGTACCGAGATAGGCCCGACGCACGGCGGGATCGGACCGCACCTGGTCAGGTGTGCCACAGGCGAGGACCCGCCCCTGGTGCAGCACGGTGACCCGGTCGGCGACCTCACCGACGAGTCGCATGTCGTGCTCGACCAGCAGGACCGCGGTGCCACGGTGCGCGAGGTGCCGCAGCACCGCCCTGAGCCGGGCCCGCTCGTCGCCGGTCATGCCCGCGGCCGGCTCGTCGAGGAGCAGCGCCGGCGCGCCGGTGGCGACGGCCCTGGCCACCTGGAGCAGCCGCTGGTCTCCGGATGTCAGCCGCTGCGGGTCGGCGCCGACGACGTGACCCAGCCCGGTCGCTGCCAGGGCGTCGGGCACCCGCGAGTCAGGGATCCGGGACGACGGTGTGGCCAGCAGGTGACGCAGCACGGCGTGCCGGGACCGGGCTCCGCCTCGGGCGCCCACCGCGACCTGGCGGTCTGCGGCCAGGTGCGGCATCACGACGGTGTGCTGCGGCGTTCGCACGGCCTGCGGGTGCCTGGCGAGCTGCTTGAGCAGCGTGGTCTTGCCGCTGCCGTTGGGACCGACGAGGGCATGCACCTCCCCCGCACGCAGGTCGATGTGCGCGCCGGCGAGGGCGACCACGCCGTCGTAGGTGACGTGCACGTCCTCGACGGCGAGCACCGTCCGGCCCGGGATGCCGGAGCCCGCGTCAGGTGCGGCGGCGGCCAGCCCGGGAGCCGGACCGGGTCGGCTGAAGCGCCGGCCGACCGGGCCGCGCAGCACCACGACAGCCAGCAGCAACACGGCCGTGAGGACGCCACGGGAGCGCTCCACGTCGACGTCCGCGGCACGCGCGAGCGCGTCCGCAACGGGCGGCAGCGCGGTGAGGACGGCCACCCCGAGGACCGGGCCCCACCACCTCGCCGTACCGCCGAGCAGGACGGCCACGAAGAGCTGCAACGAGACCAGGGGACTCACGTCGGACGGCACCACCAGGCCGAGGAGCAGCGCGTTGCCCGCGCCGGCGAAGGCGATGACGCCTCCCGCGAGGGCGAGGACGGCTCGGCGCCGGCGCGCGACCGGAACGCCCAGGGTCGCCGCGATCTCCGGACCCTCGCGCAGGGCTGCGAGGTCGAGTCCACCGGGGCCGCGGGCGGCCCGCAGCAGGGCGAGGACGACGAGGCCGCAGCACACCAGCGCGATCCCGACGTGCACTGCCGGCGACAGCTCGAGGTCGAGACCGAACGTGCGGGTCACGAGGTGGGCGGGAGCCGGCCGGGTGAGCCCATCGGCGCCGCCGAAGGTGCCCGGGTAGGCCAGCAGCAGGCGCTGTACGAGCCAGGCGAGGGCCCAGGTGGCCAGCGCCAACGGCGGCCCGTCGAGCCGCGAAGCACCGACCGCGACGACGAAGCCGACGGCGGCGCCGAGACCGACCGACGCCAGCACGGCAAGACCCAGAGGCCAGTGCTCACCTCCGGGGCCGAGCAGCGCCGTGCCGTAGGCGCCGACGGCAAGGAAGGCACCGCCGCCGAGGACCGGCAGGCCGGCCCAGCTGACGGCGAGGGACAGGCCGAGGGCGGCGAGCAGCAGGTACAGCACCTGCGCGACGTCGACGGCGCTCATCGGCTCTGCCGTTGCCGTCGGCGCAGACCCTGGGGTCGCAGCGCCAGCAGCAGGACGAGCACGCCGAGCGGGACCACGTCCTGCAGCGCGGCTCCGCCGGCATGGACGGCGACCTGCTGCGCAACGCCGAGCGCCAGCCCTCCGAGCAGGGCGCCCCGCAGCGAGCCGAGCCCGCCGAGGACCGCGGCCGCGATGCCCTCCAGGCCGAGCACCACACCGTCGTCGACCGACACCGCGTGGCTGGGCGCGTCCAGCAGCCCGGCGAGGCCCGCGAGCACACCCGCCGCGAGGAAGGCCAGCAGCAGGACGCGGCCCGGGTCGATCCCGCACAGCGTGGCCGCATCCGGGTCGTCGGCGACGGCACGCAACGACCGGCCGAAGCGACCCCGCACGAGCAGCTCCTCAGCCGCGATGCCGACCACGAGACCGAGCACGAGGACACCCAGCGTCCGCACGGGCAGCGTGGTCCCACCGGGGAGGTGCAGCAGTGCGTCCGAGCTGAGCGCGTCCAGGTGAAGCGGGTCGGGGACCGCATAGGCCTGCCCGGGAAGTGCCAGCCCGAGCACGGCACGCATCAGCAGGCCCGCGGCGACACCGCCGGCGACCCAGCCGAGCGGCCGGTCCCGATAGGGCCGCACCACCACGAGCGCCACCAGGCCGGACAGGGCGGCGCCGGCCAGCAGGACCAACCCGATGAACGCGACCGACTCGGGGCCGGCGAGGTCCTGCGCGACAGGCGTGCGGCCGAGCACGACGAGCACGCCGGTGAAGACGGCAGCGACCACGACATCCCCGTGGGCGAACGGCAGCACGCGCGAGGTCCCGGCGACGAGGCTGAACCCCAGCCCCACCAGCCCCAGCACGGCGCCCGTGGACAGGCCCGCGAGTACGACCTGGAGCAGGACGCCGACGTCCACCCGTCAGCCGAAGGGGAGCGGGGAGGAGCTCGGGCCGCGGGAGGCGGTGGGCAGCACGGGGCTGGTGTTGCCGAAGGTCACCTTGGCGGTGGCGACCAGCCAGTCGGTGCTGCAGGTGTCGCGGCTCAGCATCTTGTAGATGCCCCGGATGTCGCCGCGCCCGAACGGTGCGTCGGCCTCGGCGGGCTCGGCATCGCCACGACCCAGGGTGAAGCCGGCCTTGCTCACCTCCTTGAGCACGAACAGCACCGACTGCTGCAGGGACGTGGTGCTGCTGAGGCGCACGATCGTGACCTTGTCGATGCTGGTGGTCGCGGACACATAGGTCGATCCGGGCGGCTTGGGCAGGTCCTTCGGCACGCCGGCCGGCCACTGGTAGGGCTTGCCCGCGACCGGAGGGCACGGTGTCGGGCTCGGCGTCGGGGCGAGGGAGACGATCGGGGCGGCGGTGTCCACGGCTGCGGGCGCGCTCGAACCGCTGCAGCCCGACAGGAGGACGGCAGCGGCCAGAGAGGCGGCCAGAGCCGGGAGGGCGCGCAACATGTCGAGGTCGAGGATACGGGCCTGGGAGGATGTTCGCCGTGCACTGGATCGCGCCCCGCCCGACGAACCCGCTCGACGCCACCGTCGGGCTGCCCGGCTCCAAGTCGCTGACCAACCGCGCCCTCGTGCTCGCTGCGCTGGCCGACGGGCGCAGCGTCGTGCGCCGCCCCCTCCGCAGCCGCGACACCGAGCTGATGGCTGACGCCCTGCGGGTCCTCGGGGTTCCCGTCGCCGACGACGGCGAGGACTGGGTCGTCGACGGCGTCCCCGGTCCGCTCAGCCCGACGGGATCGTCGATCGACGTCGGCAACGCCGGCACCGTGACGCGCTTCCTGCCTGCGGTCGCCGCCCTCGGGACGGGCTCGGTCACCTTCGACGGCGACCCGCGGGTGCGCGAGCGCCCGCTGTCCCCGCTGCTGCAGGCACTGGCGTCCCTCGGCGTTTCGCTGAGCTCCGTCGAGGGCTTGCCGACGACCGTGCACGGCAGCGGCTCGGTGCCCGGCGGCGCGGTCACGGTGGATGCCTCGCAGAGCTCCCAGCTGATCAGCGGCCTGCTGCTGGCTGGGGCACGCTTCGAGGAGGGCGTCGCGGTCCAGCACGTCGGTGACCGCCTGCCCTCGGTGCCTCACCTCGAGATGACGGTCGACGCGCTCCGGGTCGCGGGAGCCCACGTCGACGACTCGGTGCCCGGGGTGTGGCGCGTGTCGCCCGGGCCGCTGCTGGCCCGCGACGCCGTCGTCGAGCCCGACCTGTCCACCGCGGCGGCCTACCTCGCTGCGCCGCTGGTCACCGGCGGGTCCGTGACGGTCGAGGGTTGGCCCGCCCACACCCGGCAGCCGGGTTCGGTCCTGCCGGACCTGCTCGAGCAGATGGGCGGCGTCGTCACTCGAACACCCACCTCGGTGACCGTCTCGGCGGGCGCTGGCCTGGTCGGGATCGACGCCGACCTGGGAGACGCCCCCGAGCTCACGATGGTGCTGACGGCGCTGGCCGCGCTGGCCGCCTCGCCGTCGCAGTTCCGCGGGGTCGCGCACATCCGCCTGCAGGAGACCGACCGGCTCAAGGCACTGGCCACGGAGCTGAACTCCCTCGGCGGCGACGTCACCGAGACCGACGACGGTCTGGTCGTGGTGCCCCGCCCCCTCCGACCTGGGCTGCTCTCGTCCTACGACGACCACCGAGTGGCCATGGCATGGGCCGTGCTCGGACTGGGCGTCGCGGGCATCGAGGTCGACGACATCGCCACGACACGCAAGACGGTGCCCGACTTCGTCGGCTCGTGGACCTCCATGTTGGGGATCTAGTGCCGCGGGAGCTCGACGAGGACGACGTGCGCGTACGTCCGCCGCGCAGCACCCGCCCGCGCACCAAGTCGCGTCCCTCCCACGGCGACGCGGTCTTGGGTGACGTGGTCACCGTCGACCGTGGCCGCTACCGGGTGCGAGTCGACGGCGCGCTGGTCACCGCGGTCCGGGCCCGCGAGCTGGGTCGCCGCGCCGTCGTCGTCGGCGACCGGGTCGCGGTCGTCGGCGATGTCTCCGGTCGCCCCGACTCGCTGGCCCGGGTGGTGCGCTGCGAGCCCCGCACGTCCTTGCTGCGCCGCTCGCCCGACGACAACGACCCGCTCGAGCGGGCGGTCGTCGCCAACGCCGAGATCCTCGTCGTCGTCACCGCGCTGGCCGACCCCGTCCCGCGGCCGCGGCTGGTCGACCGGTGCCTGGTCGCGGCGTACGACGGGGGCCTGACGCCCCTGCTCTGCCTCACGAAGTCGGACCTTGCGCCGGCGTCCGACTTGCTGGCCCTTTATGAGCCGCTGGGTGTCGAGGCGGTCGTCACCGGCCGGGGCTCGGGGGTCGACGAGCTGCGAGAACGTCTGCAGGGCAAGCGATCCGTGCTCTTCGGCCAGTCGGGAGTGGGCAAGTCGACGCTCGTCAACCAGCTCGTCCCCGACGCCTTTCGGGCGGTCGGTGAGGTGACCGGCGTGGGCAAGGGACGGCACACGTCGTCCTCGGCGATCGCGCTGGAGCTGCCGGGCGGCGGCACCGTCATCGACACGCCCGGCGTGCGGTCCTTCGGTCTCGGGCACGTGACTGCCGCCGGGGTGCTGGCAGCCTTCCCCGACCTCGCACCCGGCGCCGAGGAGTGCCCGGTCGGCTGCGACCATCTCGGCAGCTCCTGCCGCCTCGACTCCTGGGCCGCCGCCGAGGGCACGGCCCCCGAGCGCCTCGCCAGCTTCCGCCGCCTGCTGCTGAGCCTGTTGTCGCGTGAGGCCGCTGACGACTAGGGCGCACGCGTTCAGGTCAGCTCGTGCAAGAGCCACCAGGTGAGCGCCGTCAGCGACAGCCCGTCCTGGACCGCACCTTCCCGCAGCAGTTCCCGCACCCGGGCCACCGGGACCCACTCGACGCGGGAGGCCTCGGATGGGTCCGACGGCTCCCCGACATAGGTCGCACCCTCCGCGGCGAACAGCTCGAAGCGCCCGTCGGAGATGCCGTTGGTCGGATAGCAGCCGAACAGGTGACGCAGCGGCCCGGGCCGCCATCCGGTCTCCTCGAGCACCTCGCGGGCGGCCCCGACCTCGATCGCCTCACCCTCCTCGACCCGGCCGGCGGGCACCTCCCAGCCCCAGCTGCGCGTGATGAAGCGGTGCCGCCAGAGCAGGAGCACCCCGTCCGGTCCGACGACGACCGTCCCCGCTGCCGGCAGCGGCCGCCGGATGACGTGGTGCTCGAACCTGGCGCCACCAGGAACCTCGACGTCGACCAGCCGCAACGACACCCACGGCGACTCGTACAGGGACCGCTCGCCGTGCTCGATCCACTCCACCGGGCCGAAACTAGTCCGGCTGCTCCTCAGTCTGCCAGTGCGATGACGTGGTCGACCTGCTGCTTGCGTGCGGCCAGCTCCGCCTTCTCGGCATCGACGAGCTCAGCCTGGTCCTCGTCGTTCTTCATCAGCGCGTCGAGGTCGATGCCAGCCATGTCGAGCACGCCCATGTCGGCGTAGGCCTTTTGCACCTTGTCGCCCCAGAGCCCGATGTCCTTCACGCACGGCACGATCCGCTGGAAGAGCAGCGACTGATAGGCCTGGTAGTAGGGAGCGGACTCGACGGCCTCGAGGCAGGCATCGACGTCGAGACCCATGTTTTCCCAGACCTCCTGCTGCCGGAACCTCGATCGCATGAGGTAGCACCCCTCGACGACGAACTCCTCGCGCTCGGCGAGCTCCGCCGAGGACAGCTCCTTGTAGTAGTCGCGCAGCGCGATGCGGCCGAAGGCGACATGCCGGGCCTCGTCCTGCATCACGTAGGCCAGGATCTGCTTGGGCAGCGGCTTGGTGGTCATGTCGCGGAGCAGGCCGAAGGCGGCGAGCGCCAGTCCCTCGATGAGGACCTGCATCCCGAGATAGGGCATGTCCCAACGGCTGTCGGACAGCGTGTCGTCGAGCAGCGACTTCAGGTGCTCGTTGATGGGATAGAGCAGCCCGACCTTCTCCTGCAGGAACCGGGCATAGGTCTCGGCGTGCCGCGCCTCGTCCATGGTCTGCGTGGCGGCATAGAACTTCGAGTCGAGGTCAGGCACCGACTCCACGATGCGGGCCGAGCAGATCATGGCGCCCTGCTCGCCGTGCAGGAACTGGCTGAACTGCCACGCACCCAGGTGCAGGCCGAGCTCGTCCTTGGCCTTCTGGTCGTTCGCGAAGTGCTTGTCCCACATCGGGGTGCCGTGGATGGAGATGGCCTCCTCCGGCATGCCGAGCAGGTCGTAGGGCTCGACCGGCTCGTCCCAGTCGATGCGGTGCACCTGGTCCCACTGCTTGTCCTTGCCCTTCTGGTAGAGGCTCAGCAGCTGGTCGCGGCTGTCGTCGTACTCCCAGGTGAAGCGAGCGGCGCCCTGCGCCTCCAGGTCCCACGTCTCCATCTCGACGGGAACGGTGTACAGCTCGTGGGTGCTCATGGGGCTCCTAGCAGGCTCTCGACGAGAACGGCGATGTCACGGGCGACTTCTTCCGGGCGACCGCCCGGGAGGACGAGGTGGCTGAACTGCAACCGGGTCACCGAGTCGGCGACCAGCCGGACCCGGTCAGTGGGGATGCTCGGCCAGTGCGAGGTGAGGTGCTGGGCGCAGTGGTCCCGCGCCGCGCGCTGCAGGAACTCGGCGCGGGTGGTGAGGAACGGCAGCAGTCCGCCGGCGTCGTCGGTGAGGACGGCCTTGAGGAGCGGGTTGCGCGCTGCCTCCTCGAGCGTCCATTGCGTGCCCGCTGCGACGGCCTCGGCAGGGCTGCCCTCGTGGCCGACGACGGCGGCGTCGGCGCCCTCCATCCAGCGGGCCGCCTCACGCAGAGCGACCGCTTCGGCGAGCGCGTCCTTGGAGCCGAACTCGTAGTAGAGGGTCTGCCGCGAGACGCCGGCCGCCCGGGCCACGTCGATCATCCGCACCCGGTCCCAGTCGCCGGCGAGGGCGCCGTCGTAGGCGGCGTCCAGGAGGGCGTCGCGGGTCGTGACGCCTCCTGTGAGCATGGTCACACTCTTGACACGAACTGCCTCTGTGTCAAGACATCTCGCCGGAAGATGTCAGGAGCTCGAGCCCGTGGCCGGTGCGAGCAGCAGCAGCTCGAGCGGCGTGGTCCCGGTCGGAAGGCTGCGTCGCGCGACCGGCCGTGGTGCCGACTCGAGCTGCGCGATGATGCTCTGGCAGCAGCCGCCGGGACCTTGGCCTGGGTCCTCCGGGGGTGCGCTGTCCCGGTAGCCGTCCTGGGGGTTCGCATAGTTGGGGTAGGGCCGGATCCGCTGGCCCCTCAGCCCGAAGCACTTGTTGTCCCGGACCTCCTTGTACTTGGGTTCGTCGCCCGGGACGTAGCCGCCGTTTCGGTCCTTGATGGGTTCCACGGTGATGTGGAGACCGCCCTGGAGGCCGCCCTCGGTGCGCTCCACCTCCACCTGCTGCACCACGATGCTGCCGAGCGTGCACGCATAGATCGGTGAGTACTTCTCATAGAGGTCGAGCACCGGCCGGCTGAGCCTCGCGAGGTCGACGAAGCGCTGCTCGTTCTGCGCGGTGATCGCCGTGGCCGTTGCGGCGAAGTCGGCGGTGCTCCTGAGGAAGGTGTCCAGCTGCGCCTTCTGGTCGACCACGGAGCGGCTCGAGAACGAGAGGTTGTCCAGTGTCCTCAGCAGGGTCGGCGTGGCGTCGGCGTAGGTGTTGGCGACGTCGGCCAGGCCCTGCATGTCTTGCTGCAGCGTCGGCAGCGACCGGTTGAAGGTCCGCAGGTAGGCAGCCTGCCGCACGGCGTTGGCGCCGAGCTGGTCGCCTCGGCCGCGCAGGGCCGTGGCGAGCGCGTTCAGGGTGATGGAGAGCTGCTGGGGCTTGAGGGCACGAAGCAGCGGCAGCAGGTCGTTGAGCGCTGTCTCGGTCTCGCGCGCCGTCGTCGAGCGGTCCTGTTCGATCGTGTCGCCGTTGCGGATGTGGTCGGCGGACGCGCTGGCGGGCACGACGAGGTCGACCTCCTTCTCGCCGAACAGCGTCTTGGGCAGCAGCTGCGCCTGCACATCGCGTGGAATGCGGCCGACCTGGCCGGGCTTCAGGGCGAGCTTCAGGACCGCGTGGTCGCCGTCCGAGGTGACCTTGCGGACCTCGCCGACCACGACTCCCCGCACCTTCACGTCGGCATGCACCGTGAGCTGGTTGCCGACCCGGTCGGTCTTCAGCGAGACGTTGACGGTGTCGGTGAAGTCCTTGTTGTAGAGCGCCACCGAGAGCCAGACCAACAGAGCGAGTACGAGGAGGAACGCCACACCTGACAGGCGCTGGTTGACCAGAGCGCGTCCCTTGCGGAGCGGCGCTGCCACGGTCATGCTCCTCGGGGCTCATGGGTCCGGTGCCCGCAATGTGACGATGCGGTGCCCGCAACGTACCTGCGCTCCCGATCACACGCCAGGCACGTCGCTAGCCTCGCGTGGTGCCTCGACGACTGCCCGCTCTCGCCGGCATCGCGGCGCCCGTCTGCTTCGTCTCGGCCTGGGCGTTGGCGGGTGCCCGCCTCGCCGGCTACTCGCCGGTCCGCGAGCACATCAGCGAGCTGGCCCGGGTCGGGGTGCCGACGCGTCCCCTGATGACCGCCGGCATGGTCGGCTTCGGTGTGCTCGCGCCGGTCTGGGCGGTCGGCCTGCCCCGCGGGCTCCGTACCTCGGTAGGGGCCGCCGGCCTGGCCACGCTCGGGGTCGCGGCAGCTCCGCTGGGTGCCTCCTTCGGTGACGGGCCGCACGTCGCGGCGGCGGCCGCGTCCTACGTCGCCATGGCCTCCACTCCCCTCCTGGGCGCGCACCTGGGCGCTCCGCGGCTGTCCCGCGCGACGGGCATCGCCAGTGCCGTGCTGCTGCTCGCCTCCCTCGTGGACAGCCCGGTGACCGGGCTGCTCCAACGCAGTGGGCTCGGTGTCGTCGACGCCTGGTTCGTCGCTCAGGGCGTCCGGCAGCTGCGCGGATGAGCGTTCTGGACGTCCTCGACCTGCTCGGTGTCTTCGTGTTCGGCATCTCTGGCGCATCGCTCGCGATCGAGAAGCGGCTCGACCTGTTCGGCGTGCTGGTGCTATCGGCTGTCACGGCTCTGGGCGGTGGCCTGCTCCGGGACGTCCTGCTCGGCGACACCCCGCCGGTGGCCCCTGCGGGAACCCCGCTATCTCGTCGTCGCAGTGGCGGCCGGACTGATCGTCTTTGTCGGCGCGTCCCGCCTGGACCACATCGCCGCGCCCGTCCGGATCTTCGACGCTGCCGGCCTCGGCCTGTTCGTCGCGACGGGTACGGCAAAGGCGCTCGACGCCGGCCTCGGGGCCGTGCCGGCCGTCACGCTCGGCTGCCTGACGGGCATCGGTGGTGGCATCGCGCGGGACGTGCTCGTCGCGGAGGTCCCGGTGGTCCTCAGACGCGAGCTGTACGCCGTACCCGCTGTGCTCGGTGCCACGGTCGTGACCGCGGGCGACGGCCTCGGGGCGCCCGCAGCGGCGACTGCCGCGCTGGCGGCCGTCGTGGTGTTCGCGATCCGGGTCCTCGGGGTGTGGCGCGACTGGCACTTCCCGGTGGCGAGAAGATGACGGACGTGCCGAGCGTGCTGGTGATCGATGAGTCGCCGTCGCCAGCTTGCAACAGGAAGGGCTGGACATCGTCGGGCGGCGCTGACGTGCTTCCCGGTGCGCTCGACGCGGATAGCGTCCTGCTCGGGACACCGGCAAATGGGGTTACATGAGCGGAGCGCTGAAGCACTCAATGCCGATCGCGCAACGAGATGTTGCACCTTCACGTCAAGCCGAGACGCCGAACAGGTAACGGCACCTATCCATCGGCACAAAGCCAGCGACTGACGAGCAAGCCCATGATTTCGACGGCGTGGCCGTGGCTCTGGCCAGCCGCTCTCGTCACTCCCAGGGTTGCCCGCCAGTCAGGCAGGACCATGATGGTCAAAGTCGACCAGAACGGTTACGCCAAACACGAGCAGTCCGAGCAGTACACCAACAGTCAGAGCGGCTATCAGTCTCGCTTTACGACCGCGGCACGACTTGCGGATCAGGAGAGCCAAGAAGGCGAAGAGCCCCGAACCGACGGACAGTGCTTCCTCAGCGTTCTGATTCAGTTCGTGTGCACGGCCTGTTGAACTCGAGGCGGCGAGGGCCAGCGACAACACAGCACTGCCCGCACTTAGAAGCGTCATCGCCAGCGCCCCCGCACGGGCCGTCCGTCTCGAACTTGAAGCGGCCTCCTCCTCGAGGAGGATCAGCTCTTCCGGCGTGTTCACGGGCTGAGGCTACGCCGGCTCCACGACGTTCCCTTGGAATAGTCGAATCGCGCAGAGCGCCGCTACCCGACGGTAAACGCGGTCTGCGGACAGCGAAGAGTGCCTGTTCCCGACCGCGAAGAAGGCCGGCTACCGTCGCAGACCGCCGGCCCGGTGAAGAGGGCCGCTACCGTCGCAGACCGCCGGCCCGGTGAAGAGGGCCGGCTACCGTCGCAGACCGCCGGCCCCGGTGAAGAGGGCCGGGTCTTCACCCTCGCAAGCGGCACCTACCGTTCTGGTCTCGGGTCGTTCAGGAGTCACTTTTTCCGCCGCATCGTCGCGGCCCGTCCCAGGCCCCACCCGCCGAGTAGTGCACCGCCGAGGCCAACGGCCACCGCTACCCCGACCTCCACAGCAACTGGCACACCAGCGATGTCGCAGTCTGAAGCCGTGCCGCACGCGGATGAGCCGAGAACAGCCGCGATGACGAAGCAGGCCACGGAAGTGAAGGCCCCGGTTGCCGCGGTCACCGCGACGCCACGGGGTGGGCTTCCGATTCCCTGTGCCAGCCCGACGGCGGCAGCGACAAGCGCTGCGACTGCAAGGGCGTGAACAGCCGGCCGCACGGTGTCGACGTCTGCTGGCGCGGCGAACGCCAGATGGAGCTGGTGGACGGCGAGCGCGCTGGCGCCGAGGGTAAAGCACAGGCCGAGCGTGCTGGCGCGCAAAAGCCACCTGCGCGGCAGCCGCTGGCGCGAAGGCTGCGCGGCAACGGCGACCCACGCTCGGCCGTCAAACCACCAATGACCGTCCGGGGACACGGCGGGACGCCACTGCGCGCCGTCCCACCAACGTTGCCGGTCCTCACTGTGGCGCGGAGGCTCTGTCGCTGTCACATCGAAAGCATGCTCACACGGGTAGACAGCGGCACCTACATTCGACGGTCGAACCTGGGCCGCGCTAGTAGGTGCCGATCTGGCCGGTCAACTTTCCGACGATGAGCAGCGCCGGAAGGGCTGTCACTCCGAGTACGCAGCCCGCGACCCACGTTTCTCCGACAAGCAGCGCGACCGGCAGGCCAATGACCCCGATTGCGGTGGCCGCAGACGTTGCGCCCCAAAGGGTCCCGCCGAGTCTGCGTTGCTGGTCCCTCCAGTATTCGAGTGGCGCGTCGAGCCGCTTCTCGACATACCGGCGGAGGGCGACGAACGCGATCGCGAGCGCGGACAATGTGACGCCAAGCCCAAGGTCGACGCCGCCACGAAAGCCAGATTGCCCTGCGGCGAGGAAGAAGATACCTCCTACGAGGCACAGAGCAGCCAGGTTCCGGTACTGCGCGAGCGTCAAGGCGCTGAACGGGGACACGCTAGAAGCGTCGACCCCGGAGCGGGAACCCTTGAGCGACGAAGGTGCCGCCCTACTTCGCAGAGAAGAAGGCCGGTTCCTGCGCGTGGCGAGCGGCTACCTGGTGCATGCCAGCGCCCGTTCCACGACACGAGGGATGCCCTTCCAACCCCATACAGACGTGACGGTGCCAACGCCATGGTCGCGGTAGACGGAGGTCAGGCCCGGCCCCGTGACCGTCGCGCTGCTGTTCCCCAGCATCTTGGCACCGCCCTTGGTGAAGACGTCGATGCGGGCGAGTCCTTGATCCAGGACGGTCCGTCCGACCAGGTCTGAGTCTCCCGGCAGCTCTTCGCCGGACCAGTCGACGACGCCCATAACGAACGTCGTCAACGCCCCGACACCGCTTCCTTGTAAGTCGCGCACCTGCGCTGCGCCGTAGCGCCCATCAGCAAGTTCGACGGCCCAGAAGTCGCCGATCTCCAAGTCGCGCGACGACCTCGGGAGAAACGGAAAGTGACGCACCGGCGGAGGGTAGTGCCGGACAGGTCAAATCTGTGAAGTGAACAAGTAGCCGGCTCTTCACGCTCGGAAGCAGCACACTTCTACAGCCCGAGGAGCCCTTGTTCGCCCGCATGCGCATGTGGAGCCTTGGCGTCTCTACGATCAGCTTCATGGCTGACATCCGTCTTCGAGCGGTTGAGCGAGACGACCTTCCGCGCCTGCGAGGCAGCCGAGCCAACCCGGACGATGACCCTTACGGGTTTTTCGGGTTCAGCGCAGCAGAGGGCCTGGAGCGGGCCTTCGAGGCGAATGGCCTGGTCGGTGAGGACAAAGGCGCGTTGGCCGTCGTGCGCGCGGACGAGTTGGTGGGCCGGGTCAGTTGGCTCGCAGTCCAGCACGGTCCAACCTCAGCGTGTCGCGCGCTGAACGTCGGTATGACGCTCCTGCCCGAGCACCGCGGCCAAGGACTCGGCACGGCGGCCCAAAGGGCGTTCGTTGACTACCTGTTCTCCACAACAACGGTTGAACGACTCGAAGCTGGGACGGACACGCACAACACTCCCGCGCAGCGTGGGCTCGAACGAACTGGCTTTACGAGGGAAGGCGTGCTCCGCCACGCGCAGTTCCGAGGTGGGCGCTGGCGCGATGTCGTGCTCTACAGCCGACTCCGAGGAGACCACGCATAGCCTGCCGTCGCAGCCAGGAGCAGCACCGGATCCTGTCGATGAAGTAGGGGCCCCGGTTACCGCCTATCCAGCCGGCCTGAGCGCTTACCCTCCACCTCGTACTGACTGTCCTGGTCCTCTGGCTGGTCTCGATGTACGTCCTCTACTGGGTTGTTCGCCTCGGCGTTCAGCACGGCATCGAGGCCCGCGATCGCCGGCGCGAATCAGCAGATGAGGAACCGATCCGCAGCGATCAGTAACGCCGCCTCCTTGCGCTCGAAACGGCCCATCCTTGTAGTCCCGAGTCCGCGAGTCGCCGTGCCTTATCCGGGGCGACAGCCCGTGGCCTGGAGAGTTTCGGGATCGAGACTGGCGCACGTCTCGACGCTCCATTCTCCGCTGCCGAACTTGTCGCGGGTGGCGTCGGTGAAGATCTCAACCAGTTGTGAGCTGACGCGGTAGTAGGTGATCACGGGGTCGCCCTCGTCGGTGTTGCGGCTGACTCCCAGTTCGGCGCCAGCGCCGGCGATGGCGGACGCCATGCAGCTGTGAGCGCTGCTGGGTAGCTGGCCTTGCAAGCCGAGGTCGAAGTAGCCGCAGTTGTCGCCTCCCGCGGCTTTGCGTTGCAGGTCCGATCCAAGCGCCGGGCGGTTGCGGAACCAGTTCGGGGCTGTGCTCTCGTCGTAAGGGACGCCTATGGGCGCCGCTTGAACGACCACGTGCACGCCCTGGGCGGTGATGCAGTCGGCCCGATCGGCCTCGAACCTCCGATCTGGCATTCGGGGGTCGACCCCAGGGCCGGCGATTTGGAAGCCGCTTGGTCCGTTCGGCTGCCAACCCTTGCCAATCATGCATTCCGTCACTGCGGAGTCGTCGATCGGCCGGAATGGAGGCGACGAAGCCGGAGGTGGCGTGGCCAGCGTTGTCTTGGCTCCGCCGTACGTCAGCCCCCAGGCCGCCGCGCCACCGGCTGTGAGGACGACTGCTGTCACTGCCGAGGCCATCTGACGTCGCCGGCGTCCGCGACCCTGTGCGATGACGGCGCCGACGGGGTCGGGGTGTGGTGGAGCGTCTAGCAGCTCGCTCAAAGCACGAGTCAGATCAGCCATCAAGGGCTCCTTCGCCAATCGCTTCAGGTTGCTTGCGCAGGGCCACCAGCGCTCTGGAAGTGCGGCTCTTCACCGTTCCCACTGAGCAGCCCAGGGCGGCCGCACACTCTGCCTCGCTCCAGTCCGCCATGAACCGAAGAACCAGCACCTGACGGTGGGCCGGGCTGAGCCGTCTCAGTGCCTCTCTTAGGCCCTCACGGTCGAGCACGGCCAGGTCCTCGTCCACACCGCTCTCCGGAACGGGGTCCGTCGGTTGTTCAACTCGCCAGTGACGGCGCAGCTGCGAGCGGTGAGTACGCATCAGAACCGTGTACAGGTAAGCGTCAATGTCCGCCGCGACAGACACCCTGCGCCAATGCCGCACAACCTTGAGAAAAGTCGTCTGCACTAGATCATCAGCACTGTGCAGGTCACCCGTCAGCACATAGGCAGCACGACGCAGCACCTCATACCGAGAACGAATGACGTCCTCTAAGTCAGGCTGCACACCCTCAAGACTCCCCGAGCCGCCGAACAGGTTCCATCACGTCAGGCAGGCGCTCACTCTTGACCCGACAATGGCGTGGCGAGCGGGCCAAGGCCGTGCGGATAGCGCCGCGTCTACTCGGGCCCTGCTCCCGTAGGCCTGCACGCACATTGGACAGGGACCGTAGCGGGAGGATTGTCGTCGATGTCATGATCCCGGCAACCCAGGGAGTCAACGTTGAGCCGCAACCAGATCCTCGCCATGTCAGTCGTCTGCTGCGCCTTCGGAGCTCTTGCCCTGGCAGGTCCCGCCGACTCCCGCACCGCCGCGTACGGCCTGAACATCGTCCTTGCCATCGCATGCTTCTTCATGGCTGGCCGAGACCTCAAGGCCAGGGGTTGGGCACTCGGCTACCTGTTCGCCGGCGCCTACATCCTTCCGCTGATCGGGCTCATCGTCTACTTCGCCCTGAGCGACCGGCCGAAGGTCGAGACCGCCTCACTCGTCAGAGGGTAACGCCTGCTTCCATCACCTGGGTGCTGCTCCAGTTCATCGAGTGGCGTTTCTCATTCCTCGATGCGCGTCAGCAACTCAACAGCTTCCCGCTCGGCCTGCCGTGAGCGAGGAGAAGCTCGGGTCAGAGTGACGTGGGTCGGCGTCGCGGATGGCACCATGCGTGGATGCGCGTTGCGGGCGGACTCGTTGTTCTTGCGGGACTTGTGTGTCTGTCGATAGCACCGCGACTGGCCGCCCGCGAGCGAGCCAGGCTGGATGCCATGCGCCATGGCCGGCTCCGTGTTGGAGCCCCCAACGTCGGAACGATCGTGATCTTCGGATTGTGGCTCCTCCTCTTCGGAGTGGCCCTGTTGGCAGGGTGACGATGGCGGCCCGGGGTGAGTAACGCCTGCGCTCCACCAGGTGTCTCCCAGCGCGACGGCGAGATAGTCCGACGCCATCTGCTCAGCCCCAAAGGGCTCACCGGCACAATGTCCAACGGCACATAGCCGCCGCGCGGCGAGCATCTCTAACGGCGTCTTCCCGCCAGGACTGTGCACAGGAGCACGAGCACGGAAACGACAAACGCAACGCCCCAGGCGACAACGCCTCGGACTGTCGTCTGCGGCTCGCCCTGTACGACTCGAATGACCAGATACGACGCCAAGAGCGCGACGAAGGTAAGCGCCAGTTGCCATCGCCTGATCACACCGGCACGGTATCCATTCGACTGTGTAGCCGCGCCTAGCCTCGCTACGTCGATTTCCGTTCGTACCCGCACTCGTCGTGGACCCATCTGTCGAGATAGGCCGAACGAGGCTCCGGCTCACCGACGACCGCGAGCCACTCAGCGGCGGCACGCTTCATGTCCCGCACTGCAGCGACATCTTGCTCAGGCGAACCCCGACCAGGAGCGTCCATCGCATCAGTCAAGGCACCCCGAATGAGGTACAAGCGAGATGGTTCCTCTGCTACATAGTGGCCTTCGGGCGTCCCCGACATCCCGCTCATTGCAAGACTCTGAAATGCGATGCCAGCGTCGTACGTGGGCCAGCCGTCCTCGGCAGCCACGACCAACTCGGCGTGGGCCACCGTCCGCTCCAGAAACGCATCCGGGGTCGGCGCTGTGTCCTGTTCCTCTGGCACGGACTCACGGTAGGGCCTGCCCCGGTCGGTGAGTAAGGCCTGGCAACCGTCTATCCAGCCGGCCTGAGCAAAGAAGGCCGGCTCAATTCGTCTTCGGGCATCGCCTGAAGCGCTACATGCGCTTGTGCCTTGCGCGGACACGAAGGACCGCCCGAGCCCATCGGAACGCGAAGAACCATATGCCTGCGACCAACAGCCCAGCGATGACCAGCTGGACCAGTGGATGGTCTGTCGTGACCACGAAAGCCACTGCGCCGCCGATGCAGACAATGTTGAAGAGGGCGAACTCCACTGGCCCGAAGTAGGGCCATCTGGTCTGAGTCACCAGCGAATGATGGCATCGCGAGCCGCGGGGTAGCGAGCACCGCAGAGCGCCGCTTGTCGGTTGTTGGCTCCGCACTGTGCGCCGATACGGTGGGCTTGTGATGAGCAGCGAAAGGTCGTTCCAACAGCGCTGGCGGCGTATAGCCCTGATGAGCACGCTCTACGACGTCGTCATCATCCCGGCGGCGTTCTTTCTGTTCTCCGTGCCCGTTGCGGTCGCCGTCACGGTCGTCGTCCTTCTGGGTACCGGTGATCTTTGGTACCTCGACAGGCGCGTCAGGCGAACCGGCAAGCTGACAATGCAAGACGCGGAGGTGGGAGCGGCCGCGCAGCGGGTCGCGACTCGCATCGGTCCTCGGGCCACCCTCGCCGTCGTCGTTGCGCTCGGCCTGCTGGGGCTTCTCATCGGAGCCGCCATCGGCGCCTCACTTGATCAGCACCACGCTCAAGGAGCTGCCATCGGCGCCGCGGCCGGGTATGTCTCAGCATTCGCCGCCATCATGCTGGCCTTCCACGGCCGGAGGCACCGGCCGCCTGGTTAGGAACTCGAGGTTCGGGTTCAAGCGGCGGGTGGTGGCATCACCCGTGCGGATAGCCTGCGATCCACCACGACGATGAGCGCTGGTCGTAGAGGTAGTCCGTTGTTACCCGCTCGACCGGATGAGCCTCGTTCGGAAGGAGAATGCAGCACTTGGCCGCGTTGACGGCGGCGCTGATGCAACCCGTGACCACCCCCGACAGCAGCTTGCGAGGCTAGGCGCCCGGTCATCTCGGTCGACGGAGTGCCCTCACTATTCGTTCTTGGGAGGCAGGGCCTTCTTTCCCATCAGCATGTGGATCGCGGCCGCCGAATGCGGGACCGGCTGGTTACGGGCAACGAGCAGCCACACCCGGAAACCGGAGATCACTGCGAATGCCAGGTAGATGACAGCCAGCATCAAGTGCCCTCGCAGAGCCTGCAGGATGGTCAAGAACGCAAACACGCCAGTGAGGGCCGCTGTGACGGCCAGGCGAACCGCTCGTGCCGGATACACGGTCGGTCCTGTACCCGGTCTTGCTGCGAGGAACCACGGCGAGTCTTGGGAGCGGCACCTCTCCACCAGGGATATGCCGGTGAACCGACGTGGGTGCCTGGCCGGCTGTTCTCGCCTGTTGCGGTCGCGGTGAGCCGGGAGTTTCCTCAGTCGATGATCTCGGCCTTGAGCCACCGTCTTGTCGGTGGCAAGTAAAGGGACAGGTCCAGGATCGAGGCCACGGTCTTGCCTCGGAGCGACGTGATCAAGACCGCTAGGGGCTGACCTTGGAGAACCGCATCCACCCGGCAAAAGCGCAGCCTCAAGGGCTCGCACCGGGCGACGACGGCACTTGCGCCAACTGACCCCAACGAGGACTTGAACCGCCGGGCGGCATCACGGGGACTCAGGGTTCCGCTCCACCCGTAGCCGAGGATGACTGCTTTTCGTGTCTGAGAATTCAACGGCTGGCGCGCATTCCCGACGGTGCTGGCAGTGTCGTGAGCAGCCTTGCGGCGGGCATGTAGGCGTCCGTCGCGTGCATCAGCTGTTGGTAGTCCGCATGCCGCTGCCAGGCCTTGTAGGCGGGGTTCGCCGCCAGGGCGGGGACGAGCACGCTGACGCCGACGACGAGCGCACGCGACCGCGGCCAGCGAATGGGCACATCATCAGGCTACTTCGGTGCGCTCATGGTCGGGCTTTACCTGAAAGGCCAGCCCGAAGGTCCGGCATGGACGGCAGCCGGTTCCCGGCAGGGGGTCAGGGCCGGAACTTCACGGTGTGACGATGCCAAGACATGGTTGGTCCAGGCAGGGGTAAAGTGAGCCTTCGTGACCCGAGTTCTTAGCCAGAGGCGAGCCGCCTTTGTCTTGGTCGGCGCTATCATGTTCGTCGTACTAGCGGATGTGCTGCTGAGCCTCGCGGGAGTACCGGTATGGCTGGCCAGCGGTCCAACGGCACTGATCTTCGCTGCTGCTGCGCTGTTTGTTCTGCGTAGGCCGAAGCCCCGAACTACGCGACGTCACTGAGTTCAGAACCGGACGGCGGGGCGCAGATGCGCGCGCCCTCTCCCTAGAAGAAGGCCGGCTACCGTCTATCCAGCCGGCCTGAGCAAAGAAGGCCGGCTCTCCACGCTCGGGAGCGGCACTTCTCTTCGCTGATCTTGGCGGCCGTTTACCCTGACTCGGTGGGCATCCTGGCGGACTTTGCCGCATGGGCAAAGAAGCTGGATGACAGCTCGGGTGGGCCAGTCCGGGACCCGGCTACCGCACCGCCGGACCAGATCGGGCCACCTGGCGTGCCTTGGTATCCGAAGCCCCTGCGATTGCTGATCTGC
>JAODND010000029.1 GCA_025465465.1 Frankiales bacterium | reverse complement strand
GCGCCCCATCGGACGCTCGCCCCGCTCGAACCTCGCGACGTACACCGGGCTGTTCGACGCCGTGCGCCGCCTGTTCGCGGCGACACCCGACGCCAAGGAGCGGGGCTGGGCCGCCGGCCGGTTCTCGTTCAACGTCGCCGAGGGTCGGTGCCCGACGTGCGAGGGCGAGGGCTTCATCGCGATCGAGCTGGTGTTCCTGCCCACGAGCTACTCCTCGTGCCCCACGTGCCACGGATCGCGCTACAACCCCGAGACGCTCAAGGTGCGCTACCGCGGGCGTGACATCGGTCAGGTGCTGGCCATGACCGTCGTCGACGCGGCCGAGTTCTTCGGCGACATCCCCGCCGTGCACCGGTCGCTCACGACCCTGCTCGACGTCGGCCTGGGCTACCTGACCCTGGGCCAGCCCGCCACCGAGCTCTCGGGCGGTGAGGCCCAGCGCATCAAGCTGGCCACCGAGCTGCAGCGACCGCGTCGTGAGGGCACGGTGTTCGTGCTGGACGAGCCCACCGGCGGGCTGCACCCGGTGAACGTGCGCGACCTGGTGCGGGTGCTGGGCCGGCTCACCGACGCCGGCGACACCGTCGTGACCGTCGAGCACGACATGCAGGTCGTCGCCGCGGCCGACTGGGTGATCGAGCTCGGACCGGGAGGCGGTGACCGAGGTGGCACCGTCGTCGCCGCTGCCACCCCCGAGGACCTGCTGGACATCGCCGAGAGCATCACGGCGCCGTACCTGCGCCAGGCGCTGGAGCGCTAGGCGCTCAGGCGCATCGCGGCGATCGAGTCGTCGTCGCACTCGGACCAGAAGGCGCCCACGACGTCGCGGACCTCGGCGAACGAACGGCCCGCGAACAGCACCTCCTGGTAGTGGGTGATGTCGTAGTCCTGCGTGCCCATCGCGACGATGTCCAAGGGCCGGATCGTCATGCCGCGGAACTCCTCGATCTCGCCGGGGCTCGACAGGATGCCCGCGCCATAGGTCTTGAGCTCGCCGTCCTCCTGCAGCACGCCGAACTCGAGGGTGAACCAGAACACCTTGCTGACGAACTGCAGTGCCTCATCGGTCTGGACCCGGTTGGTCGCGCGACCAGCCGCCTCGTACAACGCCGTGAACCGCGGGTTGGCCAGCGTGTTGCCGTGGCCGACGACCTCGTGCAGCACGTCGGGCTCGGGCGTGTACAGCGGGACGGAGTGGTGCCGGACGTACTGGGTGGACCAGAACGCCTTGTCCGCAAGGGATCCGTAGAACTCGCGCAGTGGTACGAGGCCGGCGGCGGGCCGATAGCGGTAGCCGGTCAGCGGCCGCAGCATCTCGCTGACCGTCTCGAGCTGCGGGATGTGGTCCTTCGGCAGCTGGAGCGCCTCCTTGCCGTCGAGGAACTCCCGGCAGGCATAGGTGCGGTGCTTGGCGACGAGGTCCTCGCTCACCACGCGCCAGACCTCGTGCTCGGCGTCGGTGTAGTCGGCGGTCGGGGCCGGCTGGCCCGGCCGCCACTGGGCGGCCAGGGTCGCGAGCGCGTCGCGCCGGCTGCGGTATGCGGGGTCGGCGAAGCCGGGATGGCCCGAGCCGAGCTGCACCTTGAGGGTGCCGTCGTCGTGCGCGACCACGGGGGCGAAGTACTGCGCTTCCTCGAACATTCCTCAAGTGTGGTTCGTTGTACGGCAATCGGCCACTGTCTCTGGACAGGTTGCCGCATCTGACCCGTTGAGGTGGCAGAGTGTCCAGTCATGGACGACACCGACCGGCAACTGCTGGACGTTCTGCGTGCCGACGCCCGGGTGTCGATCCGTGACCTGGCGGCCCGGGTCGGGATCTCGCGGGCATCGGCGTATGCGCGGGTCAAGCGGCTCCGCGACACCGGCGTCATCCGCGGCTTCACGGTGGACGTCGACCCCGCGGCACTGGGGCTCGGGCTGCCGGCCTATGTGCACGTGCGCATCAAGCAGAACTCGTGGAAGACGTTCCGTCAGAAGGCGTGGGCCCTGGAGGAGGCCGTCCATGTCGCGCTGGTCGCCGGCGACTTCGACGGCGTGCTGCTCGTGCGCACCCGCGATGCCGAGCACCTGCGCGAGCTCGTGCTCGAGCGCATCCAGTCGCTGCCCGAGGTGCTCGCCACCCAGACCGTCCTCGTCTTCGAAGAGCACGCCGGCTGACCACCCCGCGGGGTCAGAGGTGGGCGAGCTGCTTGCGGAAGCGGCGGATCATCAGGAAGCGCTCGGCGCAGCGGGTGCAGAAGACGCCGGCGAGAGCGCAGCAGCACCACGGGTTCACAACGTGCACTGTCCGTTGCGAAACGGTTTCGCGTCAAGGACGGTCAGTCGAGGAGCTGGGCGACGCGGTACGGGACCTCCGCCGTCAGGCTGATGACGGTCGACGTCCGCGCCACCAGCTGCGTGGAGGTGATCGCGTCCAGCACCCGCTGGAGGTCGGCATGGTCGCGCGCCACGATCCGGCAGAGCACATCGCCCTGGCCGCTCGTCGTGTGCGCCTCGAGCACCTCCGGGATCGAGCGCAGGTGCTCCGAGATCGCGGCGATGCCATGGCCCTGGTGCACCTCGAGGGTGGCGAAGGCCATCACGCCGTACCCCATGGCACTGGGCTCGACGGTCGGCGCCCAGCCGCGGACGACCCCGTCGCGCTCCATCCGGACGATCCGCGCCTGCGCCGTGCCGCGGGCGATCCCGAGCCGGCGGGACGTCTCCAGCACGCCGAGGCGGGGCTCGGTGAGCAGCAGCTGGAGCAGTGAGCGGTCGAGGGCGTCGAGACTGGACATGTTGTCCAGCAAACCACGGCTCTGACTGGTCCGTCTGCACATGCTGACCAGCGCACAGCGGGTCACTTGCGCAGCGGCCGTCGGAGGGTCATCTTCTGGTCATGACCTCCGCTCACGAAGCTCATGACGACTTCCCGCTCGACGGCTGGGACCACATCCGGTTCGTCGTCGGCAACGCCCGGCAGGCCGCGCACTTCTATGCGAGTGCCTTCGGCATGAACCTCATCGCCTACCGCGGACCGGAGACCGGGTCGCGCACGCACGCCGAGTACCTCCTCGAGAGCGGCGGCGCCCGCTTCCTCATCACGGCACCCGTCGTGGCGGGCACCGCCGACGGGGAGCACCACGCCCGCCACGGCGACGCGATCGTCGATGTGGCGCTGCGGGTCAGCGACGTCGAGCGGGCCTACCAGCTCGCGATCGAGCGCGGCGCGACCGGCCTCCAGGAGCCGACGGTCGCCGAGGACGAGCACGGCAAGGTCATCACCGCTGCCATCGCGACCTATGGCGAGACGCGGCACACCCTCGTGCAGCGCACCGACTACAGCGGGCCGTTCCTTCCCGGCTTCGTCGGCCGCGAGCCGCTCGTCGCCAAGCCGGACAAGCGCTTCTTCCAGGCCATCGACCACGTGGTCGGCAACGTCGAGCTCGGCAAGATGGACACCTGGGTCGCCTTCTACAACAAGGTCATGGGCTTCGTGAACATGAAGGAGTTCGTGGGCGACGACATCGCCACCGAGTACTCCGCGCTGATGTCCAAGGTCGTCAGCGACGGATCGTTCAAGGTGAAGTTTCCGCTCAACGAGCCGGCCGTCGGCAAGCGCAAAAGCCAGATCGACGAATACCTCGAGTTCTATGGCGGACCCGGCGTGCAGCACATCGCGCTGGCCACCAACGACATCGTGCGCGCGGTCCGCGAGATGCGCGCCCGTGGCATCGAGTTCCTCGACACCCCCGACAGCTACTACGACGAGCTCGGCAACTGGGTCGGCGAGACCCGCGTGCCACTCGATGAGCTGCGCGAGCTGAAGATCCTGGCCGACCGCGACGAGGACGGCTACCTGCTGCAGATCTTCACCAAGCCGGTGCAGGACCGGCCGACGGTGTTCTTCGAGCTGATCGAGCGACACGGATCGCTCGGCTTCGGCAAGGGCAACTTCAAGGCGCTGTTCGAGGCGATCGAGCGCGAGCAGGAGAGGCGCGGAAACCTCTAGTGCCCTACTACCGGTCGGTCGGTGAGGTGCCCCGCAAGAGGCACGTCCAGTTCCGCCAGCCCGACGGCCGGTTGTATGCCGAGGAGCTGATGGGAGAGGAGGGCTTCTCCTCCGACAGCGCCCTGCTCTACCACCGCGAGCTGCCGACCCGGATCGTCAACGCGGTCGCCTCCGGGTCCTCCGACGCCGACCTGGCCGCGCCCGATGTGCTGCTGCCCCGGCACCTGCTGACGCACAAGCTCCCGTCGGGCCGCTCGGTGCTGATGGGAAACAGCACCGTGCGGATCTCCTACGCCGTCACGTCCGAGGACTCCGGGCTCTATCGCGACAGCGACGGCGACCTGCTGGTCTACGTCGAGTCCGGCAGCGGCCGCCTCGAGTCGGTGTTCGGGGTGCTCGACGTCGGCCCCGGCGACTACGTCGTCGTTCCCACCGGCACGACGCACCGCTGGTGCGTGGTGGACGGGCCCTTGCGCACCCTGGTCGTGGAGGCCCGCGGCCACGTCACGATCCCTCGCCAGTACCTCGGCAAGCACGGCCAGGTCCTCGAAGCCTCGCCCTACTGCGAGCGCGACTTCCGGATGCCGTCGGAGCCGCTGCTCGTCGACGGTGGCGAGACAGACGTCCTGGTACGACGACGGGGCCGGCTCACGACGTACACCTATGCGTCGCATCCCTTCGACGTCGTCGGCTGGGACGGGTGCCTCTACCCCTACGCGCTGTCGATCCACGACTTCGAACCGCTCACCGGGCGGCTGCACCAGCCGCCGACGGTGCACCAGACCTTCGCGGGCCCGGGGTTCGTCGTCTGCTCCTTCGTCCCGCGGCTGCTCGACTATCACCCCGATGCGGTGCCGATCCCCTACAACCACAGCAACGTCGACAGCGACGAGGTGCTCTTCTACTGCGGCGGCGACTTCACCTCGCGGGCCGGCAGCGGGATCGGCCAGGGGTCGATCTCCTTGCACCCGGGCGGTTTCGTGCACGGTCCCCAACCCGGATCGGTCGAGCGGGCGCTCGGCAAGGCGGCGACGGACGAGCTCGCCGTCATGGTCGACACCTTTGCGCCGCTCGACCTGGGGCCGGCCGCCTATGAGGTCGAGGACCCGGGCTATCCCTGGACCTGGGCCAGGTGATCCGCCTCCTCACGGGGCTCGTCGACGACGCGGGGCTGTTCCCGCCGACCTCGCTGTCGATGGACAAGGCGCTCGCGCGCTTCCGCACCACCTCATCGCCGATGCTGACCGGTCGCTTCCTCGTGCCGGGTGACCGGCTCGACGAGCTGTCGTCCGTGCTCGACGGCCCGATCGACGTGCACGTCATCGGGCCGGGTGCGACGGAGGACGACCGCATCAGGGTCTTGGCGCGGGAGGGACGTGAGCCGGGCCAGATGCCCTGCTACGTCGAGGGATCCGACGTCGGCGCCTGCTACGGCAAGGTGCGGTGCGCCGGCATCGGCGACGAGGAGCTGGCGGCGTTCATCCAGGTCGCGGCGCGCGAGTCACGCCCCTTCAAGGCGACTGCTGGTCTGCACCGCGCGGTGCGCGGGTGGGACGGCCCCGGCTTCCACGGCTATCTGAACGTCCTGCTCGCCGTCGCCCGCTCGCTCACCGGGGGTCAGGCGATCGACGCGATCCGCGAGGACGATCCGGCTGCGCTCGTCCAGGGAGCTCGGATGCTCACCGACGACCAGGTCACCGCCGTACGCTGGCTGCTGCACTCCTACGGCTCGTGCGACACGAGCCAGCCGATCGACGACGCACGGGAGCTCGGCCTCGATGTTTGACCGGACGACGCTGCCGTACGGGGTGTTCTCGAGGCCCGGCGGCCAGCGCAGGATCGGGGTCGCCGTGGACGACGGGGTGCTCGACCTGGCCGAGCACCTGAGCCCCGCCTTCGAGGCCGACAGCCTCAACGGCTTCCTGGCCGAGGGTCCGGCTCGATGGGCGTCCGTGCGCGAGCAGGTGCAGGGACTTGTCGGGATGCCCTTGCTCCACGACGTGACGATGCACCTGCCGTTCGAGGTCGCGGACTACGTCGACTTCTATGCCAGCGAGCAGCACGCGACCAACCTCGGGAGGATGTTCCGGCCTGACGGCGAGGCGCTGCTGCCGAACTGGAAGCACCTGCCGGTCGGCTATCACGGCCGCGCCGGCACGGTCGTCGTCAGCGGGACGGACATCGTCCGACCGCGGGGACTCACGCTTCCCGGTCCGGAGCACCGCGCCAGTGCAAAGCTCGACGTCGAGGTCGAGGTCGGCTTCGTCGTCGGCGTCGGGTCGGAGCTCGGAACGCCCGTGGCCACAGGCGATTTCGAGGACCACGTCTTCGGGATCGTGCTCCTCAACGACTGGTCTGCGCGTGACATCCAGAGCTATGAGTACGTCCCGCTCGGACCCTTCCTGGGCAAGAGCTTCGCGACCAGCATCAGCCCCTGGGTCGTGCCGCTCGCGGCTCTGGACCGGGTGCCCGCGCCGGTCCAGGATCCACCGGTGGCGGCCTACCTGCAGGTCGACGGGCACTGGGCGTTTGACCTCACCCTGTCGTTGCGGCGCAACGGCAGCGAGGTGAGCCGTCCGCCGTTCGCCGGCATGTACTGGACAGCCCCTCAGCTGCTCGCGCACCTCACGGCCAACGGGGCTTCGCTGCGGACCGGTGACCTGTTTGCGAGCGGCACCATCAGCGGCGACGAGGTCGACCAGCGCGGGTCGTTCATCGAGCTGACGTGGAACACCGAGTTCCTCGCCGACGGCGACACGGTGACGATCAGCGCGACAACCGGGAGCGGCCGCTACCTCGGTGAGGTCAGTGGCCGCGTGGTGAGCGGCTAGCTCGCTCCGCCGAGGACGAACCGCAGACCGCAGGCCGGCGAGGCTGCCTCCTGGCGGATCGTGGGGTCGGCCGACCAGCGCGCGGCGAGGACGCACTCGGCCGGCTTGCCCGCAGGCGAATAGCTGGTGTCTGCCGCCGTCGTGCCGGCGACCCACGCAAACCACGTCACGCCATGGATCAGACCGGTCTGCGGGACCGTGTCGAGGAGGGCGGCATAGGCATTGGCCTGCGCACCCGGCGCGGGCGGCGAGGTCACGGGACCGGCGTGAGCGGGCTGGGTGAAGGTGCCCGACTGGCTGTGGTAGCCCACTTCTCCGAAGATGAGCGGGATCCCGACGGTGGCCGCCATCCGGCGCACGGACGGCATCAGGTCGTTGCGCCAGGCGCCGACAGCGCGCTGGTAGGTCGGCTCCGCATCCTCGCCCAGGGAGTAGTAGGGCGAGACGGCGGCCAGGTCGAGGGAGTGCCAGAAGCCGATGGTCGCCGTGGCACCCGGCGTCGACAGGTAGGACAGGGCGCCGCTGTAGTGCGCGCGCACGGTCGCGATGAGGGTCTTCCACGAGGCGGTCTGCTTGCGGATCGACTCGTTCTCGCTGCCGACGTAGAGCAGCGGCACGCCCAGCGACTGCGCCAGATCGGCGTAGTGCACGATCTGCGCGGTGTAGTTGCGGAAGAAGGCCGCCATGTCGGTGGGCACGTAGTAGCCGCGCCAGGTGTTGGTCGCGCTGTCGAGGAGCACGGGCATGAGGTGCAGCGACAGACCGCTGGCGGACGCGGCGGCGGAGACCAGCTGCAGCTGCGTGTCCGACGGGGTGAGCGGGCCTGACGAGATGACGCTGCCGGTCGGGCTGTCGAGGTAGAGCCAGATGTAGGCCGTCACCGAAGTGATGCCGTCCGCCGCCATCCGTGGGAAGTCCGGCACCGTGGACGGCAGCAGGTTGGTGGGGTTGGGATTGAGGCTGACACCGCGGATCTCGCCGGCCGGGGCCAGCGCCCGGGTGACCCGCAGCGAGTAGTGCGGCTTGCGGGCGGCGGCGCTGCTCGTCGCCGAGGGGCTGCTGGCCACAGCACTGACGCCTGGCACGAACAGGGCTGCGCACATCACGGCACAAGCCAAGGCCCGGGCTCTCATGCCTGGTGGCTCCTCATCGGGTCAGGGCGTCCTCGTTGCCGAGGTTGCTGAGGGTTGCGGTGATGTTGCAGGACAGCGGTCATCCATCCTGCCCATCACTGGGTGCAACGACACAGGTGCCACGAGGTGACGGGATGCTTCCGCCAGGACCGGTAGCCTTCCTCGCGTCGTCCACGGGCCGGCAGCGCCCCGGGCTGCGAGAAGCGGGAGAGGTTGTCTTGCCCACCCTGACCACGTTGGAGCACGACGAGGACGTCCCGCCGAGTGAACCTGCCGATCCGGCTGCCGACCCGCGGCCGTGGTATCGGCTCCCGGGCAGCTGGTGGCTGCTGCTCGCCTGCGCCTGCGTGGTGTTTGCGCGCGCGTCGTTCGGCTTCACCGAGATCGTGCCCTTCTCGTTCCGCAACGACCCCGAGCTGCAGTTCTACCTCTCGAAGCTGACGGCCCAGGGCAAGGTCCCGCTCATCGACTTCGAGCACGGCTGGAACGCCGGCGGCTGGTATGTCGGGGCGCTGCTCTACAAGATCACCGGCGACCGTCCCGCGCTGTGGTACTTCATCTGGACCGTCGGCACCGGCGCCGTGCTGGCCTACACGGCCAACGCGCTCACCGGGCTGCGGCTGGGGCTCAAGAAGGGCGTCATCTTCGGCGCTGCCGCGATGGCGGTGATCCTGTCGACGCCGCCGCACGGCAAGTACGCCCTCCCGGCGCTGTGGTTTGCGATTCTCGTCCCGGTGAGTCAGGTGTCGCAGCGCCGGGCCGTCCTCACCCGCATGGCGCTCGCGTTCGTGACGCTGTGGCTGCACGTCGAGCTCGCGCTGTTCCTCTGCGCGGCAGTGTCGGTCTTCGACCTGATCGCCTCGCGTGGGCTGGTGCTGCGGGCGCGCGTGCAGCGCGTCGCCGCCCTGGCGATCGGCGGGTTCGTCGGCGTCATCAGCGAGTTCGCGTTCTTCGCCGTGCAGGGCCTCGGTCCTGGCGAGGTGTCCCGCCAGGTCTTCTTCGGCCAGACCGAGGAGTTCCCCGGCCACCAGTTCGGCTGGGACCTGTTCCATCCCCACTACTTCCTGCTGCTGATCTACCCGACCGCCATCCTGCTGCCGTTCGTGCCCGCGATCTGGCGGCGGCTGAGCGACGCGACCCGGCTGGCGTGCCTCATCACGCTGTTGCTGGCGACCATTCCGATCAGGCGGGTGGGCCTCCCGCACAGCTCGGCCGCCTCGACGCTGCTGGTCTTCCAGTACGCGCTGGCCTTCACCGACCTGCACGGCAGGGTCGTGCTGCCCAGCTGGGGCCGGCCGAGCCCGCGCCAGCTGGGCTGGATGGTGATCGGCGGCGGGTGGATGGTCGGCGCGATCGCCGCCGGATTCGCCGGCAACTCCATCCGCACGGCCATCCTGATGATCGCGATGTCGGTGGTGACCCTGGCCGTCAGTCGCAGGTATGAGCTGCTCTGGGCGTCGACCGCGATGGCTGCGGTGCTGCTGGCCCTACCAGTCGTGGCGATCGGGGTGCGCGACTACAACGTCGTCCACAACAGCCAGCCGCTCGCAGAGCCGCAGGCCATGGCCCGGTTGCTGCGGCCGCACCTCGCAGGATGCGGGATCACCGACAGCGCCTGGATCGTGCCCGGGCCGATCGACCTCTACGACAACCTGCACGTGTCGAACCCGACCGACTACTACCTGTTCCACTACAACTTCGCGGGACAGGTGAAGCGGGCGGCCGGGTTCATGACCAGCGGCCAGGTCAAGGCGATCATCCTGCCGGACGGCAAGCTGCCCTCGAGCGGGGTCGCCCTGCAGCCCGTGCTCGCGGCCCACTACCAGCTGTGTGCCACGGTGCCGTACCGCGGGAAGCCGATGCCGCCGATGCAGATCTGGGAGTACGTCGGCTGACCGCCGGCGGCTACTTGCCGTAGGTGAAGGTCGCGTCCGAGTTCAGCTCGTCGAAGACGCCGAGCACGAACACACTGGACGAGGCCGCGATGCTCGAGAGCTTCGTGCCGGCCTTGAAGATGCCGTCGATGCTCCACGTGATCGACTTCTTGTCCGCCGACACCTCGGTGGTGCCGATGGTCGCACCGGCGCTGCCGGTCTTGGACGACTGGCAGATCGCGAGCGCCGACGTGCCGGCACCCAGCTGGATGGTGCTGGTGTCACCGCATGGCGCCGAGGACTCCATGGTCACCGTGATCACCGTGCCCTGCTGCAGCGGAGCAGCGAGGTGCAGCGTCACATCGAAGCCGCTGGGCTTGCGGGTCTTGCCGGCCCCCCTGAAGCGGTTGACCAGGTCCATGCCGGTGATGTCCGCCCCGGCGACCTCGGCCGGGCCGGTCGAGGCCGACGGCAACGGAAGGCCGATGCCCTGGCCGTTGACGCCGTTGGCGTCACCGGTCGGGTCGGTGAGGTGGAGACGCCGGGTGGCCGCACCGGAGGGGTGCGCGAGCACAAGCAGGGTCACAGCGGAGACGGCGACGAGAGCTGGGGTTCTCATGCCGGTGAGGGTTCGACGCCTCCCGTGCATCTCCTGCTCTACCAGCTCAGAGGCCGAGGGCGGCCAGCGCTTCGCGATAGCGCTCGACGTTGCGCAGCTTGATGTCCTCGTAGCCGCGGACGAGCTCGGCGGCACCGGCCGCGGCGACGGCGGTGGCATAGGACTCGGCCGTCAGCGACGCGGAGAGCTGCTCGACGAGGGCCGTGTGGGACGCGAGCAGCGCGCGCTCGACCCGACGGACCTCGGCGCGACCGAACGGGTCGAGCCTGGTGCCACGCAGGCCCTTGGACGCGGCCATGGCCTTGAGCATCGGACGCGACCAGGCGCCGAGCTTCAGCTTGCTGTCCATGCCCATCGCGCGCAGCGCCGGCGGGTGCAGGTTGTAGTGGACGCGCGTGGCACCCGGGACCTGCGCCTGCACCTCGGCGAGCAGCTCGGGACGGGTGAGGAGCCGCGCGACCTCGTACTCGTCCTTGTAGGCGGCGACGTGCGCGACGCCGCGCGCGACGGCCTGCGAGTAGTCGGTCGCCACCATGACGGCACGTTCGGCGGTCCATGCCCGCTCGACGACGGCGACGTAGTCGCGGGCGGTGCGCAGGCCGGAGTGGTCGAGCAGCAGCTGCGCCCGCACCTCGACGAGTCGACGGGTCTCGCCGTCGAGCGGTGAGTCACCCAGCTCGAAGAGCTTCGGAGCCGGCGCCCCCACGGCCGTCGCCACCGCGAACGCCGCGGGATCGGCGACCGCCGCGCGACCCCAGCGGAAGGCTGCGACGTTGGCCTTCACGGCCACGCCGTTGAGGTCGATGGCGTCCTCGATGGCTGCCGCGGGGAACGGCAGGACACCGAGCTGGTAGGCCGCACCGACGAGCAGCAGGTTGGCGGGGGCAGTGGAGCCGAAGAGCTGCTCGCTGGCGGCGAGGGCGTCGATCTCGAAGACCTTGACGACCGCATCGCGGATCTTGCGGACCTGGCTCGGCACATCGGTCTTCGGCGCCTGGGCATCCGCGACCTGCGTGCCCGTCGGGGTCTCCGACGTCGACACGACGGCGACGGTGAACTCCGGTGAGCAGACCGCGAGGTTCTTGGGGTCGGCCATCACGAGGGCGTCGAACCCGAGGATCACGTCGGCGGTGGCGTGGCCGACGCGGTTGGCAGGACCCTTGTCGCCACAGCGCAGGTGGCTGGTCACGGGACCGGCCTTCTGCGACAGGCCGACCTGGTCGAGCCCGGAGAGGCCGGTGGTGTCGAGGTCGTGGCGCAGGGCCGCAGTCGCGAGCAGCTGGTTGACCGTGACGATGCCGGTGCCCCCGATGCCCGCGAGGAACACGTCAGCCGAGGGCGGGAGCACCGGGTCCATGACGGACGGGGCCTCGGGGGTGGTCCTGCGCACCGGCTTCTTGGAGGAGCTCACGGTCTGGACCGTGAGGAACGACGGGCAGTCGCCCTTGAGGCAGGAGTAGTCGGTGTTGCAGGAGGTCTGGTCGATGCGGGTCTTGCGACCGAGCTCGGTCTCGACCGGCTGCACGGACAGGCAGTTGCTCTTCTGGCCGCAGTCGCCGCAGCCCTCACAGGTCGCCTCGTCGATGATGACGCGGGTCGAGCGGACCTCCTGCTTGCCGCGCTTGCGGAGCCGCCGTGCCTCGTTGGCGCACTGCTGGTCGTAGATGAGGATCGTGGTCCCCGGCACGAGGCGGAGCTCCTTCTGCACGGCATCCATGTGGTCGCGGTGCCGGACGGTGACGCCTGGCGCAAAGGCGGCACGCCGGTGCTTGCGTGGCTCGTCGGTCACGACCACGATGCGCGCGACGCCCTCGGCGTGCAGCTTGTGCGTCAGCTTCTCCACCGACAGGCCGCCCTCGGCGTGCTGCGCACCGGTCATCGCCACGACCGAGTTGTAGAGGATCTTGTAGGTGATGTTGACGCCGGCGGCGACGCAGAACTGCACCGCCAGCTGAGCCGAGTGCGCGAAGGTCCCGTCACCGACGTTCTGGAAGATGTGGTCGACATCGGTGAACAGGTGCTGACCGATCCACTGGCTGCCCTCGCCGCCCATCTGGGTCAGGGCGAGGACGCTCTGGTCGGGACGCTCGGTGAGCGTCACCATCGTGTGGCAGCCGATGCCGCCTGAGGCGAGTGATCCTGAGGGCACGGGCGTCGAGGTGTTGTGCGGGCAGCCGGAGCAGAAGTACGGGACGCGCTTGACCGGACTGATCGACAGCTGGATCCGCGGGCCAGAACGCCTGGGGGCCAAGGGAACCCGACCCTCGAGCAGGGAGCGGAAGACGCCGTCGAGACGGTCCGCCGAGACCTGCCCGTCGGCAGGCACGAGCAGCCGGCCATCGGGACCTCTCTTGCCGTGTACGGCAGGGGCCGCCGTCACGCCGTACAGGATGTCCTTGATCTGCGCCTCGAGGAACGACGTCTTCTCCTCGACGACGAGGAGCTGCTCGAGGCCCTGCGCGAACTCGCGGACCAGGCCGGCCCCGAGCGGGTAGGGCATGCCGACCCGCAGCACCCTGATGCCGACCGCGCCGGGGTCCGCGATGCCGAGGTCGCGCAGTGCCTGCAACGTCGCGTCATAGGCGGTGCCCGTGCTGACGATGCCGAAGCGCGAGCCCGGTGCGTCGGCCGTGATCTCGTCCAGTGGGTTGGCGGCGCCGAAGGCCTGCACGGCCTCCCACCGCGGCCCGACGAGGGCGGCCTCGGCGACAACCGAGTCGCGTGGGTCCTTCAACAGGTACTGCTGGTAGGTCCAGGGCCGACCGTTCCACTCGACCTGCGGGACGGTGATGTCGACGGCCTGGAAGTCCTTGTCGACGGTCCACAGCCCGTCAGCGACATCGGCGAGGACCTTGATGCCGACGAAGCAGCCGGACAACCTGCTCAGCGCCACGCCGTACATGCCGAAGGTGATGAGCTCCTCGCCGTTGCGCGGCGTGAGGACCGGCATGCCGAAGGAGGCGAGGGTGCGCTCAGACGTGCACGGCACCGTCGAGGACTTGGCACCCGGGTCGTCACCGGCCATGACGAGCACACCGCCGGCGGCGTTGGCGCCATAGGTGTTGCCGTGCCGCAGCGCGTCGCCGGACCGGTCGACGCCGGGGCCCTTGCCGTACCAGACCCCGAGGACGCCATCGACGTTCATGGTGCCGGGGACCTGCTGGCTGCCCCAGACCGCGGTGGCGCCAAGCTCCTCGTTGAGGCCGGGGACCAGGTGGATCTGGTGGTCGCTCTTGAGCTGCGGGAGCCCGTGCAGCAGCTTGTCGAGACCACCCAGCGGCGAGCCGGGATAGCCGGACAGCAGTGACGCCACGTTGCGCCCCGCTGATCGGTCACGGACGTGCTGCTCGACGAGCAGCCGGGCGATCGCCTGCACGCCGGTCAGCAGCACCGGACGGGCGCCGGGCACATACCTGTCAGCGGGCGTGTAGAGCTTGCGCGCCGGCCGGTCGTCCACTGCAGTCATCGAGGCGCTCCAGGTCGTGGGCGGAGCAGCCAGCGTGGCTCTCGACTGCCATCAGGGTCAATCGATCAATCCAACCCTGAGCAATTTGCTCAGCCTGGGGTCTTACGCGTCGTCTGTCGTGGGCGGGCTGCCCACCTCCTCGAGCAACGGCCCGACCCGGAACGGCACCCGGGTCTTGAGCACGACCTGGGTCGTCGTGGACACGACCCCCGCGGTCGACAGGATCGAGTGCACGACCCGCTGCAGGTCGTCGGTCGACCGCGCGGCCACCCGCACGAGCAGGTCTCCGGTCGAACCGGCGACCTCCTCGACCAGCAGGACCGCGGGATTGGCGGCCAGCCCCGCGACCGCCTCTTCGATCTCGGCGTGCCGCAGGTTGATCGCGACCACGGCGGCCACGTTGAACCCGAGCTGCCGGATCTCCACCCCGCGGTCGTTGGGGCCGAGGACGCCCTCGCGCTGCAGCCGCTCGAGCCGCGCCTGGGCGGTGTTGCGGACCACCCCCGCCCGTTCGGCGAGCTCGCTCACGGTGATGCGTGGGTCGGCGACGAGCGCCTGCAGGATGCGTGCGTCGACCGCGTCAGGGGTGAACACGGACCGAGCCTAGGGTGCAACCCATGCCAACTGCTCTCATCACAGGGGCCACAGCCGGGATCGGCGCCGCGTTCGTCGGGCCCCTCCGGGCCCGCGGGTACGACCTGGTGGTCGTCGCCCGGGACGGCGACCGGCTGCGTCGCCAGGTGCCGGACGCCGAGGTCATCGCTGCCGACCTCGCCACCGACGAGGGCTGCGCACTCGTCGAGAAGCGACTCGCCCAGGGCGTCGAGCTGCTCGTCAACAATGCCGGCCGCGGACTCGGGGCGCCCTTCGACGAGAGCACGCTCGAGGACCAGCTCGCGATGCTCGACCTCAACGTGCGTGCGGTGCTGCGCCTGACGCACGCTGCCCTGCCACCGATGCTGGCGCGCGGGAGCGGCACGATCCTCAACATCAGCAGTGTCGCCGGCTTCTCCGCCGGAGTCCGCGGTGCGACCTACTCCGCGTCGAAGGCCTGGGTCACCAACTTCACCGAGTCGCTCGACCTCCAGTACCGCCATCGCGGGGTCCGGGCCGTGGCGGTCTGCCCCGGCTTCACGCACACCGAGTTCCACGACCGCGCGAGCATGGACATGACCGCGGTTCCCGAGCTCCTCTGGCTGTCGACCGACCAGGTGGTGCGGGAGGCGCTCCGTGACCTCGACCGCGGCCGGACGCTGAGCATTGCCGGCCCGCAGTACAAGGTGATCGTCACCGCGACGAAGCTGCTGCCCACCGGTCTGCGCCGCCGGGCGTCGGCGATCGCGAGGAAGCGGCTCACGTGACGAACGCGCTCGAGCTGACCGCCGTCCGCAAGCACTTCGGCGAGGTGCGTGCGGTCGACGGGATCGACCTCACGATCGCGCGCGGCGAGGTGGTCGCCTTCCTCGGTCCGAACGGCGCCGGCAAGACGACCACCATCGACATCGTGCTCGGCCTGGCCCGTCCGACCTCGGGCACGGTCTCGGTGCTCGGTCGCACACCGACCGAGGCCATCGCCGCGGGACTGGTCTCGGCCGTCATGCAGACCGGCGGGCTGTTGAAGGACCTCACCGTGCGGGAGACCGTGCAGTACACCGCCGCGCTGTTCCGCCAGACCCGGCCGGTCGACGAGGTGCTGCAGCGCGCCGGCCTCCTCGAGATCGCAGATCGCCTCGTGGGCAAGTGCTCCGGCGGGCAGCAGCAGCGGCTGCGGTTTGCCATGGCACTCGTCCCCGACCCCGAGCTGCTGGTGCTCGACGAGCCGACGACCGGCATGGACGTCGAGGGCCGTCGGGAGTTCTGGGCCGCGATCCGCGAGGACGCCGGGCGCGGCCGGACCATCCTGTTCGCGACGCACTACCTCGACGAGGCCGACGCATACGCCGACCGGATCGTGCTCATGCGGCGCGGACACGTGGTGGCCGACGGCAGCGCTGCCGAGGTCAAGGCGATGGCCGCCGGTCGCACCGTCCGCGCGACGCTGCCCGGGGCGGACGAGACGACGCTGGCAAAGCTTCCTGGCGTCGAGGCCGTGGAGGTGCGCGGCGACACGGTGCTCCTGACGGGCCGCGACTCGGACGCGATCGCGCGCCACCTGCTGACGAAGACGTCGGCCTACGACCTCGAGATCACCGCCGAGAACCTCGAGGACGTCTTCCTCGCCCTCACCTCCGACGGGAACGCGGCGTGATCAGCCCGGCCATCCTGCGCATCGAGCTGCGCCGGATGATCCGCAACCGACGGACCCTGATCTTCACGGTCGTCATGCCACCGGTGTTCTTCGAGATCTTCGGGGTCGGCAACAGCCAGGCCCACGACAGGGCGGGCAGCGGCAACGTCATCGCCTACGTCCTCGTCAGCATGGCCGTCTACGGCGCGATGCTGGCAAGCACCAGCGCCGGGGCGTCGGTGTCGCTCGAGCGGGCTGCCGGTTGGAGCCGCCAGCTGCGGCTCACCCCGCTGAAGCCCGCCGCCTACATCGCCACCAAGCTCGCCGTCGCGCTGGCCATGAGCGCGATCGCGGTCGCCGTCGTCTATGCCGTCGGGTCCACGTCGGAGGCCGCGATGCCGTCGTCGGCGTGGATCAGCACGGCGCTGCTCGCCTGGGCGTGCTCGCTGGTCTTCGCAGCCTTCGGGCTGTTCATGGGATACCTGCTGCCCAGCGAGAACGTCATGCAGGTCCTCGGTCCGGTGCTCGCGCTGCTGTCGTTCGCCGGCGGCCTGTTCATCCCGCTGAACCAGCTGTCGAGCGGCTTTCGCGCGATCGCCAAGCTCACGCCGGTCTATGGCGTCGGCGAGGTGGCCCGCAACCCACTGACGCACGACGGCCGGCTTGTCAGCGCGCTCGTCAACGTCGTGGTGTGGACGGCGATCTTCTCGGTCGGCGCGGCCGTGCGCTTCCGTCGGGACACCGCCCGCGTCTAAGGCCGGACGACCACCAGGCTCGCGACGACCTCGGCTGCTGACCGCGCGACGTGCACCCGGTGCTCGCCCGGGTCCTCGTACCAGCCGGCCTTGTCACGCCAGCCGGTGCTCGACCCGGCCGGGACCACGGCGCCATCGCCGAGACGCTCCTGGAGATGTGCCGTCTCGGAGGTCGCCGGGTCCCAGTACGCGAACGCCCTGTCGCCCAGCTGCAGCCGCACCGTCTCGGTCTGGCCCGGGTCGAGCCAGACCTTCTGGAAGGCGCGGAGCTCGCGGCGCGGCCGGAACAGCGGTCCTGGCGGCGGTTCGACATAGGCCTGCACCACCTCGGCGCCGCGGCGATCGCCGGTGTTGGTGACCGTCACCTCGACGCCCTCGGCGGTCACCCGCGGGTCGGTCCACGAGAAGGTCGTGTACGACAGCCCGTGACCGAACGGGTAGCGCACCGGCAGCCGACGCGAGTCAAACCAGCGATAGCCCACCAGCAGCCCCTCGGCATAGCCGACGTGATGGTTGCTCCCCGGGAAGGCGCCGTACGACGGGGTGTGCTCGATGCGAAGTGGCACCGTGACCGGGAGGCGACCGCCGGGTTCGGAGACGCCGAGCAGCACGTCGGCGAGCGCCTCCGCCATCTCCTGTCCGCCGAGCCACGGGACGACGATGGCGGCGGCCTCGTCCGCCCAGTCCAGCTGCACCGGCGCGCCCGCGTTGACGACGACGACGGTCCTCGGGTTGGCCGCGCAGACCCGGCGCACCAGCTCGTCCTGCGCGCCCGGCAGGTGCAGCGAGTCGCGGTCCTCGCCCTCGCTCTCCCACTCGTCGCTGGTCCCGACGACCACGACCGCGACGTCAGCGTCGCTCGCCGCCTGCACGGCCAGCGCCATCAGGTCGATGTCTGCGGGCGGCCGGTGGCCGATCTTGCAGCCGTGCAGGATCACGGCGCCCTCGGTGCTGTAGTCGATGACCACCTCGACCGACGTGCCCGCTGTCAGCGCGACGAGCGCCTCGACCTCGACCGACCCCAGACCGAACAGCTCGGTCCCGGGCGGGGGCACGTCCGCGAAGCCGTCCAGGACCACCACGCCGTCCACCGTCACGCGGGCCCGGCCGGCCTGCACCAGCGCGAAGCGGTGCAGCCCGGTGTGGCTGACCGCGAGGGTGCCACGCGCGGTGAAGGTGAACCGGTTGGCGTCGAGCCCCTCGAGGGGCGCGTCAAACCACAGCAGTCGGCCGTCGCGCTCGGTGCTCGTGCCGACCACCTCACCGTCACGGTCGGAGAAGGTGACCTCGAAGGCGATCGCGATGGGCCGCACGGTCTTGTCGATCACACAACCCGGTTCCACGACAACCTGGCCGACCCGCTCGACGAGCACGTCGGCGAGGGAGCGGGCGTAGTGGGCACGCAGCTGTGCCGAGCCGCCACCCATGATGTGCGCACGGGTCGCGTTGGGGCCGATCAGTGCGACGGAACCCTTGCCTGACAAGGGAAGCAGCCCGTCGTTGCGCAGCAGCACGGTCGAGTCGGCACAGGCGCGGCGTGCGACGGACCGGTGCTCGGGGAGGTCGACTGCCCGCTCGGGCGCAGGAGAGTCGCCCCAGGCGTCGAGCCGGTCGACCAGCGTCAGCCAGCGGCGCACGATGGCGTCGAGAGACACCTCAGGCAGTGCGCCGGTGCGGACGGCGTCAGCGAGCGGAGCGCCATAGAAGCGCGCCGGCCCGGGCATCTGCAGGTCGAGACCTGCAGCAGCCGAGCCGAGCGTCGAGCCGACCGCGAACCAGTCGGTCATGACGACGCCGTCGAAGCCGAGGTCGTCGCGCAGCAGGTGGAGCAGCTCAGGGTCCTCCGAGCACCAGCGCCCGTTGAGGCGGTTGTAGGAGGTCATGACGGCCTGCACACCTGCAGCGGCGGCGTGCTCGAACGGCACGAGGTAGACCTCGCGCAGCGCCCGCTCGTCGATGTCGCTGCTGATCGTGGTGCGCTCGTGCTCCGCCTCGTTGCCGACGAAGTGCTTCACCGTCGCGGCGACACCGCGGCTCTGCACGCCGCGGACGAAGCCGGCGGTGATGCACCCCGACAGCAGTGGGTCCTCGGAGTAGCACTCGAAGTTGCGGCCGGCGAGGGGTGACCGGACGATGTTGACCGTCGGCGCGAGCAGCACCCGGGCGGACTTCGTACGAGCCTCCTCGCCGAGCACGGCACCGACCTGCTCGACGAGGGCCGGGTCCCAGGACGCGCCGAGTGCCGAGCCGCACGGGACGCAGGCGGCGCTCACCCGGCCGGCGCCGAGCAGCGCGGAGCCGCGGGCGCCGTTGGGTCCGTCCGTGACGGTCACCGCCGGGATGCCGAGTCGTGGGATGCCCGGCACGGTCCACATGTCGGCGCCGCAGGTGAGCGACGCCTTCTCGTCGAGGGTGAGCTCGGCCAGCAGTCGCTCGACGTCGGTCACGTGGTGGAGGTTAGGCCCCGCTCGAGGTCGAGCAGCAGCTGCTTGCGCCCGAGGCCACCGCCATAGCCGGTGAGGCTGCCGTTGCTGCCCACCACCCGGTGGCACGGCACCACGATGCTGACCGGGTTCTTGCCATTGGCGAGACCGACGGCGCGGACCGCTGTGGGCGAGCCGATGTGCTCGGCCAGCTCCGCATAGGACCACGTCTCGCCGTACGGGATCTGCGCCAGGCCGGCCCAGACGCGCTGCTGGAAGGACGTGCCGGCGACGGACAACGCGACGTCGAAGTCCTTGAGCTCTCGGGCGAAGTAGGCCGCGAGCTGCTCCTGGAGCCCCGGCAGCACGGTGTCGTCGCGGTTGCCCTCGACAGCGGGCATGTGCCTGTGTTCGGTCATGTAGAGACCCGCGACGGCGCCATCGCGCTCGACGAGGGTGAGGGGACCGAGGGGTGAGTCGACGATCGCGTGGGTCATGAGGTGCCTCCTGGCATCCGGTTGATCGGGTGGTCGCCGAGCGCCCACAGGTGCTGCACGGCATAGGCGCGCCACGGGCGCCAGCGGTCGGGCTCGACAGGACCGAGAGCCTTGAGGGCCTGGGTGATGCCGAGGTCTGTGGGGAGAAAGGCGTCGGGGTCGCCGAGGGCACGCATCGCGACGGTCTCGACAGTCCAGGGACCGATCCCTTTCAGGGCGGCCAGCTGGGCGCGCGCCTCGCCACGGTCCGCACCGGGATCGAGGTCGAGGTCGCCGCTTGCCAGGGCGGCGGCCAGCCGGAGCACGGTGTCCCGCCGAGACTGCGGCATGGCGAGGTGGTCGCCGGCGTCGAGGAGCTGCTCGGCCGTCGGGAACAGGTGCGTCAGGGTGTCGTCCTCGACCGGGTCGCCGAGCGCGGTGACCAGCCGCCCGGCCAGCGTGCGGCCCGCAGCCGTGCTGACCTGCTGACCGAGGACCGCCCGGACGGCAAGCTCATGGGCGTCGACCGTGCGGGGGACGCGACGGCCAGGTGCCTTGCGTACCAAGGGTTCCAGCTGTGGGTCCTCGCTCAGCTGGGCGTCGATGGCGACCGGGTCTGCGTCAAGGTCGAGCAGCCGTCGGCAGCGAGCGATCGCGGCGGAGAGGTCGCGCATGTCCTGGAGCCGCAGGGTGCAGGAGATGTATTCCGGGGTCGGCGCGAGCGCCACGACGCCGTGCCCGTGTGGGAGCCGCAGGGTGCGCCGATAGGCGCCGTCACGCCACTCCTCGACACCGGGAACAGCGGTGGCGACGAGGTGGCCGAACAGGTTGTCCGGGAACAGCGGCCGGCGAAACGGCAGCCGCACGGTGACGGTGCCCTTCGCGGGGGTGCCCGGCTTCGCCTTGGCGCGCAGCTCCTTCGGGGTCGTGGCAAACACCTCGCGCACCGTGTCGTTGAACTGCCGGACGCTGCCGAAGCCGGAGGCGAACGCGACGTCGGCCAGTGCGAGGCCGGTCGTCTCGATCAGCAGCCGAGCCGTCTGGGCCCGCTGGGCGCGGGCCACGCCGAGCGGGCCGGCGCCCAGCTCGGCCAGCAGCGAGCGCTCGAGCTGCCGGCGGCTGTATCCCAGCCGCCGCGCCAGCCCGGGTACGCCCTCGCGGTCGACGACCCCGTCGGAGATGTGCCGCACCGCCCTGGCCACGAGGTCACCGCGGACGTCCCACTCCGGGCTGCCGGGGCTGGCATCCGGACGGCACCGCTTGCAGGCCCGGAAGCCGGCTGCCTGGGCGCTCGCCGCGGTCGGGTGGAACTCGATGTTCTTGACCTTCGGCGGGACGGCGGGACAGCTCGGGCGGCAGTAGATGCCGGTGGTCCGGACCGCGGTGAAGAACCATCCGTCGAAGCGGGCGTCCTTGGCCTGGACGGCTCGGAGGCACTGCTCCACGTCTTGGTGCATGCACCCATCGTGGCCCGCCGAGAGGCTGATGTCTGGCGGTTTTGCGACATGGACCTCGGCGGGTCAGCAGCAGGCTGTTGCGGTGCTGACCGGCTCCCCGCAGCAGGTGCCTCCCGCAGGCGCACCGGCGCCAAAGGTCTCGCTGTCTGCCAGCACGGTGTAGACCTCCCACCGCTCGCCTGCCGGGCCGTTGACCCAGACCTTGTCCTGGGTGCGAAGCAGCAGGTCTGACCGATCTCCTCGAGGGTGAACAGGCCCTCTTCGGTCAGCCGCGCGATCTCGCCGTGCACCTGCTCTGACGACTCGACCTCGACGCCGAGGTGGTTCACGGAGCCGCCCTGACCGGGGTTTTCGATGAGGACGAGCTTGAGCGGCGGCTCGGCGAGGGCGAAGTTTGCGTAGCCCGGCTTCACCTTGTGCGGCTCGGCGTTGAACAGCTTGCTGTAGAAGGCGATCGAGGCCTGGAGGTCGTCGACGTTGAGGGCCAGCTGGACGCGGCTCATGAGAGTTCCCTTGTTCGATGGAGGTCTCCGAGGCTGCCAGTGATTTGATGTTTGTCAAGTTCGATGTATGTTGAACTCGTGCCCAAGGCCCTTCCCGTCCTCGACGTCTCCGCTGCCGTGTGCTGCTCGCCGATAGCGGCCGGCGCCATGAGCGAAGCCGACGCGCTGCAGATCGCGCTGCGCCTCAAGGCGCTCGCCGATCCGGTGCGCGTCCGCCTGATGTCGATGGTCCTCGCCTCCACCGACGGCTGCTGCACCTGTGACCTCGCGCCGGCCGTCGGGGTCACCGAGGCCACCGTGAGCCACCACCTCAAGAAGCTCAGTGAGGCGGGCCTCGTCGAGGGGACCCGCGACGGCATGAACGTCTTCTACCGCCCGCTGCGCGACAACCTCGGTGCGCTGTGCCGCACGATCGACCCGACGTGCTGCTGAGACGCGCGTTCGCCGAGCTGCTCGGGAGCGCGTTTCTCGCCACCGCCGTGGTCGGCTCCGGCATCATGGCGGCCCGCCTCAGCACCGACACCGGCCTGCAGCTGCTCGAGAACAGCATCGCCACCGGCGCGGCGCTGATCGCGCTGATCCTCGCCCTGGGTCCGGTGTCTGCTGCGTTCAACCCGATCGTCACCCTCGTGGAGCTCGGCTTCAGGGCGGTCAGCGCGGGAGACGCCGCGGTCTTCGTGGCGGCCCAGTTCCTCGGCACAGCAGGCGGAGTCGTCATCGCCAACCTGATGTATGACCTGCCCGCCGTGACGCTGAGCCGGCACTCCAGGGGCGGCACCGGCCTGCTCCTCGGCGAGGTCGTCGCCACCCTCGGCCTGGTGCTCGTGGTCTTCGGTGTGGCCCGCACTCGGCGTACCGCCGTGCCCTTTGCCGTCGGCGGATACATCGCCGCTGCCTACTGGTTCACCTCGAGCACCAGCTTTGCCAATCCCGCCATCACGGCAGCTCGATCGCTGACCGACACGTTTGCGGGGATCGACCCGTCCTGCGTCGCCGCGTTCGTCGCCGCCCAGCTCGTCGGCGGGGCGCTCGGGTTCGGGGTGGTGCGGCTGCTCTATCCGGACGCCCGCCACATCGCCGAGGAGATCGCCGCGTGATCGTGCTGTTTGCCTGCATCCACAACAGCGGCCGCTCGGTCGCGGCTCAGGTCATCGCCCGCGCCCACGGGATCGACGCCCGCTCCGCCGGCTCCGAGCCGGGCGCCGGTGTGAACCCGGTGGTCGCTGCGGTGCTCGTCGAGCGGGGTCTCGCCGTCACCGACCACGTCCCGACACTGCTGACCTTCGAGGGTGTGCAGGAGGCCGACGTGGTCGTGACGATGGGATGTGGCGAGACCTGCCCTGTCTTCCCGGGCAAGACCTATGAGGACTGGCAGGTCGACGACCCCAAGGGGCAGCCGATCGAGGTCGTCCGCGCGATCGTCGACGACGTGGAGAGGCGGGTCCTCGACCTCAAGGCCCGGCTGTGACCCGCCAGACTGACGCATGATGACCCCGAGAAGGAGGTATCCGCGATGACCCCAGCCAGGCCGGACACAGGTCTCGAGTTGCGTTCGTTGGTGACGCCGGACGCGACGCTCGAGCTGTCCCTCCTCCAGGTGCCCGTCGCTGGACCCGAGGCCAACGAGGTGCTGATTCGTGTTGAGGCAGCGCCCATCAACCCCTCGGATCTCGCGCTGCTGTTTGCGGGCATCGACGTGAGCACAGCAACCGTCGCCGGGCCGGCAGACAGCCCGGTCGTCACCGCGGCTCTGTCGCCTGCCGCGGTGAGGGCCTTGGCCGCTCGCGTCGGCGCGTCGCTGCCCGTCGGCAACGAAGGTGCCGGCACGGTCATCGAGGCAGGATCGTCGCCCACCGCGCAGGCGCTGCTGGGGAAGACCGTCGCCCTGGCGGGCGGAGGCATGTATGCGCAGTACCGGTGTGTTGATGCGTCGCTGTGCCTCGAGCTGCCGGACGGCACGCCGGCCAGCGCAGGAGCGTCGTCCTTCGTCAACCCGCTCACCGCACTCGGGATGGTCGAGACCATGCGTCGCGAGGGCCACAGCGCCCTCGTCCACACCGCCGCCGCGTCCAACCTGGGACAGATGCTGCACAAGCTCTGCCTCGCCGAGGATGTGCCGCTGGTCAACATCGTGCGCAAGCCCGAGCAGGAGGAGCTGCTCCGCGCCCTCGGCGCTGTGCATGTCTGCAACTCGACGTCGCCGTCGTTCGTGGACGACCTCATCGACGCGCTTCGGGTCACGTCAGCGACGCTGGCCTTCGACGCCATCGGTGGCGGACCGTTGGCCAGCCAGATCCTGACCGGCATGGAAGCTGCCGCGACCGCGAGCGGTGGCGCCTACAGCAGGTATGGCTCCACGACCCACAAGCAGGTCTACATCTACGGCGGACTCGATCGCGGACCCACCGTGTTGAACCGGAGCTTCGGCATGGCGTGGGGGATCGGGGGTTGGTTGCTGACGCCGTTCCTCCAGAGCATCGGTGCGGACGGGTTCCAGGCCCTCAGGCAGCGGGTCGCCGCCGAGCTGGCAACGACCTTCGCGAGCACCTACTCCAAGGAGGTCTCGCTCGCTGAGGCTCTGCAACCCGAGGCGTTCGCGGCGTACGCCCTGGCGTCGACCGGAGCGAAGTACCTCATCGCCCCGCACAAGATCTGAAGGTCCAACTTGGTTGAACACTCAAGTGCCCCCGGTAGGATTCGAACCTACGATGGCGTTTCCGCGCCGGATTAAAAGTCCGGAGTCATCGGCCGCTAGACGACAGGGGCGTCGCGGACGACCCTACCGAGCGAGGTCCCACCGCCCTCTCGGCTGGCTGGGTGAACCACGGTTTACGCTCGGAACACCACCGACACACGAGGAGCAACGCCCATGCGCGACGCCGTCATCGTCGAAGCAGTACGCACCCCGGTCGGCAAGCGCAACGGCGGCTTGTCCGGCATCCACTCCGCGGACATCTCGGCGCTGGTGCTGCAGGCGCTCGCCGAGCGCTCCGGCATCGACCCCGGCCTCGTCGACGACGTGGTGTGGGGATGCGTCATGCAGATCGGCGAGCAGACCTTCGACATCGCGCGCACGGCGGTGCTGTCCGCAGGCTGGCCGGAGCACGTGCCCGGGACCACCGTCGACCGCCAGTGCGGCTCCAGTCAGCAGGCGGTGCACTTCGCGGCAGCCGGCGTCATCAGCGGCCAGTACGACCTGGCGGTTGCCGGTGGGGTGGAGATGATGAGCCGCACCCCGATGGGCAGCAGCTTCACGGCCAGCCCGCTCGGTGCGATGTATGCCGAGCGCTACGGCAGCGACTTCCCCAACCAGGGCCTCGGGGCCGAGCAGATCGCCGACGAGTGGGGCCTGTCGCGCACCCAGCTCGACGAGTACGGCCTGCAGTCGCAGGAGCGCGCGCAGGCCGCGCAGGAGTCCGGCGCGTTCGACGCGCAGATCGTCGGGGTGCAGACCGAGAACGGCCTCGTCACCAAGGACGAGGGGATCCGCCCCGGCGGCACCCTGGAGAAGCTCGCGACCCTCAAGACCCCCTTCAAGGAGGGGGGCAAGATCACGGCCGCCAACTCGAGCCAGATCTCCGACGGGTCAGCGGCGCTGCTCATCACCACCAGCGAGTTCGCGGCGGCGAACGGGCTCACCCCGCTCGCCCGCATCCACACCGCCGTCGTCACCGGCGCGGCCCCGATGCCGATGCTCACCGCTCCCATCCCGGCGACCCAGAAGGCTCTGAAGAAGTCCGGCCTCCAGCTGTCGGACATCGGAGTCTTCGAGGTCAACGAGGCCTTCGCGTCGGTCCCGATGGCCTGGCTCAAGGACATCGGCGCCGACGACAAGCTCACCAACCCGCTCGGTGGCGCCATCGCCCTCGGCCACCCGCTCGGCGGCTCCGGTGCCCGGATCATGACGACGCTGGTGCACCACATGCGCGACAACAACATCCGCTACGGCCTGCAGACCATGTGCGAGGGCGGCGGCCAGGCCAACGCCACCATCCTCGAGCTGCTCTGACAGAAGGACTCAGCAGGGCAACGTCGAAGCAACACAGGTATGAACCGTGTTGCCCTGCTGAGCTCTGCCACTCTCGCCGCCGGGATGCTGCTCGTGCCCGGCCTCACCGCCCAGGCCGCGGGCGCCGTCAAGGTCACCAACGCCTGCGTGAACTCGGTGCCCGACGCCGGCAGCAGCACGCCGCAGAAGATCTGCTACACGCTGTTCCAGCCCCCGCGCACTGACGCCGACCATCGGGTCCCGCTGATCTTCCACTCGCACGGGTGGGGCGGCTCTCGCACCACCGACCCGGCGGCCTTCACCGCCTTCACCAACGCCGGCTACGGCGTGCTGTCCTTCGACCAGCGCGGCTTCGGCTAGGACGGCGGCAAGGCCCGCATCGAGAACCCGGCCTACGAAGGCAAGGACGTCGAGAAGCTCGTCGACCTCGTGAGCAAGCTCTCCTGGGTCCAGCAGGACGGTCCCGGTGACCCGCACATCGGCGCGATCGGCGGGAGCTACGGCGGCGGCTACCAGTTCGTGGGTGCCTTCACCGAGATCGCCGACAAGCACAAGCAGGTCTTCGACGCGCTGGCCCCTGAGATCACCTGGTGGGACCTGAAGCAGTCGCTGGCGCCGCAGGGCGTCACCCGCACCGAGTGGACGACGCTGCTCACCGCCGCCGGCGTCAACGCGTTGCCTCCCGAGGTCCTCCAGGGCACCGCCTATGGCCTGGCCACGTCGCTGTGGCCCGACGGCACGGTCCCCGGCGTCCCGAACCTCGACGCCTTCTTCAAGAAGAACGGGCCGGCCTGGCAGGTCTCGCAGGGCCGTCACATCGACGTTCCTGTGCTGTTCGGCCAGGGCATCACGGACACGCTGTTCCCGCTGCACCAGGGCCTACAGAATTTCGCGAAGGCGCTCACGCCGCGGGCTCGCGCCGAGAGCATCTTCGTGGGCTACAACGACGGCCACGTGCTGCCGAACGTCTTCCCGCAGGCGGTCGCACCCCAGACGGACGACCCGTGCAGCAAGCAGCTCGGCGGCAGCTCGTTCCAGGCCCTGACGGTGAAGTTCTTCGACCACGCCCTCAAGGGCAAGAAGACGACGCTCACGGGCTATGGCCAGTACCACCTCGCCACGGCAGGCAGCACCTGTACGACCGTGAGCTCCGTGACGGCCAACGCGTCGTACCCGGTGGGCACCGTCGCGACCACCCAGCTGGCCGGGCCGCCGCTCGCGACCAAGGTGGCCGACGGACCGATCCGGGTCGCCGGTACCCCGTACCTCCAGGGGAAGGTGACCGCACTGGGAGTGAACAACCGGGCGTTCTTCGCGCTGGGGGTCGGCACCAGCCCGGCCGACGCGAAGGTCGTGCAGGGCAACGTGCTGCCGTTCAACTCCCTCACGCCGGTCAACGGCGTCACCACGGCCATCGAGCTGCCGTCGGTCGCCATCGACGTCCCGGCGGGCCAGTCGCTGTTCGTCCTGGCCATGGCGACCAACGACATGTTCGCGGGCATGGGCAACCGCACCCCGGGTGCCGTCGTGGTCCAGGACGCCGTGGTCAGGTTGCCCATCGTCAGCTGATCGTCAGCTGACGCACCCGGCCGCGGTTCCGCTATGCTTTTGCGGTCCCCGACGGCCACGGCGTGGACCGCGCCACAAGCCAGCGGCGCCGTCCCCATCGTCTAGCGGCCCAGGACTCCACCCTTTCAAGGTGGCTACGCGGGTTCGAATCCCGTTGGGGGCAC
>JAODND010000024.1 GCA_025465465.1 Frankiales bacterium | reverse complement strand
GAGGTCGCACAGGACGACGGCGGCCCGGAAGTCCGGCGGCAGGGCGTCGAGGGCGGCCTGGACGTCGGCGTCGAAGTGCGTGTCGTCGTAGACCTGGGCCGGCCCGGCCTCCTTGCTGCGCAGGCGCTCGGCGTCGTCGGGCAGCGCCTCGAAGCGGATCCGGGCCTTGCGCCGGACGATGTCGAGGAAAAGGTTGGTGGTGATGCGGTGCAGCCACCCCTCGAAGGTCCCGGGGGTGTAGCTCGACAGCGACCGGAACACCCGGACGAAGACCTCCTGCGTGAGGTCCTCGGCGTCGTGGCGGTTGCCGGTGAGCCGGTAGGCGAGCCGATACACCCGGGCCGAGTGGTCGCGTACGACCTCGTCCCAGGTGGGTGCGACCCAGTCCGTCTCCATGAGGAGAGTGTGCCCCGCTTTCCTGAAAGAGCCCTGTCAAAAATTGCAACGCCCTGGTCGGGCGATAGGTTCCGCCCATGACGGACCTGACAGGCTGGCTGGACGCCTGGCTCCCCGAGGACGCCCCGCTCACCGCAGCCCGCGCCAGGGCCGCCGAGGTGGGGGTGCCGTGCGTGGACCCTGTCACTGGTTCGCTGCTGCGCCTGCTGGCGGCTGTGGGGGGCGCGAAGGCCGTCGTGGAGCTCGGCACCGGCGCCGGCGTCTCCGCGCTGTGGCTGCTGCGCGGGATGACCCCTGACGGGGTGCTGACCAGCGTGGACCCGGAGACCGAGCACCAGCGGCTGGCCAAGCAGTCGCTCAACGAGGCGGGCTACGGCTCGGGGCGTGTGCGCCTGATCGCCGGGGAGGCCCTCAACGTGCTGCCGCGCCTGTCCGACGGCGCCTACGACCTGGTGTTCTGCGACGCGGCCCGTCACGAAAACCTCGACTACCTGGCGGCGGCGCTGCGCCTGCTGCGGCCGGGTGGCGTGATGGTCTTCGCAGGGGCGCTCGCCGGCGGCCGCGTGGCCGACCCGGCGGCCCGCGACGCCGAGGCGGTCGCGCTGCGCGAGCTGACCAAGGCGGTCCGCGAGGAGGAACGCCTCACCCCGGCCCTGCTGCCCGTCGGCCCAGGCCTGCTCGCGGCCGTCCTCTCGCCTTCCTGAGCTCAGGAAGCGCGGCGGGATCGCTTCGGGGCTGCCGCGAGCTGCTCGAGCCAGCGGGTCAGAAGCCGTACGCCGTAGCCGGTGCCGCCCTTCGTGAGCTCCTCGTCGTCGCTGCCCGACCATCCCGGACCCGCGATGTCGAGGTGCGCCCACCGGCGGCCCCCAGCGAACTCCTGCAGGAACAGCGCGGCGGTGATGGAGCCGCCACTGAGCTTGAGGCGAGGGTCGCCGATGTTGCGCAAGTCGGCGGTCTCCGACTCGAGGGCCCGTCGGTAGTCGGGCGTGAGCGGCATCCGCCAGACCCGCTCGCCCGAGGCCTCGGCGGCCTTCTCGAGTTGCGAGCAGAGCGCGTCGTCGTTGGTGAACAGGCCGGCGATCTTGCGCCCGAGGGCCACCGGCATCGCGCCGGTGAGCGTCGCGACGTCGACGATGACATCGGCGGCCAGCACCCGGTCGGCATAGGCGATGCCGTCGGCGAGGACCAGCCGGCCCTCCGCGTCGGTGTTGAGGACCTCGACGGTCGTGCCGCCGTACTGGGTGATGACGTCCGACGGCCGTTGTGCGGTGCCGCTCGGCATGTTTTCGGCCGCGCACGCGATCGCGGTGACCTTGACCTGCAGCTTGAGGTCGGCGACGGCGCGCAGGGTCGCGAGGACGGCCGCGGCGCCTCCCATGTCCATCTTCATGGTGAGCATGCCGTCGTTGGGCTTGATGGAGATGCCACCGGTGTCAAACGTGATGCCCTTGCCGACGAGCACGACGTGCTGCGTGCCGCCGCCGTCATACGTTGCCTCGACGACGCGTGGAGGGCGGCTGCTTCCCATGCCGACGGCGGTGACGCCGCCCCAGCCCTCGGCGCGCAGCTGGGCGTCGTCGCGGACCGAGACCGGTAGGCCCTTGAGCAGCGACTTCGCCTGCGCAGCAAGCCAACTGGGGTTCTTCTCGAGCGCGGGGGTGTTGACCAGGTCTCTCGCCGACGCGACCGCGCGGATCACGGCAAGCGCCCGCTCGAGTGCCGGTCTCATGGTGTCGGGCTTGGCCACGACGATAGTGATGCGCGTGAGCGGGCGGGGCTCGGCCGAGGGCTTCAGGGTGAAGCCGTAGGACCCCAGCAGGAGTCCCTCAGCGAGTGCCCGGAGGCTGTCGTCGGTGAGGTCGAGCCGGCGCAGGTCGAGGGCCAGCGACTCCTGCTGCTTGGCCCGCCGGGCCACCGCGGCGCCGGCCTTGCGCAGGGCTGCCGGACTGCCGTCGCCGGTGCCCAGCAGCAGCACGCGGTCCTCCACCGGGATCGCGATCAGCTCTCCCGCCTCGCCCTTCGCCTTCTCCCGCTCGAGCAGGGCCGCGACCTCGATCGGAGGCCGGCCCAGCACGCGCGGTGTGCCGTCGCCCGGCCGGGTGGGCAGGGCGGTCGGGAGAGCGCTGACGGCGGCGGCCGGCACGGAGCCGGCCAGGACGAGAGCGGGGAGCTGCGCCATCCCTAGGCGGTGACGGCCTTGAGAGCTTCAGCGAGCGCGGTGGCCTCCTCGGCGTTGAGCTCCACGACCAGACGCCCGCCGCCCTCGAGCGGAACGCGCATCACGAGCCCGCGTCCTTCCTTGGTGACCTCGAGCGGGCCGTCGCCCGTACGCGGCTTCATCGCCGCCATCGCCGTACCTCCATCAGTCAGGTGCGGACGCGACAGGCTCGTCGCGTCCGCGGTGTCTGGTGTCCATTCTCGTGCATCGGCGGCTCGACTGTCGAAAAGGGTCGACAGCCGGACGCTCTCGACGATCCGCGCCGAGGTCACGGTGGCGGTCTCAGCCTCCCGCAGGGGGCTCGTCCTGGCTGCTCCACCAGTCATGCCGGGGCTCTGGCTCATCGTCGGCAACCGCCGGCTCCGGGGCGTGCAGCTCGGGAAAGCTGAAGGCGTCGTCTCCCGCCGGCAGCGTCAGCGCCTCCGGCTCCGGGTCCACCTGACCGGCGGCGACGGGCACTTCCTCGGGCTCTTCCACGGGCTCAGGGACGGGGGCCGTCCACCAGGTCGTGCCGGTGAGCGGCCCGCTGATGGCTGCGGGCGCCACCGCAGCGGGCTCGAACGACTCGAAGGTCTCGGGGGCGGCCGGCGGGGGTTCTTCCAGCGGCGGTGGCTCGACCGGGGCGCGCACCACGCTCTCCACCAGGGCCAGCTCGAGCTCCTGGATGCGGGCGTCCCGGGCGCTCAGCTCGGTCGCGAGCCGTTCCAGCGCGAGGTCGACCTCGTTCATGCGATAGCCGCGCAGCGCCATGTCGAACCGCAGCTCGGCGACGTCCTCGGGCTGGAGCGACGCCGGAGGCAGCCCCGCGTGCCGTTCGTCGGGCCGGGGGTCCTGCAGGACGTCGCCTTCGTAGGTCGCGAGCGCGGCGGCACCGAACAGGATGCCGAGCACAGCGAGGATGACCAGGACGGTGAGCACACGCGCATGGTGCCATGCACCGGCGCGTCAGACAGGAGGCTCCGACTCCAACACCTCGCCGCGCGTCGGGACGACCCGCAGCGGATGGGCCAGACCCTGCTCGATGAGGTCGAACGCCTCCTCGACGGTGGCGGCCCACTGCAGGGTGGCCACGGACTCGAGACGCACGAAACCCCGCTCGACCATGAGGTCGACCTGGGCGCGCAGCGGCGCCCAGAGCCCGTCCAGGTCGAGCGCCACCACCGGCTTGACGTGCATGCCGAGGAAGCGTGAGGTCCACACCTCGGTGAGCTCCTCCAGAGTGCCGAGCCCGCCCGGCAGCGCGAGGAAGGCATCCGACCGGGAGTCCATCAGGGCCTTGCGGGTCCGCATGTCGTCGACGATCAGCAGCTCGTCGGCATCCTGGTCGCCGACCTCCAGGTCGAGCAGGGCACGGGGGATGACGCCCAGGGTGTGCGCCCCCGCCGCCCGCGTCGACTGTGCGACGGCACCCATCATCGACAGCGCTCCGCCGCCGCTGACCAGGGTGTGCCGGCGCCGGCCGAGCTCGCTGCCGACCTCCCTGGCCAGCGCCACGTAGGAGGGGTCGATGCGCTCCGAGGAGGCGCAGAACACGCAGATCGCCGCCATCAGGTCCCGAACTTCTCCCGCTCCGCCTGCTGAAACAGCTCGAGCACGTGGTCGACGTCGTCGGTCAGCGTGAACAGGTCCACGTCCGGTGGGCTGATCTTCCCGTCGGCGAGGACCGTCTCCGAGATCCAGGTCATCATCGGCGTCCAGAACTCTGTGCCGAACAGCACCAGCGGGAAGCTCGAGACCTTGCCCGTCTGGATCATGGTCACGGCCTCGAAGATCTCGTCGAGCGTCCCGTATCCGCCGGGCATCCCGACATATCCGATGGAGTACTTGAGGAAGCAGGTCTTCCGGGCGAAGAAGTAGCGGAAGACCATGCCGAGGTCCACGTAGTCGTTCATGGACTGCTCGAAGGGCAGCTCGATGCCGAGCCCGACGGACGTGCCACCCGCGTCATGACAGCCCTTGTTGGCGGCCTCCATGATCCCGGGGCCACCGCCGGTGATGACGGCATACCCGGCGTCAGACAGCTTGCGACCGAGCTCTTCTGCCTTGATGTAGAAGGGATCTGACGGTTGCGTGCGCGCGGAGCCGAAGACGGTGATGGCCTTGCCGATCTCGGCCAGCATGCCGAAGCCCTCGACGAACTCCGACTGGATGCGCAGCACGCGCCAGGGATCCTCGTGCAGCCAGGACGTGTCCCCGCGGTTGTCGAGCAGCCGCTGGTCGGTGGTGCTCAGCCGCACCTGCCGCCCGCGCCGCAGGACGGGGCCCTCCTGCCGTGCCTGGCGACCGCCGGCCTGAGCCGCCGCGTTCGCCTCGACCGACTCGACCTCGTCGTCGCGCCTGCTGTCGTCCATGCAGAGGAAACTAGCCGGAGAACACCTCGACGAGCTTGCCCGTGAACGCCTTCAGGTCGTCGGGTTTGCGGCTGGTGACCAGCGGCGACGGCCCGGTGAGGTCGACGACGACCTCCTCGTCCACCCACTCGGCGCCGGCGTTGCGCAGGTCGGTCTGCAGCGACGGCCAGCTGGTGAGGCGGCGCCCGTGGACCACGTCGGCCTCGACAAGGGTCCACGCGGCGTGGCAGATCGCCGCGACCGGCTTGCCGGCGTCGAAGAACGACTTCGCGAACGCGACCGCCTCAGGCTGGGTCCGCAGGAAGTCGGGGTTGGCGACACCACCGGGCAGCACGAGAGCGTCGTACGCGGCGTGGTCCGCAACGGTCGCGTCGACCGGGAAGGTGTCGGCCTTGTCGAGGTGGTTGTAGGCCTGCACCATGCCCGTCCTGGTCGAAACCAGCGTGGGGGTGCCGCCGGCCTCCTGCACGGCCTTCCACGGCTCGGTCAGCTCCACCTGCTCGATGCCCTCGGGGGCGACGAGGAAGGCGACGGTCTTGCCGTTCAGGGTCGTCATGGTGGCTCCTCTCATCGTGGTGTGAGGAGCCCTACCCGGCTTCTGCGTCGTCAGACAGTGCCGTCAGGCCAGGTACGAGCGGAGCAGGTCGGCGGCTTTCGTGACGAGGCGCAGGTCGACGTGCTCCTCGCGGGTGTGCGCCAGGTTGGGGTCGCCCGGCCCGTAGTTCAGCGCCGGGATCCCGAGAGCGCTGAAGCGCGCGACATCGGTCCAGCCGTACTTCGCCACCGGCCTCTCCCCCACGGCGTCGACGAAGTGCCGCGCGGCGGGCGCGGTCAGCCCGGGCAGCGCTCCCCCGCTCGAGTCAGTCAGCGTCAGGTCGTACCCGTCAAAGAGGTCGCGGACGTGCTGCAGGGCCTGCTCCTCGGAGCGGTCCGGTGCGAAGCGGAAGTTCACCGTCACGGTCGCCGCGTCGGGCACCACGTTGCCGGCCACCCCGCCGGCGATGGCGACCGCCTGCAGCCCCTCCTTGTAGACGCAGCCGTCGATGTCGACGTCACGGGGCTGGTACGACGACAGCGCCGCCAGCACGGGGGCGGCGGCGTGGATCGCGTTGTCGCCGAGCCACGAGCGCGCACTGTGCGCACGTCGGCCGGACAGCGCGATGTCGATGCGGAGGGTCCCCTGGCAGCCGGCCTCGATGAGGCCGTTCGTCGGTTCCATGAGGACCGCGAGGTCGGCGTCGAGCCAGTCGCGATGACGGCTGACGAGCTGCCCGAGGCCGTTGAGGTCTGCGGCCACCTCCTCGTTGTCGTAGAGGACGTAGGTCACGTCGTACGCCGGGTCGGCGAGCGTGGCGGCGAGGTGCAGGAGCACGGCATCGCCGCTCTTCATGTCACTGGTGCCGCAGCCATAGAGCAGGTCGCCCTCGAGGCGGGACGGCAGGTTGTCGGCGAGGGGCACCGTGTCGAGGTGGCCGGCGAGCAGCACCCGCCGGTCGCGGCCGAGGTCGGTGCGGGCGACGACGTTGTTGCCGACCCGCTCGACCGTGAGGTGGGGCAGCTGCAGTGCCTGCTCCACCGCATCAGCGAGCCGCTGCTCGTCGCCGCTGACCGAGGCGATGTCGACGAGCTGCGCGGTCAGTGCGACCGGGTCGGACAGGTCGAGGGTCACGTGCTCAGGCCGTGGCCTCGGAGCACGTCGTTGAGCTGCGCCTTGTCGTGCCGCTCACCCTCGGCGAGGCGCTTGATGACGAGCACGCACGGCAGCCCGAACGACCCGCCGGCGAACTCCTTGGTGCGGGTGCCACCGACCGCGACGCACCAGTCCGGCACGCGACCGCGGCCGAGCTCCAGACCTGTCTCCGCATCGATCACGGGCATGCTCGCGGACAGGATCGTGCCGGCGCCGAGCACCGCGCCCTTCCCGACCCGGGCGCCTTCGACGACCATGCTGCGGCTGCCGATCAGGGCCTCGTCCTCGATGATCACGGGTGCGGCGTTCGGGGGCTCGAGGACACCGCCGATGCCGACTCCACCGGACAGGTGGACGTTCTTGCCGATCTGGGCACAGCTGCCGACGGTGGCCCACGTGTCGACCATCGAGCCGGCTCCGACATAGCCGCCGATGTTGGTGTAGCTCGGCATCAGCACGACACCCGGCTCGAAGAACGATCCCCAGCGCGCGAGGGCGCCGGCGACGACGCGGACGCCGGCGAAGGTGGTCTTCAGCGGGATGCGGTCGTGGCTGTAGGGCACAGACGTCTCGACCATCGGCATCGTCTTGAAGCTCAGCAGGATCGCCCGCTTGGCGCGCTCGTCCACGACGACCTCGTCGTCGACGATCGTGGCCACCCTGGCCTGGCCGGTGTCGAGCAGGTCGACGGCCGCGATCACCTGCTTGCGCGCGTCCTCGTCGGCGGGCGTGAGGTCGGCGCGGCGCTCCCAGAGCTCGTCGATGGCGTTGCTGATAGGACTGTCGCTCATGTCCCTAGACCCTAGTGTCCCGCGTCCGGCAACCAGAGCCGACGCCGCTGCCGTCGGAGCCGCGTTCGGCGCCGCGTTCGCCGACGACCCGGTGTGGAGGTGGCTGGTCGGCGACCGCGCCTCACGGGTGGTCGCGGCGATCACCGCGGCAGGAGTCGAGCGGCATCCGTCGCAGTTCACGATCACCGACGACGCGGCGGCGTGGTGGCACCCGCCGGGGCAATGGCGGCTGGGGCTGGCGGAGACGTTGCGGCTCGCGCCTCGGGTCGCACCGATTGCGCGGCTCGGCTCCCTGAAGCTGATCCGGATGTCGGCACTGGTCGAGAGGCAGCACCCGTCCGGTGCGCACGCCTACCTCGGCTATCTGGGTGCCGCGGTCCAGGGCAAGGGCCTCGGGTCAGCCGTGCTCGGTCCGGCCCTGGAGGTCTGCGACGCGTTCGGCTGGCCGGCGTTCCTCGAGAGCTCGAACCCGCGCAACCTGCCGTTCTACCGACGACACGGCTTCGTCGACCGCGAGCCGCTCCGCGTGCCGGACGGCTGCCCGACGATCACCCCGATGTGGCGCGACAGCCGACCCTGACCGTGAAGGTAGTGACCCAAACGAACTATCTCAAAGGGCCCACAAAGGCACTGCGGGCGGACGAGGCGGTGGATAGCGTCCCAATCACGAAATCGGCGCGCCGCGTCGTCAAGAGGGGAATGCAGGATGCGCAAGTCCACGAAGAGGATCGCCACACTCACCAGCTGCGGGGCAGCCTTTGCGCTCCCTCTCATGGTGACGGGGATCGCGTCGGCTACCACTCAGCCGGCGCCGAGCAATCTGGTGAGGCTCTCGAACATCAACACCGGCACCACCATGACTGTCTACAGCAACACCGACAACGGCATCTCGAAGGCCATCGGCACCGCTGCCGGTGCGACGGGCACGCTGACAGGGACCGCCTACGGCGCCGACTCCGGGGCAACCGTGGTGAAGGTGATCTCGCGGATGGGGGTACCCACCTCGTACAACAACAGCGGGGGCAGCGGGAACTACACCTACTCCAACTCGGGAAAGACCGCAGAAGGGGTGGTCATCACGATGACCAAGACCGCCGGCTCCACGGTGATCGCCCGCTACAACGCCAACTCTGACTGCGGGACCTACAGCGACCTCTACACGAACAGCATCGGTGGTGACCAGTTCTTGCGAACCACGAGCCCCACCCTGTCCAGCACGTACGGCTGGCAGGGCCAGTACTGCGACGTCAACGGCAGTGGCATCTACTTCGCCAAGGGTGCCGCCGTGAACAACGGCCTTCCGACCTCGGGCGCGGCCACCATGTACTCGTCCAGCGGCACCGAGGCTTACGTGGTCAACGGAGTTCCCGTCATCGGCCCCTACCCCTACAGCTACGCCGGACAGTGCTTCAACCAGCGGTACTACTGCAACGACTAACAAGCCCGCGACAGGAGCCCGCCGGTTCGCCGGCGGGCTCCTGTCGCTTCAGACGGCGACCTAACCATGCGCAAGGGAACATCCGGGTCACGGAGAAGCGTGCGCGAGGACGAAACGCTCGATAGGGTCCGCCTCACGAAGTCGGCGCACCGCGTCGTGATGAGGGGATGCAGGATGCGCACAACCACGAAGAGGGCCATCGCAGTCGGCAGCTGTGTCGCCGCGTTCGCTTTGCCGCAGCTCGCGACGGGGACCGCCTCGGCCGCTGGTCGGCCCGTACCCCACAAGCTGGTCCACTCCTCCGTCAGCGACAACAGCATGTACACCTACGGCCCCGAGTCGGGGGTCACGGCGAAGATCGCCAGCGCGCTGACCTCGTCGACGACCCTGACGGGTTCCTCCTACGGAGCCGACGGCGGCGACACGACGGTTCGGGTCATCTCGCACTTCGGCCCCCGCACGGCCTACTCCACGTCCGGCACCGACGGCAACACGACGTGGACCGAGGTCGGCAAGACAGCCGAGGGCGTCATCATCACGCTGACCAAGACGGCCGGGACGACGGTGATCACGCGCTACAACGCAACGAGCGACTGCGGCAAGTACACCGAGTCGACCACCAGCAACAGCGGCGAGTTGCTGCGCGCCGCCGGTGCTGTGCGGCTCACGAGTACGACGACTTCAGAGCAGAGCTACTGCTACGCCTATGGCGGCGGCTTCTACTTCGCCAAGGGCGCTGCTGTCAGCAATGGCCTGCCAGCAAGCGGTAGGAGCTATTTCGACGCCTACACCTACAAGGTCGTGAACTCCACCGACGGCGTCCCCTTCCAGAACTACGGCTACTCAGGGCTCTGCCAGAGCTTCAACGACCGCTACTCCGGCTGCGAGGCCTAGCTAGGGTCAGCCAAACCGGTTCGCCGCGGCGTTGATGCGCTCGTCCGTGGCCGTCAGGGCCACCCGGACGTGTCGGGCACCCGCAACGCCGTAGAAGGCCCCTGGAGCGGCCAGGATGCCCCGGTCGGCAAGCCAGCCGACGGTCTGCCAGCAGTCCTCGTCGCGGGTGCACCAGAGATACAGGCCGGCCTCGGAGTGCTCGACCCGGAATCCGGCCTTCTCGACCGCGGGCTTGAGCTGCTCGCGACGCAGCCGGTAGCGCTCCTTCTGCTCGGCCAGGTGCGCATCGTCGCCCAGCGCGGCGACCGTCGCAGCCTGGATGGGGGCGGGCGGCAACAGCCCGATGTGCTTGCGCGCTTCGGTGACCAGCGCGATCGCGGTGGCATCGCCGACGGCGAAGCCGGCGCGGTAGCCCGCCAGGTTCGAGCGCTTCGACAGCGAGTGCAGCGCGAGCACGCCCTCGGTGGAGCTGCCCGAGACCGACGGGTGCAGGACCGACACCGGCTCCCGTTCCCAGTCGAGCTCGAGGTAGCACTCGTCCGAGGCGATGAGCACACCGTGCTCGCGGCCCCACTCCACGACCTGCCTGAGCTCCTCCGCCGACTGCACCCTCCCCGTCGGGTTCGACGGGGAGTTGAGCCAGACCAGCCCGACCGCGGCCGGGTCGTGGGCGGTCGGGTCGTTCGTCGCGACGGGCTCGCACCCGGCGAGCCGGGCCCCGACGTCATAGGTCGGGTAGGCCAGGGCGGGCAGCAGGACCTGCTTGCCGTGCAGGCCGAGCAGCACCGGCAGCAGCGACACCAGCTCCTTGGAGCCGATGCTCGGGACGACGTTGGCCTCGGTGACGGTCGCTCCGAGCCGACGGACCGACCACTCGACGAGCGCGCTCCGGAGCGCGGGTGTGCCGATGGTGAGCGGATAGCCGGGTGCGTCCGCTGCCGCCTGCAGCGCCTGCTGCACCAGGACGGGCGTGGGGTCGACCGGCGTACCGATGCTGAGGTCGACGATGCCGTCAGGGTGCCGCCTGGCCTGCTCGGCGTACGGTGCCAGCTGGTCCCACGGGAACTGCGGGAGCTGTGCCCGAGCCGCCCAGCCCTGCAACGGTTCCTTCACTGCTCAGCCCTCCCGGTGCCGTCCGCGCACCGCAGTCTCGCAAGAGGGCTGCGGTGCGCGACGACGGGGTGGTCAGGCCTGCAGGCGCCGCCGCACGACGAGCGCCCCACCGATGGAGAGCAGCGCCAGGACGGCCAGTCCGGCGGGCAGTCCGGTGGTCGGCAGCGTCGGCGTGGTGGGACCGGTGGTCGGCGTGGTCGGTGTGGTCGGCGCGGCGACGACGGCCGGCGCGAACGCCGCCTGGTCGGACAGCGTGGCCAGGCTCATCGTGATCGGCGAGCTGGTGAGCAGCCCGTTGAGCAGCGACAGACCCGGCAGCGCCGCCGCACCCGGGAGGGCAATGGCCGACGGGAGCGTGATGGCCGGCAGCGCGATCTTCAGACCGGTGACGGAGGTGCTCGCTCGGCCGAACCCACCGCTGATGCTGGTGACGGCGGTCTTGGTGAGCAGCGTGATCTGCGGCGCCGGGATCTTCAGGGTGGGCAGCCCGGGCACGGAGGACAGGACGCTGGACAGCGTGCCCGTGAGGCCGTTGATCGTCGAGGTCAGCTGGGTCGCGGTCGAGCCCACCAGGTCCACCAGGTTGATCGAGCTGGTCCCGAGCACGCTGTCAAGCACGTCGGTGCCCAGCACATGCAGCCCGGTGAGAGTCCCGCCGAGCACCTGGGCCTGCTGACCGCCCGCCTTGTTGGAGCTGGCGAGAGCCTTGCTCGAGATGCTGAGCTTGTCGATGCTCAGCAGCGGGGTGCTGTCGAGCACGCCGGTCAGCAGCGCGAGGAGCGGCGCGAGAGCCGCCTGGAGCGCCGCCGTCAGGCTGGTCAGCGCTGCCTGGGCGGTCGCCACGGCAGCGGTCGCGGTGGTCACGAGGCCCTGCGCGGTCGTCACGGCGGTGACGGCGGCGGCCGTGCCGGGCACGGTCGCGGCCAGGAGGGTCTGGGTGGCCGTGGGCAGCGTCAGGAATCCGGCGACGGTGTTGCTACCGGCGGGCAGCCCGATCAGGTTGGCCGCCGGGATCTGGCTCAGCAGGCCCTGGAGCGTCGTGGTCGCCGAGGTCAGGTTGCTCGTGGCCGAGGTCAGCGTGCCCGTCGCTGTCGCGAGCGTCGCGGTGGCGGCCGTGACCTGGGCCAGAGCAGACGACGCCGCGGCCTGCGCGGTGCTGATCGCCGAGGTCACCAGGCCGAGCTGCGTGACCAGGGTGTTGAGCGTCGCCACCGGCAGCTTGGTCAGGTCGAGGCCGAGGGCAGCGAGCAGGTCGGCGATGCTCGGCAGCGCCAGCCCGCTGATCACGACCTGCTTGGAGCTGACCGCACCCGTCGTCTTGTTCACCGCGGAGCTGAGGTCGAGCGTGCCGTTGAGCGGAACGGTCAGACCGAGCACCTTGAGCGAGCCGAGGGATGCTGCGCCGGCCTGGGCAGAGGGAAGCGTCGTGGCGGCCGCTCCGAACACCGGGCTGGTCACCGAGAGCAGGCCGGCGAGCGCACCTGGGCTGCTCGCGGATGGCGACGTCAGCGGCGAGTTGGCGGGGGTGATGCTCTGCTGCCCGATGGCGGTCCCGTCCGCGACCACGGGCGTCACGGAGATCGAGGACAGCGCCTTGCCGGTCAATGTGTCGCTCGACAGCGTCAGGTCCCCCACCCGCAACGCGTGGCCGGCCGCGGTGACCTGCAGCAGCGACAGCACCGACGTCGCCTTGCCCTTGGCGGGCGTGGCCGTGGCGGCCGAGGCTGAGCTGGACGCGATGCAGAGGCCGATTGCGGCGACTGCGGCGGTGGTGGCAAGGACAGGACGTGTGCGCACGTGGGCTCCCAAGGCTGAGGCGCGCAGCAGGTGCCATCCACCCGGCGCGCTTCAGGCGAGTTTCACGGGACATGGTCCAATTCGGCCATGGCACAAAAGGACTACAGCGGGCTGGCCCGCGAGGTCACTGACCCTCGGTGTTCAGACCCTCCGGGACCGCCATGACGACGGGGTGGTCGAGGTCGACGGGACAGACCTTCGACGCGCCGCCGGGGCTGCCTATCGAGGTGGTCTCGGTGAAGAAGTCGACGTTGGCGCGGTAGTAGTCCTTCCACTGCGAGGGCGTGTCGTCCTCGTAGTAGATGGCCTCGACCGGGCAGACCGGCTCACAGGCACCGCAGTCGACGCACTCGTCGGGGTGGATGTAGAGCGAGCGCTTGCCTTCATAGATGCAGTCGACCGGGCACTCCTCGATGCACGCCTTGTCCTTGACGTCGACGCAGGGCTCGGCGATCACGTAGGTCACTTGCTCAGCCATCCTCTTCGCGTTGCGGTTACCCCTCTAGTCTCGCAGACATGGTGCGCTACACCCGCGACGTGGGTCCGGGCGACTCCGGCGTACGGGTCTCACTCCGTCGGGCGCTGCCCGAAGGCGGGTACGGCGATGTGCTCGGGCAGCTCCTCTCCTGGGACGAGCTCGTCCGCATCGAGCGACGTGACGGCGTGGTGGTCGAGATCCCCGCCGAGACCGTCGTCGCCGCCAAGCGGGTCCCGCCCGCGCCGGAGCGGCGGTGAGCCGGTCGCGCGAGCGGTTCGCGGAGCTGGTCCGGTCGCCCGACTGCGACGTCGCCGAGGCCTGCCTGCTGATCGGGTGCGAGGTGGAGCCCGATCTGTCGGTGACCGACAGCCTCGTCGAGCTCGACGTCCTGGCCGCGAAGGTGACCTCGAAGGACGTCGGTGGGCTGCAGCGCGCACTGGGTGAGTTCACCGGATCGGCGGCCGACTACGACGACCTGCGCTCCTCGCTGCTGCACCAGGTGCTCAGACGGCGCCGGGGGCTGCCGATCCTGCTCTCCGTCGTGTGGTGTGAGGTCGCCGCCCGGGCTGGTCTCGAAGCCGTGGCGCTCGGCCTGCCGGGGCACGTCCTGACCCTCGTGGGCGACACGGTCGTCGATCCGTTCAGTGGCGGGAGCGTGGTCCACGCGGCGCACGAGCCCGTCCTCGATCCGGGATCGCTGCTGCTGCGGGTGCTCACCAACATCCGCGCACTCGCCGAGCGCCAGGGCATGTCGCTCGACACCGCCCGCACCCGGCTGTGGGCCACCGAGCTGTCCTTGCTGCTGCCTCGGCACCCCGTCGAGCTGCGCCGCGAGCAGGGCGAGCTGCTGTTGCGCCTCGGCGCGTTCTCGGCAGGCGCCGCGGCGCTGGAGGCTTATGCCGAGGTGGTGGAGGACGCCACCCCCGAGGACGCGGAGGCGGCCCGCCGCCACGCCAGGCAGGGCAGGGCCCGACTGAACTGACGAGCCGTGGGGCAGGCTGCTGGCATGCGAAGAGCTGCCACCTTTTTTGTCCTCACCGGCTGTCTGGCCCTGACCGGCTGCTCCGGGTCGTCCGGCACCAGCGGTGCGCCGACGTCGTCTCCCGCTCCTTCCGCCACGAAGGATCCGCGGTTCCCCATCTCCTCGGTCTATGTGGTCACGGCCGGCAAGGGCGTCGACCACAAGAAGCTGTCGCAGTCGCTGTCGGCGCTGGCCGCCCTGCCGGGTGTGCGCGCGGCGTCGGTGACCGGTGCGCTGACGCTCGAGGTGCAACTCACCTTCACGATCACCCAAGCGCAGCGGGACGCGGTGCTCGCCAAGCTGCAGTCCCTGGGCACCGTGGGCGTGCCACCTCAGAAGTAGCTGTCGGCAACGCAACGAGGCCCCGTCCACTCGGACGGGGCCTCGTTGGTGTTTCTTGGTGCTAGGCCTTCAGTCGGGCTGGTGGGAGGCCGGAGCCTCCCACCAGCTGTCGACTAGAAGGTGACGGTGACGCGGTTCGACTGCGTGGACAGGTTCTGTCCGTCGGAGAGCGTCTGCGCGATGAACGTCACTGCACCCTTGGCCGCAAACACGCGGCTGTAGGAGTAGTGGCCGTTCGTGATGGTGTGCGTCGTACCGACCAGCCTGATCGTGCCGTTCTTCACCGTGAACAGGCGCACAGTCACGTTGCCGTGACCGGGCACGATCGTTCCGGTGAAGGTGCCGGTCTTGCCGGAGACATGGCCCGCGAGGGACATGGCCGGCCGCACGTTCACGAACACCGAGTGACTGTCGCCAGCCGCAGAGCGGGCGAACAGGCGGGTGTTGCCACGCGGCCTGATCGAGCGGCTGTAAACACCACTCGCGGGCAGCGTGACCGTGACCACTGCGTGGTACGACGTGGCCGGACGGGTCAGCGCGAACAGCGTCACGCTGTCACCCGGCTTGCCATGGATGGTCACGGGCGCCGTCTGACCGACATTGATCGCCGTGGTGCTGATGGAGACCGTCGGGACGGACGTACCAGGCGTGCCAGACGTGAACACGGTGTTGACTACGCCGCGGCTCAGCTCGTTGCCGCTCGCGTCACTCACGATGACCGTCACCGTGGCGGTGCCGGGTGTGGTGGACGAGAAGCTGTAACCAGCCTTGCCGGCCGAGTTCGTCACCAGGGTGCACTGACCGAAGATGTCGTTGGCACCACCCTCACCGGACTGCGAACCGGGACCGGAGCGCAGGAAGTGCGCGCACAGGCCCTGGACCGGCTGGGTCTTCTGGTCCGTCACGGTCACCGTGATGGTCACGGCGGTGTTGACCGGCACCGAGGAGCTCGGGGTGCTCGCGAAGGCGTAGTGCAGGGCCTTCTCGTCGACGGCGTACAGGTTGATGGTGAACGTGTCGGTCTTGGTCACGGCAGTACCGGCGGGCGTGGTGAAGCTCGGCGGGGTCGTGGCCGGAGTGACGGCCTTGAACTGCGTAACCGGGGCCTGCCAGGTCGCCGTCACCGTGTTGGACTGACCGGTGGTGCTGGTCGAGTCGGAGTCGACGTTGAACTGGTTGGTGGTGTCGGTGCTCGTGAAGGAACCACGGGCACAGGTGCTGGAGAGGTAGCCGCCACCGGTCACGGTGAGTGCCACGTCGCAGTTGGTGAGTCGAACCAGGTTGCCGAACTGGTCGGTCACGTGGACCACGAAGTTCGAACCCGTCCTCGCGATGAACGAGGTCTGACCAGGGATCAAGTTGGAACCGTTGCTCTGAACGTCACCGTTGAGGCTGTTGGGCTTCTGGCCCGCGAGCATCTTGACGGTGCCGCCGTTGGCGACCTTGATCCCGTTCGTGGTGAACGAGTCCACCGCGTTCCCCGCCGTGCCCGAGGTAGCCGTACCACCCGTGGCGGCCGCGGTCACGATCGCCGGGACGACGCCGTTGGCGTCGAACAGGGGGTCGCGGCCGATGGCCAGTGCGAAGGTGACGAACCCGCTGTCGTCCGACTTGACCGTGATGGTCTTGCCAAGGCTCTTCAGGTTGCCGGTGACGGCACCGTCGGCCGCGGCCGGGTCGAACGTGCACGAGTTGTAGCCGGTCTTGCACTCGGGCGTGAAGAACCCGTTGTCCACCGTGAGCGTCGTCGAAACGTTGCGGAGGTCCGCGTTGTTCGCGTCCCGCAGCTCATAGCTGTACTCGACGACGTCACCCGGACGGGCGTTGCCCGGGTCGGTGTTCCCGTCGGGCTGGAGGATGTTGCTGGTGTCCGCCAGGAACTGGGTCAGCGCCACCGACTTGGTCCGGAAGTCCACGTTGGCGGTGTCATCCGCGTTGGTGGACGTCTGGGTCGCGTTGCTGATCTCGTCGTACAGAGTGACATCCACGCCCTCGGCCACGGTGTCAGTCACCGTCACGGAGCAGAGCCCGTTCGCGTCGGTCACGCAGCTCACCGAGAACGAAGTCGTGCGGGTGGTTGTCGCGGGCTGCGTGGTCGGGAAGTTGGCCGTACCCCCGCCAGGCAGGAAGGCGTCCAGCTTGCGACCCACGAACGGGCGACCGTCAGGCGTGGCGACCTTGAAGTCGACCGTCACGTTCGAACCCTTGACCGACTGCGTGTTGAGGCCGGTGATGACCAGCTGGCCGTAGTTGGCCACGACATCAGCAGTACCGACATCGCTCGAACCGGTCTGGAAGCCAGGCGTTCCGTTGTTCTCGAAGTACGCCCGGAACGTGTCGCTGCCGAAGTCCTCCGGCCCAGCGGCGGCGTGCGGGATCACGTAGCAGTTGCCCTTACCTGTCGCACCGTCCGCAGTGAGGGACGCAACGGGGACCGGCGTGGTGACCGGCGGCGTCGTGGTGGTGCCTGTCGTCGTCGTGCGAGTCACGGTCACGACGAGGTTGGCAGGCGGCGCGTTGGTGTTCGAGTACGGGTTCCCGTTCTGGTCCGTGACGCAGACGTCAGCGACGGGCGTGGACGCCGTGTACTCAGATCCAGGGGCTGCGAAGAAGTTGCAGCTGCCCGCGGTACATGGCGTCGCATAGAGCGTCTTCGTCGGAGTCAGGCTCAGAGTCGGCGTCTTCGGGGTGGCGACGTAGGTCGTCAGCTTCGCCGTGATGGTGAAGTCCGTCGCCGGGTTGCCCGTGCCGGACGTGATCGTGAAGGTGGTGACCTCCGCAGTGCCGTCCTTGCTCTTGAACGAGAAGGTGCCATCGGTACCGGTGGTGCCCGATGCACCAGTGGCCGTACCCGCGGCAGTTCCACCGTTGGTCGGCGGGTTGACAGTGTCGATCTCGGTGGCGTTCGTGGACTCGGTGACGGTGACCGGAACGGCCCCGACCGGGTTGTTGTTCTGGTCGAGCGCGGTGACCACAAAGGTCTGGTCAACGTTGACCTGCTGAGACGCGTCGGTCGGCGCCACAGTGAACTTCGTGATGGTCGCCGTGTAGAGCGTCGCCTCAGTGGTCTCGTCGCTGCCCGTGGTCTGCTCGACAGCGTTGATGACGACGTTACAGCCGCTCGCAGCCGTGTTCGGACAGGCGGGGGCGGCGACGTTGGCGGACCAAGCGTTGCTCCCTGCCGGGACCGTCACGGTGCCCGCGGGAACCGTCGTGACGGCACCGGCGGGGCTCAGAGAGCCATCAGAGTTGTCCCGCGTGCGCGCGGAGACCTTGATAGCCGGAAGGTCTGCAGAACGCGTCCCGGAGACGATGATGTTGCCGGTGCTCGACCGCCCGATCGTCGCGCCCTCGACAGGCTGCGAGATGTGCACCGAGGAGTTGGCGTTGCTGAGGGAGACGTCCTGGAAGTCGGTGCCTGCAGCGATGGTCACCCCGTTCGCGTCGACGGCTTCCGCGGTCTCGCGATAGAAGGTGCCAGCCGGCGTGTTGGCCGCCGTGTATGTCTTGGAGTAGGGGGCGGTGTTGTCGATGCCCAGCTGGACCGTGGGGCCCGTCGGGTTGAAGGCGGCGTCGACGGGGGTGTAGCTGAAGCGGACACCCGCAACCGCCGTCTGGCCAGTGCCGGGAACGGTGACGTTCGCGGAGATCTTGACCAGGGTGTCGGTGCCGTCGTCCTTGGTAGACGCGACTCCCTGCAGCTGGCTCGTGATTTCGGCGGTTGCCGGGCCGGAGGGCGTAGCCGCAAATGCTGAGACGACACCCAGATATGGGGTCGACAGCAGGGTGACGGCCCCCACCGAGGCAACGCCAAGGCGCTTGAGCGCCCTAGACGTACTTGACATGTAGATCCCTTTCAGGAATCACGGCCGTCCGCTCTGAGCGGCCGTCGCGGAGCACCCGAGGGCGCCCCACCACCTCGGCGTCATGCAACCGGGGCGGGTGGAAGAAGCCGACGAACGACTCCGATACCTACTGAGACGTCGGTCGGGGTCGTTGGTCGTCCTCTTCCTTGAACTTCGTCCGGAACCTAGCGGTTGGGCAGGGAACCGGCTACCACCGCCACCGCCGACCCGAGCGGATTCCCGTCGGCCGGGGGGCGCCCGGCGCTCGAGGAACTCGTGCTGGTCAGCAGCGGCGGAGCTGATGGCGTCGGCGGCGGAGCCGACGGGGTGGGGGCTGGCTCGGGGGTCACCGGCGACGCGCTCGGGGTGGCTTCGGGTGCGGCAGCGACCTGGTCGCTGACGGTGACAGTCTCGCTGAGCACCTGGACGCGGGCGCTGTCGAGGACGACATCGAGCACAAGCGTGTGCGAGGGTCCCGAACCGTCTGCGGGTTGGGAGATCCCCGTGGTGAGGAGCCGAATGGTGCCGTCAGCCAGCATCTCCACGTTGGTGGCACTTGAGCCCAGCGCCGTCGCCACGGAGCCCTGTGGCGCCGGCAGCGTCTCGTTTGCTGACACGGACGTGAGAGAGCCCTCCGGGTCGAAGGTGAAGCTCTGGCGCAGCGCGTACTGACCGTTGGTGAGCGTGCTGGTGCTGGCGGTGCCGGCCGGGCGAAGGTCCCGTTGCTGGTCGACCACCTGAGCGGTCGACGGTCCCGGCACGCCCGTCACGACGTAGACGGGCGCGGCGGGGATGACCGGAGGCTGGGTCGGTGGCACCGAAGGAGTCGTCGGCTTTCCGCCCGTGCCGGTGGGCTTCCTGGAGCCGCTCGTGGGTGCTGCGGGTGAGCCTTGGCCGGTAACCGGGGGGGCTGCGTGGTGCTGCACGGCTTTCGCCGGGGGCAGGCTGCTCGACGGCACGTGCCGCGTAGGCGTCGCAGGTGCCCCGGAGGGAAGCCCCCCGAGTATCGCTCCAGGTTGAGCGGACGGCGCCACCTCGAGCTGCCGACGCGAGTTGCCGTGCGAGCGCAGGCCGATGACGCCGGCGAGCACGAGCAGGATGGCGATGACAGCTGCGCCGGTCGGCTTCGCTGCCGCGGCCGCCCGGGCCCGGTTGGCGGCGAGCACGCTGGCCAGGTCGAGGTCGACGCCGGGCTCCACGTAGGTCCCGACCAGCAGCCGCCGCAGGGAACGGCGGGCGCGGTGCAGCACGTGCTTGACCTGCTCGACGGGCAGGTCGAGCTCGACCGCGATCTGCGGGAGCGACTTCTCCTCGACCTCACGCTTGATGAGCGCCTCGCGGTGCAGCGGCGACAGCAGGGCGAGGGCCTCCCGCACGATGGCGGCGTCCTCGGCGGCGACCACGGGGTCGAGCTCGTCGTCCTCGGCGAGGTCGTCGACCCGCACGCTCTCGAGGTCGACGAGTCGGGGCCGGCGCTGGTCGGCGCGATAGCGGTCGATGCACAGGTTGGTGATGGTCCGGCGGGCATAGGCGAGCGCCTGCAGCTCCGTCTCGAGCTCCGGCATCGCGAGGAAGAGCTTGAGGAAGCCCTCCTGCACGACCTCGTCGATGTCGCGCTTGTCGGAGAGGAACCGGCGGGCATGAAGCGCGAAGGACCACCGGTGCCGCATGTAGAGGGCGGCGAAGTCGTGAGGGTCGTTGCCGAGGGTGCGCGGGGCAGGCGTGGTCTTCTCGGGGAGCGGTTCGGTGAAGACGGGATCGTCCGCGACGGGTGGCAGCACCACCAGCTCGCGCGCGATCGCTTCAGTCACCGGGTATCCCTTCCCTGCTGCCACACAGGCAGCCCAACATCACTAAAGGACGCTGGAACCGGGCGACGGTCGTCCACAGATCCGCAACTTAGCCCAAAGTTGCCAGTTGCAACCGTGATGTTCGTGACCGTTAGCCATCTGTGCCCGTTTTGTCCGTCGGCCTAGGCTGACCAGCGTGCTTCGCCTGATGGACACCCGTGCCCGAGCGGTCGAGGAGATCGTCCCGTCCACGCCCAGGTTCCTGCGGGTCTACGCGTGCGGCCCCACGGTCTACCGGTACGCCCACGTCGGCAACCTGCGCACCTTCCTGCTCACCGACCTCATCAGGCGTACCTGTGAGATGCACGGGGTGCAGGTGCAGCTCGTGCAGAACATCACCGACGTGGGACACCTCCAGGACGACACCAACCTCGACGCCGACGGCGAGGACAAGCTGCTCGCGCAGGCACGCGCAGAGAACAAGGACCCGTTCGCGATCGCCCGCTTCTACGAGGACGCGTTCCATCGCGACCTCGGGCTGCTCGGGATCCGGCCGGCCGACGCGTACCCACGAGCCTCAGAATGTATAGACCTCATGTTGAGACTCATCGCTGATCTCCTCGCCAAGGGCCATGCGTACGTCGGTGGCGACGGGACCGTGTACTTCTCCGCCGAGTCCTTCGCCTCCTACGGCGCCCTCAGCGGCAACAAGCTGTCGGAGTTGCGCGCCGGGCACCGGGCCGACGCCGCCGAGCTCGCGAAGGGCAAGCGCTTCCACGCCGACTGGGCGCTGTGGAAGAGAGCCGGCGAGCACCGCGAGATGACCTGGGACTCCCCCTGGGGCCGTGGCTTCCCGGGCTGGCACATCGAGTGCTCGGCGATGTCGCTCGACCTGCTCGGTGACGTCATCGACGTGCACACGGGCGGCATCGACCTGCGGTTCCCGCACCACGAGGACGAGCGCGCGCAGACCGACTGCTATGCCGGCAAGGAGGTCGTGAGGCACTGGGTGCACGGCGAGCACCTGCTCTTCGAGGGCCGCAAGATGGCCAAGTCGACGGGCAACGTGGTGCTCGTCTCCGACGTCGTGGACCGCGGGTATGACCCGCTCGCGCTGCGGCTCGCGTTCCTGGGCACCCGCTACCGGCAGCAGGCCAACCTGTCCTGGGCGGAGATCGCCGGCGCGCACAAGACCCTCTCCCGCTGGCGCGCGTCGGTCGCCGGCTGGGCCGAGGAGCCCTCGAAGCCGATGTGCGCCGAGGTGCAGCAGGGCATCCTCGACGCGTTCTCCGACGACCTCGACACCCCTCGTGCGCTGCAGGTGCTGCGGGCCTTCGAGAAGGACGAGAGCATGCCGGCCGGGTGCAAGTTCGAGACGTTCGCGTGGGCCGACCGGCTGCTCGGGCTCGACCTCGCCCGCGACGTCGGCCGAGCCCCAGCCGCGCTGCCCGCGGGAGCTCAGGACCTGCTGGACCAGCGCGCGGCCGCCCGTACAACCAAGGACTTCGCTGGATCTGACCGGCTCCGTGACGAGCTCGCCAGCTTGGGCGTGCTCGTGAAGGACACCCCGGGCGGCCAGGAGTGGACCAGCACCGGACCGCCAGGGCCCGGGTGACCGTCCGGGGTCCACAGATTGGGCCGTCAAGTCCCGCGGCCCGACGTACGGGGCCACGCTCTGGCCATGCACCAGCGAAGGGGGCACCATGACTGGCGTGACGACGTTGCCGTTCAGCCGGCCGCTCACCTATGACGATCTTGCCGACCTGCCGGAGGACGGCCACCGCTACGAGCTCATCGACGGCGTCCTCATCGTGAGTCCCAGCCCGCAGCTGCCCCACCAGGACATGGTGGGCAACCTCTACCTGCTGCTGCGCGCTGCCTGCCCGGCCGAGCTCAAGGTGGTGCTGGCGCCCTTCGACGTCGTCCTGGCCGACGACACCGTCCTCATCCCCGACCTGATCGTCGTGTCCCGCGCGCAGGTGACCCGCAAGAACCTGCCCGGCCCGCCGCTGCTCGCCGTCGAAGTGCTGTCACCGAGCACCCGACGGATCGACACGCTGCTCAAGCGGGACCGCCTGCAGGCGGCGGGCGCGCCGTCGTACTGGCTGGTCGATCCGCTCTCGGTGAGCATCACCGTGCTGGAGCTGGAAGAAGGTCGCTACCGCGAGGTGGCCCATGTCGTCGGCGACGAGACGTGCGAGGTGCTGCTGCCATACGCGATGACGATCGTCCCGGAGCGCCTGCTCGACTGAAGTCAGCGACCGGATGCCAGCCGGGCGTTGTCGATCACGATGGCCGCCGGGCCCTCGATCAGGTTCAGGGTCGACAGCGCCGTCTCGCCGAAGGCCTGCTTGACCGCTGACGACAGCGCCAGCACACCGACGACGGTGCCGCCGTGACCGCGCAGCGGCATCGACAGGAACGTCGCCATCTCGATCCCGCCGCTCAGCTCGTCCGGGTCGTCGACCAGCTTCCCGCCGGCCTGCGCGACGCGGACGTCGAGGGCTGACACGTCGAGCTGCGAGCCACCGTAGGACGACAGTCCCTCGACCGCCGCGGTGAGGAACGCGTCGTAGTGCGCGCGGCCGGTGGGCTGGCCGACGGCGAGGTATGCGGACTTCTCGGCGCCGAGCATGACGGCCGCGAGGTCATAGCCGACGAACCGCTGCAGCACCCCGAGCAGCGCCGCGACCGAGGCCTCGAGGCCGTTGGCAGTAGCCGCGATCGCCATGACGGACTGGGCGACGGAGGACTCGAACAGCTTGCGGTCGAGCAGGTCACAGACCCGCGACAGCACGTCCTCCTCGGTGAGGTCGAGCGGGTCCGGGTTGAGCCGGGCGCGACCGCCGCGGGCAGCCGACGACGCGAGCAGGACCTCCTCGATGGTGCCCGCGAGCTCGGGTGCCTCGAAGTCCTTCGTGAGGTAGCGGTCGACGCCGGCCTGACCGGCCCAGTAGCGGTCGGAGGCGGCGTCGAGCGAGGTCAGCATGATCACGGGGATGTCCGCGGTCTGCCAGTCGTCCTTGAGGAGCCGGGCGGCGATGAACCCGGAGACCCGGGGCATCTGCACGTCGAGGACGACGGCGTCCGGCTGCTCCTTGAAGGCGGCCTGGACGGCGCCGATGCCGTCCTCGACGGCGACGACCTCGTGGCCCTCCTTGGTCAGCACCGAGGTGACGATCCGGCGCAGCGTAGGAGAGTCGTCCGCGATCACGATCCGCGCCATCAGCGCCCCACCAGCCTTCGCACCGTCGAGACCAGTTGCTCCTGGTCGAACTCGTTCTTCAGCAGATAGGCAGAGCACCCGGCGTCCAGGCCCGCCTGGCGGGCGTGATCCTCGCCGCGGCTGGTCATGATGACGACCGGGACGTTCTCCCACCCCTTGGTACGCCGAATCGTACGCGTCAGGTCGAAGCCGTCCATGCCCGGCATCTCCACGTCGGAGAGCACCAGGTCAGCGGGGTCGTCGCGCAGCCGCGACGCGCCGTCGAGGCCGTCGACGGCGGTCTCGACGAGATAGCCCGCGCCCTCGAGGATGACGCGCTCCAGCTCTCGCACGCCCACGGAGTCCTCGACGACGAGGATGCGGGCCCGCTTGCCGACGGGCGCAACGGCCGCGGCCTTCTTCGACACCGAGGTGTTGGAGACGGCGAAGGCACTCGTGCCGACCGCCTGGTCCGCGAGTTCACGCAGGTCGAGCAGGCACACGACGGAGCCGTCACCGTCGATGGTGGCGCCGGCGATGCAGGGAACGCGGCCGAGGAACGGGCCGAGGTCCTTCACGACCAGCTCCGACTCGCCCTCGAGGCGGTCGACCGCCCACGCGAGCTGCTGGCCAGAAGCATGTCGCACGACGAGCGCGGCCCGGGGCGCTTCGGTGGAGTCGCGGACCAGCCCGAGGGCGGCCCCGAGGTCCAGGAGGGGCACCGAGACGCCGTGCCGCAGCACGACGGGCGCGCCGGCCAAGGTGTGCAGCTCGGCATCGCGCAGGGACAGTGACTCGACGACACCGGGCACGGGCACGGCGTACCGCTCGTCACCGACCCGCGCGATCAGGCAGCGCAGCACACCCAGGGTGACCGGCAGGGTGAGGACGAAGGCAGTGCCGGCGCCGCGCTCGGAGCGCACCTCGACCGAGCCGCCGAGCTCCTCGACGGCGTTGCGCACGACATCGAGGCCGACGCCTCGGCCGCTCGTCTCAGTCACCGTGTCGGAGGTGCTGAACGCCGGGGTGAACAGCAGCGAGAGCAGTACGCTGCCGACCGGAGGGTTGTCCGCCGCGATCATCCCGAGCAGCACTGCCTTCTCCCGGACCGCGTCCTCGTCGACACCGGCGCCGTCGTCGGCGACTTCGATGACGACCGTGCCGCCGACCGACCGGGCGCTGACCTGGACGACGGCCTGCTCCGCCTTGCCGGCGGCGAGCCGATCGGCGGGTGCCTCGCAGCCGTGGTCGACCGCGTTGATGACGAGGTGCTTCAGGGCGTCGGCGACCCCGTCGAGCACCTGCTTGTCGAGCTCCACGTCGTCACCCGAGACCACGAGCTCCACGTCCTTGCCGGTGCTCTGCGCGACGTCGCGCACGATCCGGGGCAGCGCCGCGAAGACCCGACGCACCGGCACCATCGCAAGGCCCATCGCGCCGTCGCGGACCAGTGCCATGCCGCCGCGGTGGCTCTCGACGAGCTCGCGGAGGCCCCGCACGGTCCCGGCCATCTCGTCGGAGGCGCCGGCCAGCCGGTGCAGTGCCAGCGCGACGTCCGGCGGCAGCGTCGCGGCATGCTTGTCCGTGGTCTGGCGCAGGATCCCGGCCCAGCGGGCCTGGTCGGCGGCCAGACCGAGCAGCGTCCCGGTGGTCTGCTCGACGCGGCGGGCACCGAGGTCGGCCTCACCGACGACATCGAGCAGGTCATAGACCTTGGAGGCGGCCACCCGCACGGAGTCGGAGGCCTGCCGGGAGGTGGGGTGGTCCTCGAGAGGGAGCGCCTGCTCGGGCACCTCCACGACAGTGAGGACGGGTACGTCGCAGGGCTCGGCCCCCGCGACGGCAGCGACGAGGGCGTCGACGACCGGCTGGAGCGCGGCGTCGTCGAGGGAGGTGTCGCCGGGAAGCGCCCGGGAGATGCCGTCACAGGCGGCGAGCAGCAGGTCGACGTGGTCCTTGCGGACCGCGAACCGGCCGTCGCGCAGCGCCCCGAGCAGGTCCTCCATGTTGTGGGCGACGTGCAGCACGCCCTCGAGGCCGAGCATCCTGGCCGAGCCCTTCACCGTGTGGGCGTCCCGGAACAGCAGCGTGACGACCTGGCGCGGCGACGGGTGGGTCTCGAGCTGCAACAGGCCCGACTGCAACGACGCGAGCCGCTCGTCGACCTCCGCGCGGAAGGTCGCCAGGAGCTCAGGATCGTCCCCCCATGCCGGCATGCGCTAGCTGACCTTGAACCTGGCGATGGACGAGCGGAGCCCAGCGGCGAGCTCGTTGAGCTGGGCGGCGGCGGCTGCCGACTGCCGTGAGCCCACGGCGTACTGGCGGGAGACGTCGCTGACCTGCGTCATCGCCGACACCACCTGGTCGGAGGCCGACCGCTGCTGCTGCGTGGCGATCGAGATCTCCTTGGCAGCAGTGGTGGTCTCGTCGACCATCCCGGAGATCCGCTCGAGCGCGTCGACGACGCCGCGGGCGAGCATGGTGCCCTGCCTGACCTCCTTCGCGCCCTCCTCGGACGCGATGATGGTCGAGTTGGTCTCGGCCTGGATCTCGCCGACGATCGCCTGGATCTGACCGGTCGACTCCTGGGCGCGCTCGGCCAGCTTGCGCACCTCGGTGGCGACGACGGCGAAGCCGCGGCCGTGCTCGCCGGCGCGCGCGGCCTCGATGGCCGCGTTCAGGGCCAGCAGGTTGGTCTGGTCGGCGAGATCGTCGATGACGTCGAGGATCCGGCCGATCTCCTGGCTCTTCTCGCCGAGCGACAGCGCCCGGGTCGCGATGCTGTCGACGCGCTCGGCAATGGTGTCCATCGACTCCACCGAGGCGGAGACGGCGGACCGGCCCTGCTCGGCGTAGCGGAGGGTCTCCGCCGCATAGCGAGCCACGGCCTCGGAGGTCTCCGCGATCTGCGCCGCGGTGGCGGCGAGCTCCTCGATCGTCGAGGTGGTCTCGGAGACCGCGCTCGACTGCTGCGTCGCGGACGCGGCGTGCTCCTCGGCCGTGGCCAGCAGCTCGCCGGCCGACGCGGCGATCTGCTCGCCCCCGCCACGGATGCTGTCGACGAGGTGCCGCAGGTTGCCGATGGTGTCGTTGAACGAGGCCGAGAGCATCGAGAGCTGGCCACCTTCCTCCGGTACGGCGGCCGCGACGGCGAGGTCGCCGTCAGCGGCGCGCTGCAGGACGGCGGACAGCTCGGTGACGCGTCCCTCGAGGGCCTTGCGGTCATCACGGGCCTGCGTGCGCAACGACCAGACCGCAGCGGCCAGCGAGGAGTTGAACCAGGCGACGATCGGGAACACCGCGCCGACGAGGATGAGCGAGCCGAGGTGCTGCTTGTCGAGCGTGTGCGCGACCACCGAGGACACGACGACACCGCCCGTGGCGGCGAAGCCGAACAGTGCCGCCTGCCAGCCCTTCATGGAGACCGCGGCAAACAGCACGACGCCGATGAAGCAGAACCAGAACGGGCCGGCGATGCCGCCGACGACCGAGGTCGAGCCGGCGCACCACACCGTGTCGGAGATGAGCAGAAGTGCCCGGATCATCGTGATGTTCTTCAGCACGAAGTGCGAGCGCATCGCCAGCGACGGGAGCACGGTGAGGAAGGTCGTGACGAGGACGCCGAAGGCCGTCCACGCGTAGTAGGCGTACTCGTGGATGACGACGCCCGCCGGCGCGGCGACATGCGCCATCACGGCCACGGCGGCGGTGGCGACGACCAGGCAGAGCCAGGTCATCACGGCAGCCGCCCGGGCGAGCCGGATCGAGTAGTCCACGGTCGTTCTCCTTCGGGGCAGGCGGTCTAACCCGCGCGGCGTGCTCGGGGAAGCGCCTCGGTGAGGCGGTACAGCGCGTCCAGGTCGATGACGCCGCAGGGGCCGCGACCGTCCGTGGTCTGGCCGAGCAGCAGGTCGGAGGCGGCGGCGGGCAGATGCGCGAGGACGGGCTCGAGCTGCTCGGCGTCGAGCAGCTGGGTTCCCTCCACGCCCTCGGTGAGCAGGCCCACCGAGATGTGGCCGCGATGCAGGACGACGAGCCGGGCCCGTCGGTCGAAGGCACCGGTCGCGGCGCTTAGCAGCGGGCGCAGGTCGAGCACTGCCAGCACGCGGCCTCGCCAGTTGGCGACACCGGCCAGCCAGTTCGGTACGCCTGGGACGCGCGTCAGCCCGGGCGGGCGACCGACTTCGGCCACGGCCGCCATGGGGAGGGCATAGCGGGACCCGCCGAGGCGCACGACGACGACCTCGCTGGGCTCCGACTGCTCGTCCACGGGAGCGTCATCGGCTGCTTTGACCCCCGGGTGTAGCGCCGAGCACGCCTCCGATCACGGCTGCGACGGCGCCGACAGCGATGAGACCGTAGCCGCGGCCCGTCCCGGCGACGATCACGTCCCCCTCCGGACGCTGCGATCCGAACCACGTCACGGCGGCCAACCAGAGCAGGCCAGGCACCACGGCACCCGCCGCGCGCCGGAGCACCCGCCCACCGGCATAGCCCAGCAGCGGGTTGGCCACGGCGGCGAGTGCTGCCGCCACGGGGAGGGCGTGCCCGAGGGGCCGCGCGCCGGTCAGGAAGCTCTCCGCGAGCGCCAGCTCGAGGGTGAGCACGAGGACGAGCAGGTAGGTCGCCCCCGTCTTCACCCAGGCAACACTAGGAGGCGACGTGGTCCGCGTCGCGCAGGTCGATCGTGGCCGGCCTGGCCTGGGCCGCCTCGAGCACCTCGGTGATCTCGCGGCCGAGCAGCTCGTGGCGCTCCACCAGGGCGTCGCGCAACGCCTCGACGAGGTGCCGGTTCTCGATGAGGAGCTCCCGGGCGCGCTGCTTGTGCTTCTGCAGGACGTCCTCGACGGCCTGCCGACCCTGAGGGTCGGCGAGCACCCGGCCCACGATGTTGGTGTCGCTGAAGGCGCTGTTCTGCACGGCGAGGTAGGAGATGAGCGACTCCTCCATGCCATGCGCGCCGACCATCTCGGCCGCGCAGTTGGTGGCATAGAGCAGGTCGCCGCCAGGCCCCGTCGACACGTCGCCGAAGAAGATCTCCTCCGCGCACTGGCCGCCCATCGCGATCTGGATGAGGGCCTCCATCTCCTTGCGGGAGCGGGTGTAGACGTCGTGCTTGTCACCGTGCGCCAGCAGCCCGAGGCTGCCCTTCCGCTTGATGATCGTGAGGATCTCGAGACGCCGGTGCGGGGCGGTCAGATAGGCCATCGTCGCGTGACCGGCCTCGTGCGTGGCGATGAGCTGCCGCTCGTGGTCGGTGTACTCGACCGGCTGGCCGACGCCCACCTCGATGGTCATGCGGGCGTGCTCGACGTCGGCCCACGTCATCTCCTGCGCGCCGCGACGCACGGCGAACACGAGGGCCTCGTCGAGGAGGTTCTCGAGCATCGCGGGCGAGTAGCCGATCGTGGTCGCCGACAGCGCGTCACGGCGCTCGTCGTCGAGCTCCACGCTGTGCGACTTCTTGATCAGGAAGTAGTCGATGAGCTCCCGCCGGGCCGACTTGGCAGGCAGCTCGAACGCGATCTTGCGGTCGAACCGGCCGGGGCGGAGCAGGGCCGCATCGAGCGACGAGGCGCGGTTGGTCGCCGCGACGATCAGCACGTTGGGTACGTGGGCCTGGGGGCTGCGCAGCTGACGGCCTGCCGGCAGCATCAGGTTGATCATGCCGATGAGCTTGCCCCGCAGCTTCTGGCCACCGGTGAGCTGGTCGAACGACTGCATCTGCACGAGCAGCTCGTTGACGATGCTCGAGGTGTCGGAGCCGCCCGTGAAGCCGTTCGTGACGACGTTCGGAGCGGCCTGCATGTAGGTGGCCGGCAGGCTCAGCGTGCCGGAGCAGCCGGCTGCCACCGACGTCATGGGGTTCATCGGGGTCATCGGGGTCATGGCGGTCGAGACGCCGGTGCGGCTGGCGGCGATGACGTCGATCTCCTCGATGAAGGCGATCGCGCCGCCCTCCTTGAGGGCCACCTTGTGGAGCGCCTTGAAGAAGCTGCGGACCTTGCGGGAGCTGGCGCCCTGGAAGGACGAGACGAACTGGGTCCCGGAGGCGAACAGGAACGGCACGCCGGCCTCGCGGGCCATTGCCCGGGCGAGGTGCGTCTTGCCGGTGCCGGGAGGCCCCTCGAACAGCACGCCGCGGCGCGGCTTGCCGCCCATCGCGTCGGAGAACGTCCGGTGCGCCAGGAACAGGTTGAGGGTCTTGATCGCCTCGTCCTTGACACCGTCGATGCCCACCACGTCGTCGAGCCGGGTCGAGAGCTGGTCGGAGCGGTAGACGGTGTGCGGGGACTTGCCGGTGACGAAGAACTGCAGCAGGACCATCGCGATCATCGCGGCGAAGAACATCCCGGTGATGAGATACATCGGGTCGATGCTCGGCAGCGGCAGGAAGGGCTGGCCGTCGTCCTTGAGCACGACGCGCAGCGCAACCAGGACGAGCAGGACGAAGCCGACCACGAGCGCCGAGATCCACCGCCGCCGCACCGCTGCAGCACGGGCCCTGCCGACGTCGGCCGTCGACATCTCGACCAGACCTCCGCCCAGGCTGTTGAGAAGGGCGGTGGACGTGTCATCGGACATGGGGGCTGCTCCTCGAGAACGCTGGACGGACGGGGTGCAGGGACCCCCGTCCGCTCTTGCTGTCATGGTCGCCGTTCTCACGGTCTGTGACCAGCGAAAGCGTGAACGTCACTCTTTTGGCCTATCAAGTCATCACTCTGCGCCACCGAAGAGGTCCGGTTCCCGCCCTTCCGCGAAGGTTCGCGTGCCCTGGGCGAGTTGGTAGTACTCGACCCCCATCGCCTGCTGCCCGACGTTGTCGGACAGAGCAAAGAAGGGGCCGTCGACCGCGATCTGGGTGGCGTGCGCGCGCATCGCCGCCACCTTGGCGTCGAGGTAGGAGCGCGCGTCGATCTCGGTCGTCACCCGGTCGTCCGGCACGCCGAACGGCAGGTCGTCGGCGGAGTCCGCACCGAAGAAGTTGGTCTGGCCGCTCGCCTTGAGGTGGTCGATGCCGGCTTGCAGCACGCTGTTGGGCAGGGCCGTCCAGTACAGCTTGGCGACCCTCCAGGCGGCTCCCGTCTGCGGCGCGTAGGACGGGTCGGCCGCCCGCTCCACCGCGGCGACCGTGACGCGGTGCGCCTGGATGTGGTCGGGGTGCCCGTAGCCACCGTTGTCGTCGTAGGTCACCACCACCTGCGGCCGGAGCTCCCGCAGCACCGCGACCAGCTCACCGGTGGCCTCGTCCATCTCGGCCCGCCAGAAGCAGTCCGGCCGGTCGTTCTGGGGCGTGCCCATCATCCCGCTGTCGCGCCACCGGCCGGCGCCCCCGAGGAACCGGTGGTCGCTGACCCCGAGGGCGGCACAGGCGGCCGCGAGCTCGCCGATGCGATGCTGCCCGAGCCCGTCGTCGCGGTCGCTGGCCAGGTGCGCGAGCTCAGGGACGAGGATCTCGCCCTCCTCGCCGAGAGTGCAGGTCACCAGCGTGACGTGGGCTCCCTCGGCGGCGTACCTGGCCATCGTCGCGCCGGTCCCGATGGTCTCGTCGTCGGGGTGCGCGTGCACCAGCAGCAGCCGGCGGTCGGCCAACGGGCTTGGCGCGGTCACTGCTTTCCAACGTGGAGCATGCCGATGACTCTTCCACGTGTACTGGCCGCTTCGTCGCCATGATCGACGGAGACGTTGGGCAGTGCCGAGGCCTTCGAGACTGCCTCAACTCTCCGTCGATCAACAGCTGAGAATGCCGTTACGGCCTTCAGTTCAGGGCCGGGTCGCTCGGGTAGGTGGCTGCCAGCGCCCAGGGAGGGCCCTGCCGGCGCAGCACATTCGGCCAGAGCTGCTCCGGCTCCGGGGTGAAGCAGTCGAGCGGGAGGGCGTCGAGGACCCACCACCCGCCGTCGTCCACCTCCGCCTCGAGCTGACCCGCCGACCAGCCGGCGTACCCGGCGTAGACCCGGACCTCCTGGACCCGGTCTGCGGCGTCGGCGTCGAGATCGAGAGTGCCGAGCCAGGGTGCGCCCGGCACGACGACGCAGGACTCGTCCGGGTCACCGGGCGCGAGCCGCCCGAGACAGATCGCGGCCGACTCCTGCACCGGTCCACCGAGGAACACCACGACGGGGTCGGGCGCGAGCAGCGCCCAGCCGGGCAGCACGTCGCCGAGCGGCGTCTCGGACGGGCGGTTGAGCACCACACCCAGGGCGCCGTCCTCCTCGGAGTGCTGCACGAGCTGCACGACGGTCCGCGAGAAGTTCGGGTCCGTCAGTGCGGGTGTCGCCACGAGCAGCCGCCCCGACCAGCTCACCCCTCCAGAGCCGCCTTCGCGCGCTGCCCGCGGTTGCGCTGGCGGTCCTGGGCGGACAGCTGCACCTTGCGGATGCGGACGGTCGCGGGCGTCACCTCGACGCACTCGTCCTCGCGGCAGAACTCGAGCGCCTGCTCGAGCGAGAGCTGCTTGTGCGGGATCAGCGGTACGAGCACGTCGGACGAGCTCTGCCGCATGTTCGTGAGCTTCTTCTCCTTGGTGGCGTTGACATCCATGTCGTCGCTGCGGGAGTTCTCACCGACGATCATGCCCTCGTAGACCTCGGTGCCGGGGCCGACGAACATCGTCCCGCGCTCCTGCAGGTTCGACAGCGCGAAGCCGGTCGTCGGACCGCTGCGGTCGGCGACGAGCGAGCCGGAAGGCCGCGTGCGGATCTCGCCGTGCCACGGCTCGTAGCGCTCGTGCACGTGGTGCAGCAGGCCGGTGCCGCGGGTCTCGGTGAGGAACTCGGTGCGGAAGCCGATGAGACCGCGGGCGGGTACGAGGTACTCCATCCGGATCCAGCCGGTGCCGTGGTCGACCATCTGCTCGAGGCGGCCCTTGCGCAGCGCCATCAGCTGGATCAGGACACCCTGGTAGTCGGCCGGTGCGTCGATGGTCAGCCGCTCGACGGGCTCGTGGATCTTGCCGTCGATCATGCGGGTGACGACCTGCGGCTTGCCGACGGTCAGCTCGAAGAGCTCGCGGCGCATGACCTCGACGAGGATCGCCAGCTGGAGCTCGCCGCGGCCCTGCACCTCCCAGGTGTCGGGGCGCTCGGTCGGGTTGACGCGGATGGAGACGTTGCCGACCAGCTCCTTGTCGAGGCGGTCCTTGACCATGCGCGCGGTCAGCTTCTTGCCGCTCCTGCCGGCGAGCGGGCCGGTGTTGATGCCGATCGTCATCGAGATGTTGGGCTCGTCGATGGTGATGAGCGGCAGCGGGCGCGGGTCGTCCGGGTCGGCAAGGGTCTCGCCGATGGTGATCTCCGGGATGCCGGCGATGGCGACGATGTCGCCCGGGCCCGCCTCGTCGATCGGGACGCGGGTGAGTGCCTCGGTGCCGAGCAGCTCGGTCAGCTTGACCCGCTCGATCGTGCCGTCGTGCTTGCACCAGGCGACCGTCTGGCCTCGCTTGATCCAGCCGTTGTGGATGCGGAGCAGGGCGAGCCGGCCGAGGTACGGCGAGGAGTCGAGGTTGGTGACGTGCGCCTGCAGGGGCACGTCCTCCTGATAGGTCGGGGCGGGGATCGTGTCCCTGATGACCTGGAACAGCGCCTCGAGGTCCGGCTGGTCCGGGGACCCCCCGTCGGCAGGGCGGTTCATCGAGGCCTGGCCGGTCTTGGCCTGGCAGTAGACGATCGGGAAGTCGATCTGCTGCTCATCGGCGTCGAGGTCGAGGAACAGCTCATAGGTCTCGTCGACGACCTCGGCGATGCGGGCGTCGGGACGGTCGACCTTGTTGATGATCAGGATGACGGGCAGCTTCTGCTGCAGTGCCTTGCGCAGCACGAAGCGGGTCTGCGGGAGCGGGCCCTCGGAGGCGTCCACGAGCAGAGCGACCCCGTCGACCATCGACAGGCCGCGCTCGACCTCACCGCCGAAGTCGGCGTGGCCGGGGGTGTCGATGATGTTGATGAGCAGGTCGCCCTGCTTGTCACGGTGCCGGACAGCAGTGTTCTTCGCGAGGATGGTGATGCCCTTCTCGCGCTCGAGGTCCATCGAGTCCATCACCCGGTCCTGGACCGCGCCCTCGTCCTGCTGGTGCTGCGAGTAGGCCCCCGACTGAAGCAGCATCGCGTCGACCAGCGTGGTCTTGCCGTGGTCGACGTGCGCGACGATCGCGACGTTGCGGATGTCGCTCCGCGACTTGCGGACATCGTCCGACGGAGTGGGCATGGCTGACGGTTCTCCAAAGCACAGGGGATGGCGCGCACGGAAGGGGCGCCAGGCCATCCTACCGAGCGTCACCGCTGGGGCCCCGGCTCGTTGAGCGGTGTGACATCGGTCCCAGGAGGCTTTGTGCTGCGCCGCTCCGCCGTGCTGCTGGCTGCGGCTCTGGCCCTGTCCGCGGCCCCGCACGCCACTGCGACGCCGAGCGTGAAGCTGCCGATCGTCACCCTGATCGACAGCGGCGTGAACGCGACCCACCAGGAGTTCGACTACCGCGGCAGGGCCTCGACCTCCGACCAGTTCGTCGGCTGGTGGGACTTCAGTGCCGAGAAGAAGGGCAAGGACGTCCTCCCGGCCCCCGGCCAGGGCTGGGACACCCAGGTCAAGGACCCCTACGACAGCTTCGGCCACGGCACCCTCACGGCGTCCATGGCCGGCGGCCGCAACGCCTCCCCCCAGAAGACACCATCGGCCTATCCGGGCGCCAAGCTCGCGATCGCCAAGGTCACCTACTGGGCCGGCAGCAGCACCAACAAGCAGACCGCCATCGACCCGTACGCGATCGCACCGGCGATCCACTGGGCCGTCGACACCGTGCACACCGACGTCATCAGCCTTTCCATCGGCTCCGTCGTCCCCGTACCCGCAGTCGTCGACTCCGACGTCTACGCCGCGATCCACTACGCCCGCAGCCACGGCGTCCTCGTCGTCGTGTCCAACGGCAACGGGTGGGGCGACCTGGGCCTCGTGCCGGGCGACCCCGGCTGGGCCAGCGACTACGCGTCCTCCCCCTACGCGCTCGCCGTCGGTGCCCAGGACTCGACCGGCCTCCTCAACTCGACCGACCCCGAGGTCGCGGCGGTCTACGCCATCGTCGGGGCCAGCAACAAGAGCAACACCGGCTACACCTCCAACGGCGGCACGTCGTTCGGGACGCCGTATGTCGCGGGCTTCGCCGCAGCCGCGCTGCTGGCATCCCGCCAGGGCGGCCACCCCCTTGCCGTCGACGCCCTCGAGCAGTTCGTCAAGGACAGCAGCGTCGACACCACACTGCCGCCGCAGACCGAGGGCTACGGCGTGGTCAGCCAGGCGCAGCTGCCTGCCGCCCTCGCCAACGCCCGGGCTGGCAGGCGTCCCACCCGGCCGTCTCCTGACGTCTCCGCGCTCTACGTCGACGGCGTGGTGGGCACCCTCCGCGTGCTCTGGACCACCGCTACCTAGGCTGGGGCTGTGAGCGAGCAGCGTGCGCTGGCAGCCGTGGGAGCCCTCCCGCACTCGGTGCTCCGGCACGGCCCGGTCCGCAGCCTCGAGGAGGCGGCAGCCGCCCGGGGCGTCTCACCCGCCGCGGTGGTCAAGACCCTGGTCGTACGACGAGGCGCGGCCGACTACCTGTTCGTGCTGGTTCCCGGCGACAAGCAGCTCAGCTGGCCGAAGCTGCGCGCCGTCCTGGGGGTGAGCCGACTGTCGCTGCCGCCGGCTGACGAGGCCCTCGAGGCGACGGGCTACGAACGCGGCACCATCACCCCCTTCGGCAGCACGACGGCGTGGCCCGTCCTCGCCGACAGTGCCGTCGTCGGTCAGGAGATCACGCTCGGGGGCGGCGCCCATGGAGTGGCCGTGAGACTGCAGGCCGACGACGCGATCGCCGCGCTCGACGCCCAGGTCGCGGACGTGACCGAGTGAGCCATCCCCACGAGCCCGTGCACGAGGTGCTCGAGTCCCGCGCCTTCGAGGTGGGCGACGGCACAGAGGTGCGGCGCCTGGTCCCCCAGCGGCGGCTGCGCACCGTCGGCGCCTGGTGCTTCGCCGACCACTACGGACCGGACGAGGTGACCGGTGCGGCGGGCATGCAGGTGCCGCCGCACCCGCACATGGGTCTGCAGACCGTGAGCTGGCTGCTCGAGGGCGCGATCGTGCACCGCGACAGCCTCGGGTCGCTGCAGCGCGTGGGCCCGCGGGAGCTGTCGCTCATGACGAGCGGCGACGCGATCTCGCACGCCGAGGAGTCGCCGCCGGACCGGCCGCCGGTGCTGCACGGCGTGCAGCTCTGGGTCGCGCTGCCCGAGAGCAGACGGCATGGCCTGCCGGCGTACGAGCACCACACCGACCTCCCGCAGGTCACGCACGGCGCCCTCACCGCGACGGTGTTCCTCGGGACCCACGCCGGCGTGACGAGCCCCGGCAGCACCTGGTCGCCACTGGTGGGGATGGAGGTGGTCGGCGACGGGGTGCTGCCGCTCGAGTCCGACTGGGAGCACGTCGCGTTCGCGCTGGAGGGCACGGCGGAGGTCGACGGCGGCGTCGCAGAGGTCGGCGAGGTCGTGCAGCTCGGCGCCGGCCGGGAGGACCTTCAGGTCGCCGGGCACGTGATGGTCCTGGGCGGTGAGCCATTGGAGGAGCAGCTCGTGCTGTGGTGGAACTTCGTGTGCCGCAGCAACGACGAGGTCGTGCAGGCGCGGGAGGACTGGGAGTCCTCGACCGGCAGGTTCGGGACGGTCGTCGGCTATCCCGGCCCGGCGCTGTCCGCGCCCCCGCTGGGACCCGTGCGGCTGATGCCGAGGAGCTGACGCAGCTCGTCCAACAGCGGTGCATCCACAGGGATCCACGGCACGTCATCGAGCTCGTCGGCGGCGAGCCAGCGGTGCGCGTCGTGATCGACCAGCTGCGGCTCCCCGACGACGTTGCCGCAGACATACACCCGGAGCACCGCGGTCTCGCCGATGAGGAGGTCCCCTCCCAGCCGGTCGCCGATGACCGCCGTGACCCCGAGCTCCTCGGCCAGCTCGCGGGTCAGCGCCCTGTGGTCGGACTCCCCGTCCTCGACCTTGCCGCCGGGAAACTCCCAGAAGCCCGCCAGCTGTGGAGGTCCGGTCCGGCGGCTCGCGAGGACGCGGCCGTCCCGCACCAGGGCTGCACCGACGACGCTGACCCGCACGAGGAGTCATCCTGCCCTGCCAGGGGTAGGCCCTAGGCGTGACCACCCTCCTGGACGACGCCCAGATCGCCGACACCCTCGAGTCGCTGCCCGGCTGGACGGGTGACAGCAAGGGCTTGCGCCGCGAGCTGCACCTCGACCCGAAGCAGGACGCGGAGCTGCGCCGACAGATCGGCGTCGACGGCGAGGCCATGGGGCACCTGCCGTCGTTCGAGAAGAGCAAGGGGGGCACCCTCGTCGTCCTGCGGACCGAAGCGGCGGGCGGCGTGACCGAGCTCGACGTCATGATGGCCAGCCACATCAGTGACCTCGCCCACCGGCTGTCGGCCGACGAGCCCGGGGTCGACGCGGTCCGCACCGACGAGACCGTGGCTGTCTTCCGCAACGCCGACAGCTCCGACGAGGCCGAGCTCCCCCGCACCAACACGGCCATGCTGGAGTCCTAGCCGCCGTCCTCCTCGAAGGCCCTGAGGACGTCGCGGGGCACCCGCACCTGCGGCACCGGGCCGAGCAGCCACACCGCGTCCTCCGGTCGAGACGGCGCGATCAGTGCGCCCTGGTGACCGCCACGTCCCACGACCAGCGCGAGGTCCGGCGCGTCCAGCACGCCGCGGGCCTCCGCGGCGAACCGGACCGGGGTGCGCAGCACCACGCGCTGTCCATCGGGCAGGCAGGCCTCGAACCACGACTGCTGGGCAGATCCCAGCAGCGCCTCCCGGTCGGCCCGTCGCGGCACCCGGACGGGTATGACCTGCCCGGCATCGATCCCTGCCTGCACGCCGCGGACGATCCGGTGCGGCGTCGTCATCGTCACGACCAGGAACGCGAGCGGCACCGCGCTGAACATCAGCGCCACCGTGGCGGCGGCGTCCTCGTCGAGGTACATCCAGAAGTTGGCCGCGGACAGCAGCAGCGTGAGGAGTGGGATCAGGACCAGCGTGTACGCGGTCCAGCGCAACCGCTGGAACACCGGCTTCGGGCCCACCCAGGCCGACACAGGGGGCACCTGAGGCCGCGCGGTTTCGACCGCCAGGACGGCCTGCACCTGCTGCGTCACGAGACGCCGGTGTGGCAGCCAGACCACGACGACCGGCAACGCGGCGACCAGCACGCCCAGGATGAGGAAGGTGATCCGGATGCTGAGCTCCGTCTCGCTGCCGTCGAGCTGCGGCACGAAGCCGGCGGACAGCAGCAGCACTGCCGAGACCCACACCAGCGTGAGCGCCGCCAACAGCACGAGTCGCCGCAGGGGGCTCCCGTGCCGGACCGCGGGCAGCACAGCGTCTGAGCTCGTCCGCGTCACACGACGCAGTGTGCCGCTAGCGGGCTGAGAGCTCCTTGTACTCCCGCTCGCGGGGGCCGACGTAGATCTGACGAGGGCGGCCGATCTTCGTGGCAGGGTCCTCGATCATCTCGCGCCACTGCGCGATCCAGCCCGGGAGCCGGCCCAGTGCGAACAGCACGGTGAACATCTCGGTCGGGAAGCCGAGCGCCTTGTAGATGACGCCGGTGTAGAAGTCGACGTTGGGATAGAGCTTGCGCTCCACGAAGTAGTCATCGCTCAGGGCGACCTCCTCGAGCTGCTTCGCCAGGTCGAGCAGCGGGTCCGCGACGTCGAGGGAGTCGAGCACATCCTGCGCGACCTGCTTGACGATGGCGGCGCGCGGGTCCCAGTTCTTGTAGACGCGATGGCCGAAGCCCATCAGCTTGACGCCCGGCTCCTTGTCCTTGACCCGCTGGACGAAGCGGGCCACATCGCCACCGTCGGCCTGGATGCCCTCGAGCATCTCGAGGACCGCTTGGTTGGCACCACCGTGCAGCGGACCGAACAGCGCGGAGACGCCTGCGCTGATCGAGACGAACAGGTTGGCGTTGCTGGAGCCGACCATGCGCACGGTGGACGTCGAGCAGTTCTGCTCGTGGTCGGCATGCAGCAGGAAGAGCAGGTTGAGGGCCTTGGAGGCCACCGGGTTGACGACGTAGTTCTCGGCCGGGACACCAAAGGTCATGCGCAGGAAGTTGTCGACGTAGCCGAGGTTGTTGTCGGGATAGAGGAAGGGCTGGCCGACCGACTTCTTGTGCGCGTAGGCCGCGATCGTCGGCATCTTCGCAAGCAGCCGGATCGTCGAGGACTCGACGTGCTCGGGGTCGAACGGGTCGAGGCTGTCCTGGTAGAAGGTCGACAGCGCCGACACGGCGCTGGACAGGACTGCCATCGGATGCGCGTCGGTCGGGAAGCCGCCGAAGAACTCGCGGAAGTCCTCGTGCAGCATCGTGTGCTTGCGGATCTTGAGCTTGAACCCCGCGAGCTCGTTTTCGGTCGGGAGCTCGCCGTAGATGAGCAGCCAGGCGACCTCCAGGAACGAGGCGTTCTCGGCGAGCTGCTCGATGGGATAGCCGCGGTAGCGCAAGATGCCGGCGTCACCGTCGATGTAGGTGATCGCGCTCTTGCAGCTCGCGGTGTTGACGAAGCCGACGTCCAGCGTCACCTGACCCGAGGTGCTGAGCAGCTTGCTGATGTCGAGACCGGACGGTGTCTCGCTCCCGTCGACGATCGGCAGCTCGATCATGCCGTTCGGGGTCTCCAGCTTGACGTCGGTCACGTCTTTCCTCCTGTGGTGCTTCGCGGTGAGGTCATTCTCGCTGATGCGAGCGGCAGCCGCTCAGGGAGGTCGTCAGCCGGTCCAGTAACCCGTCACGTAGCCGGCGAGGTCGCACAGCGCGGCGGCGTTGCGGAACCTCACCGAGCCGTTCTTGCCGATCGGGATCACCGCCAGGTTGGGGGTGACGGCGCCGGCCGGGACGTTGACGTCGGTCACGGTCGGGACCGCGGACCCGCTCAGCGGCGCGGCGTAGGCGCTGAGGAACGTACGGTGCACCGCGTCGAGACCCGTCAGGTTGATGACCACGGATGTCGCGTCAGCGGGAACGGCGCCGACCCCGGCGACCTTCAGGTCGCGGATGCCGCCCGCCGGGATCCTGCCCTTGGCGACGCCGAGGCCCAGCCTGGTGTCGAGGACCTTGACGGGGCTGACGGGCACGAACGCTGCCCCGTCGGAGGGCACGTACCAGCCGAGCAGGTCGACGACGAGGTTGCTGCCGGCGCCGGTGGTCGCGAGCCGGAGGCTGCCGCTGCTGAGCTTCGAGACGACCATCGTGGTGGTGTCGACGCCCTTGCTGAAGGCGAGGTTCACCGTGGCCGGGACGAGCCTTCCCGCCGGCTTCGGGAACACCGTGACGCGACCTGCGGCGCTCGGTGCCACCGCGGTCACCTGGAGGGCGACTGCCGTGGCGTCCGCCGGGACCCCGCCCGGTGCCAGGTCACGCGTCGTGCCCGCGGCGAGCGGGCCGCCCGTCCTCCGGGTGTCCAGGACCCGGTGCGGTGCGGTCGGCACGAACGTGCTGCCCTCAAGGCCCTTCGTGTAGTAGCCCTGCAGGTCGACCCCGACCGTCACGTTTCCGGTGGCGTTCCGCAGCCGGATCTTGCCGCCGAGGCCCAGCGGTACGGCGACGAGGTTTGCCGTCGGCGCGCCGGGCCGCGTGTTCAGCACGGTGCTGGTTGGCACGTGAGCACCGGTCGGATAGGCGGTCACGCCGGAGACCGCAGTGGCGCTGGAGGTCGACAGGCTCACCAGCGCCGCCGTGGCTCCCGCGGGCACACCATGCGTGCCGGCGACGGCGACGTCCGCGACCCGACCGGAGCCGAGTGCCGGAGAGCCGATCCTCACTGGGGAGAGCGGGGTGTAGCTCTGCAGCTTCGGGTCGAGTGTGGTGCTCACCCCGACCACCTGCGCCTTGCTGTCATCGGTGTTGTGCAGGTGCAGGAGCAGCAGACCGAGGTTGTCGGTGTCGCTGCCCGCAGCGTCACCTCTCACGTCCAGGGTGGTGCTCGGGTTGTCAGCGCTGAGCAGGGAGCCCTCGACCTGTGGCTGCACCGACACCGCCGGGTGCGCCGTGTCGAACGTCAGCGGACCGACGGTGTCGATGGTCGACCGCAGGTCGTCCAGGCTGTAGGTCGTGACCGTGTAGCTGATGCGGCTGCGGTCGGCAGGAAGCCCGAGGGCGGCCAGCGTGACGGGCAGGATCATCGCGTTGGTGTTGATCGCGTTGGTGTCCACCGAGCCCGGTAGCGAGTTGAGCGGCTCGTCGTCGAGGAGGTCACCGGTCACGTAGTCGTAGGTCTCCGCGACATAGACGTCGGTGCCCGGCGAGAAGCGCGTCACGTCGATCTCGCGGTCCGGCGTGCCGTTGCCATCGGTGTCGATCGTGACGATGTAGGCGATCTCGCCGACCGGACCGTTGGCGGTCAGGTTGTAGGCCGGGTCGTAGACGTCTCCACGGGTCGTCAGGGCAATGCCGAGCATGCCGTCGGACACCGCCGCGCCGACATACCGAAGGTCGCCCGCTCGCTCCGAAGGGAAGTTGAGGCAGCCGTCGAACTGGGTGGGCAGGCAGGAGCTGAGCGCCGGGCTGTTCGCCTGCAGCTGGAACCCGCCCACCAGGCTCTGGACCGCGTCCGTGGCGCCGGGGACGCCGACGCTGACCGGTGATCCGGTGAGCGGCAGCCGGGCGGACGCGAGGGCGTGCGGGCCACGGACGAGGCGGACAGCCGGCGCCGCCTGCATGCTCGACGCCGGGCGCGGAGCCACCGCGGCTGGCAGCCTCAGGGTGATGCCACCACCGAGGGGGGCGAGCAGCAGCCGGCCGTTCTCCTCGGCAAGGAACTGCCGGTCGAGATCGGGCTGCTGCAGGGCGACAGTCGGGTCGGGCGTCTTGCGCAACGCCGCCTTCGACGACACCGTCATCGCGACGGTGAAGGTCGCCGTGCCCGGCCCGTCGGGGGTCGCGGCGGGCACCGAGACCGTCGTCGTCGACGGCACGAACGTGACGCCGGGGATGTCCTCGGACGAGACATAGCTGATGCCGTAGGTGATGGCCGAAGCGCCGAAGTTCTCGACCATCACGGTCTTGCTGCGGCTCGTCGCACCGGTGACCGCAACGGCGCCGAACCCGAGGCCGACGGCGCCCGGGTCGCTCGTCACGAAGGCGACCACACTGCCGGCCGTTGCGTCGAGCGCATCGACCCGGCCGGCCCCCACGCGGGTCACGCCGTACTGCGTACCGGCGCCGTGCCCGTCGGTGCTGAGCACGCCCGACGCGGTGTTCATGACGGCTGCCTTGACCTCCTCAGGCGTCCAGGACGGGTGCGCCGACACGACGAGGGCGGCGATGCCCGCCGTGTGCGGGGTCGCCATCGAGGTGCCGCTCTCGTCCAGCCCCTCGTTGCCCGTGCCCGAGTTCGCCGAGAACGTGTGCAGGCCCGGCGCCCCGACGTCGGGCTTCAGGTAGCCGTCCTGCGGCGTCCCTCCCCGGGAGCTGAAGTCGGCGATCTTGTCCGTGCTCGGCAGGTCGATGACCTTCGTGCCGTTCGCCGTACCCGCCCGGTAGTTGAAGCCGAAGGTGGCCGTCACGGGTTTGCCGGCCGCGAGCGCGGCGCGAATCACGTCCGCGCCGGACTTGTTGGTGAGGGTGACGGGGATGTCCGGGTCCCCGGTGATGCCGGCGGAGAAGCGCGGCGCATTGCTGCCGAACACAGCTCCGAGGGCACCGGCTGCCTTCACGTTGGCCGAGCGGGCCACCGAGCCGCAGAGCCGGGTGGCGTCAGCGTCGTCCCACTCGAGGAAGGCGTACTTGCCGTTGACCGCGGCGGCGTCGGCCGCGTCGAGCGGGCTGCAGCCGTCGAGGTTGTCGGGCTGCGTGAGCGCAACCAGCTCCCCGACCTTGTCTGCGGGGTTGCCGCGGTAGTCGTAGCCGGACGAGTTGCTCGCAGGGTAGGTGCTGTCGACGCCATCGACGGTGAGCTTGATCCCGTCGACGGTGTCCACGCCGTCGTCGGTCGCGGCGACGGTCAGCGCCTTGCGGGCGCTGCCGGGCGAGCCGACCGCGCCGTACAGGTCACCGGCGTTGCCCGCCGCGACGACCGGCAGCACGCCGAGGTCCGTGATCGCGTCGATCGCCTGGGCGTCGGGGTCGTCCCCACGGGTGAAGTCGGAGCCGAGCGACAGGTTCAGGACATTGACGTCGTTGGAGGGGTCGGCGTCGGTGTTGAGACCGGCGACGTAGTCCAGCGCCTCGATGGTGAGGAGGGTGCCGCCATGGCAGCCGAAGACGCGCAGAGCCACGAGCTTGGCGTCGGGCGCGGCGCCCGGACCGATGCTCATCGCGTCGACGTCGCCTGCGGTGAGCCCGGCGTAGGGGCCGGTGTACGTCGTGCCTGCTGCGGTCACACCGAGGCCCGCGACGGTGCCGGCAACGTGAGTGCCGTGACCGCCACCGTCGCTGGTGGCGCAGTCCTGCGGATCACTGTCGGGTGACGGGACATTGCTCCCGTCGTAGGCGTCACCGGCGAAGTCGTAACCCGCGACGACCTTGCTGGTCGGAAACGTCACGTCTCCGGCATAGGCCGGGTCGTCGCTCGGGATGTGGGTCGTGTCGTTGCGGGCGAAGTCGGCCGCTCCGCCACCACCGAAGTCCGCGTGCGTGTAGTCGATGCCCGTGTCGATGACGCCGACGGTCGCGCCCTTGCCGGTGTCCGCCTGGGCCGTCCAGGTGTTGATCGCCCTCGTGACCGCGTCGGCCCGTGCGTTGCTGCGCTGCTTCGCCGTCAGCGGCAGCACCGCAGTGACCCCCGAGAGGGCGGCGATGGCGCGCAGCTGCGAGGCGTCGGTGTGGATCGCCACCCCGGGCAGCACCCGGGTCGTCGCGTAGATGACCTGTCCCTTGCCGGCCAGTCGGGTGCGCAGGGCTGCGACCCGCACGGCGGACAGCCGCTGCGCCGACTGCTCGGCGCTGCGCGCCGCCGCCGGCCCCCGCGACCGGTAGGCGGCGTAGGCGCTCGTCGGCGTCGTGCCGGTCGTCTCGACGAGCACGTCGACCGGACCCCGGGCCGCGGCGAGCTGCCTGCTCAGCGGCTGCTTGGTCGAGCTCTGCGCCGGCGGGGGGACAGCGGCGGAGGCTGTCACCGCGGTCGCGGCCATCGTCCCCGCGACCAGTGCCGAGGCCGTCAGGCAAGCTGCCGTGCGCAGCGCGAACGAGGACATGTCAGGTCCCTCCATGGAAGATCGTCAGAGCTACTTGCCGTTGCTCGAGAAGTGCTGCCAGTCCTTGGTGCTCCTGAAGTATCCGCCCCAGCCCCAGTGGTGCACCCGGAAGTCCTCGACGACGCCACGGTTCACCATCCCCTTGCGGGCCGGGCTGCGCGTCGCATATGCCTTGCCGTTGGGCGGGTCGACGCGGCCCGAGTGCACGTAGGGGTTCTCGACCGGGTTGATGTCGACCGCCAGGCCGTAGGCGTGCATGCTCCAGCCCGAGCCGCCGGATGCGGCCCGGCAGTTGAAGGCGCTGGTGTTGTCGTCGGCCATCGAGGCGTCGTCGCTACCCTTGTAGTCGTCGACGAGGCGCATCCGTCGGATCGGGAACCGGTCGTCGTACATCCGGTTGAAGGCGTTCGCGACGGCCGTGACCACACTGCTCCTCACCACCATCTCGCCGGTGTGGCTGGCGCCGTCCCACCCGATGTAGCTCATGGTCAGGTAGCGCAGGTCACGCAGCCCGACCGGGCACCCGGAGTGGTAGCTGTAGCGCATCCGGGCGGCCGTGGCGCCGTCGATCGGCTTCGACGACCAGTGGTACGGCGGCGGGGCCGCCTGCGCAGCGGTCGGGGTCAGCAGCGGCAGGAGGAGCAGGAGCGGGAGGGCACGGCGCACCTGAACAGAGTGTCACTCCGAGGAGGATCCGCGTCCTTCGTGCCGAACTCCCCGGGCATGACCCGTCGCCGTGCCACCGCCACGCTCGCTGCAGGCCTGCTCCTCGTCGGCGGCGCGCTGTCGGCGCTGCCCGCGCAGGCTGCCTCCCGGGCGACGTTCAGCCCACCGCTGCTGCTGGCGGGCGGCGGCGCCGAGCCGAGCATCCGGGTGCCGGGCGACGGACTCTCGGCTGCCTATGTGTCGGCTCCCACCGGCCTCGGCAGCAACTTCTGGCGGATCACCGACCAGTTCAACGCCAAGGACAAGACGCACACCTTCGTGCAGAGCCCGGTGCAGCAGCCGGACCTGGGGACCGGCGGTGGCGACTCCGAGATCAGCATCGGCAACAAGCCGATGGGCGAGACGCGCTGCGACCCGGTCGCCTACTCCGGCCTGCACAACATCGACCTGCTCGACAACTTCACGGTGGCCGTCTCCACCGACTGCGGGAAGACCTTCTCGCTGGCCAACCCCTATGCCACCCAGAACACGCTGACCGACCGGCAGTGGCAGACGTTCGACGGCAGCAAGACCAACTTCCTCATCTACCACAAGGTCGACACCAGCCAGATCGTCGTGTCGGAGTCGATCGACGGTGGCATGACCTATGTGTCCCTGGCTCCGGACGGCGCCCACGGCATCATCGATGCGGCCACGCTGCCGGCGGCGGCCAACGCCAACCAGGTCGGCAACCTCGTCACCGACTACTCGCACCCGACCGGCACGAACAACCTGCTGTCGGGGGAGCCGACGCACCGGATGTATGCGGTGTTCGGTGCCCCGCGCGACGCGGCCGACAACGCCCAGGCGCAGATCGACAGCAACGCGCAGGGCGCCGGCGCCTACAACCACGTGGACACGATCTATCTGGCCCGTTCCGATGACGGCGGCCTGACCTGGACCGACACCAAGGTCTTCAGTGTCGACCCTGCGAGCCACCGCGAGCTCAACCTGCTCTTCCCGGTCGTCGACGTCGACAAGGCCGGCAACGTCTACGTCGTCTGGTCGGACGGGTTCAAGGTGCAGTACGCCGCGAGCACCGACGGCGGCAAGACGTTCGCCCAGCCGTTCCAGGTCAACCAGGACAACCGCGGGCTGGTGGCGGGCACCGGTGCCGAGAAGCCGGACCCCGGCAAGAGCGACCTGTTCCCGTGGCTGGCCGCCGGCGCGGACGGCTATCTGGACCTCATCTGGTATCACGGCCAGGGCGGCGCACCGCAGTCCAACCTCGCCTACCGCGACCCGGGCGACAAGAGCACCAACTGGACCGTGGCCTTCACCCAGCTCGGCAACGCGCACCGCGCCAACGGTGGGAAGACGTCGCCGGCGGTCCTCAACTACAGCGAGGCGATCACGCCCGTCGTGCACTCAGGGGACATCTGCCAGAACGGCACCTTCTGCTCGCTGGTGCCCGTGCCTGGAGCCCCGCTCAGCACCGGCGACCGCTCGCTGCTGGACTTCTTCGAGGTCGCGATCGACAAGCAGGGCCGCGCCAACATCGCGCTCGCTGACAACGCAGAGTCGCCCGGTGCGCTCCTCAGCGCCTACACCCGCCAGACCACCGGGATCAACCTGCTGACCGGCCAGCCGCTCCCCGAGCAGAACATCAAACCGGCTCAGCTGCTCTGCTCGGCCGACGGCGCGTTCAGCGATCCCTCGGGAGACGCCACCGAGGTGGTGGTGGGGACACCGCTTCCCAACGCGCCCTCGCTCGACATCACAAAGGGCTACCTCAGCTACGACGCGACGCACAAGCAGCTCGTGGTGCACACCAAGGTGCTCGACCTCTCGCAGACGCCGCCGACGGGTGCGACGGGTGAGCAGTACGAGTTCGGGTTCACCTACAACAAGGTCGGCTACTTCGCCGTGGCGGCCCGCAACGCCGGCTCCACCGACGACTTCCACATGGAGTCGCCGCTGCGCACGAGCGTCGGGTCCGCCCTGACCGGCAGCTTCGACAACAAGACCAACGAGGTGCGGGTCAACGTGCCCGCCGACTTCTTCTCCAAGCTCGGCAAGGGCAAGACCGTCACCAAGGGCGCGAAGCTGACCGGCTTCGCCATCACCACCCGTCGCAACGAGGGCGGCCTGATCGTGCCGAACGCCGACGAGGCGGGATCGCTCGGCTGCCCGTTCGTCGTGGGCGCCCAGGCCGTCAGCGTCGGCGGTCCCCAGGGGCCGACCGGCACGGGCATGGTGCCGTCGCCGGTCGACCGCCGGCCCGTCCCGGGGCTGGCGGCCACCGGGCTCCCGATGGGCGTCCCCGTGATGGCACTCGGCCTGGTGCTCGCCGCGGGTCTCGCCGTGCGTCGCCGGACCCGCTGAGGCCTACCAGTCCTGCACCGACCAGCCTTCGGTCGTCCAGGGAGTGCGGCTGTGCTCCAGGTGCAGCCGTCCCGGCGTCGCTTCGATCAGCTGGCCGAAGACCGTCGCGAACACGAGGTCGTCCTGCTCGTGCCGCACCACGAGGGCGGCGGGGTCGTCCTGCGGCGTCTCGCTCTGCACCAGCTCGCGCCACGGCTTGTGCTCGAAGCGCTCGAGATATCGGTCGGCCTTGCCGTCCTCGGCGCCGCCGGAGGTGACCATGTGGGTGCCCGCTGCCAGGTCTCCTGACGAGAGGCCCTCGCCGTCGAAGACCCACAGCCGCAGGAGCTCGGGCGTGGCGAGCACCAGGGCAAAGCTCGCCATCCCCCGCACGTCCAGGTGGTCCGGCCAGCTCGTCCCGTGCTGCATCGCGACGAGCGGCAGCAGGCCACGGCTCGGTGCGCCCTCGTCGGCAGCCCGCTTCTGCGGCCGGTTGAGGACCAGCGCGGTGGCACCTGCCGCCACGTCGCTCGCGCACCAGGTGCCACCGGCCGTGCGGTCACGACCACCGACGACACCGGGCACGTGCGGCCACCACTGGGCGGGCTCGTCGAACGCCCGGCTGGTCAGCTCATCGCGCAGGGCCAGCAGGTGAACGGTCTTGTTGGGCTCCCACTGGACGACGACTGTGCACACCCGTCCCATGCTGTCACCTGGACGCAACGACACCGACCTCGCACCGGAACAAGTCCGCGCGACCCTGAGGGCATGACCACGCTCCTGCTGCAGGCCGATCCTGGGCGTGCAGCCGAAGTGGCGTCGCACGTCGCGGCGCTGCCTGCGGTGTCGGAGACCGTCATGACGTCCGGGCCCTATGACGTGATCGCCCAGGTCGCCGACGAGGCGGACGTGCCGACAACCCTCGCCAACGCCAAGAGGGCACCCGGCCTCGCGCGGCTCTGCGTCTGCCGCTCCACCTAGCGGTCCGCGACCGCCGATCGGGAAGGACTTGGGCGGCGGCTGCCGAAGTAGTCGTGCATGCGTCTTGCCCGTTTCGTCACCGTCGCTGCGCTGGTCCTGGGCGCCGTCGCCACGACGCACGCTCAGGCCGCCACCTCATACGCTCCGCTCGACCGCCCAGGCCCCCGGCTGTCGGTGCCGGTCGCGACGCTGCGGGCTGCGCTGCACTGCGAGGGCGACTTCCGGCACGGCACCCTGGAGCCAGTCCTGCTCAGCCCCGGGACGAGCGCGACGCCGGAGCAGAACTTCTCCTGGAACTACGAGCGGGCGTTCACCGCGCAGCACCGGCCGTGGTGCGACCTGACGATGCCGTTCCACACCCTCGGCGACATCCAGGTCGCCGGTGAGTACCTCGTCTACGGCATCCGCACGATGCACAAGCTCGCCGGCCGACGGGTCGCGGTCCTCGGCCACAGCCAGGGCGGCATGTCGATGCGCTGGGCGTTGCGGTTCTGGCCCGACACCCGCGCGATGGTCGACGACATCATCGGCATGGCTCCGGACAACCACGGTACGACGGCTGGCGGCGCGTGCCAGGAGGGCACGACCCGTTGCGTTCCTGCCAACTGGCAGCAGGCGGCCGACAGCAACTTCATCGCGGCCCTCAACAGCGGCGCTGAGACCTTCCGTGGCATCTCCTACACGAACGTCTTCACGCACACCGACGAGGAGGTGCAACCGAGCGACACCGCTGCCACCGCCTCGGCGTCGCTGCGCACCGGAGCCGGTGCGATCACCAACGTCGCCACCCAGGACCTCTGCCCGGCCGACGCCTATGAGCACAACCTCATGGGGACCGTCGATCCGGTCACCTATGCGCTCGTCCTGGATGCCCTGGGGCACCGCGGCCCGGCCGTGCCCTCGCACATCCCCGCGAGCGTCTGCACCGAGGTCTACCAGCCCGGCATCGACCCGGCGAACCCGCAGAACTACCTGCAGCCCGCCCAGCTGGCGCCGGCCATCGTGAGCATCGTGATCCCGGGCATCAACGTCGTCGGAGCCCCGGAGACGGCGACCGAGCCCGCGCTGCGGTGCTATGTCTACGCCCGCGGCTGCTAGCCCGCCTGAGCCTGCTCGAGGGCCGACCGAAGCAGCTCCGCCGGCTGCGCGCCGCTGACGGCATACCTGCGGTCGATGACGAAGAACGGCACGCCGTTGATCCCCAGCTCGCGGGCCTCGGCGATGTCGTGACGGACGTCCGCCGCGAACCGGTCCGTCGCCAGCACCTGGCTCACCTCGTCTGACGGAAGTCCCACCTCGGTGGCCAGCCGCAGCAGCGTGTCGTGGTCGGCGATGGCTTCACCCTCGGTGAAGTACGCCTTGTCCAGCCGCTCCTTCAGCAGGTCCTGGACCCCGTGATCCTTCGCGAGCTGCAGCAGCCGGTGGGCGTCGAAGGTGTTGCCGGACTGGGCCAGGTCGAGCCGGTACTCCAGACCTTCCGCGGCCGCCGTGGCGGTCACGTTGTCGACCATCCCCTTCACCTCCTCGACCGTGCGGCCGTACTTCTCGGCGAGGTGGGAGACATGCGCGCCGGCAGGTGAGCTGGTCGCGCTGGGATCGAGCTGGAAGCTCCTCCACGTCAGCTCGACGGGGTGGGGAAACCCTTGCAGTGCGGTCTCGAAGCGGCGCTTTCCGATGTAGCACCACGGGCACACGACGTCTGACCAGATCTCGACCTTCACAGGCGGGACAACGCACTGTCGCGGCCGGGGCTTCCCGAGCTCTCGATCGGCGTGACGTGGAACACCGGGAAGCCATCGGCGACGGCGGCGAGCTGCTCGTTCGTCGAGTGCTTGTCGATGCCCTCGAAGAACGCGCCGACCTCCCAGCCCCACCTGCGCACGTACTCGCGTAGGACGGGGAGCTTCTCGTCGTCTTCGAGCTCCGTCACCACGAACTGCTCGGTACGGCGTCCGACCCGCAGCTCACCCCCACCGGCCGCCCGAATGTTGCGCACCCACTGCGTGACACCCCGTGGCGCGACCAGATACCGCTCGCCCTCGAGGTCGAGCAGGTTCACCGGGGTCGAGCGCCACTCTCCGCTGACGCGGCCACGGACCCGGAGCTCACGGGAGCCGGCAACGCTGATGCCCCATCGGGTCAGACGACGGATGGTCCGGTTGAAGACCTGGCGCGTCAACCAGCCTGGCTGCACATAACGGGTGGCCATGGGGACTCCTCTGCAGTTTTGCGAGAGCGGTGCTCTCTGTTCGGTGCTGACGATGGCCTCTTCCTGGATTCTTGTCAAGAGCGGTGCTCTCGTTTGTTGTCACCGCTCCGAGTTGAGGGCATGCTGTCGGCATGACTGCCAGCGCCCCTCGTACCGCCCGGGCCCGAGCCCGTGCCGAACTGACCGCAGAGATCAAGGCCGTCGCACGCCGGCACGTCGCGACAAACGGCGCAGCCGACCTCTCACTCCGCGCCGTCGCCCGTGACCTGGGGATGGTCTCGTCGGCCGTCTACCGATACTTCCCGAGCCGCGACGATCTGCTGACCGCCCTCATCGTGGATGCCTACAACGCCGTCGGCGAGGCCGCCGAGACGGCCGAGGCCGCCGTACGGCGCACGGACCTGCTCCGTCGCTGGCTCGCTGCCGCGCGGGCCGTGCGGAGCTGGGCCCAGGACAACCCGCAGGAGTACGCGCTGATCTTCGGCAGCCCGATCCCGGGCTACCAGGCACCCCAGGACACCGTCGACCCCGCGACGCGGATCCCCTTGCTGCTGCTGACCATCATCGGCGAGGCCGTCGCTCCGCCCGACGACCTGGTGTTGCCGCGAGCGGTCGGGCGGGACCTCAAGCGCCTGCGCGACCAGGTGGCTCCGTCGGTGTCGGAGGCGCGGCTCGCCCGCGCTGTCATGGCATGGACGCACCTGATCGGCGGCATCAGCTTCGAGCTGTTCGGGCACCTCGTCGGGAGCATCGACGACTACAGCGCCTGGTTCGACCTCCAGATGA
>JAODND010000064.1 GCA_025465465.1 Frankiales bacterium | reverse complement strand
GTCTGGTACGCCCTCTACATCGGTCTCTTTGTGGGAGGCATCGTCCTCGACGTGTACCTGCTGGTCGATCGTTCGGTTGCGTATGGCCTCGCTCATTGAGCTGCACTCGGATGCCGTGCCCCAGCCTTCAGTGGAACACCGCTTCAGCTACAGCGAAGAGGGCCGGCTACCGTCTATCCAGCCGGCCTGAGCAAAGAAGGCCGGCTCTACACGCTGGGGAGCGGCACTTCTACGGAACTCGCGGAGTGCGACGCGGCGGCTTGACAGCGGCTCACGGGTGATCAGCCGGAGCGCTCCACGGAAGTGTGCTGCAGTCCACGGGATCGAGCCTGAAGGACCCGGCCGGTGCGCACTGCGTGTGCTCGGTGGACCACCAGTCCAAAACAAGGCGACCGCGTTGGGTGGCCGACCTCCTCTGCAGGCAGCCCTGACCATCACGACACAGCCAGCCGTTGACCAAGACCCAACCGCGCTCACGCGCATGTGCTTCAAGCCTCGCCGCCAGGGCGGGCTCATCCCCTGACCCAGCAATGGTCATCGTGCTTCGAGGGTGATCACCGGGGGCGCACCCGAACAACTCGCTGCCTTCGACGCAGTGACCCTGCACGCTCACCACATTGAGTCCCGCTGGCAGCGGCAGCTCGGGTCGTGGAGGGCGCGATCCGTACCAGACGGCTAGGGCCAGCGCGACGACGACGAGGCCCGAGGAGATGGTCAGCCATCGCGGCCATCCACGCATGCGTCCCCCTTGGTCAGCCATGGCAAGGTACGTCGAAAGGCCATGCCGGAGTGGCACCTTCACTGGATCACCTTGCAACATCCCCAAGCCCTACATCTGCCGGGTAACGCCTGCTGGCTACCGTGGCTCTCCGCGCTGGAGAGCGAGGTAGTCCGTCGTTAACCGCTCGACCGGATGAGCCTCGTCCGGGAGGGGAATGGGGCACTTACCGGTGATCGGCTTCACCGTTTCCGGTGCTGGATTCACGTGCTCTGAGCGAAGGGGCGAACTTGATTCAATTGGGCCTCGCCATACGCATCCCCGGGTCTGCCCTGCTCGGTCTGCGCGTACCGCCTCCCAGCGAGCTGCTCAGATGCTCCTCGCGGCATCCGCAGGCGCTTGACGAGCTGGCCATCCGGCGTGACAGCAGCGAGGCGTCTTCCCTTCCGGGTCACCAGCAGTCCCTGCTCCAGCGCAGCCCTCACCTGAGGCAGCCACCAGACCCCGCCAATGAGAGCCAGGTTCACGTGGTCAGTCCCATCCTGAACTGCAATCACAGATCGGATCCTGCGCCGTCCTTGTGCCGGCAGGCGATACAGCTGCGCCCGAGCCCACGGACCCGCCTTCACCGTGCGGGAGAGGACCGCCCTGCGTAGCAGCAGAACCAGGCCAATCAGGATGAAGGTAGGCCCTAACACCACCCCGAAGACGAGGAGCCACGTCTGGCCAGCAGGGTCGTTGCTCTCTAGTTCGGTCCGGAAGTGGCGGGGATCGCCGGGATCGACGAGCAAGGACAGGTGTTCCCCAACGTGGTAGCGCGGACTGTTCGAGTCGAGCTCCAGCTTGCCTCGCTCCTGTATTTGAGCTGCCAAGTATGTGACCTCAACGGAGCCCAGGTCGTCCTGACCATGGACGGCTACGACCGTTCCGGGCGTCGGCACGCCATCCCCGAGAAGCTTGTCCGCTCGGCCCTGTTGCAAGTTGATGCCGACGACCGTGGCAATCAGGAGCGACCAGCCCAGCACTATCTCCACCAGCAGGGCGGCGGCCAGCGCACGGCGGAGAGTGCGGCGTACGCCGGTCAAGTCTGGTGTGACAGCGGTGTTCTCCACAGGGCCCCAATCAAACGACGGCTGCACGCCTATCACGCGCCGCTAGATTGTCGAACGGCGGGCCCTCCCACGCACATCGACCCGCGGCGTGCGCTCGAGTGCGCGAGAGGCAGAGCCAAGAGGCGCACGACGCCGCAGAGACCTCTGGCGCCTTGGCTGTTGACAGCGCCGCATAGCCTCCGACGGCGCGGCCGTGTAGAACGCCGCCCTACCCGTTGCCGAAGATGTCCGATAGTTCGGCGTCCTCGGGATCAAGCGCTGGCACTTCGAGGCGATCGAGAAGGCGAGCGGTGAGGCCGTCGGCCTCGTGGTTCTCTTGAAGGCGCGAACGCGGGAGGGGCGAGCCCGTCAACGGCGTGTCGTCGCCGAGCGCCTTCTCGATGTCCGCTAGGGGCACGGAGATGTGGTCCAAGATGGGTCCAAGAAGTCAGCAGAGGGAACGAGATCAATCACAGCGCTCGCGACTCGTTCAGGTCCGAAGGGAAGTGGGCCCGGTGTCCAGTCCTCAAGGATTCCTTGACAGCGCGGGCCTCGACGGGAATGTCCTTCACGAAGATGTCGCGGCTCACCCGGGCTGTCAGCCCGATGCCAGGAGACTAAGGCGTGACTGTGGCGCTGAAGATGTCGAGGTTGTAGGGCGACGGCCGCGAGACGCCGGTCCACGTCAGCTGGGCGGTGCTGGGTTGGGAGGCGATGCCGTTGTAGTCGCCGATGAATGGGCGGAAGCTGGAGCCGCTCGGCACACCCCAGGCAGACGGGGCGAAACCGGAATGGCTGACGCGGGCGGCCTTCCAGGTCTTGCCGCCGTCGCTGCTCGAGGCGTAGGTGAGGTCAACGAGCGTGTTAGCGCTGTAGCCGCGGTCGTAGAACGACAGGTCCAGTCGGCCGGATGCCGAGCTTGACAGCTCGGCCTGGAACTGGTCTCCGGGCGAGGCAGCGACCACCGTCGGCGGGGTCCAGCTGGTCAGGTCCGCCGGGGCCGACTGGAGGTAGACCTGCGCCCGCGGTCCCTTGAGGTCGGCGTAGGTGACGTATAGCCGGTTGCTCGCTCGGTCGAATGTCGGGACCGGGTAGCTGCCGCCGGCCCGAAACTGCCCGCCGGGGATGTTGAAGCATGACGGCGGGAACAGACAGACCGGGTTGGTGAAGGTCGCGAACCGCTGCGGGCTCGACCAGCTACTCGAGCCGGCCACGAGCTTGCTGACGAACAAGGCGGTGCCCTTACCGCCCTGAATGCCGTTGTCGAATGTCAGGTAGGCGTTGCCGGCCGGATCGGTGACGATGCGCTGGTCCTGGTCGTTGCGCAGCGTGCCGCTGGTGACCTGAGTGACCGTGAAGGTGTTGCCGCCGTCGGTGCTGACCGCGACGTTGACCGGGGAGTGCGTTCCGTTGCCGTTGAACTGCGCCCAGGTGACGTAGATCGTGCCGCTGGTCGGGTCGACTGTGATGGCCTCGTGGTCGGCGAACTGGCCGTTGGATCCCTTCGACGGGCCGTTGCCGGTGCCGGTGCTCACCTGCGTCAGGCCGGTGCGTTGCCAACTCCGGCCGCCATCAGTCGAGCGGTTCAGCAGCATCGCCATCTGGAATGGAGGGGTGAAGTTGAACCCCTGGCAAACGTAGTAGGCCGTCTTGCCGTCCGGGCTAAACGCGATCGCCGGGTCCCCGCCGGCGTCGTAGATGCCTGTGCCGGCCACATTCGGGTCGTTGGTGTACTTGGTAACACCAGGCAGAAATCCGTTCGGCAGCGTCGCAGTCCAGGTGCGGCCGCCGTCAAAGCTGGCGTTCACGGCGCAGCCGTCGTTGTAGTTCCAGTCATTAGCGCCGGTGATCATGTTCCGCGGATCGGCTGGGTTCACCGCGATCGGCGTCTCGTTCTGCGACAGCACATCCCCCGAGGCGGTCGACTGCGACACGTCCACGACACGCACGCCGATCCCGGCCGCCGAACTGGTCGTCGGCGCGACGAGCACCAATGCCGCGGCGAGAGCGCAAGTAGCGGCGGGCAAAAGCGGACGGTGCATGGCGGTCTCCCTGAGTTCGCTGCTAGCTCAACGTAGCGCCGCGAAGCAAGTCATGAGCAAAGTCCCGCGGTTACCCCCCGCAGCCAGCTGCCAGGTATGGGCCGAGCATGTAGGGCCGGATCTTCACGCTCGGAAGCGGGACTACTTCCGCCATCGTGCAGCGAACTCATCCTTGGTGAGCGCGTCCGCATCGGTTTGCATCTGAGCCAAAATATGTTCGCCAGCGCCATAGTCCCGACCAGCACTAACGCGCCAGCACTCGCGCCCCACTGGCCCGGTCGTCGACAACTATCCACTCGGGAGCGCCCTTCTGGGAGCCGAACCCGTCCCAGAGCATGAGTGGGAGCTCCCGCAGAAGAACAGTCAACGCAAGAAGCCTGCCCCTGAGTCTGCGACCGACCTGCAAGCGGAACACGAACTCGTCGCGGGCCCCGGTTGTCACCGTTCGAGGGTAAGCCGACCGCCAGTGACGAAGAAGGCCGGCGAACGATCAGGATGACGCGTGCCCCTGCAGCAGATGCACCATCAGCTCGTCCGCTGGTCGAAAGCCGAGGCGCCCGTAGAGCGGAACCGACTTCGCCGACGGAGAGAGCACGAGGCGGACGAGGCGCTGCATCTGCGCGAAGTCGATCACGGCCTGGACAAGCGCGCTGCCGGTCCCGCCGCCGCGAACCGCTGGAAGTACGAACAGATTCGAGAGGTACCCCCAGCGGCTTCCTGGCTCGGCTGGAGACGGCATCCGCTCGAAGAGTTTGACGTTGACCATCCCGTGCGCCACACCGCCTTCGTCCTCAGCCATCCACCACTTGCGGCTGGCGTGCTCATCTGCGAACCAGCGATAGAAGGTTGACGCGAAGTCCGTGGTGGCCTCTGCGTGCCGCCACGCTTCGCGCAGACGTACCAGCTCGTCGATGTCCGCCAGGCCAGCCTTGCGAATTCGCACACGGGAAGTATCCCCGGTCAGCCACTGACCGCGACCCCGGTCTTAGTACGACTGGGGCAGGCGAAGAACGCCTGCTGACGAGCAAGAGCCGCCTTGTCGCCCCAAGAGGTCGTGCGTCACTACCTGCCGGGCCGGAGGCGGTCCCGAGTGGTGGCCAGCGGCACTTCTCGACGGTGCCGAAGCGCTACTTCTCTAGGCAGGAAACAGTGGTGGTTGCGGACCCGCCCGCGGGCACAGTCACGTTCTTGATCGTGGATGTGCCGCAGGTGTATGACCCCCCGCCGTACAAGGGGCTGTGCCCCGTAACGCTGTAGTCACCCGCAGGCACATCCACGTCAAAGCGTCCGTCTGCACCAACAGCTATGCGCCGCGTCACGACCCCCGACAGCACGATGGTCCCCCTGGTCGCAAAGCTGGGGCTCATCGGCGGCGAGATCATGAGAACCCCGCCGAGGTGGCCCTGAGCGACCGTGATGGGAGAAGAGTCAGTCGTAGGCCTGGCTTGGCTGCTCGCGTGCGTGCACGCTCCCGACAGGAGCAGGAGCGCTGTGGTCGCTAACCCCAGCGAGACTCTCATGCTTGTCAGACTCTCACGAACCCGCATCGGTTCCGGAGGACATAGAAGGCCGGATCTTCACGCTCGGAAGCGACACCTCTTAGCGGTTTGTACCGCGTCCCGAGACTCCAGCCTCGTCGACCTCACGGAGGTGCTTCACCTGTAGCGCGACGAGGAAGGTGTCGATGGCTTCGAGCACGTCATCCCACTCGGAATCCCTTCTTGCACGGTTGGCTTGATCGTCCTCCCAGACCGGGCGGCCGGCCTTCGTGTACGCACGGACGCGCTCCTCTGCTAGGTCCAGGAGCGCACGTAGGTCAGATGTTCCGGCGAATCGTCGCGCCCAGCTGATCTGGTCCAGGACCCACGCAGGGTCGCGCCGCCAGTGGGGATCGCTCAGTTGCCGTACTCGCACGTACCCGAGGGGGTCCCAGCTGCGACGGCTTGGCCACTTGCGCGAGCGAGCGCCGGGTATCGACGGTGGCAGCGGCCTCATCCCACAAGTCTTGCCGACGTAGCCGCCTCGCGGGCCGCCGAGCACGGCGAAGAAGGCCGGTTCCCGGCAGTCGGAAGGTCGGGACCCTCCGACCGCCGACGTTGGCGACGGCTCCTTGCCCAAACCGGCACTTGCAAACATGACTGCTGGGTCCGCACCCGACGCCGTCCTCAGTAGCTGGGGGAAAGCGACACCAGTGGTGCGAGGGGCTTGGCGGCGTCTAGACCGGATTGACGCTGGTCGCACGGGCGAAGCCGGTGTGCTCCCACTTCCAGCGCTGGATGCGTGGACCAACCCAGAAACCATAGAGTCCCAGAGTGATGATCATGAGTAGCAACCATTTGATCCAATTGCCGAACAGTCCCCAGGCACTGCCGGTGAAGGCCATCTGCTGTCCGTTGATGAACGAGTGCTTCGCCCGCCAACGCTCGCGCAGCACCAGGGCGAACGGGTAGCAGATGCCGAGCGTGAGGACGGTTATGAGCAACCCAAGCAGCGCCGTACCGAAGTAGGTGGCTGCGCCTCCGTCGAAAGCGAAGTACCGGCCGCTGCGCACATCCGGGCGGTACGGCGCGGCGATCAGCACGATCGGGGCGTTATCGAACATCGGGGGGACCTGAGCTACCGCGGCCGTGGATTCGGCGGATCGTGCCGGAAGTGCGTCGTCGGTCATGAGGCCCTCTTGGAGTTAGTTGGGCAACGCTGTGCGGGCGCAACCAGTAGCGCTGTGCGGGCGCAGCCAGCAGCGGGGCCATCGTGTCAGTCCGCTCCCTCTGAAGGGCAGCTTCGGCGGTGCGTCAGGAATGTCTGCCTGCTGGGTGACACATCAGGCGAATGAACTTCACCGCGAGAGCGAAGAAGGCCGGTTACCGTCTATCCAGCCGGCCTGAGCAAAGAAGGCCGGTTACCCGTCCGGCTGACGGTGTGGCCGGTCACCCCATCCGACAGACGGTAGAGCTGGTCAAGAACGTTGGTCCCGCTGACTCCGGCGCCACCAGAAGCCGGAGTAGTGAAGCGTAAGAATCACAAGCAGCGCGGCGCCTGCGGCCCCGACGACGAGTCCCACCAAGAGACCACCCACGCCATCAGCCCCGAGCGCGCCCTGGACGCCAAGCGTCACAAGGACGACACCGACCAAGGGGGGCACTACGACGACTGCAGGCGCGTGCCGTGGCGAAGGCGGGCCATCGTGACGCGCCGGTCGCCGGGTTCGGCGACCTACCTGACGAGGTGAAGCAGTCACCCGCGCAGAGTAGTCAGCGTGGGCTCCGGGGAGGAGAAGAGCGCCTGATTCCCGTGCCCTGCCCGAGTGTCGGGAACGCGGGCTCCAGTCGATGCGAGACCGCCTCACCACAACCTCGCAGGACTTGGCGCCGCCGTGTTGAATTTCTGCAGCATGCGGCAACTCGCGCTGATCAGTCTGATTACGCTCTCGGCTGCCACACAGAACGGGCAGGCCGCGACGGTCCCCTCCCTTGACTACTGCGCAGCTACGAGCTTGCAGCTGAGCGTCGCCGCCTCTGTAGAGCACATCACCTACGACGACCCCCGGCGCCCCCCGTTCTACTTCACCAACATCAACATCTTTGCCACCAACGTAGGCGTCGGCTCCTGCTACCTGATGGGCACGCCCCAACTCAGTCTCACCGCCCACGGTCGCGATGTTGGCGCCCCCTATATGGCGGACAGAACGGATCTGCTCGCCGCCGCAGCAAGCCCGACCGACCTGGTGCTCGGGCCGCTGCTTCCGCCCTACCGCGTCACTCGTCAGTACGCCCAGATCGCAGGTTCCTGGAACGCTCCCTACTGTCGGCGGAAGGTTCTCGCTCACGTCACGGTGCAGTTCACGGATCGGGCTGTGACCGTACCCGGCACCCTGCCATCACCCCCCTGCACCGGGAAAGGTCCTGGTGGAACGCACACGTCGGGGTGGTATGTCCATTGAACCCTGAACGCGGCTTCCAACCTCGCCCAGCAGAGGCGAGCGGCGGTGATGAGCGCCTGCTCGCAGTGCACCAAGCGACGCGCCCCTTTGCAGTGGGCAGCGCCCCAGCGCACACTAAACGTGTGCTCCGACCCGCGCTTGCCGTGTTGCTGGTTGCCGCGGGCGCTGGCTGCACTCACGACCCTGACCATGACGTGCTGTCGCGGCTGCGCGAGCAGGCCACGCACGCCGCGGCCATCAACCAAGGCGCCGCCCAGACCATCCTCGCCGTGAAGACCACCGACGCACGCTTCCAGGCATGGACTAGCAATCGGGCTCCCGGCGCGGACGCGAAGGTCTGGGTCGTGGAGGTGACCGGACACTTCAGATGTACGTACTGCCACGAGGCCAGCGGTGCCGTGGGCACGGCCATGACCTTCACCTATGACGCGACCGGCAAGACGGAACTCGCGAGCAGCTTCCGGACATCAGTAGATGATCTTTCACCTCTGGGCACGGTCCTCAGGCTCAAGTAAGGCGCCTGCTCGCGTTCTGCAGCCGCATCTGTCCGGGGACCCTTGATGAAAGACTGGCCACATGGCCGTCGACGACGCACTGCGGGTGTATCTGCTGTGGCATCAGCACGACCCGGATGACGACGACACGGCCATGTTGCTTGGCGTCTACTCGACTCGGGAGAGGGCCCAAGTACGCAAGGCCTCGGCAAACATGCTGCCCGGCTTTCGGCGATTCCCGGACGCCTTCACGATTGACGAGTACATCGTCAACGCGGACTACTGGATCGATGGCTTCGTGACGACAGCGAGTAACGGCGAGTGGGTCGAGGACCCGGACTAGGAACTTCGGGTGGGCGACAAGGAGCGCCTGATCTTGACCGCGAAGAAGGCCGGCTCTACACGCTGGGGAGCGGCACTTCTCGATGAGCTCAGCGATGGGCCGCGCATCTGGGATAGTTACCGTGTGGGCCGGATGCGTAACGCTGTGTTGATCCCGTTCCTCGCCCTCGTTGCAGCGTGTGGAGGGAACAGCAGCACGTCAGCGAACCTCAAGACGCTCGCAGCTGAAGTGCCCTCGGGCTACGCCAAGGTCACATGCGCTGCAAGCTCCTCCGCTGTCTGTTGGGAAGCCGCGATGGACGTAGCCAGCGCACGGGGCGCTCTTGAAGCCAGCCTCGGGGGCCACTTCACGTGCAGCCAGACCCAGATCTCGGGTCAGCCGATCCAGATCTGCAAGATCACGGGAGCCCTGAAGGGCACCAGATACACCTGGGTACTTCGCACGAAGGCCAGGGCCGCTCATCCAGGTTCACCGCTTCCACACGCCTTGCGGCTCGATTTGATCCGGACCTAGCGCCCTAGTTCGATAGCGCAGTTCGGCCCCGCGAGTAGGGCCGGTTACCCGAGCGGCAGCCGGTAGGACCGGCTCTTCATTGGCGAGCGGACCTACGTCCAGAGGCTGGTGCTGCTCGGCCTGGAGTCAGCAGTAGCTGGATCGGCCGCTGAAGAAGTCGATCGCGTGCAGGGTCCTGTCGTGCAGCACGACGACGAAGTCGAGCCCCTGCTCCACAAGGCTGTAGGAGTCTTGCCGCAGGGCTCCCGGTGTGTAGATCACCCAGGCAGCTTTGTTCGTGATGCGGTGTCCGTCGCTGTATCTCGCCCAGATCGCGCGCTCATGGCCGGTCACCGGCTGCCTACGCGCCCCTTGTATCCGCGCGAATGACGCCAGCGCTTCGGCGGCTGTTCGGGAGGGCGAGGCGGGGTCTGGCTGCAGATCTTGCCCACCGTCAAAGCGGAATGGCTGGTCGAGCCGGTCGTTGCGGATACTCGGCTGGCACGGCAACGGACTTGGTGGACGCGCACCATTGTCTGCGGGCGGCACCTCGACTGTCGTGCTGACAGCCCCCCGAGGTAGGTCGGGCAGAAGCTGGACCACGGTCAGCTGCGAGGTGAGGTCGATCATCGGCGGAAGCTGGAGGTAGGCCGTGTAAGGCGCGAGCAGCGTGAAGCAAGCCCCACGACGCGGCGCCTGGTAGCGGACTGTCACATGGGTGCTGTCCTGGGCCGTCACCTGCACAGGCTTGGCGGGGCAGCTGCTGCCGTAGTTCCGAAGGGTCAGCAGATGGTTGCGGTACATCGTGGCTGCGTTGCCCCCACCCCCCGACGTGAAGGCCAGAACGGCACCCGCTCGTTCCTGGGTGCTCGGCACAACGAGCCTGCTCCCGCCGGTGCCGCCGGTGCCGGCGGTGCCGCCGATAACGGTGATAACGGTGATAACGGTGACCGTCGCCCCGCCAACGGCTAGCGCAGCGGCTAGGGCGATCACACGTCGCTGGCGGCGCAACCGCCGGCTTCGCGCCTGCAGCAGCTCGAAGGCCGGCTGATGCGTCGGCCGGTCCAGCTCCACCGCAGGAGCGAGCAGCTCATCAAGATCAACCATGATCAGGAACCTCCTCAGCCAACAGCGGTACAAGTGCCGCACGGCCCCGACTCAGCCTCGACTTGACGGTCCCGACCGGAACCGACAACTCCGTGGCTGCTGCTTCAACCGTCATGCCAACCACATGAACAAGCACCAGCACGTGCCGTTGATCAACTGGCAGCTGCCGCAGCGCCCGCTGAACATCCACCGCGTCACCAGTCGCGGGTGGCACCTGCTGCGGCGGCCCAAACCGGGTGGCTGCCCGCTGCCCGTTTCGGAGCTTCCGACGGCCCTTGGAGACAAACCCCAGAGCGACCTTCCTGATCCACGCCTCGGGATCATCGAACGCCGACACTTGCCCCCACTTGACCATCAGTCGCACGAAGGCCTCCTGAACCGCCTCCTCAGCGGCGTCCCGGTCACCACAAATGGCTGCCACCACACTGACCAGGCGGCCGTAGGACCCCACGTACAACTCCCGCAGGGACTCCTCCGAGGAGTCCCAGCGCGGCATGTTCACGTAGGTAACCCCCCTGGCGACAGCCCTAGGTTCCCAACGGCACCTAATCGGCTCGAGAAGCGGACCATTGACCAAAGGCTAGGAGCGACTGACGCAGGTCGTCAGTCAACTGGAGTGGGGCAGACCCCTCCGCCGTGAGGCTGACGCGTGACCCAGTGCCCTCCGTGTCCTACGCCGGCGGGTTGTAGATCAGCTGGCACCGGTCACAAATCAGGTCCTGGCCGTCGTGGCGGCACGTGGCGTCGCGCTGTATCCGATCGTGGTGGCTGCGGGCGATGCGGCTGTGAACCCACGTGGCAAGTCGCTCGATCAGCGTCGACCTGGTGTGTCGTCCCTGATCCGGGCTGTCAGTCAACGCGGGCCGGCTTCGGTCGCATCGGCCAGCGTTGTGTGAACCACCTTTGGGCTGGCCGTTCGACGCCCACGTGCAGTGTCCAGGCGACGATCGCGGCCGTGAGCAGTCCAAGCACGGTCGCCAGGCTCGGCGCGACATGCCTCGCGAACGCTCGCAGGATCTCCTGGTGCACGAGATAGAAGCAGAACGACACCTGGCCGGCCAGGATCATGGCTGGCCAATGCAAGGGCCCGCGGGCACCGTCGAGGTCCTTCCACGCGAGCGCCGCGATGAACAGGGCGAAAGGAACGGCGAGCAGCACATCGACCGTCGGGTAGATCGGCAACCAGATCGCGGTGACGATGACCAGCGCTGCAAGCAGGCCGGATGCTGCTCGGAGTGGGAGGAGCCGATGACCTCGCTGCACCAGCAACGCCGCCAGGATGCCAACGCCGAACTCACACGATCTCAGCAGTGGATTGGTGTAGGCGAGTTTGGCTCCGAGGCCCCCGTGCGCGGCAAGCCCCACGACGACGGCTGTTGCGATACCGAACCAGGTCGCGTGGACGAGCAGCAGCCGGCGGCCACTCAAGCGACGCAGCGCAGGCAGCACGAACGGGAAGACCGCGTAGAACGCAGCCTCACAGCTCAGCGACCAGGAGGGTGGGTTGAGCCCGAAGACCAAGTGCCCCGTCGTGAACCAGGCCTGTAGTAGTCCGACGGTCGCCGCCAATGACGGCAACGAAGGCAGGCCGGCGAGGATCGCTGCCACGACCAGAGCGACCAGGTAGGCGGGGTAGATCCGGACGAAGCGCCGGAAGTAGAAGCGCCCCGGGGCAACCGGTCCGACGCTCACCCAGGTCAGGATGAAGCCAGAGAGCACGAAGAACAGGCCGACTCCGACGTAGCCGGTACGAAAAGGGGTGGCGGCGCGCGACGGCGCGTAGGAGTAGGCGTGGAAGCCGAATACCCAAAGCGCGGCAAACGTGCGCACCGACGTCAACCGTGGCAGGTCTCGGCTCGCGCCATGGCTCACGCCGTCTGAAGTCGACACCCGCAGCAGCCTGCCAGACGATCAGCACGCGTTGTGAGATCGTCGCGTTCCCTTACCGCGCGCCGCGCGCCGCACGTCGCCGGGCATGGGGATCCGGATTCTGACTCGTTGTCGTCGGCAATCGGTGGGGTGTGGACCTCGCCGCTGCAGTGGCGCTTGGCCTCGCGCCGGTCGTCACCCAGTCAGTCAAGGCACGTTCCCACTCGGCTTGCTTCGCACGGAACACTGCAGCTTGCTCCTCAGCGGTCCATTCGCCCTTGTCAGCTGAAGCGAACTCGGCATCCACCACGAAAGCCAACGAGGGAGCCGTGGGTAGCGACTCACCCGTTGACCTTGGGCCGAGACCTACACGAGGAATTCGATGAGGGCGGCGGCCACGTCCTGCGGGTTCTCCTCGGCCATGTGGTGGCCGGAGTCGATGATTGCTCCGCGCAGATGCTCGGCCCATGGCTGCCAGACAGCCAGCGGATCGCCGTACAAGCGCTCGAGGTCGTCTCGGGAGGACCAGAGCAGCAGCGTGGGGCAGCTGACCGCACGGCCCGCCGCACGGTCGGCATCTTCGTGCTCACGGTCCACCCCGAGCCCGGCGCGGTAGTCCTCTAACATCGCCTGCACGGTGGCCGGATCGGAGATGGCCGCGACGAATTCGGCGAACGCCTCTTCACCCATGTGCTCGGCGCTCCCGCCGTACCAGGCAAGAGGATCGGTCGAGATGGCCCGCTCGGGCTTGTCCGGCTGGGCATAGAAGAACCAGTGATACCAATCGTGCGCGAAGCGGGCGTCGCACCGGGCGAGTGCCTCACTGATAGGTACGCCATCCATGACGGCCAGCCGAGTGACCGCCCGCGGGTGGTCCAACGCGGCCCGCAGCGCCACATAGGAGCCCCGGTCGTGGCCTCCGACAGCGAAGGTGTCGTGGCCGAGCTGCCCCATCAGCGTCACCAGGTCAGCCGCGACTGCCCGCTTCGACTGCTGCGAGTGGTCGGCCAGCAAGCTTGCCTTGCCCGAACGTCCGTACCCCCGCATGTCGGGGCAGACGACGTGGAAACCCGCCTCGACCAAAACCGGCGCGACACGGTGCCACGTCGCGCCGGTCCGAGGATGCCCATGCACCAGTAACACCGGAGCCCCGCGCCCGCGTGCCGGACGCGAAGGTCCACCTCGCCCACATCCACTCGCTCATCAGCGAAGCCGTCGAACATCAGATCCTCCGCGATACCAGCTCTACAAGCGGATGCGCTTGCGTGTCGTCTCCGTCCGACCGACGGTAGGGCGGCTCTCGCCGCGGCAGTGGATAGGGCCGGATAGTCCTACCGGTTGTTCCGTCGCTGCTTGATCCCCGCGATGACCCCGAGCTGGCAGGCGATGAAGAGGAGGATCAGCAACGCGACGGCGAGGTTCGTCATGTGGCGGGCGGCAGCGATGGCGCCCCCAAAGGCAACCAGCGTGAGCGCAAGGAGTATCAGCAGGGCACTAGGAGAGCGAACGGGACGGCCCGCAACGAGCAAGCGCACGGTCAGAGGGTAGGGCCGGACACCCGTCCGGCAGACGGTAGGGCCGGACCTCCTTGCGTGGAGCGGCACCTCTACGCGGTTCGGGAGGCTCAATCAGTAGTCGAGTCGCCCGCGGGTGAGCTGTCGTACCGGATCGAGCAGACGGGTCGGGTGAGCAATCCTCGGCGTTCGTCTGAGACGCAGACAACACATTGGTCGGCTCCTCGGTTCTGGGGGTGCGCCTCCCATCGATGGTGGCAGTCCGGACAGTAGGGGCCATGCATCGGAGGCCCCAGGGAACGAAGCAGTCTCGCGGCGCGAAGCTGGCGGAACTCCTCTGGAAGGACGCCCAAGTCGAGGATGTTCGCCAGGATCACTCCCGAGCGTGATCGGTAGTTGTCACGTGCCCACCGGTATCCAGCCTCGGCCATCGGGTAGTCCGCTGCATGATTGCCTGCGGCGGCGGCGACGAGCACCAGGTCGCGCGTCTTCGCGGGCAAGCTTCCCCACGTTGCATCCACGGAAAGGAAGCCTAGGGGGCGCGAAGAGCCGGATGTTCCTCCGCGCTCCCGCGATCAGGGCGAGATCTGGAACTCTCCGACAACGGGGGAGATCTCCGCACCTCGTCCGCCTGGTGGTTCGACGTCGACGATGAGCACCAGGTATCGGTGTCCTGTCAGGGCCGGCTTCCAGGACAGGCGGAGGTGCGACCCGCTGGCGAGGGCCTCGCCTGTGCGGAGGTACCGGACGCCGGTGGGTCCGTTCGGGCCGGAACCGTAGGCTCCGCTGCTCTCCCCGAACCAGTAGCGGGTGATCTGCACGCCCTCCGCGACAGTGACGGTGAGGTCGAGGTCGTGGGCGGTCCCACCATCTAGTGCGTTGATCCGTCCCTTGATCAGTTGCCCGTCGATGCGCAGTTCCGTCGTCGGCTGGAGTGAGTACTGGCAAGGGTTGGGCCCTGGGCAGTCGGTTACCGCTGTCACGGTTGGCACGGGAGCTGAGGCACCTACTGGCGCTGGCGACAGGTTCGTGGCGTGCTGCTGGTAGATGCCGCCGGTGGAGGCGATCTCGGTGGTCTTGGGCCCGACCTTGAAACCGAAGTCGGTGCCACCGCCCCAGACGACGAAGGAGTCGCCCACCCACACCTGTGCACCCAGAAGGTGCACGGCGTCAGGACCTTGCGGGAGCGTGATCCAGGCGTTCGCCGTCGAATCAAAGAACTGGGACCGATAGGGCTTGAACCGTTCGCCGCTGGCCCGCACCTCTGTCGAGAGGTCGAGAATGTTGCCCTCAGGCAGTGCCGGTGGCAGGAGGGACCAGGTCCCCGTCTGCACGTCGAGCCGCCCTCCACCAATGAGTGGGCCTCCGTACGGCTTGTCCTGGTTGGGGTTGACCAGGGCGGACCCGTCCCACGTCCAGCCGTCGAAGGTGGAGCTGACCGTAGAACCCGGCAGTCTGCGCCAGGTCAAGGCGACGGGATCGAGCACGGCCGCCTGCGCGTACGACGGGGCGCTGGCAGAGGGGTGCTCGTTGAGCCCTGTGCTCAACGCGACCAGCTCTTGCCCTGTGCTCGCGCACGACCGCAGAAGCGACGGCCCGAAGGGGTCAGCGGGCACCTCGCTCCAGCGTCCATCTGAGGCGTCCAGGACCTGGTCACGGAAACCCTCTCGGCCGGTGTAGCAGGCGAACAACCGCCCGCCTGCCGCCGTGGGCTCGAAATCGTAGAATCGCCCTTGAGTCCCGGTTGGTTGAGGCACCGATTGCCACCGGTCGGTCGCCACGTCGTAGGCAACCAGGCGGTTGTCACCGTCGCTCTGCATATAGACGGTGCTGCCCACGACCGCGTAGGCCCCGGACCCCAGGGCGGACGGCGCCGGCGTGATGCGACGCCAGGCGCCCGTCGTCAGGTCGTAGGCCGCCCCATCAGTCAGCTCACCCGGGGACACGCAGCTGTCGGGGCTTGGCCCGCCGACCGGACACGCGGCGTAGGCCCAGCCGCCGACGAAGAAGGCCTCAGTGCCCACGCTGAACGTCCTCGCGTCCCGGCGCGGGCTGAGCGGGGACGCCGGGAGCTCGCTCCAACCGGCAGGCACCGTGCCGGCCGGGACTGCACGACGTGACCCGGTCGTGGCGACGGTTACACCAGCCACGATCAGCACCACGGCCAACACCGACCCACCGACGGCCAACCGAGCGCGCCGGCGGTCGCGTCGGCGCCGTACAACCAGCCCAGCCACATCGGCCGGAGCGGAGGGCTCATTGAGCGTGGCCGCGGCAGTGAAAAGGTCCTCGAGACTCATGCGCCCACTTCCTCAGACAGGCCAGCGGCCCGCAACGCTGCGAGGCCGCGGGCAGCGCGGCTCTTCACGGTGCCCGGCGCGACGCCGAGATGGCTTGCGATCTCACTCTCCGACAGCTGCTCGAAGTACCGCAGCACGAGCACCTCACGCTGATCAAGGGGCAGGGCGCGGAGTGCCCCTACCAGGGCGAGGCGGTCGTCGATGTGCACAGGTGCTGCCTCGAGTGACTCCGGTAGCGGGCCGGTGAGGCGACGAGCTCGCCGCCAGTTGCGGGCACCGTTGAGCACGGCGCGGCGGACGTAGGCGTGCGGGTCGTCCCGCGCGATGCGGTCCCACCTGGCGTGGCACCGCAACAGTCCGTCCTGGACGAGGTCCTCCGCCTCGGCCCAGTCACCGCACAGGAGAAACGCGAAGCGGCGCAGTGACAGGTAACGCGCCGAGACGTACTCCTCGAACGTCATGTCAACTAGACACCGCCCGGACCCATTCGGTTCCCCAAGCCCCAGGGAAGCCGAGCGGATCCGCTCGCGATCCAGCCGCCACGCGGACAGTCAAGAGCACCTGCTCCCGGCAGGCCGGGACAAAAACGCTGCCTGCTGATCGGCGCCTATCGGTTCTGCGCCTCGAGCTCGCTTACTCGTTGTTCCAACGCGACCAAGGCCTGCTGGGTCCGGCCGTTCGTCCGCCGTCCCTCGGGGAGTGGATGACGACATGGCTCAACACCGTCGCCGTACGTCGCGTCCGGCCCAAGACGTGGGAAGGCTATGAGAGCTACCTCCGCGTCCACCTCATCCCTGCACTGGGGCATCACCGTCTCGACCGCCTGCAACCCGAGCACCTGGAGGCCTACTACGCAGCCAAGCTCGCCGCCGGCCTGTCGCCCTCCACGGTCCTTCACCACCACCGCGTCCTGAGCCGAGCGTTGAAGGTCGCGCAGCAACGCGGCCGAGTGCAGCGCAACGTCGCCGGGCTCGTCGACGCGCCGAGTGTCCCTCGCAGCGAGATCCAGCCGTTCGACCGTGAGGAAGCCCGCCAATTGCTCGGCACCGCCGCCGGTCGACCGAACGCCGCGCGCTGGTCCGTGGCCCTCGCTCTCGGCCTTCGCCAGGGGGAGGCCCTGGGGCTGCGATGGATCGACATCGACTTCGAGGCCGGAACGCTGGCAGTGCGACAAGCCCTGCAGCGGCAGAAGGTCCGGCACGGGTGCGGGGTACATCCGGCCGACGCGGCGTGTGGGCAGCCCGCGAAGCGGTGCCCGAAGCGCGTGGGCGGTTCAGTCATCACCGAGCCGAAGAGCAGAGCTGGCCGACGGACGATCGCGTTGCCCAAGCCGTTGCTCGAGAAGCTGAAGACCCACCGGACCGAGCAGCTGCATGTGAGGCTCGCCGCCGGCGAGTACTGGCACGACCACGGCCTGGTCTTCGTCGACGAGATCGGACGACCCATCGACCCTCGTCGCGACTGGGCGAACTGGAAGCAGCTGTTGAAGGACGCCGGCCTGCGAGACGCCAGACTGCACGACGCCCGCCACACCGCAGCGACCCTGCTCCTCCAGCAAGGCGTGCTGCCTCGCGTCGTCATGGAGATCCTCGGTCACAGCCAGATCGGGCTCACGCAGAACACCTACCAGCACGTGGTTCCCGAGATCGCCCGGGACGCCGCCGACAAGATCGCGAAGGCGCTCTGGGATTGAGACGGTGCCAAACAATGGCAACCAGAATGGCACCACGGCGTGGCGCCCAAGATCTCATAAATGGCATAACCGCAGGTCACAAGAGTGCACCCGGCAGGACTTGAACCTGCGACCGACCGCTTAGAAGGCGGTTGCTCTATCCGGCTGAGCTACGGGTGCCTGACTTCCACGGTATCGACCCCAAACCACCGATCGGGTGCCCGTCAGGTCCTGAGCCGCAGCACGTCGTCGAGGGTGTCGGCCTCCGCGGCCGCCTTGTCGTCGCGGTAGCGCAGCACCCGGGCGAACCGCAGGGCCACGCCGCCCGGATAGCGGGTGGAGGTCTGCACCCCGTCGAACGCGATCTCGACGACCTGCTCCGGCCGGACCGTGACGACCCAGCCGTCGTCCTCCACCTCGAGCTCGCGGAACCGCGCGGTCTGCCAGCGCAGCAGCTCGTCGGTCAGCCCCTTGAACGTCTTGCCGAGCATCACGAAGCCGTCGCCGTGCCGGGCGCCGAGATGCAGGTTGGACAACCACTCCCGTCGCCGGCCGTGGCCGTGCTCGACGGCGAGCACGACGAGGTCGAGGGTGTGCCGGGGCTTGACCTTCAGCCACGACCCGCCTCGGCGGCCGGCTTCGTAGGGGGCGTCCACCGCCTTCACGACCACGCCCTCGTGGCCCTTCGCCAGCGCGTCCGTCGCGAAGGCGTGGGCGGCTGCGGCCGACGAGGTGATGAGCCGCGGGACCCGCTGCGACGACGGGACCAGCTCGGTGAGCACCGCGTCCCGCACGGACAGCGGCTCGTCGAGGAGGTCGCGACCGTCGAGGTGCAGCACGTCGAACCACCACGGCCTGAGGCCTGCACCCACGACGGACATCGCCCGGGAGGCGGTGACCTGGAAGGGAAGGGGTCGGTCCTCGGCGTCGACGACGAGCGCCTCGCCGTCGAGCACCACCGACGTGACGGGCAACGACAGCGCGGCCGTGACGAGCTCCGGCATCCGGGTGGTCAGGTCGTCGAGCGACCTGCTGAGGACACGGACATCGGGCCCGGTGCGGTGCACCTGCACGCGCACACCGTCGAGCTTCCAGTCGACGGCCACCGGCATCGTCATCCGCGACAGCGCGTCGTCGAGGTCAGTCGCCGTCGCCGCCAGCATCGGGGACAGCCCGCGCCCGACGACCAGCGCGAAGTCCTCGAGCGACTGCCCCGTCAGGGCCGCGGCGGCGACCTCGGTCAGCGATCCGGACAGGGTCAGCGCTCGTCGTACCAAGGCCAACGGGAGGTCGGCCGCGCGGGCGACGGCGTCCGTCAGCAAGCCCACCGATGCCCCTTGCCGCAGCTCGCCGCTGACGAGGCCGGCCAGCATCTGCTGCTCGACTGCGGTGGCCCGCGACCACAGGTCTTCGAGCAGCGCGGCGCGGGTCGCTGTGGATCCCGGGCCGGACAGCGACGCCATCGCCGCGAAGGCCGCGTCCACCTCGATCACGGTGAGTGTCGCGGCAGTGGCCGGCGCAGGCAGTCCCTGCAGGGAGCGCCAGCCGACGCCGGTGCGGCGCTGGCGGAGCTCGCCCGACAGGTACGACGCCACCGCGGCCACCTCGTCAGGTGCTGCTTCCCGCAGCCGCGCGGCGAGCAGCGCCAGCTTCTCGGTGCGCTTCGAGGTCGCCGCCACGGCCTGCGAGGTGGCGGCGAGATCGGCGAGCAGCATGGGGATCAGCCTCGCAGGGCGGTGTGACGTCGCTACGCCAGGCTGAAGGCTTCCGTCAGCGTTGTCGGCGTGAGGCCGCGCTCGGTGAGGAGCTCCACGATCTGCGGGTAGAGGTGCGTCACCGTCGGGTGGTTAGCGTGGCCGAGCATGATCGTGCCCGGCCGCAACCACTTCCGGGCCTGCTCCAGGAGCACCGACCTGGTGAGGACCGCACTGTCGCCGAAGCTGCCGTTCCACAGCAGCACGTTGGTCCAGCCGAGGGCCGCCACGGTGTCGTCGGTGCGCGCATCCCGGAAGCCGAAGGGCGGGCGGAACCACGGCCGGGTCGTCGTCCCGAACGTCTCGTGGACCCAGTCCTCGTTGCGCTGCAGCTCCTCCTCGATCCTGACGTCGGACAGCCGCTTCACGTCCTTGTGGCTGAACGTGTGGTTGCCGATCTGCACCTGCCCCGCCTCGATGAGCGGGCGCAGCGCGTCGGCATGCGGCGCCCAGATGTGCCCGTACATGCCGTTCGGGTTGAAGGTCAGGTGGATGCCGGTGGCGGTCGCGAACTCCACGTAGGCCGCGACCGTCTCCGGGTTGAACCCGTCGTCGATGGTGAGCGCCACGTAGTCCGCCAACCGGGCCGCCTCCGGCAGCTGCGTCACCAGCACCGGCGGGCCGATCGTGATCTCCGGCACGAGCAGGTCCGGGTACGTCGGTTGCGCGCTGCTCTCGACCGGCGCGGCGCTCGCTGTCGGCCGGGCGCCGAGCGAGATCGGCCTGCCACGGAGCGGCACGGGCGCAGGCTGGGGGATCGGGCCTGGTGCCGGGCCGGTCCTGGTGAGCGGCCGCGCGCAGGCGGCGAGGGTGCCCATCGCCAGCAGGGACAGCAGCTGCCGTCGGTCCATCGGTGCACCTCCCCCCAGCGGAGCCCTCCCACCGTCGCACGGCGAACGGGTCGGGGAGGTCTGTAGCCGTCCACAGCGGTCCGGCGTGTCCCCAAGGTCGTCGGCGACCGTCCCGGCTGAGCACGCAGGGACCAGCGTGGTGACCGACCCGGACGACGGTGCCGGGCAGGACCGTGGAGGGACCGTGAACGAACCGACCATCAGCTTCACCGGCAACGTGGCTTTCGAGCCCAAGCTGCGCGTCACGCCGAACGGCGCGCACGTCGTCGACATCCGGGTCGCCACGACACCCCGCATCCGCAAGGGCGACGAGTGGGAGGACGGCGGCACGCTCTGGTACGACGTCGTGTGCTGGAACCGCCTCGCCGACAACGTGTCCGCGTCCGTGACGAAGGGCGACTCGGTGACCGTGTCCGGCAAGCTCTACAACCGGGTCTGGGACCGGCTCGACGAGGCGACCGGCGAGGTGACGAAGGTCGACAAGCTCACGGTCGACGCCAGCCACGTCGGGCTCGACCTGTCGCGGTGGCCGGCGACCGCGCACCGACCCGAGCCGGCGCGGCCGGAGGAGGCCCTGTCGGACCGTCGCCCACCTGCGACCCCCGAGGCCCTGCCCGAGGCGGCATAGCGCACGTCCCCAGCGGATCTGAGGACACCGGCCGAGGCGGGGCGTCACTAGGCTGGCCCGCATGGCTGAGTTCGTGTACGTGATGCAGAAGGTGCGCAAGGCCGTCGGGGACAAGGTGATCCTCGACGACGTGACGCTGTCCTTCTACCCGGGCGCGAAGATCGGCGTCGTCGGCCCCAACGGCGCCGGCAAGTCCACGGTGCTGAAGATGATGGCCGGCCTCGACCAGCCGAGCAACGGTGAGGCCCGCCTCAGCCCGGGCTTCAGCGTGGGGATCCTCATGCAGGAGCCGGTCCTCGACGAGACCAAGACGGTCAAGGAGAACATCGAGGACGGCGTCCGCGAGCTGATGGACACCCTCGCGACCTACAACGAGCTCAACGAGAAGATGGCCGAGCCGGACGCCGACTACGAGGCCATCATGGCCCAGCAGGAGCCGCTCCTCGCCTACATCGACACCCACAACGGCTGGGAGATCGACAGCCTCATCGAGCAGGCGATGGACGCGCTGCGGACCCCGCCTCCGGACGAGCCGGTCGTCCATCTCTCCGGTGGTGAGAAGCGTCGCGTCGCGTTGTGCAAGCTGCTGCTCGAGGCGCCGGACCTGCTGCTGCTCGACGAGCCGACCAACCACCTCGACGCCGAGTCGGTCGAGTGGCTCGAGAACCACCTGGCCCGCTACCAGGGCGCCGTGCTGGCCGTGACCCACGACCGGTACTTCCTCGACAACGTCGCCGAGTGGATCCTCGAGCTCGACCGCGGGCGGGCCTATCCGTACGAGGGCAACTACTCGACCTACCTCGAGAAGAAGCAGCAGCGCCTCGAGGTGCAGGGCAAGAAGGACGCGAAGCTCTCGAAGCGCCTCAAGGAGGAGCTCGAGTGGGTCCGCCAGAACGCGAAGGGCCGCCAGACCAAGAGCAAGAGCCGTCTGGCCCGCTACGAGGAGATGGCCACCGAGGCGGAGAAGACCCGGAAGCTCGACTTCGAGGAGATCCAGATCCCGGCCGGTCCGCGGCTCGGGTCGATCGTCATCGAGTCCAAGGACCTCACCAAGGGCTTCGGCGACCGCGTCCTCATCGACCACCTCAGCTTCGACCTGCCACGCGGCGGCATCGTCGGCATCATCGGACCGAACGGCGTCGGCAAGACCACGCTCTTCAAGACGATCGTCGGGTTCGAGAAGCCCGACAGCGGTGAGGTCAGGGTCGGCGAGACGGTCAAGCTGTCCTACGTCGACCAGGGCCGCGAGCACCTCGACCCGGCCAAGACGGTCTGGGAGTCGGTCAGCGAGGGCCTCGACTACATCCAGGTAGGCCAGCAGGAGATGCCCTCACGGGCCTACATCGGCGCCTTCGGGTTCAAGGGCCCCGACCAGCAGAAGCCGACGGGCGTGCTGTCGGGAGGCGAGCGCAACCGCCTCAACCTGGCGCTGACCCTCAAGGAGGGCGGCAACGTGCTGCTGCTCGACGAGCCCACCAACGACCTCGACGTCGAGACCCTGGGCTCCCTGGAGAACGCGCTGCTGGAGTTCCCCGGCTGCGCCGTCGTGATCTCCCACGACCGGTGGTTCCTGGACAGGGTCGCGACCCACATCCTCGCCTGGGAGGGCGACGACGAGAACTCCGCCAAGTGGTACTGGTTCGAGGGCAACTTCGAGTCCTACGAGAAGAACAAGCTCGAGCGCCTGGGTCAGGAGGCCGCGCGGCCGCACCGGGTGACCTACCGCAAGCTCACGCGCGATGACTAGTCACGACGGGGCATGGTGATCACTGGGGCGTAGTCGGACAGTTCGGGGAGGCCGACCGCAGGGGCCGTCCACGGAAGGACAGTGCAGATGCTCGTCCTGACTCGGCGCAAGAACCAGAGCATCATGATCGGTGCGGACATCGTCGTCACCGTGCTCGAGGTCAAGGGCGACCAGATCCGGCTCGGCATCACGGCTCCCCGGGACGTGCAGGTCTACCGCGAGGAGCTGCTCGGCGTCCCCAAGCCCGAGGTATGAGGGCACTCACGGACGCGGAGCGCGTCCTCGTGGAGGACCACCTCCCGCTGGTGCAGCAGGTGCTCGGACGGGTCGCCTCCCACTACCCCCGGCACACCGACCGCGAGGAGCTCGCGCAGGCCGCCCGGCTCGGGCTCGTCGAGGCGGCAATCCGCTACGACGCCGAGCGCGGTGTGCCCTTCGCCAGCTGGGCGGCGCTGCGGGTGCGCGGCGCGATCCTCGACGCGGCCCGCGGTCTCGACTTCGCGCCCCGCACGGTCCGGTCGGCCGAACGCAACGTGCTCGTCGCCCGCGACGAGCTGCTCCGCCGGCACGGCCGCGTCCCGACCGACGACGAGGTCGCGGAGCACTTGGGGACGACGCCGCAGCGGCTGACCCGTCTCGAGGGCCGCGTCCACGGTGCCGTCGTGCTGTCGCTCGACGCCCCCTATGGCAGAGAGGGCGGTCAGCCGGTCACCCTCGGCTCGGTGCTCGTCGATGCGGAGCTCGACCCGCTGCAGGCGCTCGAGGAGCGCGAGACCGCGCGCTACGTGCGAGACGCCCTGGCCTGTCTGCCGCCGCGGATGCAGGACGTCGTGCTGGCCTCCTACGTCGAGGGCGAGTCCCTCACCGACATCGCCCATCGCCTCGGCGTGACCGAGTCGCGGGTGTCCCAGCTGCGTGGCGAGGGGGTCGCCCTCGTCCGGGAGGCCCTCGCGGCCCAGTACGCCGAGTCCCGGCCGGCGGCGTTGGGGCTCGGAGCCCGGCGCCGGGCCGCCTACACCGCGGCGGTGGGCCGACGATCGACCTTCGGCAACAGGCTCACCGGGCTGGTCCCCCTGCAGCGCGTCGGCTGAACGCGCCCGTAGTCTGGACCGGTGACCGAGGAGACCACCGTCGTTGCCGCCCAGAAGCCCGCGGCCCACAAGAAGCAGAGGTCCTTCCTCGCCGAGCTGCCTTTTCTCGTCGCCATCGCGTTCGTGCTGGCGCTGCTCATCAAGACGTTCCTGGTGCAGGCCTTCTACATCCCGTCCGGCTCGATGCAGAACACCCTGCAGGTCGGTGACCGGGTGCTCGTCAACAAGCTGCCGTACCACTGGCGGGAGCCGCACCGCGGCGAGATCGTCGTGTTCAACGGCCTCAACAACTTCGACGACTCGGTCGTCCTCCCGCAGCCCACCAACCCGATCAGCAAGGCGCTGCGCAAGGTCTCGAGCACCATCGGGCTGGGGGTGCCGAACGAGAAGGACTACATCAAGCGGGTCATCGGTGTGCCCGGAGATCGCGTGATGTGCTGCGACACAGCCGGCAACGTCGTGGTCACGACCAAGGACGGCAAGTCGCACTCGCTGACGGAGCCCTACATCTTCACCAACGGCCCCGAGGGGGACGGGAAGTTCTTCTGCGATGCGGGCGTCGGTCAGCGCAACTGCCCCGCGGGCGCGGCCGGGGTGCTGGTCCCCAAGGGCCGGCTGTGGGTGATGGGTGACCACCGCAACGACTCGGCCGACTCCCGTGCGCACATCACGGACGCCAACCACGGCACGGTCCCCGAGGACAAGGTCGTGGGTCGGGCGTTCACGGTCGTCTACCCGTTCGACCGGTTCGGGCTGCTGCACGTGCCGAGCACCTTCCACGGCGTGGTGTTCCCGACGCTTCCCCTAGCCGGAGGTGTCGTCGGCGCGCTGCCCCTGACGCTTGCCCGCCGGAGACGGATCAGACGCCGCCGCTAGGGCTGTTCACGAGGCTCCACGCCGCGCGCTCGAGGTGGTCCCAGATCGCCGCGCGGGCCTCGGCGGGCAGCTCGACCGACGCCACCGCATCGCGCATGTGGCCGAGCCAGGCGTCGCGCTCCTGCTCGCCGATGACCCACTCCGCGTGCCGCATCCGCAGTCGCGGGTGGCCGCGGGTCTCGGAGTAGGTGCTCGGGCCGCCCCAGTACTGGATGAGGAAGCCGGCCAGTCGCTGCCGGGCCCCCGTCAGGTCTTCCTCGGGGTACAGCGGCCGCAGCACCGGATCCATCGCGACGCCCTCGTAGAACCTGTCCACGATCGCGCGAAAGACGGCCTCGCCGCCCAGCTCGTCGTACAGGCTCTCCACCGGGACCAGGTTAGGCGGTGCTCAGGGCCCGACGTTGCCGATCGGCCGCTGCGGGACACCGATGGTGATGTCGTGCTCCCCGAAGGTCGCGATCAGCCGCTCGCGCAGCGCCCGCTCGATCGGCCCCTCCTTGGTCGCGACCGTCTTGATCGTGATGCGGAGCACCAGCCCATCGGCCCCGATCGCCTGCAGCCCCCACACCTCGGGGTCCTCGAGCAGCATGCCCGCGTAGTCCTCGTCCTGCTTGAGGGCGAGCGCCGCGTCCAGGGCCAGGGCCCGCGCGGTGGGGACGTCCGTGCCGAGGGCCAGGGGTACGTCGAGCAGCGCGCGGCTCCACCCCTGGCTCTTGTTGCCCACGCGGTTGATCTCGCCGTTGCGGACGTACCAGACCGTGCCTTCGGCGTCGCGCAGCCGCGTCGTGCGCAGCGTGACGGCCTCGACGATGCCGGTGGCGGCGCCCGCGTCGACGACGTCGCCCACGCCGTACTGGTCCTCGAGCAGCATGAACATGCCGGCCAGGAAGTCCTTGATGAGGTTCTGTGCGCCGAACCCGACCGCCACCCCGACGATGCCCGCGCTCGCGACGATCGGTGTCAGGTCCAGCCCGATCTCGCCGAGCACCATCGCGAGGGCGATCACCCCGACGGTGGCGGAGGCGATGCTGCGCAGCACCGAACCGAGGGTCTCGGTCCGCTGCCGGCGGCGCTCGGACAGCAGGACCGTCGGCTCGAGCGATCGGGCCTTGTCGCGCAGTCCGTGCAAGGCCCCCGGCAGCCGACCGTCCACCGCCGAGCGGACGAGGCGGTTGATGGCACGGTGCAGGAGCGCCCGCGCCACGAGGGCCGCGACGAGGATCACCAGGACCCGCAGGCCACCGGAGACCAGGTTGGAGCCGTGGTCGTCGAACCACTGCCGGACCGCGTTCGACTGCAGCTTCACGCTCCATGACCCTAGGAGACACGGACCGGATCGACGTGGCGCCGCGGCGAGTCGTCGTGCAGGATGCGGGCAAGGAGGACGCCGTGGCCGCTCCGCATCCGACGAGCGCGGTGTCTGCCATGCCCGCGCCCAGGCGGTCGGACAGCACGGCGCCGCTGAACACCCAGGCTCTCGTCCTCAACGCCAGCTATGAGCCGCTCTGCGTCGTCTCCGGCCGGCGCGCGGTCGTGCTGCTGCTCACCGACAAGGCCGTGCCCGTCGCCGACGGCGAGGGCGTGCTGCACAGCGAACGGGCCGAGGTGCACGTCCCCGCCGTGGTGCGGCTGACCCGGTTCGTCAAGGTTCCCTACCGCGCCACCGTGCCGCTCACCCGGCGGGCCGTCTTCGCCCGGGACGGCGGCCGATGCGTCTACTGCGGCGCCGCCGCCACGTCGCTCGACCACGTGGTGCCGAAGTGCCGGGGCGGACCGCACACCTGGGACAACGTGGTCAGCGCCTGCTCCAAGTGCAACCACACCAAGGCCGACCGCGGCATCGCCGAGCTGGGCTGGCGGCTGCGCAGGACGCCGGTCGCCCCCACGGGCGCCGCGTGGCGGATCGTCGGGGCGAAGCGGATGGACCCGCGCTGGCGGCCCTATCTCGACAGCGGCTCCGACGAGCTGGACGAGGCGCTCTGGGGCACGCCGGCGTGAGCCAGACAGGGGCTCCGGTTCGCGACGACGGGTCGCTGCTGACGCGGCTTCGGCCGGCCAGACCTGAGGACGCGCCGCTGCTGGCGGCCTGGCGCACCGAGCCGTGCTCGCCGTTCGAGGACTGGAGCGGCGCGCCGCCGCCAGGTGTCGAGGAGTCGGTGCGGCTGCTGCCGCCCGCCGGCGGGGGCCACCTCGTGGTGACCGACGGCGACGACCAGCCGGTCGGCACGGTGAGCTGGCACCCGGTGCTGTACGGCCCCAACCTCGGGTCGCAGGCGCTCGACATCGGCATCTCCCTGCGGCCCTTCGCCCAGGGTCGTGGGCACGGCTCGCGGGCCCAGCGGATGCTCGCCCGCTATCTGTTCGCGACGACCCCGGTGTTCCGGGTGCAGGCGTCCACCGACGTCCGCAACGTGCCCGAGCAGAAGGCCCTGGAGCGGGCCGGTTTCCACCGCGAGGGCGTGCTGCGCGGCGCCCAGTGGCGGGAGGGTGTGTGGAACGACCTGGTTTCCTACGCCCGCCTGCGTGAGGACGACTGACCTGGGGCAGAGTGCCCCGGTGACCTTGCACGAGCTGGCCTCCCGCCACGGCGTGGCTACCTCCTACGCCAACTGGCAGGGGGACCACGTCGACGTCCCCGACGAGGCAGTCGTGGCCGTGCTGGCGGCGCTCGACGTCGACGCGTCCTCCGACGCCGCCATCGCCACGTCGCTGCGCCAGGTGGAGGACGCCGATCCGCCTCCGGTGCTGGTCGTGCGGCGCGGAGCCCCCGTGGACCTCGACGTCGACGACGTGCTCTGCGAGGACGGCGTACGGCGGGAGCTCGGCCCCGACCTCCCGCTCGGCTACCACCGGGCGGGTGCGAGCACGCTCATCGTCGTGCCGGAGCGTGCTCCGATGCCGGAAGGCAGGCACTGGGGCTGGCAGGTGCAGCTCTATGCCGCCCGCTCGAGCAGGTCCTGGGGCATCGGCGACTACGCCGACCTCCGCACCCTCTGCGCCGCGGCGGCGGAGGCCGGAGCAAGCACGGTCCTCGTCAACCCCGTGCATGCCGAGACCCCCGTTCTCCCGCTGGCCGTCTCGCCGTACTCGCCGTCCTCCCGGCTGTTCCGCTCGCCGCTGTACCTGCGGATCGAGGACACGGCCGAGTACGCCGCGGCTCCGGCCGAGCTGCGTGCCGAGGTCGATGCGCTGCGACCCCTCGTGGACCCGGCCCTCATCGACCGGGACGCGGTGTGGGCGGCGAAGCAGGCGGCGCTGGAGCTGCTCTGGCCACGGCACCGCGTGGGAGCGCTGGCCGAACACGTGACCCCCGACCTCGAGCGGTTCGGCGAGTTCTGCGCCCTCGCCGAGGTGCACGGCGCAGACTGGCGCGAGTGGCCCGAGGAGCTCGCGCCGCACCCGGACCGGGTCGCGTTCTGGTGCTGGCTGCAGCTGCTCGTCGACGAGCAGCTCGACGGCATCGGCGAGGGACTCGGGATCGGGGTCCTGCACGACCTCGCCGTCGGCGTCGACGGGGCGGGCGCAGATGCGTGGCTGCTCGGTGACGCGCTCGCTTCCGGAGTGACGATCGGCGCGCCGCCGGACGCGCTGGCGATGCTCGGGCAGGACTGGGGGCTGCCGCCGTGGCGGCCCGACAAGCTCGTCGCGACGGCCTACCTGCCGTTCCGGCGGATGGTCCAAGCGGTCCTGCGGCACGCCGGCGGCATCCGGATCGACCACGTGATGGGCATGTCGCGGTTGTGGTGGGTGCCGGCGGGTCTGGGCGCGGCGAACGGGACCTATGTCGCCTACGACCGCGAGGCGATGCTGGGGATCCTGGCACTGGAGGCCCAGCGCGCGGGCGCGGTCGTCGTGGGTGAGGACCTCGGCACCGTCGAGCCGGAGGTCCGGGAGTCCCTCGACCGCTGTGGCGTGCTCGGCTCGGCCGTGCTGTGGTTCGAGTCGCGCGACGGCCGCTTCGTGCCGCCCGCGGACTGGCGGCGGGACGCGCTCGCGTCGGTGACGACCCACGACCTGCCGACCGCGGCCGGGTGGCTGACCGGAGCCGGTGTCGAGCTGCGCTCCTCGCTGGGTCAGCTGACCCGTCCCGTCGAGGGGGAGCGGGCCGCCGCCGCGAAGGAGCGCGAGGCCCTGCTCGCGATGCTGAGCGAGCAGGGCCTGCTCGACGAGAGCGACCTGGTGCTGTCGCTGCACCGTGCCCTGGTCGCATCGCCGTGCCGGGTCGTGCTTGCGTCGCTGGCGGACGCCGTCGGCGACCTCCGCCAGCCCAACCTGCCGGGCACCATCGCGGAGTACCCGAACTGGCGGCTGCCGCTCGCCGACGGCGACGGGCGGCTCGTGCTGCTCGAAGAGGCGCTGGCCTCCGACGGAGTGCGCCGTCTCACGGCCCTGCTGCGGCAGGTCGGCTGAGAGCGTTCGATACGGTGGCACCGCCGATTCCACCGACAAGACGAGGGAGACCGTGAGCCGCCGCGCTGTGACTCTGGTTGCGACTCTGGTTGCCGCTCTGGGGACCACCCTGCTCACCGCCGGCCCAGCGCTCGCGGACAGCTATCCGACGGGTCCTGCGGACGGCGACGACCCCGGCAAGGGGCTCAGCCCGGGCGGCACGATCCTGCTGTTCGTCGTCCTCCCACTGCTCGTCGCCACCGTGATCGGCCTGACCGCGTGGCTGCCGGGCGCGTTGCGCGCACACCGCTATCGCCCGGCCAAGGGGTGGGCCGCTCCGCCGGTGTGGTTCGCCGGTCCGCCGGAGCCGGCAGCGGCCGTGCAGAGCGCCGAGCTCGGCGACATCGTGAGGGGTGGCGCAAGTGGCAACTGGTAGCCCCTCCCGTGCCGGCCTGTCCGTCTCCCAGCAGGAGCGCATCGAGCACGCCGTCTCGCTGTGCCGTTCGCAGAACGGACTCGACGTCTCCGTCCTCGTCGGCGACCTCAACCTCGACGGCGGCGACTTCCGAGCGGCGTCAGAGCAGCTGCACGCCGCCCTCGGTGACCGCGCGCACTCCGCCGTACTCCTCGTCGTGGCCCCCGGCCAGCGCAAGGTCGAGATCGTCACCGGGCCGTCCG
>JAODND010000044.1 GCA_025465465.1 Frankiales bacterium | reverse complement strand
GAGCTTGTCGGCGGCGTGGGAGGAGTCGCCGATGAGCAGGTCGACCTCGGCGGGCCGGAAGAAGCGGGGGTCCTGCACGACGTAGGGGGCCCAGTCGTCGATGCCGACGCGCGCGAAGGCCAGCTCGAGCAGCTCCGCGATCGGGTGCGTCTCGTTGGTGGCCACGACGAAGTCGTCCGCCTCGTCCTGCTGGAGCATCCGCCACATGGCGTCGACGTAGTCGCCGGCGAAGCCCCAGTCGCGCTTCGCATCGAGGTTGCCCATGACCAGCTCGTCCTGCAGCCCCAGCTTGATGCGGGCCACCGCCTGGCTCACCTTGCGGGTGACGAACTCCGGGCCGCGGCGGGGGCTCTCGTGGTTGAACAGGATGCCGCTGCACGCGTACATCCCGTAGGACTCGCGGTAGTTGATCGTCATGTAGTGGCCGAACACCTTGGCCACGCCGTAGGGCGACCGGGGCCAGAGCAGCGTGCTCTCCGACTGCGGGACCTGCTGCACCTTGCCGAACATCTCCGACGACGACGCCTGGTAGAAGCGGACGGCCCCCGGGTCCGAGCCGCAGAACAGCCGCGTCGCCTCGAGGATGTTGAGGACCCCCTTGGCCGTGACCTCGGTGGTGACGTGGGCGTTCTCCCACGAGTAGGCCACGAAGCTGATGGCGCCGAGGTTGTAGACCTCGTGCGGGGTCGACGTCTCGAGCGCCCGCATCAGTGACGACAGGTCGGTCAGGTCACCCGTGAGCAGCTGCACCCCGGGCACCTGCTTGCGTACCAGCTCGTACTTCGGGTTGTTCTGCCCGCGGACGAGGCCGAACACCTCGTACCCCTTCGCGAGCAGCAGTTCGGCGAGGTAGAGGCCGTCCTGACCGGTGATACCGGTGATGAGAGCGCGCGTCACGCCCAGTCTCCTTGCTGCTCGACGACCTGCTGGTGGAGTTCCTTGACCCGCTGCGCCTGGTCAACGGGCACCACGAGTGTGGCGCGTTCGGTGTGGACCACGACGAGCCCCTCCACGCCGACCAGCGCGATGAGGTGGTCGGGGTCGCTCGACGCGACGACGTTCTCATGGGCGTCGACGAGGACGGTGCGGGCGGAGACCGCGTTGCCGTCGGCCCCGCGGCCGAGGGCATCGCCGTACTGCGGCCACGATCCGACGTCGAGCCAGCGGGCGGACAGCGGGATGGCCGCGACGGTGAAGTCGGCCGAGGTGGAGGCCGGCTCCATGACGCCGTAGTCGACACTCACCTTGGGGATCTGCTCCCAGTCCTCGTCGGTGCCGGCCTCGACCAGCTCGAGGGTCTGCGGGGCGAAGGCGCGGACCGCCCGCAGGAAGGTCGCGGCCTGCCAGACGAACATGCCGGAGTTCCAGAGCGCACCCTGCTCGAGCAGCTGCTCGGCCCGCTTGAGCTGCGGCTTCTCCGCGAACCGGGCGACGACGAGAGCGTCGCCGGTGAGGGGCTCCCCGAGCTCGAGATAGCCGAAGCCCGTCGCCGGGTGGTCCGGGACGACGCCGAAGGTGACCAGCGCCTCGTCGTGCGCCTCAGCGACCGCGAAGCCGCGTTCCAGGGTCGCGACGAAGGCACCGAGCGGCTCGATGAGGTGGTCGGCGGTGAGCACGGCGACCACGGCTGCGGGATCGGTCGCGGCGATCCGCGACATCGCCAGCGCCAGCGCCGGCAGGGTGTCGCGACCCGACGGCTCGAGGATCACGTGCTCCTGGGACAGCCCCTCGACATCCGACACAGCATGTCCCAGCCCGGCGCCGGTGCCGAGCCACACCGTGGGAGCCACGGCGGCCGCACGCTCGACGGCGATGTCGAGCAGCGAGCGGTCGTCGAACAGCGGCACGAGCTGTTTGGGTGTGGAGCCGGTCGAGTAGGGCCACAGCCGCGTGCCGGAACCCCCCGCCAGCACCAGCGCATGCCTCATAAACCCTCCAACAGCTCAGCCGATCGGGTGGGCGCAGCGCCCTCGCCGACCGTGCGCACCCGTGAGGCGAGCAGCCAGCGCGCGGCCAGGCCCGCCCCGAGCAGCGCCCGGAGCGGCGCCCAGCGCAGGCCTCGGTAGTGCTCCGAGAGATAGGTGTAGAGCGCGACGTGGTGCTCCCGCAGCATCTGCCGCGGAACCGCCTTCGTCGAGGCACCGCCGACGTGGGTGACCACCGCCGAGGGCACGTAGATGTTCTGCCAGCCCGCCTCGGCGACGCGACGGCACAGGTCCATGTCCTCGCAGTACATGAAGTACTTGGGGTCGAAGCCGCCGACCTGCTCCCAGGCCGCACGGCGGAGCAGCATGCAGGAGCCGGACAGCCACCCGGTGGTCCCCTCGACCGGCGAGCCCTCCTCCGCGCGGTAGGAGCGGGTCCACGGGTTCGACGGCCAGAACGGACCGAAGATCGCGTGCCCGATGCCGCGACCGAGGGAGGGGAAGGCCCGCGCGCTGGGGTAGAGCTGCCCGCCGGGCGTCGTGATGGCGGGCCCGAGGCAGCCGGCTCGCGGATGCCGTGCGGCTGCCTCGATGAGGGTGTCGAGGGCCCCCTCCGACCAGGTGACGTCCGGGTTGGCGACGACGAGCCAGTCGCCCTCGAAGCCGGAGGCACCGAGGTTTGCGGCCTTGCCGTAACCGAGGTTGCCGCCTGCCTCGAGGACGGTGAAGTCCCCCACCGGAGGTCCCGTCGGCGAGGCGTTGTCGACCACCACGACTTCGTACGGAGCGGAGGTCGCCGTCGGGAGGGAGCCGGTGAAGGCGGGCAGCACGTCGGCGGAGTCCCAGGTGACGACCACCACCCGGACGGTGGCCGACATCAGCTCGAGAGCGCGCGGGCGTAGCTCGCGAGGTGGGCCTCGGCGCTGTGCGCCCAGGTGAACTCCAGCGACCGCTGGTGCCCGGCCTCGCCGAGCGCAGCCCGGCGCGCGGGGTCGTCCAGCAGGCTCGTCAGAGCGACCGCGATGGCGTCGGAGTCGGGCTCGGTGTAGGCCACCGCGTCGCCACCCACCTCGGGCAGCGACAGCCGCTGGGTCGTGAGCACCGGGGCGCCGCAGGCCATCGCCTCGAGCACGGGAAGGCCGAAGCCCTCGCCGTGCGAGGGGTAGGCGACGAGCATCGCGCCGCCGAGGAAGCCGGGCAGGTCGGTGAACCGCAGGTAGCCGGGGCGCAGCACCCGCAGGTGCGAGGGGACCTCGCTGATGGCCGCGTCGATGGTGTCGTCCCAGCCGGTGCCGCCGGCCAGCACCAGAGCCGGCGCGTCCTCGCGGTCCTGGCACGCCTTGACCCACCCGCGCACGAGCCCGGGGACGTTCTTGCGCGGCTCGAGCATGCCGAGGAACGCGAGGTAGGGCTGGCCCGCGAGGCCGAGACGGGCCTGGACCCGCTGCTTCTCCTCCTCGGCCGGCACGTGGAACGTCTGCTGGTCGACGCCGTGGTAGGCGACGTCGATGAGCGTCGCGTCGGCGTCGAGGATGCGGATGAGCTCGTCGCGGGTGGCCTTCGAGGGAGCCACCACACGGGCCGCTCTGCGCAGCGCGGTGCGCGTGGCCGAGCGGAAGAACGTGCCCTTGACCGAGGTGTGCAGATCGGGCTCGGTGAAGAACGTCGCGTCGTGGACCGTGACCACGACCGGCCGGCCGGCCCGCAGCGGCATCGTGTAGTGCGGCGAGTGCACGACCTCGGCACCCACCTGTTGGGCGACCAGCGGCAGACCGGTCTGCTCCCAGGCGAGCCGCGCCGGTCGGTGCGCGATCGCCGCGGGTCCCGCGATCACCTTGGCGTTGGGTGCCATCCGCCCGTAGCGCTCCGCATCGGCGCGCTGGGAGGCGATGGCGAGGTCCGCACCGACGTCGGCGAGCGCCGACACGAGCCCGTCGACGTAGCGGCCGACACCACCCCGGTCAGCTGGAACAGCAGTGGCGTCGACGAGGACGCGAGGTCCAACGTCGCTCACGCGTGCTCCTCCGGTCGGGTCTGGTAGGCAGTCTTGTCAACCCCGTTCACCCTACGCCTGTCGGCTGTGCCGCCGATGAAGATCTGCGTAGGCGCGCCACAGCGTTTCGGCAGCGTTCACCCAGGAGAAGTCCGCGGCCCGGCGCGGTCCGGCCTCGCGCAGTCGCTGCCGGAGCGGCTCGTCGGTCGTGATCTGCCGGAGCCCGTCCCGGAGCTCCGACAGGGGTACGGCGAGGGCGGCGCCGGCCGCGACCTCCACCAGCGCCGCGGCGTCCGACGTCAGCACCGGCGTGCCCAGGCTCATCCCCTCGAGCAACGGCAGGCCGAACCCCTCGTCGTAGGACGGCACGACGAGAGCCGTCGCCCGGCTCAGCAGCACCGCGAGGTCCGGGTCGCTGACGCGGCCCAGCAGCCGCGCGCCCTCGGGCGGCGGACCGCCCCAGCCCTGCTGGCCGGCGCAGAGCAGCGGCAGCGACCCGTCGAGCGCGCCGACGAGCTCTCGTAGCCCCTTCCGCGGCTCGAGAGTCGCGACGGTGAGCAGGTAGCGCTCGGGCAGCCCCAGCCGGGCCGCCCGCTCGTCGGCGTCCGGTGGCACCGCGAGATCAGGGCTGACGCCTTCTCCCACGACGAGCAGGTCGCGCACGGCGACGTGCCGGGCCAGCTGGTCGGCAACGGCGTGCGTCGGCACGACGATCAGGTCCGCCGTGGCGGCAGCGCGCGCGATCATCGCGCGGTGCCAGCGGACACCGCGCGGCGTCAGGGTCTCGGGGTGCGTCCAGGCCACGGCATCGTGCACGGTGACGACCAGCGGCCGGTCGCGGCGGGGCGGGTGCAGCGGGGTCGGGGCGTGCACGACGTCCGCCCGGATCCGGGGGCCATGGCCGCGTTCCCAGGCGGCAACCAGCACCCGCCGCGGGAGCGGCAGCCGACGGTGCTCGGAGCCCCGGTGCCATGCCGTCCACCCCTCCAGGTCGGAGCCGGCGGGCGTGGTCTGCTGCAGCGCGCGGAAGAGCTCACGGCTGTAGCGACCCGTACCCCCGGGGACAGGCGCCAGGCACTGCTCGAGGAGGACACCGACCCGCACGGACCGACGCTACCCAGTGATGCGGTAGGACAGGGTGACCCGCAGGGTGGCGGTGCTCCAGCCCTCCCAGACCATCCCGAACGGCTCGCTTGCGGTGCGCGCCGACCTGCCGTTGCCGGCGAGCACGAAGTAGAAGCGGGCGGTCTCACCGGGCGCGATGAAGGTGCCGCCGGTCCGGCTCAGGTTGGACAGGATGGTCCCGGGTCGCAGCGGAGACAGCCAGGAGGTGTGAGCCGACGGCGATCCACCGCTGGTGAACGACGCGCTGCGCACCGAGCTCGAGTGGCTGATCGACCAGGTGACGTTGCCCGTGTTCTTGACGTCGTACCAGGTCCGCGCCGTGCCGCCGGAGGTCAAGGTGGCGCGCGGGTGGACGGCCACCACCTGGCCGGCGAACACCGCTCGCCGCACCACGACGGGCACCGTCGAGGTGGGTCCGTAGGCGCCGGACGGGCCGACGGGTCGGAACCCGATGGAGTAGCTGCCGGCGGCCACCTTGAAGGCGGACAGCGGTACGAGCCACTCGCCGAGCTCGCCGGGGTAGACGTCCGCCTGGCCCGGCCGGGTGAGGTTCGACGACAGGGCCGGCGGCCGCGAGCTCGACGACCAGGCGGCCGTGCGGAACTGGGAGGCGCCGGTCGTCGTCAGGCCCTCGCCGCCGACCGCCCAGGGTGACGACCCGATGTTGCGTAAGCGCACGCGCACGGTGGCCTTTCCCATCGGGCCGTTGAGCATCGTCACCTGCGGCGACGCGTAGAGCCGCTCGGCGACCCGGGAGGCGGGATCGGTGCGCACCACGACGAGGGTGGTGACGGCGCCGTCGAGCCAGTGCTCGCCGTCCCAGACCGGCTCGAAGGCCTCGACGGTGGTGCCGGCGGGCTTGTCGTTGCCGTGCAGCACGAGGTCGTAGCTGCCGGTTGCACCCGGACCGACCGGGCCGGTGCCGGCCAGCCGGGCCGGCCGGTCCGCGGCGTCCCAGTCGCTGCCGGCGGAGACGCTGCTGCGGTTGCGGTCGCCAGAGGTCGCGAGCCGGACATTGCCCCCGACCGGCCACGTGATGTTGCCGAGGTTCTTCGAGGGGATCCGGACCGTCGTGCTGCCGGCCCGCGGCACGACCACGGTGCGCCCGTCCGCGAAGACCGCGGGCGGTGCCGAGCCCGACGGGGAGGTCGTGGCCGTCGGCGTCCCCGCCTCGGCCCGGAAGACGGGCGCAGCGACCGGCACCGTCCACGAGACGACCGGTCCGAAGACCGCACCCGTGCTGTAGCGCAGTCGGTAGCTCCGCGAGTAGGTCCCCGGCTGCACGTTGTCGCCGGTGAGGTCGAAGCGGAACTCGGCCGTGTCACCGACTGCGACGCTGGTGGTGTTGCTCGGGTCGGTGACGTTCTTCGTGAAGACGCCAGGCCGGGTGCTGCCTCCCACCAGCGCATCCTGCGACCCCGGCGTCGTGGCGGACGTCAGGTGGATGCCGTCGACCGGCCACGACTGCGTACCGCTGTTCTTCAGCTGCACCGCGAGCTGGCCGGTGCTGGTGCCCGGCGACTGGACCAGCGACGGCGCGGCCGACTTCACGACCAAAGTGGCCTGCAGCGAGCCCTTCACGTGCCACCAGTAGGACCGGAGTCCCGTCGAGGACCCGGGCCAGCTGTGGGCGTTGTAGATCCCGGACCCGGTGGTGCTGACCGACGTCGCCTTGCCGGTGCTGTCGTGTCCCTCGAGGACGACGGTGAGGACCCGGCCACCCCACTCGCCGTGGCCGTCCCGGCCGGTGACCCGCAGGCGGTCGAGCGTGCCGACGGCAGGGAACCGGGCCTGGATCTGGGCGGCGGTGATGGTGGCGGTCCACGAGTGCACGGCGCTGCCGGTCACGCCGTCCCAGTCGTCCTGCTGGGCCACGAGGTAGGGCAGCCCACCGTCGACGGACCACCCGCCGTTGCTCGCCGAGAACTCAGCGAAGATGGGCTCGCCGTTGTAGGTGCGCACCACCCCGCTGGATGCCGTCACTGCGTCGTTGGTGCTGGTGGCCTCCTGCGCCGTCCTGGTGCCCGACGCCGAGTAGCTGTTGGTGCCGCCGAAGACCTGGCACTGGGTCGTGTCGCAGATGTCGAAGACCTGGTTCGACGGCGCGTGCGCCCGCTTGTAGGCGGCATAGGAACGGGCGGCGATGGCCTGCGCCTGCAGGGCGGCGGCGGGCCAGGACGCACTCGACTCCCGTGGCACGACGCCGAACAGGTAGTCCTCCATGTTCATCACCGCGACCGTGTAGACCGTCGTGCTGGTCCGGTACGACGCCTGCACCCCGCCGCGGTAGTCGCGGCTGACGCCGCCCGGCAGCGCCAGCCGGACGAGCGCCGGACCGCTGAACCGCACCGGCCCCACGAAGGTGGTGTGGCCGCCCATCGTGAAGGTCGTCCAGGTGCTGCCGGTCAGCGAGGCGATCCGGAAGCCCGTGCTGTCGTGGGTCGAGCGCCATCGGGTCGGGCCGGCCGGCAGGGTGGTCGTGGCTCCGGACGCGAGGTCGGTGACCTTCAGCCCGGACGCCGGGTAGACCTGAACATCGGTCCCCTCGTCCTCCTGGAGGAGCACCCGGATGGGACTGTTGGCGAGGACGGTCTTGGCGGTGTGCGGGTAGTAGAAGCCGGTGATCTGGTCAGCCGTCTTGTTGAGCTCCGCCGCCCCCTGGGCGCCGTACTGGCTCATGCCTCGGCCGTGGCCCCACCCGTGGCCCTCCATCGTGAACGACCCGTCGGGTGCGGGTGCGGCGATCTCGTCGGCTCGGGCCTGCCCTGGGACGAGCACGGCCAGGACAAGGGCGAGAACGGCGACGTGGGCGTGGCGCACTACGGGGTCAGCTCCTCTTGGGGTCCTGCTGCGTCCCCCCTCGTCCCAGGCTGACACAGCAGGGGTCTCTCACCGGGGAGCGACATCCCTCCTGAGCGCGAACCCGACCGCCGCCCAGACGACATCACCGAGCGTCTGCACGCCCCTGCTCAGCAAGGCCACAGCCGTGGCCTCCGGCTGCCGCGCGATGCCGGCCAGCGCGAGGACGAGGATCGCCTCGCGGACTCCCGCCCCGGCAGGCGCGACGACGAACAGGAAGCCGGCCGTCCAGGCCAGCGCATAGCCGCCGGTGGACACGAGCAGCAGGTGCCTGCCCGAGTCGTGCGGCTGGGCGAGCACGAGTGGCATGAGGTGCAGCCCGTAGCACCCCCACATGACGAGCGCCCAGCCGACCGCCACGAGGACCTGCCGGCCGTCCAGCGACCGGTCGGGCAGCGGGCGGCGCAGGGTCCTGAGCGCAAACCGGACCAGTCGGTCGAGCACGGGCGGGGCGAGCACGATGACGCCGATCGGGAGGCCGAGCAGCACCCAGCCGTAGCTCCGCAGCACGTCCGGGCTCGCGAACGGCAGCACCGCCGCCGCCACGAGCAGGCCGGTCGCGGTGAGGACCCCCAGGAAGACGAGTCCTGCGGTGACGATGCGGCTGCGGGGTACACCGTGGTCGCGCGCCAGCTCCGCCTGGGCGGCGACGGCGAAGACGTTGCCGGGGAGGTACTTGCCGATCTGCCCGACGAAGAACACGTGCAGGCTCAGCCGCAGCGGCATCGGGCTGCCGAGGGCCGCGAGCAGGGACCGCCAGCAGAACGAGCTGGCGAGCAGTCCGGCCAGGGCCGCCAGGGTGCTCAGGGCGATGGCCGTGACGCCGGTGCGCTGGAACGCGGCTCCGAGCTGCGCCGACCGGTCGTTGATCCAGAGCCCGATGAGCAGCAGTGCGACCGCGAGGAAGGCGACCCGCAGCGCGGTCCGTGACCGAGAACGCTGGGCCGGTCGATCCGTCGGCTCGGTCACGCGCTGCAGCCTAGGCGCGGGGGTCGCCGGTAGCCTGCAGCCTCATGAGCACAGCTGCGCCCGCGCCGGAGACCCCCGGCGTCGTCATCGGCAACCACACGAAGAAGTACACCGCCAAGAACCCCGCCATCAAGTGGCTGACCGAGCGCTTCGTGGCCCGGCTCGACGGCATGGTGGGCCAGATCGCCGGCGACCAGAAGCCTGCCGCCAACCCGCTCGAGGTCGGCGCCGGCGAGGGGGTCATCTCGCAGAAGATGTTCCACCGCTTCGGCACCGCGGTGGGCCTCGACCTGCCGGATGCCGGCCTGCGCGAGGAGTGGCGCTCCCGTCCCGGCCCCCACTACCTGCACGGCGATGCCGAGAACCTGCCGTTCCTGGACGACCAGTTCGACCTGGTGGTCTGCGTCGAGGTGCTGGAGCACCTGCGCGACCCCGCTGCCGGCCTGCGCGAACTGGCCCGGGTGACGTCGCGGCACCTGCTGCTCAGCGTGCCCCGTGAGCCGCTGTTCCGCGGCTCGAACCTGCTCACCGGCCGCTACGTGAAGGACCTGGGCAACACCCCGGGACACCTCAACCACTGGTCGAAGTCGTCGTTCGGGACGTTCGTGTCGCAGGTCGCCGATGTGCGCGCCGTCGCCTCGCCGTACCCGTGGACGATCGTCTGGGCGACCGTCCGCTAGCCCCCTCCCGCCCCCGCGCGGAGATCAACAGGGGATCCGCGGGCCGGCGCGCCGGCGGGTCGCACCTGCGTCCGCCTGTTGATCACGGGGCAGGGGGTTGGAACTGCCGGTCAGCTGGCCTTGCGGCGGCGGGTGACCGTCGTGCGCTCGGCGAGCTCGACCGGCGTCTCGTCGGCCGGCGACAGCATCCCGAAGCGCATCTTCTTGGTGTGCTCGAGGGTGTCCTCGATCAGCGCGCGGTTGGTGCGCAGCAGGTCACCGGTGATGCCCACGATGACCGAGAGGAAGCTCGCCAGCAGCAGGACGGCTCCGACGAGCAGCGACTGGATGTGGCTGCCGCCGACGCCCATCGCCTGCAGGACCGCGTACCGCACGAAGGGGATCAGGCCGAGCACCCCGAACAGCCCCGCGAAGGCGCTGAAGATGACGTACGGCTTGTACATGATGTAGGCGCGCATGATCGCGCCGGCCGACTTCAGGACGTGCTGGTAGGTGCTCTTGAACAGCCGTGACTCGCGGGTCTTCGCATTGGTCACGACGGGGACGCTGGTGATGGCGAGCTTCTTGTTGCCCGCCTGGATGATCGTCTCCATGCAGTACGAGAAGCGGGTGATCGTGTTGAGCAGCATCAGCGAGTCACGGCTGTAGGCGCGGAAGCCCGACGCCGCGTCCGGCAGGTCGGTGCCGGCCGCCTTGTTGACGATGTTCGAGCCGAACTTCTGCAGCCACTTCTTCGGGCCGCTGAAGTGCTCGACGAGGTGCACCTGCCGGTCGGCGATCACGATGTCGGCAGTGCCCGCGAGGATCGGCTGCACCAGGTCGGTGATGCGCTCCTGGGGATACTGGTTGTCGCCGTCGGTGTTGACCACGATGTCGGCGCCGAGCTCGAGCGCCCGCTGCACCCCGTCGTGGAACGACCGGCCGAGACCGCGGTTGCGGGCGTGCCGCACGAAGTGCGTGACGCCGTGCTCCTGGGCGACCTCGACGGTCCGGTCCGTGGACCCGTCGTCGATGATGAGCACGATGATCTCGTCGATGCCCGGGATCTCCCGGGGGATGGTCGAGAGCACGGCAGGGAGCGTCTCCTCCTCGTTGAGGCAGGGGACCTGGACCACAAGACGCACGGGAACCGACCTTCATGAACGGCACTGGCAGCGCGTCATCCTATCGGTCACAGGCCGCTCCCCTAGGCTGCGACGCGTGTCCCAGCCCGGTGATCGGTTCCGGTTCAGATCGCTCGTGAGCGAGGTGCCCGCGTGAAGCGGGTACCCAAGGTCATCTGGGTGCTCGTCGGCCTCAACGGTGCCCTGCTCTCGATGTATGCGCTGCTCTTCCCGCCGTACACCGGGTTCGACGAGCCGCAGCACGTCGACATGGTGCTGCACGTCGTGCGCGGAGAGACCTGGCCGTGGCCCGGGCCGGGCGAGCTGCCGCTGTCGCGTGGCGTCGGGGCCTCGTCGAACCCCGTCTACTTCGGACCGCTGGGCCGACACCCGTTCACGAACGACCCGCTGCCCAACCGCCCACGCGCCACCATCGGGGAGCTGGACCGGTTGCCGAAGCCGCGGGTCTCGAACTACCCGAACCAGATGGTGCAGCACCCGCCCGCCTACTACGGCCTGGCCGCACTCGTGCTGAAGGCCTGGCCGGGCAGCGTGGACGACATGCCCTACGACGAGATCGTCGGAGTGCTGCGGCTGCTCTCGATCCTGCTCATGACGCCCCTGCCACTGCTCGTGTGGGCCGCCGTGAAGCTGCTCGCCGCACCGACGACAGCGGTCGCTGCCGCGGCGTTCTCGCTCGGGATCCCTGGACTGACCCGGGTCGGCGCGAACGTGCAGAACGACGACCTGCTCATCCTCGCAACCTCAGCTCTCCTGATCGCGCTCGCCCGGGTCGTGACCGGTGACCTGTCCCGCCGTACCGCGGTGTTCGTCGGCCTGTTCACGGCACTTGCCTTGTTCACCAAGGGGTTTGCCCTCGTCCTGCCGGTCGTCGTGCTCGCCGCGTACGCCGTGCACCGGCGAGCCGGCCTCCGTCCGTTGACGTGGGCTCTCGGAGTCGGTGGGGTGCTCGGCGCGCCGTGGTATGTCATGAACATCGTCCGCTTCGGGACGATCCAGCCCGAGGGACTGGGTCCGGCGGCCGACGCCGCCTTCCGCGGTCCGGCGACGCCGAACGTGCACCACACCTTGATCGGCTACCTGGAACGCGCCCCGGACCTGCTCGTCCGGCGGTTCTGGGGGGCCATCGGCACACCCGACCGGCCGAGCCTGCCGCTCTGGCTCGCCTGGTCGCTGACGATCGCCGTCGCGCTGCTCATCACCCTCGCGATCGTCGCCCGTCGTGGTGGCCGCGGCCGGCTGAGCGTGCTGCTGATGCCGTTCCCGCTGATGCTCGTGATCGTCGTCGCCGGCAGCCTGCACTGGTGGCGCTTCAACGGTGGCCTGCCGGGTGTGCAGGGCCGCTACCTCTACCCCGGAATCCTCGGGCTGCTCGCCGTCGTCGCCATGGGCCTGACGACCCTGCTGCGATCGCGACGCGCGCTCGCACCGCTGCTGGCGATCGGGACCGCGTTCGTGCTGCAGGCGTGGGCGCTGGTCGTCATCCTGCGCAACTACTGGGTGCCGGGGCACGACGTCGTGCTCGGCGCCAAGGGGATCATCCACTGGTCGCCGTGGCCGCCCGCGGTCACAGCGCTGCCTTTCGTCGCGGTCGTGGTGCTCACGCCGTGGGCGCTGGTGCTGTGCGCGAGGGGCGCCTTCGCGCGCTCCGCCCCCGTGATCCACGGAGACTTGCTCACGTCTGACGCCTAGCAAATGCACAGGAACTCTCCGTGGATCAGCCCGACGGGGGGCTGAGGTCGACGACCGGGAAGGCGTCGCCACCGGGCTCGAACCCGAGGTCGGAGTAGCGCGCCGTCGCCGCGTCGGCGAACGCCTCGCCACTGCCCGCGCACGCCGCCGCCAGGTCGGGCAGCGACGCCAGCCGGGCGGGATGGTCACGAGCCGTCAGGAAGACCTGCTGCCCGTGCGCGACCAGCCAGCTGCGGTCGGCGGCGAAGCCGTTCGCGTCCTGCCGACCGCAGACCGCGGTCATCGCCTGCGACAGCGCCGTCGTGTTGAGGTCCGCGTCACGCGCGACCAGCTGCTGCTGCCACGACTCCAGCCGGGTCGCGGGAGCGTCCTTCAGCAGCTGGGTCATCATCGCCGCCCGGTCCTCGACGGGGCCTGTGCCGGCCTGGTCGACCAGCGACCAGAAGGCGTGTTCGTCGAGCACACCCCCGGGCATCGCCGAGCCGGACGAGCAACCGGCCAGCAGCACGAGGACGACCAGGCCCCGCTTCACCTACTGCTTCGGTGCCTTGTCGAGCGCGTCCTGCAGGGCGTTGAGGAAGGCCGGCGTCCACATCGAGCCCTCGTTGTTGACGCCCGCGAAGGTGCGCTCGACCAGCTCCACCACGGTCACCCTGGACTTCACGATCTCGGCGATCATGCGGGCCCGTGCCTTGGCGTAGAAGCCGGGGTCCTGACCCTGGGCCAGCACGGCCTTCGTGAGCTCGGGCACCCGCACGAGGTCTGCGAAGAACGGCGTGATCTTGCCGGGTGGCGTCAGTGCTCTCTCTGTGAAGGAGTCGCCGATCCAGGTCGTACGTGGCTGGAAGAGCGTCGCCGGCCCAGTCGTCGCGCTGTGCACGTGGGTGATCGTGTAAGCGCCCTTTACCTTCGACAAGTCCTCAGGGGTCTGCCGCGGCGTCACGCCATCGCGGACGATGTACACCGCCTGGTATGGGAAGTCCTTGCCCGGCGCCCCGTTGGCGAGGATGTCGAGGTCACCCTTCTCCGTAAAGGTCTGGCCTCCCTGGACCTGCGTGTGCTGCAGCAGCGTCGGGTCGAGCTCCTTGACCACCGACTCGACGAACGTGACGGCGGAGTCCTGGTTCCAGTGCGTGTCGTACTTGAGGAAGGCGGGCGTGCCCTTCTCCTTCTCCTGCTTCTCGACAGCGCTCCGCACGTCGACGTATCCAGGGATCCCCATCGAGCGGATCGCCTTCCACCGCTGTGCCCTCGCTTCCTCGCTGCACTGCTTGAGCTCGAAGCTCTTGGGGAGGTTCGCGGTGTCCACGGTGCTCTTGTCCGGCGGCACGGTCAGCACGAGCCGTCGGCCGGAGTCGGTCAGCATCTTGTTCAGCCGCTGGACGCCGGCGACGACCTGCTTCAGCGGGATCTTGGGCGAGCAGGCCTCGTTGAAGTCGTCCATGAAGTAGAGCCAGCCGTTGTCGCCGACGAGGACCTGCTGGTTGCCCGCCGAGCCGAAGTACGACGGCGACTCGCCGAAGAGGTCGTGGATGAGGTTCTTGTTGCCGCGGATCGCCGCGTCACGGAGTGGGAAGTGATCGGCGGCGTAGGCCGTGATCTCGTTGAACGTCTTGAAGCCGTCGATCTGCGGCCGGCCGGCCAGTGCCCTGTTCTCGCCGGGCACCGGCTGCGACCGGGCACCGGCGGCATACGCAGCCCATGGGCCGAACAGCAGCCCGACGCCGAGCAGGGCGATGACCGCCTTGGTGGCCTTGGACTCGCGCCCGGGACCCGGCGTCGGGATCTCGTCGGGACCCTTGGCCAGGGGGATGTCCTTCTCGGTCATGGCGTTCCTAGAACTTGAAGTAGAGGAAGGGGCTCAGGGTGCCCGCGGCGACGACAACGGCGGCATAGGGGGCCGCTACCCCGGTGTAGGCGATCCGCAGGCCGCTGGCGAGAGCCGACTTGCCGTCGTCGAGGAGCTTGCCCATCACGAAGCCCCGCGGCACCAGCACCACGAGGCAGGCCAGTGCGAAGACCAGCGTCCGGAAGTCGGTGAGGACGGTGGTGACCTCGGCAGGGACCGCCCCGCCGTGCCACACGAACATCCGCTGCAGCACGTGCCCGGCCTCCGTGATGTCGGAGGCGCGGAAGAACACCCACCCGATCATGACGATCAGCAAGGTGATGGCCCGCCGCGGCACCACCCAGCGATCGTCGGGCACCTTGGCCAGCCCCGTGGCGCGCTCGATCACGAGCCAGCCGCCGTGGTACATCCCCCAGATGAGGAAGGTCCAGGCGGCACCGTGCCAGAAGCCGGACGCCACGAAGATGATCCAGAGGTTGCGGTAGGTCGCGAAGCTGGACCCGCGGTTGCCGCCGAGCGGGATGTAGAGGTAGTCGCGGAACCAGCGCGACAACGACATGTGCCAGCGCTGCCAGAAGTCGGTGATGCTGAGCGAGGAGTAGGGCCGGTTGAAGTTCTCCGGGAACTTGAAGCCGAACATCCGGGCCAGCCCGATGGCCATGTCGGAGTAGCCGGAGAAGTCGAAGTAGATCTGCAGCGTGTAGGCAACGACCCCCAGCCAGGCGACGGGGGTGGTGAGGATCGAGCTGTCCATCCGGAACACCGTGTCGGCGACCGGCGCCACGGTGTCGGCGACGAGGACCTTCTTCGCCAGGCCGAGTGAGAAGCGGGGCACGCCGGCAGCGAAGTCCTCGAACCGGTTCTTGGGGATGGCGGACAGCTGCTCGGCGATCTCGTGGTAGCGCACGATCGGCCCAGCGACGAGCTGCGGAAACATCGCGATGTAGGTGATGAACTGCACCGGGCTGCGCTGCGCCTTGCGGCTGTGCCGGTAGACGTCCACCACGTAGGACAGGTGGTGGAACGTGAAGAAGCTGATCCCGATCGGCAGCGCCACCTGCAGGATCGGACTGCTGTCGTCACCGAACGCCTTCGCCAGGTTGTGGATCTGCGAGGTGGCGAAGCCGGCGTACTTCCAGATCCCCAGGACCGCGAGGTCGAAGCCGACCGTGGCGACCAGCAGCGCCTTGCGCTGCGGCAGCCGCTGGTGCATCCGGTCGCTGTCGATGGCCAGCCCGGACGCGAAGTTGACGGCGATGACCGTCAGCAGGGCGAAGACGAACGACAGGCCGCCGAAGACGTAGAAGACCAGGCTGACGACCGACAGCAGGGCATTGCGGAACCTCGCGGGAAGCACCCAGTACGCGACGAGCGTCGCGGGCAGGAAGTACCAGAGGAACAGCGGTGACGCGAAGCTCATGAGGCCTTCATCGTAGAAGGAACCGGCGCTCGTACGCCTGACGCGAGAGGCGTGTCACAACGGATCGGCGCCGCCTCAGCAGGGCCGGCAACCAGACCAGGAGGGACGCGAAGGCCCTAGTGCGAGCCCATGCCTTGGCCCGGGACTCGCCGAGCGCGACGCTGACGGTGGTGAGCGGGTACCGCAGCAGCATCCTGGCGGCCCGCTGCCAGGTTGCGCAGACCACGAGCGTCGCCAGCCGGTTTCGCTCCGTGTAGAAGGTGTGCAGCAGCGTCGCACCCCCACCCGTCGTGGCTGAGTGCTCGTGCACGGCGACGGCGGTGGGCTGGAAGACGACCCGATGCCCGGCCAGCCACAACCGCCAGGACAGGTCGACGTCCTCGTAGTAGAGGAAGTAGCGGGGATCCATCCCGCCCACCTCGCGGACAGCGGCCATCCGCAGCCCCAGTGCCGCACCGCAGCCGTAGGCGACCTCTGCCGAGTCGTCCCCGCCGGTGTCGAGGTCGTGCCCGTAGCCGCTCGGCTCCAGGTAGCCGCCTGCGCTCTGCAGGTTGCCGTCAGGAAACAGCAGCTTGCTCGTGACCGCGCCGACGGTCGGGTCGTCGAGAGGCTCGAGCAGCTCAGCCAGCCAGCCGGGTCGCACGGTTGCGTCGCTGTTGAGCAGCACGACGTAGGGGGTCGTGACGTGCTCGAGTCCTGTCGCGACCCCGCCGGCGAACCCCAGGTTGCGGTCGTTGCGGACGACCTGCACCTGCGGGTAGCCACTCGCCAGCAGCTCGGTCGTGCCGTCGGTGGAGGCGTTGTCGACGACGAGGACCGGGGCGCCCTCGGGCAGCACGGCATCGAGGCAGGCCGGTAGCAGGTGCGCCCCCTGCCAGGTGACGATGAGGACGGTTGCGCTCAGGACCCGCGCTCCTCGAAGGTGGCGTACTCGTTGAGCTTGCGCATGCCCTTGGCCAGCTGGACGAACGCCTTGCGGCCGACCGTCGTCTGCCAGGGATTGGCGACGCCCTTCGGGAAACGCAGCTTGCCGGCCTCGAGGTCGAAGTCGTACCAGCGCTGGATCTTCGAGAATGCCTGCTGCTCAGGGTTTCTGGTGTCGAGCGAGGTGCTGATGCCGTCGAAGAGGTGGCCCGGCTCGTAGTGCTCCGGGTGGAAGTTCTCGAACGCGAGGTCCTCGGGACGGAACGCGTAGGGCCACTCGTGCGGGTACTGCGGCCAGCAGATCGTGCGGAAGACCCGAGGCTCGGCCCACCGCTCCGGGGCGATCAGCCGACCGTGGTTGAGGGGCAGCGACCACTCGCAGAACGGGGTCGCCGGCGCCAGCCGCTCCGCGTCGGCGAACGCCTTCGCGAACAACGCCTTGTCGATCGGCTGCGGCATGTGGCTGGCGTAGGCCAGGGTGGGACCGCCGAGGTAGGACATCGCGAGGTAGCTGCTGTGCTGCACGCCGTCGTAGCTGCTCTCGTTGCGGCGCCACTTCGGCAGCTCGTAGAAGAAGTAGCTGACGAGCCTGCCGCCCTCGAGGAAGTCGGTGACGGGCAGCGGCTTGAGCGGGCGGTAGTCGTCGTCGCTCTGCAGGAACACGTCATCGAGCGGGCCGCGGGCGTAGAGCGCCTTGCGCAGGAAGGCGTTGCGGGCGCTGTGCTGCGTCGGGATGCCGGTGGCGACGTCGGAGTCGGCGACCACCACGACGTCGAGCTCGAGGCCGTCGACGGCCCGCTTCATCGCGTCGGGCTGCGGCGTCAGCACGACGGCCTGCGTCACCCACGGCAGGAAGTGCCGCACGTAGGTGAGGGTCTCCGCCAGCACCGCGGGTCGGTTGGAGATGTAGGCGAGCTGCCTCAGCACCGGGCTCTTCGCCATGATCCCGAGCCTAGCCCGGCCGCCACCCTCGCCCCGTGCACACGTGTCGCACCGTCCCGGCGCGCCGCACGCTCAGCCGGCCCGGAGCACGTGGACGCCATGTGCACGGGGGAAGGGTGGGTCAGGAGCGCTGGCCGCGGGCGAGCTTGCCGGCCCGGTTGGCGAGGCGTCTGGCGAGCAGTCCGGCGCCGCCCTTGTCGAGGTACTGCTTGGCGAGCGCGACCTCGCCCCGCCAGCCGGCCTCGGGCGTGGGCGCCCGGACGGGGTCGAAGGGGCGCGACAGGTTGAACTGCGCGACCTCATCCAGCAGGTCGGGAGCCCGGTGGGGGTTGCGGCAGTACTCCAGCAGGGGGGCCAGCACGCGATCCCAGCGGTAGGCCTGCGACAGCGCCAGGGAGGCCTCCGCGCACGCCTTGCGGGCATCGACGTCGTCGATGAGCGACAGCAGCGCGACGGCGAGCGCCTCGGCGTCCTCGGCCGGCACGGTGCGTCCGATGCCGCTGTCGCTGATGACCTCGCCGAACACGTCGCCGCCCGTCGCGACCACCGGCAGCCCGGCCCACAGGTAGTCGAGGATGCGGGTGCGGAAGGAGAACGCCGTCTCGACGTGGTCCAGGTGCGTCGACACGCCGATGTCGGCATCCAGCAGGTAGGAGCCCCGGTCGTCGTAGGGCACCCAGCCCTCGTTGAAGAACACGTGCTTGCCGGTCAGCCCGAGCGCGTCCGAGAGCTCCCGGGTCTCGGCCGCGGTCCGCATCGCCGGGACGGCCGGGTTCGGGTGCTTGCCGCCGAGGAACACCAGCCGCACGTCGTCCCGGGTCTGGCGAACCTCGTCGACGGCGCGGACCAGCGTCTGGGGGTCGAACCAGTTGTAGAGCCCACCGCCCCACAGCAGCACGACGTCATCGGTGCCGATGCCGGGCATGACCCCGCGCAGCGCCGGCACCGTGCGCACCGGGGGCTCCGCCGCCACCCCGAACGGCACCAGGTCGAGCAGCGACCGCAGCGAGGGGTCGGCGTCGTAGGTCAGCGCGTTGACCCGACCGAGCGAGGCGAGCGCACCGATCCAGAAGTCGCGCTGCTTCTCGGAGGCCGTCAGGAAGAAGTCGCCCCGCCGCATGGCGCGGTTGAGGATCGCGGTCGCGTTGTGCACGACCGCCATCCGGTCGCGGTGGGACCGGTCGCGGGAGAGCTCGAGGTTCTCGAGGTGGTACGGGTCGTAGAGGTCGACGACCACGCACGCGTGCGACTCGGCGATCGCCGGCACGTTCTGCAGCACCGACCCCTGCACGACCCACACGTCCACACCCGCAGGGACGTCGGTGAGCATCCCGACCTCGAAGCGCCCATCACCTGCACGCGTGCACCCGGCCGTCGACAGCAACGAGACGTCGTGCCCGTCGTCGGCCAGCGCCGAGGCGAACTGCCACGCCCGGATCGCCGGCCCGGCCATCGAGGCCCCCAGCACGTCCGCCGTCGCGACCACGACCCGGCTCACGGCGCGACGTGGCCCTCAGGGTCGCAGAGATAGCCGTAGATGCCCGACAGCGCCGGCTGCCACTCGGCGTGGCCGGCAGCGATGGTCGCCAGCGCACCCTTGCGCAGCCGGATCCGCAGCTCGTAGTCGACGACCGCGCGCTCGAGGGTCTCGACCAGCCCGTCGACGGTGCGCTTGGCCAGCAGGGCGTTGTCGCCGTCCTGCAGGACCCAGTGACCCCACGGGTTGTCGAAGGCCACGACCGGCACCCCGCAGGCCATCAGCTCGAGCGGGAGGTAGGACGGGTGCTTGCTGACCGTCAGCGCAAGGCCGATGTCGCACGACCGGTAGAGCTCGCCGGTGGCGCGGTAGTCGAGCAGCCCGTAGTGGTGCATGCCGGAGTAGCCGCCCTCGGGCACGGCCCATGAGCCGGCGGTGACGATGCGCACCCGGTCACCGAGGCGGTCCTTCAGCTCCTCGAGGGCCAGCGACGCCATCTCCCAGCAGTTGCGCCAGTGACCCGGGCGGGCGTAGACGAAGACCGTCGCCGGGTCCTCGGGCATCCGCTCGACGCGACCCTTGGCGTGGAACACCGTCGGGTCGACAGCCGGGGTGAAGCTCCAGCCCTTCCCGTCGTACTCGGTGTCGTAGATCTCCTTGAGGTTGTCGGTGTTGCACAGGCCGTACAGACCGAGCTTGTAGGTCTCCTCGGTCAGCGCATAGAGCGTCGAGGCCGGGTAGAACATCGGCTCGAAGTCCTGGATCAGGTAGAACTTCCGCTTCGCGCCCGGGAAGTGCGCGACCCCGTAGGCCGTGACCCAGAGCGTGGCGATGGCCACGTCGCACTCTGGGATCCGCTCCAGCGAGGCACCGGTCGAGCCGTCGTAGAAGTGGATCTCGACGTCCTTCAGCGCAGGGAAGGCGGCCGCGAGACCCGAGCGGATGAAGTGGTCCGGACCGGAGCCCCAGACGACGAAGCGGTTGACGACACCGTGCTCGCGGGCGAGCTGGTCGGCGATCCGCAGCGCCGTGTTGATGCCGCCGTAGAACGGGCTGTCGATGTCGGGGAAGAACCAGTTGACGGTCTTGACCTCGAACGGCTCGGCGTTCGCGAGGTGCAGTGCCTCGACGGCCTTCGCGTCGACCGGCAGCGCCCGGCACATGTCGGCGAGGTTGGTGGACTCGGTCTCGGTCGTGGACTGGCGGAACACCTTGAACGTGCGGCCGAGCGGCGCGCTGATCATCTCCTGGATGGTCTTGTCGTGCTCGCCCTTGAGCTTGGGCACACGCGAGCTCAGCGAGAGGTTCGGCGAGAAGTAGGGGTCGCCACCGAACAGCCAGGGGTTGTAGCGCCAGTAGGACGCGAAGAAGTCGCCGGTCGGGATGTCGGAGGGGTCGCGCGTCGCCGACTCGAGGTGCCGGAGGCCGGCGAAGGGCGAGCAGACGTTGCGGTAGCCCTTGATGTAGGCGTCGATCCCCATCGCGACATCGGATCCGCACATCAGGAACCGCTCGTCGAACCCGCCGAGCTCGTCGAAGAGCTCACGGCGGACCGCGACACACGCGCTCGTCACCGACAGCACGTTGCGGTACCAGCCGGTGGGGCCGAGGTGGGAGGCAGAGCCCGGCTTCATGCCCTCGAAGACGTGGTCGGCGAAGCCGCCGATGCCGAGGATGACGCCGGCGTGCTGGATCTGGCCCTCGGGACCGATCAGCTGCAGGCCTGCGACCCCGACCTCCGGGCGGACGGCCCAGCCGACCATCTCGGTCAGCCAGGTCGGGTCGAGCACCTCGGTGTCGTCGTTGAGGAAGACGAGCACCTCACCGGTGGCCTTGGCGGCGCCGAGGTTGTTGACCGTGGGATAGCTGAACGGCTCGGTCCACCACTCCACCCGAAGGTCCAGACCGGAGGAGTGGTCGGCGTACCACTTCTCGTTGTCCGGGGACTGCCCGCCGTTGTCGACGATGACGACCTCGAAGCCGCCGGCGTAGTCGGTGCGGGCCAGCGAGGGCAGGCAGGTCGAGAGCATCGGCCTGTTGTGCCTCGTGCAGATGACGACGCTGACCTTAGGAAGGGTCCCCGCGAAGACGGTACGGACGGCCTGGTCCTTGAGGACGGCCCGGGCAGTCAGTCCGCTGCGCTCGAGGTGCTCCTGCACGGCGCGGACACCGGCACCGTCGGGCCGGTCGTAGCGACGGTGGACGTGTCCGAGCACCCGCGGCACCCGGGCGACCCGGTCGGCGGCGAGGTCGGCGCGCAGCAGCAGGTCCCAGGTCGCCGAGTCGCCGAACCCGGAGCGCAGGCCGGCGTTGACGAGGAAGCGCTTGCGGCGGATCGCGAAGGAGTGCCCGACGTAGTCGGCACCCGCCAGCATGTCCGGCGACCACGAGGGGCGAAACCGAGGCTCGCGCCGGTCGCGACCGTCGAGCACGTCGTCGTCCCAGTAGACGAGGTCGACGAGCGGGTCCCGGTGCGCGGACAGCGCGACGTGGTAGAGGCAGTCGGGGGCCAGCTGGTCGCCCGCGTCCAGCAGGACCACGAAGTCGGCGTCGCTGTTGTCGACCAGGGAGTTCACGGCGACGGTGATGTCACCGTCACCGGTCCAGCAGGGGGCGTCCGGCGTGGTGCCCGGCACGAGCTCGGACGGCGAGGCGCACGCCAGCTGCCAGTGCCCCCAGCTCTGCGCGCGCACGCTGTCATAGGAGTGCGCGACGAGGTCGGCGTCGGCCTTCCCCGAGGCCAGCACGATCACGAGCGTCGACAGCCGGTGGGTCGCCGTGCGGGAGATCTTCGCCTGGGTCTCGAGTCCGTGCTTCGAGGCGTCGTGGTTCTTGGACCAGGACTTGTAGGACGGCTCGCCGGCCTCGATGACACCCGGGATGTTCCAGATCTTCTTGAGGTTGGTGCGGACCCGGCGGCCCTCCTTGGCCGTCAGCAGCGCGGCCTTGGCGATCTCGCGGCGTGGGGTGCCGGCGGGTACGGCCTTCTCGAACGCGCCTCTGGCGCGCTGCCGCGGGCTGACGGGACCGGGGGGTGTGCCGGGTACCGCGGCCACCGGGCGCCGCGCGGGCACTGTCGGCTCCTCGACCGGTGGGGCCGCCGGAGCAGCAGCGACCGGCGGCGCGAGCTCGCGGACCTTGGCCTCCAGCGCCGCCCGGCGCACGCTCTCTCGGAGCAGCTCGTCTCGCAGGTGCCGCACCCGGTTGAGGAGCAGCTCCTCCGTCGTCGGGATGTCGGGAGGCCCGGCCGGCTGCTCCCGCGCGGTCGAGTCGAAGGTGAGGCGTGCCTCGTCCGGAAGCGCGTCGTCCGCAGGGCCCGCGATGCCGCTGGCCGGAGCGCGAACGCCGCACTGCCACTGCGACTCGGTGCCCTCCTTCCAGAACACCGGGCCCCAGGAAGACGGATCGATCTGCTCGACGTCCTGGAAGCCGGCGCGACGGAAGAGCTCGGCGAGCGAGTCCGGCCCGTAGCACCAGATGTGCGGGGACGGCTGGACATAGGAGTAGATGAACGACGCGTTCACCTGGTCGTTGCTGACCTCGCCGTCGAGGTAGGCCTTGAAGATCGCATCCATGTCCGGGGTGACGGCGGAGATCATGGTGCCCGGTCGCAGCCGCTCGTTCATGAGGCGCAAGGTGACGAGGGCATCGCCGGGCATGATGTGCTCCAGCACGTGCCCCATGTAGATCTCGTCGATCTCGGCGGCGTACTGCCGCAGGAACTCCGCGGCCTCCATGTAGATGTCGGCCTTGACGTCGCGGCTCTCGTCGACGTTGGTCCAGCCCTCCATGTAGGCCTGACCACAACCGAGGTTGACTCTCACCGCGCGTTCTCCGATCGAAGGTTGCTGCTCATGCTCCACGTGCCCGGGAGGTCGACGACACCCGCCCCCGCAGCGCCGTGCCCCGGCTGCACGTGCAACGCGAAGGCCTGGTCGCGGTAGTCGTAGACGTGGGCCATGGTCGTGTCGACCACGGCGGCGCTCACGACATAGGCGCCGGGCTGCAGGAGCAGCCGGTCCATCCGGAAGTCCACGTGGCCCGCACCGGTCGGTGTGCCCGTCATGACGCCGCCCTCGCGCGAGTTGGGGCCCGAGACGTGGGTGCCGCTCTCGTGGTGGAAGGCCAGCCCGAAGACGGGCTCGCCCACCGGGTCGTGCACGTCGTAGTGCATCCGGATGGTCAGGGCGTCTCCGGTCGTGCCGATCGGGGACGCGGTGCCGCTCGCGTCGAGGAACTCGAGCTTGCTGATCGTGATCTCACGCGTGCCGCGCCGGCTCCGGCTGTCATCGAGCTCCTCGGCGTCGCCGAGCCGCGACGCCTCCGCCCGGTTGACCTCGCGGAGGTAGGAGTCGACGACCGACAGCGCCGTGCCCTCGGCCTTCATCTGTCCGTGGTCGAGCCAGAGCGCGTGGTCGCACAAGGTCTGCACCAGGGGAAGCGAGTGCGACACGAAGCAGATCGTCACGCCCTTGCGGCGCAGCTTGTAGAGGTGGTCGAAGCACTTGCGCTGGAAGTCCTCGTCGCCGACCGCGACGATCTCGTCGATGAGCAGGATCTCGGGGTCGAGGTTCACCGCGATCGCGAAGCCGAGCCGGACGTACATGCCGGAGCTGTAGACCTTGACCGGCGCGTCGATGAACTGTCCCGGGATGCCGCTGAACTCGATGATCTCCTCAAGGGACGCGTCGATCTGCTTGCGCGTCATCCCGAGGATCGAGCCGTTGAGGAAGATGTTCTCGCGGCCGGACAGCTCAGGGTGGAAGCCCGCACCGAGCTCGATCATCGAGCTCACCCGGCCGGCCGCCACCACGTTGCCGGAGGTCGGACGGTGGATGCTCGCGAGCAACTTGAGCATCGTCGACTTGCCCGAGCCGTTGTGGCCGATCAGCCCGTACGTCGAGCCGCGCGGCACCTCGAAGCTGATGTCACGCAGCGCCCAGAACTGGTCGGTGCCCTTCGGCCGGCCACGGACGAAGCGCTCCTTGATGTTGGTGCGCCGGTCGGAGTGGAGCTCGAAGACCTTGCTCACGTCCTCGACGCTGATCGC
>JAODND010000038.1 GCA_025465465.1 Frankiales bacterium | reverse complement strand
TCACCAGGGAGATCTGCGGCGACCAGTCCTTCCAGCGGCGCAGCTCGGCGTAGCGGCGCCAGGCCTCGTCGGGCAGGACGTCGCCGCAGGCCTCGAGCCGGATCGTGGAGGTCAGCGGCCCGAGCGTCACGTGCGCACCCTACGCAGGCGGCGCAGCCGTCTGCTGACCCATCTTCTCGTTGATGGCGTTGACGACCGTCGGGTCGGCGAGCGTCGTGACGTCACCGAGCTCTCGGTGCTCGGCGACGTCGCGCAGCAGCCTTCGCATGATCTTGCCGCTGCGGGTCTTGGGAAGCTCAGGTGTGATGAGGATCTGCCGCGGCTTGGCGATCGGTCCGATCTCCTTGGCGACGTGGTCGCGTAGCTCCTTGGCGAAGGCCTCGCCGCTGCTGACGTCGTCGGCGACTGATCCCTTCACGGTGACGAAGGCGACGATGGCCTGGCCGGTGGTCGCGTCGTTGGCGCCGACGACGGCGGCCTCGGCGACCGATGGGTGGCTGACGAGGGCGGACTCGACCTCGGTGGTGCTGATGCGGTGCCCGCTGACGTTCATGACGTCGTCGACGCGACCGAGCAGCCAGAGCACCTCGTCGTCGTCCCACTTGGCGCCGTCGCCGGCGAAGTAGCGGCCTTCGAACCGGCTCCAGTAGGTCTCGCGGTAGCGGTCCTCGTCGCCCCAGATGCCGCGCAGCATCGACGGCCACGGCTCGTTGAGGGTCAGGAACCCGGCCTTCCTGCTCTCGCCGGCGTCGTTGACGACGTCGACGGCGATGCCGGGAAGCGGACCCATCGCGGAGCCCGGCTTGCACGAGGTGACGCCGGGCAGCGGGCTGATCATCATCGCGCCGGTCTCGGTCTGCCACCAGGTGTCGACGATCGGGCAGCGGCCACCGCCGATGACGTCGCGGTACCAGATCCAGGCCTCGGGATTGATCGGCTCGCCGACACTGCCGAGGACCCGCAGGCTCGACAGGTCGTGAGCACCGGGCAGGTCGTCGCCCCACTTCATGAAGGTCCGGATGGCGGTGGGAGCGGTGTAGAGGATCGAGACCTTGAACTCCTCGATGATCGACCACCAGCGGTCCTTGCCGCCGGCATCGGGGGTGCCCTCGTACATCACCGAGGTGGCCGCATTGGCCAGCGGCCCGTAGACCGCGTACGAGTGACCGGTGACCCAGCCGATGTCGGCGGTGCACCAGTAGACGTCGGTCTCCGGCTTGAGGTCGAAGACCGCCCAGTGCGTCCACGCGACCTGCGTCAGGTAGCCGCCGGTGGTGTGCAGGATCCCCTTCGGCTTGCCGGTGGTGCCGGACGTGTAGAGCAGGAACAGCGGGTTCTCGGCGTCGAAGCTCTGCGCCTGATGCGTCGCCGGCTGCCGGTCCACGACGTCGGACCACCACAGGTCCTTGTCCGTCCAGGTGACGTCCTGACCGGTGCGCCTCACCACCAGGACGTGCTCGACCGACGGGCACTGCAGGACCGCCTCGTCCACCGCAGGCTTGAGCGCTGACGGTGCTCCGCGGCGGTAGCCGCCGTCGGAGGTGATGACGAGCTTCGCGTCGGCGTCGGTGATCCGGTCGATCAGTGCCTGCGCGGAAAACCCGCCGAAGACGACCGAGTGGGCGGCACCGACGCGGGCGCACGCCAGCATCGCGACCGCCGCCTCGGGGATCATCGGCAGGTAGATGCAGACCCGGTCGCCCCGGCCGACGCCGAGCTCCGTCAGCGCGTTCGCGCACCTGCTGACCTCGGCCAGCAGCTCCGCATAGCTGATATCGCGGCGATCGCCGGCCGGCTCACCCACCCAGTGGAACGCGACCCTGTCGCCGAGCCCGGCATCGACGTGCCGGTCCAGGCAGTTCACCGAGGCATTGAGCTCTCCACCGACGAACCACTTGGCGTACGGCCGCTGCCACTCGAGCACCCGGTCCCAGCCGCGGTCCCACTGCAACCTGCTGGCCTGCACCTCCCACCACGCCAGCCGGTCCTTGCTCGCATGGTCATAGGCATCGGCGGTGACGTTCGCGTTCGCGGCCAGCTCCGGCGGCGGGTCGAAGCGCCGGTTCTCGGTGGACAGCGCGGACAGCTCGGTCATGGCCCTCATCTTGCACCCGCGCCGTTGACCCAGCGCGTGGCCTAGCGTGGGTGCCCGTGAGCGATCCCCTGGCAGCCCTGCTGGACCTTCCCGGCGTCGCGGTCGCCGTGGTCGAGGCGCGGACGGCGGTGGACGGGCTGCTCGGCCACCGGGTGCTGCGACGGCGGTCGGCTGAGGTCACAGCCGAGTCCGCTCTCCGCGGCGCCCGGGCCTCCGCCGACCTCGAGGGCGCGGGCATCGAGCTCGAGCGGCTGCGCGGTCAGCTCATGCACGGCCAGCCGGTCACGGTGCAGTCGAAGGATCCTCGGCTCGGTCAGCTCGCGGCGAACGCTGTGCGTCTGCACGCCGACCTCGGGTCCCTGCTGCCGTCGTGGAAGGGCGCTCCACGGCAGGCCCTGGCCCGGCTGCATGTGCTCGCCGCTGCCGACCTCGGCGTCCCCGACGAGCGGCTCGGTCGCCCTCGGGTCGCGGCCGGCGACCCCGTGGAGGACCCCCTCGGGCTCGGACCGGCCCCGGATCCGGTCGAGGCCGCCGCCCGGCTCGACGGGCTGTGCCGGCTGCTGCTCGCGCCGACCACCGCGCCAGCCGTCGTCGTGGCCGCGGTCGTCCATGGCGAGCTGCTTGCCCTGCGGGCCTTCGGCACGGCGGACGGGCTCGTCGCCCGGGCCGCGGCTCGTCTCGTACTGGTGGACCGGGGCCTTGACCCCAAGGCGGTCAGCGCGCCCGAGGTCGGCCATGCCGAGATCGACGCCGCCGGCCTGCGGTCCAGCCACAGCCATGCGTATGCCGACGCGGCCCGCGACTACGTGAGCGGGGGATCGGCGGGGGTGGCGCGCTGGGTCGTCCACTGCTCGCAGGCCGTCGCCCTCGGGGCCCGCGAGGGCCTCGCCGTGTGCGAGGCGATCCTCCGCGCCGCCTGACCGCTCCGCACCCCGGCGGTGATCAACAGTCGTTCACGCGGCAGCCACGCGGGCGTGTCGTCCGCGCAAAGCCCTCCTGATCACCGGCCCACGGCCGTACGCGTGATCAACAGGGCTTTCGGCGTACGACTCACCGTCGCGGCGGCCGCGCGATCCTCTGTTGATCACCGGCCCGCGGGCGCGGGCCCGGGACAGCGGAACGGGGTCCGCTCCTCGAGGGCGCGGACCCCGTCGCCATGCACGGCGGCAGAGTGACCAAGCGTGGCGTCCTGTCATCGCTCTGGGTCCCGTCCCGTCAAGGACGCTGCCCCTTCTTGAACCTGGTGGACCCGCTCGATGTGCCTCTCGCGGCTGATCGCACGTGGGTGCTCAGACGCGCCGTGCACGGACCGTCGTCGGGGGGAGCTAGTCCGCCCGCTGGCGGCGTTCCGTGACTCGAGAGTCCGCCCGAGAACCCTTGCGTGTCAAGGAAAATCTGCGATCGCCGTCACACTTCACCCGGCACTGAGCGCCGTCCGAGAGCCCACGCGACGGCGACCAGTGCGGCCACGGTGAGCACACCGGCGTATGCCACCGGCGGCCCCGGGGGCGTCGGCACCCGGCGGGACGCGCGCACCGGCTTGGCGAAGACCCGCACCGGCCACTCATGGTCTGCCGCGTGCTTGCGAAGGGCCCTGTCGGGGTTCACCGCCACGGGGTGGCCCACGGCGGCGAGCATGGGGACATCGGTCGCGGAGTCGCTGTAGGCGTAGCAGTCGGCCAGCTCCCAACCGCGTTGCCGCGCGAGCTCGGCGATCGCAGTCGCCTTGTTCTCGCCATAGGCGTAGAAGGCGATCTCGCCGGTGTAGGTGCCGTCCTCGACCTCCATCCGCGTGGCGATGACCCGGTCGACGCCGAGCATCTCCCCGATGGGACCGACCATCTCGTCGCCGCTGCTGGACACGATGACGACCTCGCGCCCGGCAGCCCGGTGCTCCTCGAACAGCGCCAGCGCCTCGGCGTAGACGAGCGGGTCGATGAGCTCGTGCAGCGTCTCCGCGACGATGTCGTGCACCTGCTGCACCGACCACCCGGTGCACAGCGCCTTGAGGTAGTCGCGCATCTTGTCCATCGAGTCCTCGTCGGCGCCCTGCAGCAGGTAGACGAACTGCGCGTACGAGGCCTTGAGGACGGCCCGCCGGTTGACCAGGCCGCCCTTGTAGAAGGGCCGGCTGAAGGCGAGCGTGCTGCTCTTCGCGATCACCGTCTTGTCGAGGTCGAAGAAGGCGGCGGACATTTTTCGAGGATAGGTGTTTAGGCTCGGGCAGGCGGGACACAACCTTCGTGAGCCCGGTCCTTCCCCCAGGACCGGCCTCATCGTCGGGTCCGGTCACACCCCCCCCGAGACCGGACTAGCAGAAGGCCCGCGCCAACCCCCCCGGCGCGGGCCTTCTGCTGTCCCCAGACCGACCGAGCGTCCACAACCTTTCGAGCGCCCGCCCGCGGGCCTCGACGAGGCCGGAGCCTGAGGCGTATGACCCGCCCCCTCCTCGTCACGAACGACCCGGTTGTCCTCGACGGCCTGCTCCGGCTCGCCGCCACGGCCGGCGTCGAGGTGGAGGTGGCCGCCGACGTGGGCAGTGCGCGGCGCAGCTGGGCGGGGGCGCCGCTCGTCGTGGTCGGGTCCGACCTGCTCGACCGCTGCGCGGCGTCGCGGCTCGGGCGGCGGGGCAACGTCGTCGCGCTCGGTGACGACCTGGACGATGCCACCATCTGGCGCAAGGCCGTGGACGTGGGAGCTGAGCGGGTGGTGTTCCTGCCGGACGCGGAGCCATGGCTCGTGCAGGCGTTCGCGGACGCCATGGAGACGACCGACCATGCCGGTCTGGTCGTCGCGACCCTCGGCGGTCGCGGGGGCGCAGGAGCCACGACGCTGTCGGTGGCACTGGCCCACGCCGGCACTCGACGGGAGCTGCGCACCCTGCTGGTCGACGGCGACCCGCTCGGCGGAGGCGTCGACCTGGTCCTCGGCGTCGAGGACCTCCCCGGGCTGCGCTGGCCCGATCTGATCGCCACCCGCGGCCGCCTGCCTGCGGCGGCGGTGATCGAGGCGCTCCCGCACGTCGACGGGATCGCAGTGCTGTCGTGGGACCGCGGCGACGCGACCCCGTTGCCCGCCGAGGCGGTGGAAGCCGTCATCGAGGCCGGTCGCAGGGCATGCGACCTGGTGGTGGTCGATCTGGCGCGCACCCTGGACGAGGGTGCCCGCGAGGTGCTTGCGGCGGCGGCCTGTGCCTTGCTCGTCGTGCCGGCCGAGGTGCGAGCGACTGCTGCTGCGGCCCGGGTCGCGTCCCGCGCCGGGCTGCTCTGCCGCGACCTGCGCCTCGTCGTCCGCGGGCCCTCGCCCGGCAACGTGGCGGCCGACGACGTGCAGCTCGCGCTCGGGCTGCCGCTCGCGGGGACCCTGAAGGCGGAGCCGCACCTCGACGTCCACCTCGAGGAGGGCAGACCACCGGGGCGGCGGTCCCGGTCGCCGCTCGGCAGCTTCTGCGACAGGGTGCTGTCGGACCTGCTCGCCGACCAGCAGGTACGGCGGGCCGCGTGACAGATCTCGTCGATCGGGTGCGCGCCCGGCTGGCCGTCGAAGGTGGTGCACCGACCCCGGCCCGGGTCGCCGCGGCGCTCCGCGACGAGGGCGGCGGGCTGCGCGGCGACGTCGAGGTGCTGGACGTGCTGCGGGCTCTGCAGCTCGAGATCAGCGGGGCCGGGCCGCTGGCGCCGTTGCTCGCGGACCCGCTCGTCACCGACGTGCTCGTCAACGGGCCGGCCGACGTCTGGGTGGACCGCGGCGACGGGCTCGAGCGGGCCTCCGTCCGGTTTGCCGACGACGCAGCCGTACGGCGACTGGCGGTGCGGCTGGTCGCGCCGACCGGGCGTCGGCTCGACGACGCGCAGCCCTGGGTGGATGCCCGGCTCGCCGACGGCGTCCGGCTGCACGCGATCCTCCCCCCGGTCTCGTCGGGCGGCACGTCGCTGTCGTTGCGGGTGCCACGGCGCCGGGCGTTCTCGCTGGAGGAGCTGATCGACGCCGGCACGGTGCCACCCACCGGCGCGGTCCTGCTCGAGCGGTTGGTCGCGTCCCAGCGGGCCTTCCTCGTCAGCGGCGGCACCGGGACCGGCAAGACGACGCTGCTGTCGGCGTTGCTGTCGCTGGCGGACCCGACGCACCGGCTGCTGCTCGTGGAGGACGCGGGGGAGCTGCTGCCCGACCACCCGCACGTCGTGCGGCTCGAGGCGCGGCCACCGAACGCCGAGGGCGCCGGTCAGGTCACCCTGCGCGACCTCGTCCGCAACGCCCTTCGGATGCGGCCGGATCGGTTGGTGGTCGGCGAGGTCCGGGGGGCCGAGGTCGTCGACCTGCTCGCGGCACTCAACACCGGGCACGAGGGCGGCTGCGGGACCCTGCACGCCAACAGCGCGGGCGACGTGCCCGCCCGGCTCGAGGCGCTGGCGGCCTCCGCGGGGCTGGGGCGGGAGGCCCTGCACAGCCAGCTCGCGTCGGCGCTGAAGGTCGTGGTGCACCTCGTCCGCGGCTCGCGGCGTCGCGTCGCCGAGATCTGTGTCCTCCGTCGCACCGGGGAGCTTGTGGCCGCGGTTCCTGCCTGGACCTGGGACGGCGCGTCAGATCCCTTGCAGGCCAAGGGGTTCGAGGAGCTGGACGGCCTGCTGTGACACTTCTCGCCGCGCTGCTCGCGGGACTCGGCTGTGCCGTCGCGGTCGGGGTGCCCCTGCATGCCTCCCCCTCGCTCCCGCTCACCGCAGCTCCCGCCCTGGCAGCGGCGGTCGGCCTTCTCAGCGGCGTCCCTGCCGCGCTTGCAGCGGGCCTCGTGGCGGCGGCCGTGGTGCAAGCCCTGCGCCGGCTGACCCGCGAGCGGACCGCCGCGGCCGAGCGGGCCGGTGCCGTGGAGG
>JAODND010000033.1 GCA_025465465.1 Frankiales bacterium | reverse complement strand
CGCCTCCAGGAAGACCCCCGCGTCCATGCTGAGGGTCCTGTTGGCGACGAGGTCGGCGATCGTGAAGGGCCGCTCGGCAAACTTGCGGATCGTCATCACGGGGCCGCGCACCGACAGCGGTGGCAGGCTGGCGGTGACCCTGGAGCCGTCTGGGAGACGCGCGTCGACCAACGGGGAGCCCTCGTCGACGCGACGGCCGACGCCCGACACGATCCGCTCGATGACCTGCCTGAAGTGGGCCTCGTCCGCGAACGTCGCGTCGGTGTGCTCGAGGCGACCGGCCCGCTCGACGTAGATGTCGTTGTAGGCGTTGCACATGATCTCGTCGACCGTGGTGTCGCGCAGCAGTGGGTCCAGCGGTCCATAGCCGAGGATGTCGCTGCTGACCTCCGTGACCAGCCGGGCGCGCTCGTCGGTGGTGATGCGGGCACCGCTCTTCGCGATGGCCTTGTCGAGGGCCTTGGTGACCTCCTCGGAGAGGTCCTCGATGCCCGCGAGCCGCGAGCCGAGGTCCTCGACGACCAGGTCCTTGACCTGTCGCTTGAGCCCGTCCCAGGCAGTCGCCGTGGGCTTGGCCGCGCCGCGCGACGACCGCCGTGACGTCGGAGCAGCCGGCTTCGGGACCCGTGGGCCGGCCTTCTTCGTCGCTTCCTGGGCCTTTTCGACCTCGAGCTGGTTCAGGCGGTCGGCGAGCTTCACGATGGGTTCTCCTCAGCGAGCGCGGCGGTGCGCGGCGTGGCTTCCTTGCGTGGCCGGAGCGCGGACAGGATCCGCGCAAACAGGGTGTGCTCGGTGCCGGAAGACGTGGCGCGCATCCCGGCCTCGGGCAGCAGGGAGGGGACGCCGGCGACGAGCCGCCGGCTCACCTCGGCCCTCGGGGCGACCTCGCTGACCGGAAGCCCCAGGTTGACCGAGCGCGACACCTCACGGTCGTAGGGCAGCTCCAGGTCCCAGCCGCGTCCGAGCACCCGGTGGATGTCGTCGCCCGTGAGCTCGACGCCCTTCTCTGCCTTGTTGAGCACCAGGTGCAGACCGTCGGTCGGGATCTGAAGGCGGTCGAGGGTCGTGAGGAACACCCGCATGTTGCGAACGCTCGGGATGTCGAGCGTGGCCAGCACGATGAGGTGGTCCGAGACGTCGAACGCGCCGAGCACGACCTCGTTGAGCGAGGGCGGGGTGTCGATGAGGACGAAGTCATAGAGGTTGCGCACCGCCTCGATCACCGCCGCGATCGTGGGTGCACCCATGCCCTCCGCGGCGACCGGGTCCGGCGGCGCGGCGAGCACGTCGAAGCCGCCCTTGTGGGGTGTCATCAGCGCCGCGATGTCGACCTGGCCGAACTCGTCGAGCTCGACGTCGGCGATGGTCCGCTGCGGCTTGAGCTGCAGGGTCGCGACCACCTCGCCGAACTGCAGGTCCAGGTCGATCATCGCCACGCGCTTGCCAGTCCCCTGTGCGAGCAGGTAGGCCAGGTTGGTCGCGAGGAAGGTCTTGCCGCACCCTCCGGTCGCACTGGCGACCGTGATGGTGACGGCGGGCTCGGGCTCACCCACGAGCTCCGGCTCCGGCTCCGGCTCGTCGGCGGGCTCGACGCGTGGGGCCGGGACCTCGACGACGGTCGTGAGCTCGTCCTTGAGGTGCTCGCTGGCCTCGAGGGCCGTGAGGAGCGCTCGACGCACCGCCGCCGCCCCGGCCGGGAGCTTGAGCAGCTGCTCGGCCCCCGCCTTCATGAGCAGCAGCGGGTCCGGCAGCGCATCCGCCTGGCAGGCCACCATGACGACGGTCGCGGGGTGGGCGGCGTGCCACTTCGCGACGCGCTTGAGGCCCGTCGGCGTCATCTCGCTGGGGCCGACCAGCAGCACGTCGATCGGACCGGAGGCAAACAGGGCGTCGACCTCGGCGGCCCTGGTGAACAGGTGGACGTCCACGGCGTCGTCGAGCCCGTCCACCGCCTTGACGAGGCTGCGGACCAGCGCGTCGGAGCGGTCGAGGACGACCACGAACGCCGGTGGGGGGAGGGAGGCTGGCACGGTCAGCTCGCGCTCGTCTTCGCGAGGGTGAAGTACATGACCTGGGCGTCCGGCTGCGCGGCCGCGCCGATGATCCTGGATGCCTGGACGGCGTTCACCGCGAGCAGGAAGTCGAGATTGCCTGGACCCGGCACGGGTGCGGTCTTCGACCCGTCGCCGGCGCCCGGGGTGGTGCTCAGCACCTGGACGTTCGCGACGAGCTGCGAGCCGCGCACCACGGGGACAGTGCCGTCCGGGGCAGGCTTCGGCTTCGGCGCGACCCACACGTTGATGTAGTTGCCCGCGATCACATATCGCAGTGCGCCGGGGGCGAACCCGAGCTCGACACCGACCGCCTGCAGGCCCGGCGGCAGGGTGATGCCCGTGCTGGTGGCGGCACCCACCCGGGCGAAGCTGGTGGCGGTGATGACCTGGCCCTGGAGGATCTTCGCCGTCGCGGTCGTGCCCGTGAGCTCACTGAGATCGCGCGGCGCACCAGCAGGAACGCTGCGGGCCGCCACGTCCTGCACCTGGAGATGCGCCGCTCCGGCCGGCGTTCCCGCGGGGACGTCTGCCGAGGCGACGAGCGCCTTGACCGTGCCGGCCGTCGTGGTGTTCCCACGAGCGGCGAGGACAGCTAGCACCACGACTCCGATGAGGAGCAGCACTGCTCCCACGGCGATGATGGGGTTGAACTTCCTGTTCATCGATCGGTCCCTTTCCTGGACACCTGGCAAGCGCTCACTGCCGTCATTCCTCACGACCCGTGCTGGTGGAGCTGATGGTCACCGCACCGTGAGGCGCGATGCTCCCGGCGCCGACGAGGCTGCCGACCGCATTGGCCAGCGACCCGACGAGGCTGAGGTCCACGACCTTCGACACGGTGACGGTGACGGTGTCGCCTGACGCGGCCGACAGGGGCGCGCTGGGATCGGCCGGGGCGGAGCAGGCAGCCATGTTCCCGTCCGGGCACACCTGCACCAGGACGGAGAGAGTCGAGTCGCCAGCGGCGGCCTGGGCAAACCTCGTCACGTCGTTTGCCGTGGGACGCCGACTGATGATGTGCGCCCCGGAAGCCGTCGTGGTCGTGTGCGCGTTCGCGTCGACACCCGTCGCATAGCGCAAGGCCTCCGAAGCCGCGCTGCTGGTGTTCTGGTAGGCGCGCGCCATCCCGAACAACGGCACGGCTCCAAACCCCAGCAGCAGCATCACCGTGCTGATCAGGGCCATCTCCACCGCCGCGACGCCCTCGTCCAACCGGTCGACCCTGTTCATGGGTGCTCCACCCTGACCTCGCCGGTGCCGGTGACCGTCAGGTCGTTCGACGTCCCTGTGAACGGCGCGAGGAACAGCGAGAACGGATTGGTGAAGTTGCGCGTGAGCGTGACCTTGACGAACCCTGAGGGCCTGGTGTTCAGGGCATCGCAGGCCGCCTCGGTGGTGGCCGCCTCGGTGCCCGCCAGGGCCACCCCGGTGCCGTCACTGACCTTGACGTCAGTGGTCGTGACCGAGCCGCTCACGAGAGCGGCGTTGAGCTGGGCCACGATCAGGCCCTGGCAATACCCGTACGAGCCGTCGGTGGTGGGGACGGCCGCGAACCGCGCTGCCCGGCTGGCGGCCCGGTCCACCTGCGCCTGCGTGTAGGCCATCCAGGCGAAGTACGTGCCGATGCTCATCAGGACCAGGAACACCGGAAGCACCAGCGCGAACTCGACCGTGGTCACTCCGGCATCGGAGTCCGACCGTCGGCGGCGGCTCACGGGGCGTACCTGCTGTCGGCGCTGCTGCGGACCAGCGTGGCACGGAACGCGCCGTTGGCCTGCGAGGCGTGCACGGGTACGGCCGCGTAGTTGCCGTTGCCGACGTCCTTGACCATCGCCGGTGTGACGTCCAGCAGCGGTACGTCGTAGAGCCCGGTCACAGCACCGGCCGCGGCGGCTGCAGCGCCGCTGACGGCTCCCGTCGCGGCCTGGACGCACGACAGGGCCGCCGCCGTCGAGAGCGCTCCCGCACATGAGGTCACGCCCATCTGGATGAGATTGACGGGCTCGCCGTCTGCCGCTGCCTGCCGGAGCACGTCGTCCACGGTCGCGACGTCGCCGGATGGCGGGTCGTAGAGGTTGCCCAGCGTCTGCCGCACGCACTTCAGCAGGTCGAGGTTGCCCACCGAGACGTCGGTTCCCGGCAGGGTGTTGCCGCTGGTGGCGTTGACGCTGTCATACACGCCGTTGAGCTGCTGCACCCGCCGGTTGGCTGCAGTCAGCTTGTTGTTGATGGCCGTGTCGAGCTTGTCCATCTCGCCGAGCAGCTGCTTCTGGAGCTTCTGGAGGAGCAGGGAGTTGAGGTTGACCGGGTTGGTCGTCACCCCTCCACTGATCGAGGACTGACCGGAAGCACCCAGGAGGGCGACCGAGGTGTCGGAGTTCAGGTGGACGCCGTTGAAGACGGGGACGACCACCGCGTTCTTGATGACCCGCCGCGCCGTGGAGCGCCCGTTCGGCGTCGACACCATCGAGAAGATCGGCCCCTTGACCGGCTGGTCGACACCGACGCTCACCTGCGGGCACAGGAGGTTGGGCAGCGCAGTGTTGAGGTGGACGCCGAGGCCGGCGAGGGTGCTCTGCACCGCGTCGAAGCCCGACGGAACGGTGAGGTTCAGGGCATCACCCGTGCTGGCCGCGGTCCCGGCGAACCCCAGCAGCGGGCTGCCGGTCGAGACGGCAACGCTCACTCGACCATTGGCGCAGGTCGGCTGCGGCTGGTTGTCCTCGTGCCCGTAGAACCGGCTGGCATACGGAGCCGCGGCATCCGTCACGTTTGCCGACGCCGTGTCGCACGCGCTCCTGATCGAGGTGTTCGGCACCGCAGGGATCGGCGCGATGGGGCCGACGACTCCTGAGCAGCTCGCCGGCAAGGAGTTGAGGATGGAGGTCGTCGTCGCATCGAGCCCGGCGAGCCCGGAGTTCACCGCGGTCAGGGTCGATGTCGTGTGCGGGACCTGCACTGGGGTCAGCACACCGCCGATCAGCTGGATGACGGTGGTGTAGGTGGTGGTCACGGTCGGGACGGTGCTCGACACCGCGTTCAGCAGCGGATCGCCCAGCGTCGTGCACGGGCTCAGGCTCGGGGCGGTCATGGCCAGCTGCCCCGTGACGCCCTGCAGGGTCGGGTAGAGCGCGCTGACGTTGCTCAGCGCGTCGACCGTCGGGTAGGGGAAGTCGACCAGGAGCTCGGTCGCGGCAGACTGCACGGCGGCCTGGTCAGAGGCGCGCTGCACCTCGGTCTCGCTGGCGCCCCAGACCAGGGTCGACATCGCGAGGGCCAGCACCAACAGGACCACCGGGATGATGACAGCCGCCATCACGGCGATGGTGCCCTCGTCGTCTCGACAGCGACGACGCACGCGGACCACCTTGGGCACGTCGGCTCCCTGAATCCAGTATGTCTCTGCACTTTTGCGGACATCTCGCAGAGTGGACACGGCACAGGCGAAGGGTTCGGCCTAGTCCTTTCGGATCACGGACACCGGGCGTCCAGCCCTCACACGCCGTTCAGGACCAGCTCCAGTGCGGTCGGTGCGCCCTCCATCAGCCGGACCGGGATGCCCCAGTCCTGTTGCGTCACGTGACAGGCGGCGTGCTCCGCCTCGATGTCACAGCTCGCAGCTGACGCGGAGACATGCAGGACTCCCTCGTCGCCCGCCAGGACGAGGCTGCGCTGCAGCGCTGTCGTCGTGCCTGCTCCCTCGACCAACAGCTCCGGCGGACTGGCCGACACCGTCAGCCGCGTCGCGGGCCCGAAGGACTCGTCGAGCTTCTGACCCGGCGGCGGCACGAAGACCACGCTCAAGGCGAGCTCGCCCGGCGCGAGCTCGGTGACCGGCCGCTGCGTCCGCTGCGCGACGCCGTCGACGACGAGCACCTCTTCCGGAAGCCGCAGCCGCGTGACCTGATGGGCGGCCGACTCCACGACCAGCAGGTACTCGCCGTCCACCACGGCATCGCTCGGTTCGGCCAGCCCGGCCACGAGAGTGCTCACCGTCCGGGTCACCGGGTCGTAGCGCCGGACCGCTCCGTTGTAGGTGTCCGAGACGGCGACGCTCCCGTCCGGCAGGACGGTCACTCCGAGAGGGTGCTGCAGAAGGGCCTCGGCGGCCGGCCCGTCCCTGTGGCCGAACTCGAACAGCCCCGCACCGACCGCTGTCCCGACCTCGCCATCGGCATACCACCGCAGTGCGCTGGTCTCGGAGTCGGCAAACCACAGCCGGTCGGTGCCGGCGGCAAGCCCGCTGGGCTGGGCGAGGTACGCGGCGAGCGCGTCGCCGTCACGCAGGCCCTCCCCCGTCGTACCCGCGAGCACCGACACGGTGTCGCCGTCGAACACCCACAGCTGGTGCGTGCCCGCCATCGCCACCACCACCTGGCCGTCCCACACGGCAAGGTCCCACGGCGTCGACAGGTTCGTCTCCAGCGCAGGTCCCGTCGCGGGGTCACCCGGCCGCCAGACCTGGCCGGTGCCGGCGACCGTCTCGACGCTTCCCGTCGTGAGATCGAGCGCGCGCAGCAGGTGGTTGCCGGTGTCGGCAACCAGCACGTGGCCGCTCTCCAGCAGCGCCATGCCCTGCGGCTCGGCGAAGGTCGGTCGCGTGCCGTCGCGCCGCCCACGGCTGCCGGTGCCGATCCGACGTTGGACCTGGAGGGCCTCGTCCAGGACGACCAGTGAGTGATGTGCGGAGTCGCTGACGAGCAGACCGCCGTCGGGCAGCCGCAGCGCCTTCCCGGGGAACAGCAGCGGAGACGGGCGCGGAGGAGCAGCGACGTACGGCGAGTCGCCGCGTCGCAGCGTCCCCTTCGCCTCGTGCTCCGCGACCAGCTCCTCGAGGAGCCGCCCGATGCCCTCGACGTGACCCTCTCCCGAGGCGACGTGGACCACATAGCCCTCGGGGTCGATGAGCACCAGGGTCGGCCACGCCTTCACGGCGTACTGCTTCCACATCGTCAGCTCGGGGTCGTCGAGCACCGGGTGGTGGACCTCATAGCGCTCGACAGCCGCGACGACGCTCGCGTGCACAGCCTCGTGCGCGAACTTGGGGGAGTGCACCCCCACGACCGTCAGGACGTCGGCGAAGCGCTCCTCCAGCGGCCGGAGCTCCTCGAGCACGTGCAGGCAGTTGACGCAGCAGAAGGTCCAGAAGTCCGCCAGCAGGAAGCGCCCGCGGAGGTCTGCGAGCGTCAGCGGGTCGGAGCCGATCCAAGCGCGTCCGGACAGCTCAGGGGCGCGCACCTTGGCCATGCCGCTCAGCCTAAGACCGGTCTCCTAGACAGGGCGGCGCCGGAGCAGGAGCCCCAGGGCGAGCAGGAAGCCCGCCAGCAGCGGGAGCCCCGCGCCGAGACCGGTCGCGGCGAGGTGCCCCTCCGAGGTGGTCGTGACCGGCTTCGTGCCGGGCGGCGTCACGACAGGCTCGGACCCGGTCTCGCCGAGTCCGCCGAGGCCGGCTCCGCCGAGCTGCCGTACGACGATCCCCTGCGCGTCATCGGCACCCTCTCCCGACTTGAGCGTCGGTCCCGTCGCGGCGATGCACTTGACGGAGGTGCAGGTGTCGACGGCCGCCGCCCAGAGCGCCTTGCTCTTGGGAGCGATCACGACATCGATGAAGTCGTACATGCCGGCGCAGCGGTCCAGGCAGGGGCCGCGGTGGATCGGGTCCTTCGGCGTCTGGATCGTCGAGGAGTGGAACACCGGAGGGTGTCCGAGCGCGTTGGTGCTGACCTCGACGTAGTAGTTCCACGGCCGCGCGGCGTTGGCCGCACGCGCCGTGCTGCCCGGGAACGAGATCGCGATGTGCCCCGGGTCCTGGGCGTCGATGCTCGGATAGTTCACGGCGGCGACACCCGGAGGGGCGACGAGGTAGGCCGGGCCCCAGTGCATGCCGTGGTCGCGGGACACCGACATGTAGGGGAGCAGGTCGTCGGCACCGAACCACACGTAGTAGAGGTTGCCGGCCGAGTCGGAGGCGATCGAGGTCTGATGGCTGGCCACCGGCATCTTGTTCACGCGGACGTCGGTCCACGTGCTGCCGCCGTCGGAGGAGATCGCCACCCAGGCGTTGCCGCAGTGGCCCTTGGGCAGGAACAGCCGGCCGTCCGGGTCGGTGATGATGTGCCCGTGCAGGCTGCCGCAGACCTGCAGTCCGCCGCCGCCCTCCGCGCTCCCGGCGTCGACACCGAGGAACGGGTAGGAGCCCGTGAACAGGAAGGTGCGCCCGCCGTCGAGGCTCCGGGCGCACTGCACGTCGGCCACCTTGTTGACGCAGTAGTAGACGATCTTCGGGTAGCCGGTGGTGGTGAGGCCTCCGATCGGCTTGCCGGTGACGACCGTCTGGTGGTCGTCCACGGGGGACTCGCAGGCGAGCGGGTTGCCGGCCTGCCAGGTCTTGCCCTCGTCGTCGCTCCACTGCAGGAAGGAGCAGGCGGCGGTGAGGTCGTCGTTGAAGATGCGACCGGTGTCGGGGTCGACGTAGAGGTAGGGGTCAGCTGTGGTCGGGGGCGTGGGCTGCCCGGCGACGAGCGGCGACACGTTGTGCCAGCTCTTGTCGCCGTCGCTCGAGGAGTAGATGAGGGTGCGGGGGGTCGCCGGCGAGAGGCCGTCGAAGTCCGCCGCTGTGACGAAGGCGTTGCCTTGCTTGGTCACGCCTAGGGTCGGCTCGGCGGCCTTGCGGCCGATCTTCGTGGAGCTGAGCAGCAGTGGGGCGGTGTCGTTGATGGAATGCGTCGACGGGAGCTTGGCCGGTGGCGGCGTGCCGAGAGGGATCTCGAAGTACGCCGGGGCCGTCGCCGATCCGTAGTGGGCCGTGAGGTCCTCGCTGGCGTCGACGTAGACGGGCGAGCCGACGAGCTGGATCTTCGACGAGACGGTTCCGTCGACGTCGATGGACACGGTGTAGACGTGCGACGTCCCGTCGGCGTTGGTCACCCCTGTGGTGGCCTGGCCGATCGTCTTCTGCTTCGACGTCCCCGGGTCGGCGATGAGACTGGCCGTGAGGTTGTTGCCCTGCGCCAGTGGGTCATGGGTCGACCAGAGCCACGACACCTTGACCTTGCCCTTGATCCTCCCGGTGTACGGGCCGGTCCAGAAGGCGTTGCCCGGGTCACTGGCGGCGTTGGGTCCGTTGTTCGTGAGCACGTTCGTCGACTGGGTGATGTCGGTGCTCCCGCTGGGGGACGTCTTGCTGAACGTGGCGGTCGGGGAACCGGCCGTCTTGTTCCCGTCGTCGTTGGCGGTGCCCGTCAGGTAGTAGCGCACCGAGGGGAGCACCGGCTGCACCGGCTTGACGTAGGTGGTCGCGCGGAAGGCCTGCGTCACGACTCCGGTGGTCACGGCGGGAAGCCCGTTGGCCGCCTGCGAGCCGGGTGCGACCAGCAGCCCGACGGAGACGGCGGCACCGAGAGCGGCGAGCAGCAGGGGACGGCGGGAGCGTGGCACGGGCACCTCGTGGGGGCTGGGTCGAGCGGGGGTGCCGTCCCCTTCGCCGTGAAACGCTGCTTTCCTGCTAGCTCCAGGCGAGGGTTGTGGCCGGGTCGGCGAGGACCCGCGCGATGTCGGCGAGGAACTTCGACCCGAGGGCACCGTCCACGTTGCGGTGGTCGAAGGACAGCGCGAGCTGCGTGACCTGACGGATCGCGATCTCCCCCTCGTGCACCCACGGGGTGGGCCGGACCGCACCGAAGCACAGGATCGCGGACTCGCCGGGGTTGATGATCGGGGTGCCGGTGTCGACGCCGAACGTCCCGACGTTGGTGATGGTGATGGTGCCGTGCTGCATGTCGGCGGGCGACGTCCTGCCTTCCCGGGCGGTCGTGACGAGATCCTGGAGGGCGGCGGCCAGCTCGACCAGCGTCAGCTGGTCGGCGTCCTTGATGTTCGGGACCAGCAGGCCGCGGGGCGTCGCCGCGGCGATCCCGAGGTGCACGTAGTCCTTCACGACGATCTCGTCGCCGGTGAAGGTGCTGTTGATCTCGGGGTTGCGCTTCACCGCGAGCAGCAGCGCCTTCGCCACGAGCAGCAGCGACGTGACCTTCACGTCGGCGAACTCGGGCAGGCTCTTCAGTCGCTGGACGAGCTCCATCGTCGGAGTGACGTCGACGGTGATGAACTCCGTGACGTGCGGCGCCGTGAAGGCGCTGCTCACCATCGCCTGCGCGGTCATCTTGCGGACGCCCTTGACAGGGATCCGACGCTCGCGTGTCCCCGGCGTCAAGGCCGAGACAGCCTGCGGCGCAGGGGATCCGGCCGACTCGACATCCTCGCGCGTGATGACCCCGCCAGTGCCGGTGCCGTGCAACGAGGTCAGGTCGACGCCGCGCTCCTTGGCGAGCTTGCGGACCGGCGGCTTGGCCAACACGGTCACGGCGCCCATGGTCTGGGCGGCGGCCTGACCCACCGCGGCAGCGGAGACGCGCGCCGCGGTGGCGGGCGGTGGCGGTGGCGGCTCGGCGACCACGGGTGCCGGGTTGTCGGTGCGCGCACGCCGCTTCGCCGGTCCGGACTTCGGCCCGTAGCCGACGAGCGTCGCGGTGCGCCCGTTGGCGCCGACCTCTCCGATGAGCGCGCCCTCCGCCTTCGGCGGCTCGGGGATGAGGTCGAGCGGCCCGGCCCCGGGATCGGTGTCGAAGGTGATGATGACCGAGCCGACGTCGACGACATCACCGGCCTGGTGGTGCAGCTGGGTGACGACACCGGCGTACGGGGACGGCACCTCGACGGCGGCCTTGGCCGTCTCCACCTCGACGATCGGCTGGTTGAGCGTCACCTCGTCGCCGACGGAGACCAGCCACTGCAGGATCTCGCCCTCGGTGAGGCCCTCCCCGAGGTCGGGCAGCGTGAACTCGCGCAGCCGGCTCATCAGTAGGCCAGGCTGCGGTCGACGGCGTGCAGGACCCGGTCGAGGTCGGGGAGGTACTCCTCCTCGACGCGGGACGGCGGGTAGGGGATGTCGTACCCGGTCACGCGCAGCACGGGGGCCTCCATCTCGTAGTACAGCTCCTCGGACAACCGCGCCGCGAGCTCCGCGCCGAGCCCGATGCTGCGGGGCGCCTCGTGCACGACGACCGCACGCCTGGTCCGCCGTACGGACTCACGGATCGTGTCGAAGTCCAGCGGCGACAGGGTCCGCAGGTCGACCACCTCCAGCGAGCGGCCCTCCTCCTCGGCGGCTGCCGCGGCGTCGAGGCAGGTGCGCACCATCGGGCCGTAAGCGAGCAGCGTCAGGTCGCTGCCGGGACGCGTGATCCTGCTTCGCCACAAGGGATCCGGCACCGCCTCGGTGTCGACCTCGGCCTTCTCCCAGTAGCGTCGCTTGGGCTCGAAGAAGACCACCGGGTCATTCGAGGCGATCGCCTGCTGGATCATCGTGTAGGCATCCGCCGGGTTCGACGGTGACACCACCTTGAGGCCGGCGGTGTGGGCGAAGTAGGCCTCCGGTGACTCGCTGTGGTGCTCCACCGCGCCGATGCCGCCGCCGTAGGGGATCCGGATCACGACGGGCATGGCGACGCTGCCCTTGGACCGGGCGTGCATCTTCGCCAGCTGGCTGACGATCTGGTCGTAGGCCGGATAGACGAACCCGTCGAACTGGATCTCGCAGACCGGGCGATAGCCGCGGATCGCGAGCCCGATGGCCGTACCGATGATCCCGGACTCCGCGAGCGGAGTGTCGAAGACGCGGTCCTCCCCGAAGTCCTTCTGCAGACCGTCGGTGACGCGGAAGACCCCACCGAGCTTGCCGATGTCCTCGCCCATGAGCAGGACGCGCGGGTCCGATTCCATGGCGGCGCGCAGCCCTTCGTTCAGGGCCTTCGCCAAGGTGAGCTGCATCAGTGCCCACCACCCGCGAACCCGGCGAGGTAGGTGCCGAGCTCCTCGCGCTGCTCCTCCAGGAGCACGGTCTGGTCGGCGTAGACGTCGTCGAACATCGACAGTGGGTCCGGATCCGGCATCTCGAGGCAGCCCTTGCGGATCCGGGCTGCCAGCTCATCGGCGTCCGCGTCGACCGAGTCGATGAACGAGCTGTCCCCGATCTGCTGCTTGAACAGGAACGAGCGCATCCGCTCGAGGGGGTCCTTGAGCTTCCATGCCTCCAGGTCGGACGACAGCCGGTAGCGCGTCGGGTCGTCCGATGTGGTGTGCGCGCCCATCCGATAGGTGAAGGCCTCCACGAGGGTCGGCCCCTGCCCGGTGCGCGCCGCGTCGAGCGCGGCTCGGGTCACGGCGTACGAGGCGAGCACGTCGTTGCCGTCCACCCGTACGCCCGGGAACCCGAAGCCCTCGGCCCGCTTGTAGAGCGGGATGCGGGACTGCGTGGAGGTCGGTGTGCTGATGCCCCACTGGTTGTTCTGGCAGAAGAACACGATGGGTGCGTTGTAGGCGGCCGACCAGACGAAGGCCTCATTCACGTCGCCCTGGCTGGACGCACCGTCGCCGAAGTAGGCGATGACCGCCTCGCCGTCGCTGTCTCCGACGGCGCCGTCCTTCTGGATGCCCATGGCGTAGCCGGTCGCGTGCAGGGTCTGGCTGCCGATGACGATCGTGTAGAGGTTGAACCGCTTCTCCTGCGGGTCCCAGCCTCCGTTGCTCGCGCCGCGGAACAGCGCCAGCAGCGTCAACGGGTCGACGCCCTTGCACCAGGCGACGCCGTGCTCGCGGTAGGTCGGAAACGCGAAGTCCTGCGGCCTGAGCGCCCGGCCACTGCCGACCTGGGCGGCCTCCTGTCCGAGCAGCGACGCCCACAGGCCGAGCTCGCCCTGGCGTTGCAGTGCTGTCGCCTCGACGTCGATGCGTCTGACGAGAACGAGGTCCCGATAGAAGCTGCGGTAGTCGTCATCGGTCAGGTCGACGTCGTAGTCAGGATGGTGCAGCCGCTCGCCCTCGGGCGTCAGCAGCTGCACGAGCGGTGTGGTGGTCGCCTCGGGGGTGACGGTCACGCGGGCAGCTCCTCGGGGCCAGCCGGGGTCTCCGGCATCCACCGGCGCCATCGTGACACGAACCCGCAACCGCCGGTACGTCCCCTCACGGCATCGCTAGCGCGCGTGCCGGCCCTTGCCATGCGTGCGGGGGCGCTCGTGCCGGCCACGACCGTCGAGCTGGTGGGTGTGCCGGACCGGGTCGCCGGTGGCGGTAGCGATGGCACCAGCGGCACCCGCGGCACCCGGGGCAGGGCCGCTGCGGTGCTGAGTCCGGGTGTGGTGGACCCGGCCGCCAGGTCGGCCGTCATGTCGGCCGTCAGGTCGGGCGTCGTGACGGCCGTGGTGGCGGCCCTGGTCGCGCCCATCATCGTCGTGGCGGGCGCGACCGTCCGTGCTGGGCGCACTGGGCTCCCCGTCGGTCGACGGCGGCTCGGTGGTGGGCTCGGTGGTCGGCTCGGTCGTGGGCTCGGTGGTGGGGTCGCTGTCCGTGCCGCTGCCGCTGCCGCCAGTGCCGCCGTTGCCGAACGGGCCCTTGCCGCCACCCGGAGCCGGCGTCGGGGAGGACGGCACGACCACCGGCGGTACGACCACCGGCGGTACGACCACCGGCGGCACGACCACTGGCGGGACGGGTGGGGTGGACACGGCCGGGCCGGGAAGGGTGGGCGGCGGGGTCGCCGCGACCAACGGCGCGGTCAGGGTCCGGCGGCCCGGCTTCGGCCGCTGGGCCAGCGCCCGGTGCAGCGCCTGCGTGGTCGGGTCCGGCGAGGTGCTCCCGACCGGCTGCTCGACGACGAGACCGCCGGCCACGGTGGCATCGGGAAACGCGAGCGGAGTGGGCAGCGCGGTGGGGCTGCTCACGCTGTGCGTGGCGTGCGCGACCAGGACGGCGGTGCCGCCCGACGCGAGGGTCACGAGCGCGGCGGTGGTCGCACCGAACGCCAGCCGGGAGCTTCCCTGGACCTTCAGCAACCCCGAGGGGGGAGCCGGGGGGAGGTCGTCGCTCATGCCCCCCTCTTCCGCTCTGCCCTGTCCCGCCCGGACGACGAGGAGTGATCACAGTTTGCCATGGATACGCAACAGAGCGTGTCACCCACGCGACGCTGTGGAGAGCCCATTCTGGACCAGTGGCGGGACCCGTGGCTAGGGCCGAACAGGTGTCAACCCCGCTCGGCAAGGGCCCTGACGGCCGCCAGCGTCTGCTCGAGGTTGACCGCCGTACTGATGTCGTCGCGGGTCATGACACCTGTGACCAGCCCGGCCGGGCGCTTGAACCAGCCCGGGCGGCGGTCCGCCCAGGTCTCGGTGATGTCGCAGCCGTCGGGGCCGGTTGGGGCGATGTCATAGCTCCACTCACTCACCGGGATGCCCAGCACGGAGGACACCGCAAAGGCGAAGGCGCTGCCGGGCTCGCACCGGGTGACCTTGACCGTCGTGCTCCAGCGTCGCGCCCCGTGCCGGTTGCTGCCCTTGAACCGCGCTCCGACGGCCGGGCCGGTGGCACCGCCGCGCCAGGACCCGCCGGTGTTCTCGGGGCTGAGGCGACCCATGTTCGGCAGGTCGCTCACGAGGTCCCAGACCCGCTGGGCCGGCGCGTCGACGTGCACGGATCGGGAGATGGTCATGAGGGGAGTCTGGCAGGAAGCGGCGTGGCTACCGTGGGGACGTGACCTGGCCGCGCCCCGTACCTCTCATCGGCGATGCCACGTCGGCCGCCGACCGGGCAGCGTCGCCGGACGCCTGGGCCTTTTCGGAGGCGGAGCGGCAGGCGGTGTACGGCGTCATCGGGGCCCGTCGCGACGTCCGCCGCTACCGGTCGGACGCGATCCCGGACGACGTCCTGCGGCGAGTCCTCGAGGCCGGGCACCAGGCGCCGTCGGTCGGACACTCGCAGCCGTGGCGGTTCGTCGTCGTCCGCGACCCGGCGATCCGCGAGCGGGCCGCGTGGATGGCCGACCAGCAACGACTCGCCCAGGCCGCACAGCTGGAGCCGGAAGCGGCACGCCAGCTGCTCGACCTGCAGTTGGAGGGGCTGCGCGAGGCACCGCTCGGCATCGTCGTGTGCTGCGACCGTCGGGTGCCGGCCGCGGGGGTCCTCGGTCGGGCGACCTTCCCGGACGCGGACCTCTGGTCCTGTGCCTGTGCGATCCAGAACCTCTGGCTGACCGCCCGTGCCGAAGGGCTCGGCATGGGCTGGGTCACGCTGTTCGACCCGACGGCCCTCGGTGACCTGCTCGCCCTGCCCGAGGGGGTGGTCACCCTTGGCTGGCTGTGCCTCGGCTGGCCCGACGAGCGGCCGCCTGCTCCGGGGCTCGAGCGCGCGGGGTGGTCCCGCCGCCAGCCGCTGAGCGATGTCGTGCTGACCGACCGCTGGTCGGAGACCGCTGCGCCCCTGTCGCGGTTGCGCGCCCCGACCCAGCGGTCGGTCGTCGACGCCCGGGACGAGGCGGATCGGCTGCTCACCACGCCGGGTTCGCTCGGTGTCCTCGACCGCGCCGTCGACCGGGTCGTCGCGCTCGGCCAGTCCGACACGGCGGGCGGCACGCTGCTTCTCGTCGGGGCCAGGCACGCCGTGACGGCCCTCGGCGTCTCGGCGTTCCCGGACAGCGTCACAGCCGACGTCCTCGCTGCAGCGCGCGCCGGCACCGCACTGGGGGCGGTCGCGGCTGCGTCCGCAGGACTTGCCGTTGTCGTCGTCGATGCCGGTGCGTCGCACGGCGACCTGCTGCACGAGGACGCCCTGACGGTTGCCGAGACGACGGCGTTGGTCGCCCAGGGCCGCCGGCTCGGCCGGCAGCACGGCACCGACGGGCTCGTCGCCCTGGGAGAGATGGGGATCGGCAACACCACGGTGGCGGCGGCTTTGTCGGCCGCACTCCTGGGCCGCTCCGCGACCGAGGTCGTCGGGTTGGGAGCCGGTGCCGACGCGGCGATGCTCGACCGCAAGCGGTCGGTGGTGGACGGAGCCGTCCGCCGGGTCGGCGCGGTCGCTGACCCCGTGACACTCCTGGCCGCGCTCGGCGGACCCGAGGTGGCCCTGCTCACCGGGGTCGTGCTCGGCGCTGCGGATGCCGGCGCGGTCGTGGTGCTCGACGGGCTGCTCACGTCCGTCGCGGCGCTGTGCGCCGTCGAGCTGGAGCCGGCCGTCGCGCAGCATCTGATCGCCGGGCAGCGCTCCCGCGAGCTCGCCCACGCCGACGTGCTCGCGCGGCTCGGGCTCGAACCGCTGCTCGACCTGCGGATGCGGGCCGGGGAAGGGGCCGGCGCGTGCTTCGCGGCCGGGATGCTGCTCGCCGCGCTACGGGTGCGGCGCGACACCGCTCGTACCGTGTGACTCTCGTCAGCTCCCGCAAGCGGCCGGCAAGAGCAGCGAGGCGCCTCCCCCCGGAAGCGCCCCGCTGGTCCTGAGCGCAAACGACCACAGCCCTGGGCCGCGGTGGATGTCGCGCGATGGGCGTGTGTTTCGCCGTCTCGCCACGATCTCCTGCAGGTGTGGATCCACTTTTTTGACCATTCCGAGGGGTACGCTGGAAGCGTGAGTCGCAGGGGGCGCCGCAGCGCTACGACGCTGACCCTGCTCGGGGCAGCCCTCGCGCAGGGGCAGGGCACGGCGAGTGCTTTCCCGCCGCCCCCGGCTGAGTGCCACGACATGACGTTGACCTTCGAGCACGTCAGCTACCGCTCCTACGACGTGGTCGTCACCGCGGTCGTGACCCGCTCCGGGGTGTTCCAGCTCGGGCCCGGGCATGGGTTCTTCGGCACGTCTGAGACCCCGCCGAACGCGGCCGGCGAGGTCATGACGTCGACGGCCCGCATCATCTCGCCCGAGCCCGGCGTCGAGGAGTGGACGGCCAGCTGCGTCGGCGGTCATGCCCAAGGGGTCGTCCACATTCCGAGCCCGCCGACGCCGCCCAAGCTGACGGTGCACGGCCCGCTGACGGTGCTGGCCACCGGGCACCACGGCGCCACCGACCCGCTGCGCGCGACCGCGGTCGACAGTCGCGGCCGCCGGCTCGACGCACACTGCACGCCCGCCATGCTTCCGCTCACCCCCCGCCGCACCAAGGTCACCTGCACGAGCGCACGCGACAGCGCCGGCCGGGTCGGCGTCACGAGCCGCGTCGTCACGGTCCTCGGCGCGAGTGCCCAGCTGGTCCACCTCCGTGACTCCCTCGGTCCCAGCCACCTGCGCAACCTCATCGAGGCGGCCCACGTCGAGGTCGAGAAGCGCGACGGCCCGGCCGCGGCCCTGCGCCTCGGGCTGGTGCTCGACGCCCTGCCCGGCTCCGGCCTGCGCGGGCAGCGGCTCAGCGACGTGCGCGAGGACATCGTCCGGATCGGCCGCATCCTCGGCCGGACCATCCCGGTCGTCCATGCGGTCCGACCCGGCGAGACCATCTGGTCGGTCGTCACCGACACCCTGCGGCACAAGACCGGCAGTGCCCCCGACAACCACGCGATCGCCCTCGGCGTCCGGCTCGTCCTGGCCGTCAACCCGGGTGCGATGGACCGCTTCGGCGTGCTGCACCCAGGGACCGTCCTCGCCCTCCCGCTCTAACCCGTTCCCCGCACCCGCGGGAGCAGCGGGCGGACCGTGCGGTGCAGGACGCAGCCGGCGACCACACCGGCGCCGTAGGCGGCCTGCTCGAGCAGGCCCTCGCCGACGTACCGAAGCGCCGGTGCCTCGGGTCGGCGCTCGAGCTGCTCCACGACCAGGGGCAGCGCCATGAGTGCCAGCAGCTGCGGCCGGCGGCACCCCGCCAGCCAGGCGACCGGACCCAGCAGCGACAGCGCCCGCCCGAGCCCCTGGGCCGTACCCGAGACGGCGCGGCCGGTGACCCGAGCGCTGGCGGCCGGGTCGTGCAGGTGCCGCTCGAGGCGCTGCCCTGTGACGGCGGCTGCGGCCAGGGCGGCGATCGGCCTTCCTGCCATGAGTGCCAGCACGGCGGCCGTGGGCCACGGCGGTGCGACCAGGTGCGTCACCGCCCCGGGATGCCGCTCGGACAGCGGCGCCGCCGAGGTGCCGTAGCGGAACCGGCGGACCAGCCGGTCGCCGACGCGGGACGGCTCCTCGTGGTGGACGACGACCCGAGGGTCGTAGCGGACCAGCCAGCCCGCCTCCACCATCCGCCAGACCAGGTCGACGTCCTCGCCGAAGCGCAGCGTCTCGTCGAACGGTGTCAGCGCCTCGCGGCGCACCAGCAGAGCTGCAGTGGGGACATAGGCGACCGGGTTGCCCGGCCGCACCACTCCTGGCTCACCGCCGAGGTCCAGCGGCGACCGGAGCCCGCCCGTGACGCGCGGCGCGACCGCCGCGACGCGAGGGTCGTCAAGGTGTCCACGGAGCTGCTGCAACCAGCCCGTCGGAGGCACGCAGTCGGAGTCGAGGAAGGCCACGATCTCCTTGCTCAGCAAGGGAAGAGCCGTGTTGCGGGCGGCCGCCGGTCCCCCGTTGTCCCGCCTCACCACCCGGGCGCCGTACCTCGCGCAGACCCGAGCGACCGCCTCCTGATCGTGGGAGCCGTCGTCGACGACGAGGGTGTCCACGTCGCCGAGGGCGGCAAGGCACCGCGCGAGCTCACGAGGGCGATCACGGACCGGGACCACCACGGTGACGTCGTCGGCCGGCCGGGGAGCAGGCGTCGGATGTGCGGCGCCAGCCTCGACGAGCTGGCGCGCGATCCCGGCAGGTGGCGCGGCAAACCTCAGCAGCCGGCCGGTGGGGCTCAGGAACGAGCGGCCGTCGCGCAGCCTGATGGTGCGTCGATCCAGGACGGCAGCCGCGCTGCTCGCGAGCAGACCCGTCTCAGAGCGCAAGGCCGCCGTCGACCGCGACATCCGCGCCGGTCACCCCCGAGCTCGCCTCGCTCGCCAGCCACACCAAGGCGGCCGCCACCTCTTCCGGCTCGAGGAGCCGTTCGAGCGGTTGCTGCCAGGCGAAGTGCTCGGCATCGGCGAGTCCGTAGAGCCGGGCGCTTTCGTCCAGCACCGGGGTCCGTGTCGACCCGGGGCTGACGCAGGAGGCGGTGACCCCGGTCCCTCGCAGCTCCGCGGCGAGACCGCGCACTAGGCCGTTCACCCCGGCCTTCGCCGCGCAGTAGGCGCTGAGCATCGGCAACCCGCGGGTCGCGGCAGCCGAGCTGACCGCCACGAACCGGCCGGCCCGCGGCGCGGGCCGACGCAGCAGCGCGGGGATCGCGACCCGTGCCAGCGTCATCACCCCGATGAGGTCCACCTCCAGCACGGCGTCGATCTCGGCGTCCGGCTGCTCCCAGAGCGGGACCCCACCGGCGACCACGCCGGCGACCGCGAGTGCCGCGTCGAGTCCGCCGTACCGCTCCTCGGCAAGGGCCACCGCCCGCCGGAGGTCATCGACGCTGGTCGTGTCGGCGACGCAGACGCTGACCGCGTCGGAGGCCAGCGCCTCGAGCTCGGCCCGGGTGCCCAAGCGATAGGGCAGTCGCGGGTCGTCGGCACACCGATCGGTCGCCACGACGTTCCAGCCGTCGGCGGCGAGCGCCCGCACGGTCGCTGCGCCGATGCCCCGGGCGGCGCCGGTGACGAGAGCCGTTCTCACGCGGAGTCCGTCGTGAGCCACGCGACCACGGTTTTCTCCAGGTCGTCGAGGGCCTCGAGCAACAGGGCCTCGCCCTCCTCGGCCGAGGCACCTGCCGGATCGCCGAGGACGCCGTTGTCGGTGACCGCACGGAGGCCGCCGTGGCGCAGGGCAGGCATCAGGTCGGCGAGGTTGTCGGTCGCCCCCGCGTCGCGGCTGGTGCCGACCCGGCTGGGGTCCAGGGCGAGCTGTACGGAGGTCTCCGTCCGTCCAGCATGTGCGTCGCCGCGCCACGCCGGGCTCCAGACCAGCACGTCCCGGCTCTCGTCCCGCAGCCGTGCGCAGGCGGCGCTCAGCGTCGCGACATTGCCGCCGTGCCCGTTGACGAGCAGCACGTGAGGGAACGACTCGGTGGCCGACCGCACGAGCTCGACAAGGAGCAGCTCGAGGGCCTCGTGGCCGATCGACAGCGTGCCGCTGAACCCGGCGTGCTCACCGCTGGCCCCGTACGCGACGGGCGGTGCGACGAGGACGTCGGCGCGGCGCGAGGCCAGGCCGTGAGCGAGCGCCTGGGCGATGTCGGTGTCGGTCGACAGCGGCAGGTGCGGGCCGTGCTGCTCGGTCGACCCCAGCGGCACCGCGAGGATCTCGGCCTCGACGCCGGGCCAGGTCAGATCTCCGAGGCGGGTCACGCGACGCCTCCTGCTCGTCTCACGACAGTGCCCCCCTGTCGTGTCACGACAGTGCCCAGCCGGTGCGAGCCTCGGACAGGTAGCCGTTGCGGGCGAGGAAGTCGAGCAGCGCGTCGGCCGCCTCCGGGGCGTCCACCGGACCGACCACCGTCGGTGGCTCGTGGCTGAGCAGCGCGCCGGTGAGGGCCAGCAGCCGCTCCCGGCTCGAGCCGGTCGGGGCAGGCAGGTGCCTCGGACGCGGACGCGAGGCCCGTGCCCCCAGCACGCGGACGGCAGGGCCCGGGAGGGGCACCTCGGCCACTGGGACCACGGCGCTGGCGGCGGCGAGCGAGGCCGGCAGCGAGGCCCGGCGGAGCCGGACGCCGGCGCCTTCGACCGAGCAGACGGCAGGCAGCGGGATCCGCATCCGCTCGCGCCGGCCGTAGTCGAGCCGTCGCTCTCCCATCAGGTCGTCGCCGACGAGCTCGAGCGACACCAGCCCTGGGGCCTGCACGACGCCGAGCTCGTGCGCGACGAACGCGGGCAGGGCGCCGGTGCCGCGGTCGCTCGACCGGTCGGCGCAGACCACGAGGTCGGGACGCCCTCCGATGGCTGCGACGAGAGCCTTCGCCAAGGCACGCTCGTCCGTGGCGAGCTCCTCGACATAGGAACCGCGGACCGGCACACGTCGCACCTCGGCTCCGAGGGAGAGCACCTCGCGCAGCCGGGCATCGCACTCCGGACCGCCTGCGGTGAGGACGAGAGTCCTTGCGCCCCAGGCACTTCCGAGCCGCAGGCCATGTTCGACAGCCGCGGCGTCGGAAGCGCTGAAAGCCGCGGCGCGGGGATCCCGCGAGATCGCGCCGGTCAGCGGGTCGACCTCGACGCGCAGGTCGGTGCAGCGGGCGAGGACGACGACGAGGTCAGCCATGACGGAACACCACCCCGTGCCCGCCGTCGGGATAGGTCCACGTCAGCGCGCCCTCGGCGTTGCACACCTGATAGCAGGTGCCGCACTCGAAGCACTGCTCGTAGTTGAACAGGATGCCGCCGTCGCTCGTCGGGGCGAACAGGTTCGCCGGGCACGCGGACACACAGGCCTTCGTCGTGCAGGAGCGGCAGACGTCGCTGTCCACGACGATGTGGGCGCGCTCGGCGACGCGGAACTCCACCGTCTGCATCCGGTCGTCGAAGGCGATGTCGTCATAGCCGCTCACTTGAACACCCTTCCGCCCGCGAGGCCGTCGGCGACGAGGTGCCGCAGCTTCACACCGTTGTTCTTCGCAGCCCCGCGCAGCAAGCGCAACGCTCCCGGCTTGGCCGTCGGGTTGCCGACGGTGAACAGGCCCTCAACGAGGTCGGCGACGAGACCTGGATAGCGCTGCTGCACCCGCTCGGACAGCACCAGGCGCGGGGCACCCCGCAGGCGCTTGTGGTCCTTCAGGACGAAGGAGTCCTTGAGGGCCGCCCGATACGGCTTCGCGTCGCCCGTCTCGATGATGCGACGCGCGGTGCGGCCCGCAGCCAGCCCCGAGCCGATCGCGAAGTTGACGCCCTCGAGCCAGAGGCCCGCGGCCAGGCACAGGCCGGCGGCGTCGCCGGTGACGAGCATCCCCGCCGTCGACAGCGGTGTGAGGTGGTCGTAGCCGCCCTCGGGGATGAGGTGGGCCGTGTACTCCTTGAGCTCCGCCCCCTCGACCCACGGCGCGATGGCCGGGTGCGCCTTGAGGTCGGCGATCAGCTCCTCGGGCCGGACCTTCGACGCAGCCAGGTGCTCGAGGCTGACGACGACGCCGACGCTGAGCGAGTCGCGGTTGGTGTAGACGAAGCCGCCGCCCGGGATGCCACGGGTGCAGCCGAGCAGCTCAACGTCCACGCCCTCGTCACCACGCACGCCGAAGCGCTCGTCGATGACCTCGCGGGGGAGACTCAGCACCTCCTTCACGCCGAGCGTGAGGTGCTTGGCCTGGGTGCGCGGCAGCAGCCCGGCTTCCTTGGCAAGGAAGGAGTTCACGCCATCGGCGGCAATGACCAGCGGCGCGCGCAGATCCCCGTCCTGGCGGTCGGTCCGGACTCCGACGACCCGGTTGCCCTCGACGATGAGCCCGGTCGCGACGGTGTTCACGACGAGGTGCGCCCCGGCCTCGACCGCCTTGCCGGCGAGCCAGCCGTCGAAATCCGCGCGGAAGGTCGTACAGCCGTTGTACGGCGCCTCCCCCCAGGCGGTCGTGCGGAAGTCGACGGTCAGTGCCTGGGTGTCGGTGAGCACCATCGTCGAGCGACGGGTCACCCAGCGCTGGACCGGGACCTCCTCCCACCAGCGGGGCAGCACGTCGTCGAGCACGCGGCCGTAGACCACGCCGCCGTAGGCATTCTTGCTGCCCGGGAAGGGGCCCCGCTCCAGGAGGACGACCTCGAGGCCGTCCCGTGCCGCCATCAGCGCTGCCGCCGCCCCCGCGGGGCCGGCCCCCACGACGATCACGTCGGTCATGCCGTCACCCCGAGGCGGTCGGCCAGCTCGTTGAGCAGGGCCCGGGCGTCGGTCACGAGACCGAGGTCCGCCATCGCCGTCATCGGGCAGGACGGGTCGGTGTTGACGCTGACGACGTGCTTCGGGTTGCCCAGGCCACCGGTGTGCTGGCTCGCGCCGGCGACGCCGAAGGCGAGGTAGAGGTCGGGCGAGATGCTCACGCCGGTCGTCCCGATCTGCCGGTCGTGGTGCATCCAGCCGGCATCGGTGATGACCCGCGTCGCTCCGGTGCTGGCCCCCAGCCGACCGGCCACGGCCCGCAGCAGCGCGAAGACCTCAACTGCGTCGGCGTCGTCCCTGACCAGGCCGGCGCCGCCCCCGACGACACGGGCGGCCTCGGCCAGGTCCATCGTCTCCGGGTTGGGCTCGAGCACGGCGAGCCGCTCGGCGTCGACACCGTGGGGTACGTCGAGCAGGACCTCGAAGACCTCACCGTTGCTGGGCGGCAGCGGGTTGCGGGCACCCGGGACGAGGGTGACCACGCACGGCCCGTCGCACCGCACGTCGACGTCGAGGCGGCCGTCCAGACGGCTCAGCGTCGCGGTCACTCCCTCGTCGTCGACGGTCGCCTGGGTCGCCCAGGCCAGCAGCGGTCTGCCGAGCTCGGCGGCGAGCCGAGGAGCGAAGTCCCGGCCGTCCGGGCTCGCCGGGAGCACGATCAGGCGGACGTCACGCACCAGCGGCGCGAGCGCGGTGGCGAGGCCGGCCGGGGCGGCCCCGAGGGTCTCGGCGTGCCAGGTCCGGGCGGCGCCGAGCTCGGCGGCCGCCTCGACGGTGCCCGAGCCCACGAGCAGCACGCGGTTGCCCGCCTCGGCGGCGGCTTCGGCGGCGCCGACGGGCAGCACACCGGCGCGCACGATGACGAGCGCGAGCCGGCTGACCTCCAGCGCCCCGACCGGATGCGTCCCCCGGTGCGTGCTCGTGACGCTCACCCCTCCCCCCGGGTCATAGGGCGACCGCCGCGCGGTGGCCTTCGATCACGGCGGCGTGCGCGCGGCGGGGCGCCACGCAGTCCCCGACGCGGTGGACCGGGAAGAGCGAGCCCTTGAGCGCCTGCCACAACGCGTCGTCCGCGCGCTGCTGCACGGCGCACACAACCCAGTCGACGGTACGGGTCAGATCTGTCCCCGTCGGGTGGTGCTGCAGGGTGAGCGTGATGCCCTCGGTCGCGGACATGGGCACCACGTCGGTGAGCTGGGCGATGCCCTTGGCGTCGGCCTTCACGTTCCAGGTCTCCAGGTCAAGGGTGATCCCGAGGTCCTGACCGACCACCATCCCCGGGGTCGCGACCTCGACGAAGCAGCCACGGTCGGCCAGCAGCTCGGCCACGGACGTGGCCTGGTGGAACCCGAGCTCGTCGACGACGAGTACCCGACCGCGCGGGGAAGCACGCCCCTCCAGCACGTCACGGACGTCGACGACCTGCGTGAGATCGCCTGCCCACCAAGGCCTTGCGGGCACGGCACCTGTGGCCAGGATGACGGCGTCGGGTGCGTCGGCGGTGATCTCGTCGGCCGTCGCCTCGTGCTGCAGCTTCACGTCGACGCCCACCCGCTGCGCCGCCGCGGCGAGGTTGCGGGTGATGTCGAGGAACTCCGCTCGCGACGGCACGGAGGCGGCGACCGGCACCTGACCGCCGAGCCGATCGGCCTTCTCGAGCAGCGTGACCCGGTGCCCGCGCTCGGCCGCGGTGACCGCCGCCTGCAGACCCGCCGGCCCACCGCCGACGACGAGCACGCGCTGGGCCCGTCGCGTCGGCATCGGCAGCACCACCGCCTCACGGCCGGTGCGCGGGTTCTCGATGCACCCCAGCCAGCGGTTGAGCCCCATCCGGCCCACGCACTCCTGGTTGCAGGACAGGCAGGTACGGATGTCCTGTGCGCTGCCGCTGCGCGCCTTCCGGACGAAGTCGGGATCGGCGATCTGCCCTCGGACGACGCCGATCAGATCGGCCTGGCCGGCGGCGATCGCGCGGTCGGCCTGCACCGGATCCTTGAAGCGACCGACCCCGATGACGGGGATCGACACCGCCTCGCGGATGGCCGAGGGGATGAACATCGCATAGCCCGGCGGCACCTGCATCGACGCCTCGATCATGTACAGCGTCGCCGTCGCGACCCCGATCGAGGTGTTGATGTAGTCGACCTGTGCGGTGGCGTCGACCATCCGGGCGACGGCGACTGCCTCCTCGATGGTGGTGCCGCCCTCGATGAGCTCGTCGCCGCAGAGCCGGACCCCCAGGGCCCGCTCCGGCCCGAGGACCGACCGCACGGCGGCCACGATCTCGAACAGCAGGCGAGCGCGGTTCTCGAGCACACCGCCGTAGGCGTCGGTCCGGACGTTCGTCGCCGGCGAGAGGAACCCGCGGACCAGCGAGGAGTGGCTGCACTGCAGCTCCACCCCGTCGAATCCGCCTGCGACGCAGTGCTCTGCGACCAGGGCGTAGCCGTCGACGACGTCCCGGATCTCGTGCAGCTCCAGCGCCTTCGGGACCTCACGGAACAACGGATCGGCGATCGGTGAGGGCGCCCACACAGGGAGCCGACTGAACATCGACGACGCCTGTCCGCCGTTGTGGTTGAGCTGGGCCAGGATCGGGACGCCGTGGGCATGCACCGCGTCGGTGATCCGGCGGTAGCCGGGGATGACGGCCGGATCGAAGCCGTGGATGAGCTTCTCGTAGGGCCAGTCCGTGACGTGGGTGCTGTGCTCCTCGGTGATGATCAGCCCGGCGCCGCCCGCCGCCCGCGCGGCGTAGTAGGCCGCGTGCTGCTCCGACGGCTTGCCGTACTCCGCGTAGTTCGTGAGGTGCGCCGAGAACACCACGCGGTTCTTCAGCGTCAGCGGCCCGACGCGCAACGGCGACAGCAGATGCGGGTAGCGGCTCATGCACCGAGCTCCAGCGCAACCCGGCGCCCCTCGAGCACGGCCTCGAGGATGGTGCGGGGCGCGACGCAGTCCCCGGCCCGCAGCATCCCGGTCTCGTACAGCTCCTCGCGAGGCAGCCGCGGGCCGCAGTCCACGACGACCGCTGCGGGCACCGTTCGCTGCGCCCCCGTCCACACGTCCTCGAGCACAGCGGTGCCGCCGGAAGCCCTGCGCAGCAGGGACTTCAGCTCGCGAGGGACCCCGAGCTGCTGGAGCCGGGTGTTGCAGTCGGCCAGGTCGCCGGTGAGCGAGAGCAGGGTGCCGACGATGGGGTCCTGAGTGACGATGCGGACCTCACGGCCGTCCGCCGCCAGCTTCTCGGCGACGCTCACGCCGACCGGTCCCCCCACGGGATCGTGGACGAGCACCGGACCGTCCTGCAGCACGCCGCGCAGCGCGTCCCTCGCATCGACCCACCCCGTGTCCCGAGCGCTCGCGCCGGTCGCGAGCACCACCCGACCGGAGTACGACGAGAGCTCGGCCGCGAGGACCTCGTGCCCGAGCACGACCTTGACGCCGAGTCGGTCGCACTCTGCCGCGAGCCATGCGACGAGGGCCCTCAGCCGCTCGCGACCGGCACCCAGGGCGGCGTCGAGGACGGCACCGCCGAGGATCTCGGCCGCCTCGCGGATCTCGACCGAAAACCCTTGCAGCGCAAGGACTCTCGCGCACTCGAGCCCCGCAGGGCCGCCGCCCACGACGAGCACCTCGCCGGAGCCGCCGTCGACCGGCAGCGCGTCAGAGAGCTCGTGGCCGGACCGCGGTTCGCCGATGCACGAGACGATCGGGTTGCGGGCGTCCCGCACCCGGCAGCCCTGGTTGCAAAGCACGCAGGGGCGCGGCGCGGCGCCGGTCCGGAGCTTCTGCAGCAGGGCCGGTTCGGCGATCTGGGCACGGGTCATCTCCACCAGGTCGCATCCGCCTTCGGCCAGGGCCGAGGACGCGAAGGCCTCTGACACGACCGATCCCTGCAGGACGACGGGGCACCGGGCAACGGCCTTGACCGAGGCACAGAGCGCCTTGTTGAAGCCCTCCGGGACGTGCGCGTCCGGCCGGTAGGCGGAGCCGGCGTACGGGCCGGCCCGGACGACGGTCAGCAGGTCGACGTCGAGCGTGGGGACCAGCTCGAGGGCGTGCTCCGGCGTGATCCCGGCCCACGGTGCCAGCTCGTCGCACGACAGCCGCAGCGCGACGAGCCCGTCGCCGACCGCCGCCCGCGCCGCCGCGATCACCTCGCGCAGCAGCCGCGCCTTGTCGGTCCCGTAGTCGTCCGCGCGCTGGTTGGTGATGCCCGACAGGAACTGCCGCAGCACCGATCGGTCGCCTGCCTCGATCTCGACGCCGGCGCACCCCGACGCCATCGCCAGCCGCGCCGCCGTCCCGAAACCGGCTGTCAGCACGGCGATCTCGGTGTCCTCCATGACCATCGGCAGCTCGCGGGACACGGCATCAGCGACCGCCGATGGGGCCCAGAGCGGCTGCTGTGAGTAGGCCGACGAGCCCTGGCCACCTGTGTGGCCCAGTGAGGCGAGCACCAGTGCGGGGGAGCAGGCCTCGACGATCGCCGTCCAGCCCGGGCCGCAGTCCGCCGCGAGCGGCGCACGTTCGTACGGCCAGTCGCTGTCGTGCACCGAGGCGGTCTCCACCACGAGCACGCCGCAGCCGCCGGCGGCCCGCTCGCGGTAGTAGGCGACGTGTCTGTCCGACAGCGCCCGGCCGCTGCCGAGGTTGGTCTCGTGCGGGCCGAACAGCGCCCGCGACGGTGCCGTTCGGGAGCCGATCGTGAACGACTCCGTGAGCATCAGATGGTGAGACCCGCGAGCGGGTTCTCCTCGCAGAGCTGGTCGGGGCGGCGGGTCGAGAGCGTCAGGGCCACGGGGCCGCCCCGGACGCCGCCCTTGTGGCTGTGGTCGCCTGTGGGCTTCGGGACCTCGCGGACACCGGAGGCGAGTGCCAGCTCGCCATAGCCCTGGACGCACTCCGGGTCCGGACCGTCCAGCGGGAGGCCGGTGAAGAACTTCGCCGCCATGCATCCTCCCTGGCACGAGTCGTAGTGCTGGCACGACGAGCAGGCGCCGCCCGACTGCGGCTGGCGCAGCTCGGCGAACAGCTCAGAGCGCTGCCAGACCTCCTGGAAACCAGCGGCCCGCACGTTGCCGGCCAGGAACGCGTCGTGGATAGCGAAGGGGCAGGCGTAGACGTCTCCCACCGGGTCGATGAGGCAGACCACGCGACCGGCGCCGCAGAGGTTGAGGCCCGGCAGGGCCGACCCGAACGCCGACAGGTGGAAGAACGAGTCACCCGTGAGAACGCCCTCGCCGTGCGCGACCAGCCAGTCGTAGAGCTCGCGCTGCTGCGCCATCGTCGGGTGCATCTCGTCCCAGACATCCGCACCGCGGCCGGAGGGGCGCAGCCGGGTGAGCCGCAGCGTCGCACCGAAGCGGTCTGCAAGCTCCTTGAACAGGTCGAGCTGCCCGATGTTCTGACGGGTGCAGACCACAGAGATCTTGGAGTCCTTGAAGCCCGCGTCCTGCAGGTGCTGCAGGGCTGTCACAGCGAGGTCGAACGAACCCACCCCTCGTACCGCGTCGTTCACCTCCGCGGTCGCGCCGTCGAGCGAGACCTGCACGTCGACGTAGTCGCTCGCCGCCAGCCGCTCCGCCGCCGCGCGGTCGATGCGCACGCCGTTCGTCGAGAACTTCACGCCGACCTGGTGCGCGGTGGCATAGTCCACGAGCTCCCAGAAGTCCGGGCGCACGGTCGGCTCGCCACCACCGATGTTGACGTAGAACACCTGCATCCGCTGCAGCTCGTCGATGACGGCCTTGCACTCCTGCGTCGAGAGCTCCCGTGGGTCGCGACGTCCCGAGGACGACAGGCAGTGCAGGCAGGCCAGGTTGCACGCGTAGGTGAGCTCCCAGGTCAGGCAGATCGGGGCGTCGAGGCCCGTGGCGAAGTGGTCGACCAGCTTCACTGCAGCATGCCTGTCTTCTCGAGGGTGGCCAGCGCCGACCGGAACGCCGCCTGGTCCGGCACGGGGACGTCGGACAACGCGTCGTCGACCGTCGTCGCGCCGTCCAGCCTGCGGACCACCTCGAGCAGCCGACGGTCCTTGAGAAACGACAGCCGGCGGGTGCCGAAGTGATAGAGCAGCGCGCCGAACGGCTCAGGCCGGACCGACACCTGCGGGTGCAGTGTCAGCACGGGTTAGTAGACGCCGCACATGCCGTCGATCGAGACGTCCTCGACCAACGAGTCCTCGTCGAGGGTCACCTCGGGGACCTCGGGTGCGTCCTCGATGAGGGCGGTGTTGTCGTCCATGATGTCTCCTGTGACATAGAAGGGTGACGGCGGTCACAACACCTGGCAACATAACGGCACCGAGTGCAACTAACAAGAGGGCGGCGTGAAACAGGGACGACCAGCGGTCACCACGCGCGACGAGCTCGAGCTCGTCGCGCTGCAGCTGTTCGCCGAGCGCGGCTTCGACAACACGACAGTCGATGACGTCGCCGAGGCGGCCGGCATCGGCCGGCGCACCTTCTTCCGCTACTTCGCGAGCAAGAACGACGTGGTGTGGGGCGACTGGGACGTCGCGCTCGCCTACTTCCGCGGCCGGCTCGCGGCGCTGCCCGCCGAGGTCGACCTGATGGACGGGCTCCGCGAAGCGGTCAAGGCGTTCAACCTGCTTCCCGAAGGCGCCGAGGCCCAGCACCGGGTCCGGATGGCGATGGTGCTGCACACCCCGGCGCTGCAGGCGCACAGCACGCTGCGGTACGCCGGCTGGCGAGCCGTCGTGGCCGAGCACGTCTCCGCCCGTCTCGGCCTCTCGGCCGAGGACTTCCGCTGCCAGCTGCTCGCGCACCAGGTGCTCGCGTGCTGCGTGGCGGCCTACGAGCAGTGGCTCGGCGATCCCACGGCGGACCTTCAGGACCTTCTGGACGAAGCGCTGTCCACCTTGAGCACCCCTGTCCGGTTATGACATGAGATGTTCGCCACCCGCGGGTCCCTGTGCAGGGAAAGGTCATCCAGAAGCCACCCGCGGCAGCCGATGATGGAGAGTGCCCCGCTCCCGAATGCGCGTGCTCGTCTCGCTCGGCCTCGCCCTGGCGGTCGCCAGCGTCGCGGTCCCGATGACTCTGGGCATCCGGCTGCACGTCGGCGGGCTGCTGCAGGCCGTGCTCGGCAGCACCCTTCTCGTGGGGTGCTCGGCCCTCGCCCTCAACGGCTCGCGCCCGGTCGCGCTGAGCGCCCGCCGAGCTGTCCCGGCCGTCCTGGCGACCACCGCCGCGAACGCGGTCACACCCGCCGGTATCGGCGGCAACCTCATGATGCTGCGCATCCACCGCAAGTCGGGGCTCTCCGCCGAGCAGGCCGCAGCGGCGGCCGGCCTGCGCACGGCTTTCGGCGCGCTGTGCGCCACGGCGATCACGGCGGTCACCGCAAGCACCGTCGGCATGCAGCAGCTGCCGTCGAGCGACACCGGGCTGAAGCTCGCCGTCCTGTTCGTCTGCGCCGTGGGCCTCGCGACCGTCTTCATGCACAAGACGCGCCGTCGGGTCCTCGAGTCCGCCGGCCGGTTTGCCTCGGCCGTCTGGGAGGTCGTACGCCAACCGCGCTGCGCCCTGTCGCTCGTCGTGGGCTGTGTCGGCGTGACAGCCGCCCAGTTGATCACGCTGCAAGGCGCCGTGCACGCCGTCGGGGGCCACATCGCGCTCGACGAGCTGCTCGTCACGCTGCTCGGCTCAGCGGCAGCCCGCTCCGCCGTACCGTCCCCGGGCGGGGTCGGACCGATCGAGGCTGCCCTCGTCGGCGGGCTGACCGCCCTCGGGATGCACTGGGAGACCGCGGTCACGGCCGTCGCGGTCTATCGCACCGCGGGTCACTGGCTGCCCGTCGTCGCCGGCGTCGTCAGCCTCGGTCAGCTCCGCCGCCGGCACCTCATCTAGGTCTCAAGCAGCGCTGAGTAGACGAGCTGACGCAGTTCAGCGCGGATCGGGTAGGTGGAACTCGGCACCAGCTGCGTGAAGAAGCTGGCCGTGACCCCGGTGGAGCGGTCGACCCAGAACGCCGTCGACGCGAGCCCGCCCCAGAAGAACTCCCCGACCGACGACGCGCCGCGCGACGGCACCGGGTCGAGCACGGTGGCGAAGCCGAGGCCGAACCCCACGCCGTCGAGGACGGTCTCGGCGAACCCGCCGGTGTTGCACGTCGCCAGGTCGCCCGGCAGGTGGTTGCGTGTCATCAGCTCGACGGTGCGAGGCGCGATGAAGCCGTCGCCGCCGTTGACCAGCATCGTGGTGAAGCGCAGGTAGTCGGCCGCGGTGCTGATCAGACCGGCACCTCCGGAGTGGCCACGTGGCTCCCGGTAGGCCACGTCACCGAGGACGTCGTAGCGGATCGCCTTGCCCTCGAAGGCGGCGTAGAGCGCCGCTGTGCGGTCGACGTCGGCACCCTCGACCCACCAGCGGGTGTCGTCCATCCCGAGCGGGCCGAGCACCCGCTCCCGCAGCGCGACATCGAGGCGCTTTCCGGTGATCACCTCGATGACGCGGCCGAGCACGTCGGTGCTCACGCCGTACGCCCAGGCCGAGCCGGGCTGGAACTTCAGCGGCAGCCGGGCCCAGGCGTCGCAGGCAGCTGCGAGGTCATGACCCTTCGGCCAGCCGAACTCGAAGCCCGCCGCCCGGTAGACCGCGTCGACAGGGTGCACCTGCATGAACCCGTAGGTCAGACCTGAGGTGTGCGACAGCAGGTGCCACATCCGGACCGGCTCGAGCGCGGGCACGAGGAACGGGTTCGTCGCCGAGCCCTTGTCCCAGACCTTCGCCTCGGCAAACGCGGGGATCCAGCGGCTCACCTCGTCAGTGAGCTGGAACTCGCCCTCCTCCCAGAGCAGCATGGCCAGCACGCTGGTGAGCGGCTTGGTCATGGAGTAGATCCGCCACAGCGTGTCGTCGGCGACCGGCCGGCCTGCCTCCACGTCGGCCAGCCCGTAGGTCGACTGGTGGACGACCTCGCCGTGCCGGGCGACCTGGATCTGCCAGCCGGGCAGCCGGCCGTCGTCGACGTATTTCGCGAGGTGCCGGTCGATGCGGGTGAGGCGCTGGTTGTCGAAGCCCATGACCCGCATCCTGCCCTGAGTGCCCGCTCAGGGCAGAACCCTGATGACGCCGTTGACCCGACGCTGACAAGGTGTCCGCATGACCACTCCCCCCCATCCCGCTGCGGTGCTCGCCGTCGACGTCCGCAAGTCCTACGGCAAGGGCGAGACCGCGGTGACGGCGCTCGCCGGAGTCTCCCTCGAAGTGCCGCGTGGGCAGATGCTCGCCGTGATGGGCCCGTCCGGCTCCGGCAAGTCCACCCTGATGCACTGCCTCGCCGGCCTCGACACGGTCGACACGGGGAGCATCGAGATCGGCGGGACGCAGGTCGTCGGCCTCGGTGACAAGCAGCTCACCGCGCTCCGGCGCGACCGGGTCGGCTTCGTGTTCCAGCAGTTCAACCTGCTGCCCACCCTCACGGCCGGGGAGAACATCCTGCTTCCGCTCGACATCGCGGGCAAGAAGCCCGACAAGGCCTGGTACGACGAGGTGGTCGGCGCCGTCGGTCTGGCCGACCGCCTGAGCCACCGGCCTGCAGAGCTGTCCGGCGGGCAGCAGCAACGCGTGGCCTGCGCCCGCGCCCTCGTCACCAAGCCGGATGTCGTCTTCGCCGACGAACCCACCGGCAACCTCGACTCCAGGTCCGGAGCGGAGGTGCTGTCGTTCCTGCAGGCGAGCGCCCGCGACAAGGGCCAGACGGTCGTCATCGTCACCCACGACCCGGTTGCCGCCGGCTATGCCGACAAGGTCGTCTTCCTCGCCGACGGTCTGATCGTCGACCACATGGACGCGCCCACCTCGGAGAAGGTGCTCGAGCGGATGAAGCGCTTCGAGGCGAGCGCCTGATGCTGCGTGCGACCTGGCGAGGACTGCTGAGCCGCAAGCTGCGACTCCTGCTGGCCAGCCTCTCCGTCCTGCTCGGCATCTCCTTCGCGGCCGGCGCCTACGTGCTGACCGACAGCATCGGCAAGGTCTTCGACAACCTCTTCGCCACCATCAACCAGGGCACGGCGGTGACCGTCCAGGGCGTGTCCGCCTTCGGCACGAGCGGCTTCGACGGCAACGACCGCGAGCCCGTTCCCCAGTCGGTCCTCGACGACGTCAGCAAGGTCCCCGGGGTCAGCAGTGCAGTCGGTGCCGTGGGCCAACCGACGTCGCTGATCCTGCCGAACGGCAAGGCGTTCAAGAGTGCCGGCCCGCCGGTCCTCGGGGTGTCCTATCACCAGGACAGCCCTCAGGAGACCCTCACCATCGTGCGCGGGAGCGCACCCAAGGGCCTCGGCCAGGTCCTCGTCGACGCGAACACGGTGACCAAGCAGCATCTCGCGATCGGCGAGACGATCGGGGTGATCGGCAACGGACCACAGCAGAAGGCGACGATCGTCGGGGTCGCGCGCTTCGGCAGCACCAACTCGCTGGCCGGCGCGACCTTGCTCGCGTTCGACCCGCCCTCCGCGCAGCAGTTGTTCGGCACCCCTGGCGCCTGGGACGCGCTGAGCATCTCGGCCCAGCCCGGCGTCTCCGACACCGTCCTGCGCGACCGGATCGCCGCCGCCCTCCCGGCCGACAAGTACGACGTGCTCACCTCGGCGCAGAGCGCGGCGCAGCAGTCGGGCGACATCAAGAAGGGGCTCAGCTTCTTCAACACCTTCCTGCAGTACTTCGCCCGCATCGCACTGTTCGTCGGCGCCTTCCTCATCTTCAACACCTTCTCGATGCTGGTCGCCCAGCGGACCCGTGAGCTCGCGCTCATGAGGGCACTCGGCGCGAGCCGGGGGCAGGTGCTGCGGTCGGTTCTCACCGAAGCGGTGGCGGTCGGTCTCGTGGGAGGTCTGGGAGGGCTCGGCCTGGGCGTGCTGCTGGCCAAGGGGTTCCAGGCGCTGCTCAGTGCCATCGGGATCGAGATCCCCAAGGGCCCGACCGTCGTGGAGACGCGCACCGTCGTCTACTGCCTGGTCGCCGGCGTGCTCGTGACGGTCGTCGCGGCGGCCATCCCGGCGAGGCGGGCGGGGCGGATGGCACCAGTGCAGGCGCTCCGCGAGTCCGGACCCGCGGAGAGCAAGTCGCTCAGGACCCGGACCCTCGTCGGTGCGGTCATCCTCGGGCTCGGCGTGGTCGCCCTGGTCGGGGGGCTCGCCCAAGGTGCGATAGCCCTCGTCGGAATCGGTGCGCTGCTGTCGTTCATCGGCGTCACTGTCGTCTCGCCGGTCTTCACGCGACCAGTGGTCGGACTGCTCGCCGCGCCCTTCGCACGGGTCGGGGTCGCCGGACGACTCGGTCGGGGCAATGCGATGCGCAACCCACGCCGGACCAGCACGACGGCCGCGGCGCTGATGATCGGGCTGGCTCTGGTGGCGGCGATCAGCACCCTGGGGTCCAGCGCGAAGAAGAGCATCGTCGCCGCCGTGGCGACGTCGCTCGGCGCCGACTACGTCCTGCACACCGACCAGTACCAGCCGTTCTCCCCCGACGTCGCGGCCGCGCTGAGCAAGCAGCCGGAGATTGGCAAGGTCGCCGCGTTCACCCAGGCAAGGGCCAAGATCGGCAAGGCGGGAACGAGCTCGATCCAGGGCGTCGACCCGTCGTCGCTGCAGGCCGTGCTCAGGCTGAAGGTGCTGAGCGGTGACCTCTCCGGCCTTCGGGACGACCAGCTGGCGGTCTCGAAGGCCGAGGCCAAGAACCTCGGGGCCAAGGTCGGGGACACGATCGAGGTGAGCTGGGCCAAGACCGGCACACAGCCGATGACGGTCGGTGCCGTCTTCGACAACAACCAGTTCGCCGGCGGCTACCTCGTCACGGCCAGTGACTACGCCAGGAACGTGACGGACAAGAAGGTGGTGGTCGTCGCGGTCACGGCCGCGGCGTCGACGACACCGGCGCAGAGCCGAGCTGCCATCGAGCGCGGGCTGGCGAGCTTCCCCAACGTCCAGATCGAGGACCAGGCAGAGTTCGTGAAGAAGCAGGGAGCCCAGATCGACGGCATCCTGAACTTCATCACCGGACTGCTCCTGCTCTCCGTCCTGATCGCCGTGCTCGGCATCATCAACACGCTCGCGCTGTCGGTCATCGAGCGGACGCGTGAGCTCGGGCTGCTTCGCGCCGTCGGCCTGCAGCGCAGGCAGCTCAAGCGGATGATCCGGGTGGAGAGCATCGTCATCGCGGTCTTCGGGGCGCTGCTCGGCCTCGTCGTCGGTGTGGCCTTCGGATGGGCCCTCGTCAGTGCGCTGCACGATGCGGGGATCACCGACTTCGCGATCCCGTGGGCGCGCATCGTGGAGGTCCTCGTCATCGCCGCGCTCGGTGGTGTCCTGGCGGCGGCCCTACCGGCGCGCCGAGCCGCGAAGCTCAAGGTGCTCGACGCGATCGCCACCGACTAACGCGATCTCGAAGCCGTGGGTGGATTCGTCCACCCACGACCGCACGATCGGGCGGTCGCCGAGCAGCGGCCGCACCTCGGGGACGTGCTCGTGCAGCACGACGGCGCGCAGCACGGACATCCCGCGGGCGGCCGCGCGGGTGGCGAGCTCGTCGAGCAGGAGGCGGGCAAGGCCCTGCCGTCGGAAGGGTGCCTCGACGAGGAGGCCGACCTCGACGACTCCCGGCTCACCGGGCACCGGCCCCAGGTCGCCGAGGGCCACGATCCGCCCGCCGAGCTCGGCGACCAGGGCGTCGTGCTCGGACGCCGGCCGGTCCACCAGCAGGTGCAGGTAGGACGACGGCAGCCGGGACACGGCCCCGTGGAAGCGGGAGTACCTGCTCAGCACGTCCGAACGGGTCACCAGGGACTGCAGGCCGGCCGCGTCCCCAGGGCCGACGCGCCGTACCAGGAGACCGGACGACAGCACCTGCGGGATCACGGCGCGAACCGCGCGCGCATCTCCGCCGCCGCCACCGTGAGCGGCTCCGAGGAGCGCAGCCCCTTGGCGAGGACGAGCGCGCCCTCGAGCGTCGTCAGCACCGACAGCGCGAGGGCGTCGGGGTCGTCATAGCCGGCGTCGGCGAGCCGCTCCGCGAGGGCGGACCGCCAGCGCAGCAAGGCGTCGCGGCTCGCCTGGGCCACCACGGGGTCGCCCGAGTGGAGGGCGAGCATCGCGATCGGGCAGCCCTGCTCATAGCCGCTGCGTTCCAGGAGCAGCTGGGCCTTGCCGAACCACCAGGCGATCGCCTCACCAGGGTTGCTGTGCTTGTCGAAGCCGATCCGGATCGCGCCCAGCGCCACATCCTCCCCCGCGTTGAGGGCCGCGACGGCGAGCTCCTGCTTTCCGCCGGGGAAGTGGTGCTGCACGGAGCCCCATGGCGTCCCGGACTCCGCGACGAGCCCGCGCCAGGACGTGGCGGCATAGCCCTGCGAACGGAACAACCGGACGGCTGTCTCGACCATCCGCTGGCGCGTGTCGGTGCTCACTCCGGCAGGATACCCCTTGACTAGTACGACTGTCATACTCCACCGTGCCACCATGGACGCACGCAGGATGTGGCAGCTCCTCGAGCCGGTGCACGCCGTCACCTACTTCGACCCTGCGGCACGAGAACCCCTGCGGCTGCTGGGGATCGACGGCTTCTGGGCGGGCTATGTCATCCAGCGCGCCGCACCGTTGGGGCCTGTGGGGCCGGCTCTGGCGACGGCATCGTTCTTCGGCTTCCACCCCCGCCGTGCCGCCGCGGTGCTTCCCGACGCCTGGCTCCGCCTCAGCCCCGCCGATGCCCTCCAGGCCCGCAGCAGCGGTGCAACGACAGCGCTCGCTCCGCACAGCGCGGGTACACCTGTGGAGGAGCTCGCCGACCTGCTGTGGCGGGCGGCCGCGGCCGCCGACTGCGAGGGCCGGGTCCTCGCTGCGGCCAACCAGGCAATCGCCCGTCCCACCGAGCCGCTGGCAGCGCTGTGGCAGGCCACCACCACGCTCCGGGAGCACCGCGGTGACGGCCACGTCGCGACGCTCATCAGCCACGGCATCGGGCCGATCGAGGCGATGCAGCTGAAGGTCGCCGCCGGTGAGTCGAGGGCCGAGGACCTGAGGCTGGGCCGTGGCTGGAGCGAGCAGGACTGGGATGCCGCGGCGCTGCACCTGCAGTCGCTGGGGTGGCTCAGCGACGGACGGCTCACCACCGACGGCCACCGCGCGCGCAGCGACGTCGAAGCTGTCACCGACGCGGCCGCCCGTCGGCCGTGGGACGCCCTCGGCGCCGACGAGACCGAGCGGGCCGCCGAGCTTCTGGGACCGGTGGCCCGGGCCGTCTGGGCCAGTGGTGTCGTGCCGCCGTCCAATCCTGTCGGTGTGGGAGCGCCCTAGGCCGTACCGTCGCGTCCGTGCGGATCGGGATGCGGATCGAGCAGAGCCCCGTCGGGCAGGCGGTCATCGGCGCCTTCGCCCTGCTCGTGGTCCTCGCGGTGGGAGCCTGGAACCTGCCCGCGGGACGGCCGCACGACCGGGCCGTCTCCGCTTTCGGACCCATCACGCAAGGGCTCGGGCTCGAACAGGACTGGGCGCTGTTCGCGCCGGACCCCCGCAGCTTCGGCGTCGCGGTCTACGCCACGCTCACCTACCGGGACGGGCACACCCGGCGCTGGGACCCTCCGCACAACGGCGTTTTCGTCGCCCCCTATCGCACCTACCGCTGGCAGAAGTACGTCGAGCGGCTCCGCGCCGATGACTACTCCGGTCTGTGGGACCCCACCGCCCGCTGGCTGGCCCGCGAGTACGGTCCCGCCGTCACCAAGGTCGTCCTCACCCGCACCTTCCGTGACGTCGCGATACCTGGCGACGGCAAGCCGCGGCCCCAGGCGGGGCGCTTCGACTTCTACACGCTGGACCTCCCGTGAGCTCGCTGCGGCGCTGGCTGTTCGCCCCGGTCGACACCGCGCCGATGGCGGCGCTCCGGATCGCGTGCGGGCTGCTCACCCTCGGCTGGACCCTGTCGCTGCTGCCCGACGCCCAGGCCTTCCTGTCCCCTGACGGCCTCACGCGCGGGCCCGTCGGCGGGTCGTCCGGGTGGTGGACGGTCGACATCTCCCAGCCGTACCTCGCCTGTGGGCTGCTCCTCGTGGCCTCCGTGGCTCTCCTGCTGGGCTGGCACTCGCGGGTCGCAGCCTGGATCGTCTTCCTCGGGCTGCTGATCCTCCAGCGACGCGACGTCTATGTCCTCAACAGCGGGGACCTGCTGCTCCGGGAGCTCGCGTTCTACGTCGCGCTGATGCCGTCGGGTGAGCTGTGGTCGCTCGACGCACGGCGTCGCCCTCCGCAGCCCCGGGCGCCCTGGGGGTTGCGGCTGCTGCAGCTGCAGGTCAGCGGGATCTACCTGTTCTCGGTCGTGGCCAAGCTGCACGGCACGTCGTGGCAGAACGGCACAGCCGTCGGCAAGGCCGTCCAGCTCGAGGACCTGCAGCGGATCGTCCTGCCACAGTGGGCGGCGACGAGCGTGACGGTCTCGGCGTTCCTGACCTACGGAACGCTCGTCGCCGAGGGCTTCCTCGTGTTCGGCATGTGGCTTCCCCGGACGCGCTGGCTGGCCATGGCCATGGGCGTCGCCATCCACCTCGGCATCGAGGCGACGCTGCTCATCGGCTGGTTCTCGCTCAGCATCATCAGCTGCTATCTGGCCTTCGTCCCGGCGCCGGTGCTCCACCAGGTTCGGGACCGCTTTCGGCGTACTGAGAAGATGGTGCCCTCAACCGTGGAATGAAGGAGCAACGCCGTGCTGGACCTCAACGGGACCTCGTCCCTCGTCACCGGCGGTGCGTCGGGCCTCGGTGAGGCCGCTGCCCGCCAGCTCGCCGCCCGGGGCGCGAAGGTCGTCATCGTCGACCTCAACGACGACAAGGGGGTCAAGGTCGCCGGAGACATCGGCGGCGAGTACGTCCGGGCCGACGTCACGGACCCCGAGGCGGTCATCGCGGCGCTGACGGTCGCGGAGGGCCTCGGCACGTTCCGCACCGCCGTCGCCGCCGCCGGTATCGGTGCCGCGTCGCGCACCATCGGCCGCGACGGCACCTACGAGTCCGCCTTCAACCTCGACTACTTCACGCAGGTCATCAACGTGAACCTCATCGGGGTGTTCAACACCGTGCGGCTCGCGGCGACCGCCATCTCCCGCACCGAGCCGTTCGACACCGACGGTCAGAAGGGCGCGATCGTCACTCTCGCGTCGATCGCGGCCTTCGACGGGCAGATCGGCCAGGCTGCCTACTCGGCTTCCAAGGGCGGCATCGTCGGCATGACCACGCCGATCGCCCGCGACCTCGCGGCGGCCGGGATCCGCCTCAACTGCGTGGCCCCGGGCCTCATCGACACCCCGATCTATGGCGAGGGCGAGGCATCCGAGGCGTTCAAGGACAGCCTCAAGCGCGACGTCGTCTTCCCCAAGCGCCTGGGTACGGCGGACGAGCTGGCGTCGATGATCCTCGAGCTGCTCGTCAACACCTACGCCAACGGCGAGACCGTCCGCCTCGACGGAGCCGCCCGCCTCCAGCCCAAGTAAGCCGGCCCCCCCTTTTCGTGATCAACAGGCGATCAGCAGGCCGCCGCGCGCGCGTGTCGGACCGGCAAGGTCCTGTTGATCACGACCAGTAGGTCGGACCACCGAGCACGTCGCTCACGAGCTGGCGGGCGCACAAGGCCCCGATCACGTTGCCCGTGCCGCAGTAGCCACCCGCGGCCCAGACGCCCTGCCGCACCTCACCGAGGTACGGCAGGGCGTCAGGTGTGAAGCCCACCGATGCGGCCCACCGATGCGTGACCACGGCCTCCGGCGCGAGCGACGCGAGCAGCTCGTCGAGGGCGCGCTGCACCGTGTCGCTCACCTCGGTCGACGACGTCTCCTCCTCGTCCCCGCCCAGGTCGCGGAAGCCGCCGAGCACGATCCGGCCGTCGGGCAGCTGCTGCCAGTACTCGTACCCGCCGCGCAGGTAGACCGGCCGCGAGAACCGCTGGGGCACGGGCGATGTGCCGAGCATCTGCAGCCTCACGGTCCGCACCGGCACCTCGGGCAGCAGCCCGTCGAGCCGGCCATCGACGAGGACCAGCACGTGGTCGCAGGAGATCCGTCCTCCGGGCGTCTCGACGACGCCGCGCGCGACCGACACGGCAGGCGTTCGCTCGTACAACCCAGGACCCGAGGCGAGGGCTCGGCAGCGCTCGAGGGGCTGGCAGACGCCGTCTCGGGGGAACAGCAGGCCGCTGCCCTCAGGACCCTGGTAGTCCAGGACGGGGAAGCCGTCGAGCCGCAGCGCCGTGGCCTGTGCGGTGCAGTCGGCCAGCCCGTCGGCGTCCCGCTCGATGCGCAACGAGCCGGTACGTCGGAGGAAGCCGGCCTCCTCCATGCGGTCCAGCTCCTCCAGCGTCCGCCGGTAGAGCACCGGGTCGCGCTGCCGGTGGTAGACCGGCGCCGGTCCGGCCAGCAGGAAGCCCCCGTTGCGACCCGCCGCGCCGCCTCCGACCGGGCCGGCGTCGAGGCCGATCACGGAGGCACCGCGGGCGCGCAGCTCCTGCACGGCCGTCAGTCCCGAGCCGCCGAGCCCGATGACGCACACGTCCGCGGTCAGGTCCTCCTCGAGCGCCGGCAGGCCGGTCCAGGCGCCGTCGTCCCACAGTGGCCCCATCAGCGGCCCCATCAGCGGCCCCATCACGTCGTCGCCCGTCGCACCACGTCGGCAATCCGGGCGGCCGCCTTCCGGAGTCCGGTGCCGTCGTGGACCATCGCCTCGAGCAGCACGGCTCCCAGCAGGACGTCGAGCAGGGCCGCCAACGAGACCCCCTCGACCGCCTCCCCTCGCTCGACGGCTCCGGCCACGAGCTCGGCCAGCGACTGCCGTACCGGGACGACGGTGGCCTCCAGGAGCTGCTCGTAGCGCGACCCGTCGTGGACGTACTCGCCCAGCAGGCCCGGCACCGCAGCGCGGACGGCCGGTTGCACCAGCCAGCCGAGCAGGACCTCGACCAAGGTGGTGAGGTCCTTGCGGTACTGGCCCGTCCAGCGCGGCTCGACCCACTCCGACGCCGGGAAGGCCGCCCACTCGACCAGCTCGCGCTTGCCGGGGAAGCGCCGGTAGACCGTTGCTGGGGAGACCCCCGCCGCCCGCGCCACGCCCTGGACCGTCAGCCCGTGGTAGCCCACGGCCACCAGCAGGTCTTGTACGACGCGGCGCAGCGCCTCATCGACCCGCGGGTCTCGGGGGCGCCCTGCGCTCGTCATCGGGGAGCAGTCAACCAGGTCTTGTGAGCCACGCCACCCGACGATACCTTAATAGCGATACGAGATGACTCGTATCGCTAGGAGGAGTCCTATGACCACCGCCGCCCGCTGCCCCGTCGCCCACCTCGATCTCGTCGACCCGGACACCTTTGCCAGCGGACTGCCGTTCGAGGCCTTCGCCACCCTGCGGGACCAGGCACCGGTCTGCTGGCACGACCAGCCGGGCTCCTGGGGCGACGGCTTCTGGGTCGTCACCCGCCTCGAGGACGTGCGCACGGTCAGCCGAACCCCTGAGGTCTTCTCCTCCTACGCCCGCGGGGCACTGCTCACCCTCGGCAACGAGGCCGACGAGGAGCTGGCCCTCGCGATGACGCGCCAGCTGATGCTCAACATGGACCCGCCGGAGCACGGTGCCTACCGCCAGATCGTGCAGCGCGCCTTCAACCCCCGGACCATCCGCGGTCTCGAGGGCCGGCTCCAGGAGTTCGCCGACGACATCGTCGACAGGGCGCTTGCCAAGGGTGCAGGCGACTTCGTGCAGGACGTCGCCGCCGAGCTGCCGCTGCTCGCCATCTGCGAGCTCGTCGGTGTCCCCGCCGACCAGCGCAAGGCCGTCTTCGAGCTCTCCAACCGGATGATCGGGTTCGACGATCCCGAGCTCGGCGGCTCCGCTGCGGAGGCCGAGGTCGCGATGGCCGAGATGTTCGGGATGGCGCATGCCCTCGCCCAGGACAAGCACGCTCGCCCCGCTCGTTCGCCCGACGCAGACCTCATCAGCACGCTGCTCCAGGCCGACACGGGCCAGGGGGCGCTGACACCCGACCAGTTCGCCATCTTCTTCGTGCTGCTCATGGTCGCCGGCAACGAGACGACCCGCAATGCCATCACGCACGGCATGCAGGCCTTCTTCGAGCATCCCGAGCAGTGGGAGCTGTTCAAGGCGGAGCGCCCGCTGGAGACCGCTGCCGAGGAGATCATCCGGTGGGCCTCGCCGATCATCCAGTTCCAGCGGACCGCGCTGACCGACTACGAGCTCGGCGGTCAGCAGATCAAGGCCGAGGATCGGGTCGTCATCTACTACTCCGCGGCCAACCGCGACGAGCGCAGCCTGCTCGACCCGGACACCTTCGACATCAGTCGCGTCGACAACGAGCACGTCGCCTTCGGCGGCGGCGGTCCGCACTTCTGCCTGGGCGCCAACCTGGCCCGGGCAGAGGTCCGGATCCTCTTCGACACCATCGCGCGGCGGATGCCGGCGATCGCACCGCTGGCCGCGCCCCGGCCGCTGCGCTCCAACTTCGTCCACGGCATCAAGGAGCTCCAGGTCCGCTACGCCTGACCCACGTCCCTGAAACCAAACCGGCCCGCCCCTCGGAGGAGGGACGGGCCGGTTGCGATGCGGGTGTGGGACGTCAGTCGTCCCAGGGTCCGTCGTCGTTCATCTTCTTCTCTTCTCTGGTACGCCGACGATCTCGTCGGCGGGGTCTTGGTTCCGGCGCGACAACCCTGTCGGCTTCCGGTGCAGCGATTGTGCCCGCTGTCATGGGGTGCAACCGTGCTCAGTGCATCGGCATTCCCCGGCACTTCTTGAACAGCTTACGTTGCGGCCATGACTTCTGTCCCCACCGTGCTCGGCAGTGTCGAGGCGACCGACCTCGGCCGCACCTACATGCACGAGCACGTCTTCGTGCTCACGCCCGACGTCCAGCAGAACTATCCCGACGAGTGGGACGAGGAGGAACGGGTCGCGGACGCCGTGACGAAGCTCACCGCGCTGGCTGCGCAGGGGGTCCGCACGATCGTCGACCCGACCGTGGTGGGGCTGGGCCGCTACCTGCCGAGGATCAGGCGCATCAACGAGCAGGTGCCGCACCTCAACATCGTCGCGGCGACCGGTTGCTACACCTACGAGGACGTCCCGTTCTTCTTCCACCACCGCGGCCCGGCCGTGTTCATGGACGAGCCGATGGTCGACCTGTTCGTCCGCGACCTGACCGAAGGCAACCATGGTGTGGTGGCGGGCATGCTCAAGTGCGCCATCGACGAACCAGGCCTCACACCCGGCGTCGAGCGCGTCATGCGGGCGGTCGCGAAGGCGCACCTGCAGACCGGCGCACCGGTCACGGTGCACACGCACCCGGGGTCGCGGACGGGTCCCGTCGTGCAGCGCGTGATGTGTGACGAGGAGGGCGTGGATCCCCGACACATCGTGCTCGGTCACAGCGGCGACACGACTGACGTCGATCACCTGGAGTCGCTTGCGTCCCAGGGCTTCACGCTCGGCATGGACCGCTTCGGCATCAACCTGGCGACGACCTTCGAGGCCCGGGCAGACACGGTCGTGGAGCTGTGCCGGCGCGGCTTCGCCTCCTCGATGGTGCTGTCGCAGGATGCCGCCTGCTACATCGACTGGATCGATCCGGCCGTCAAGCCGATGCTGCCGCAGTGGCACTACCTGCACCTCGAAGACGACGTGCTGCCCTACCTGCGGGAGCACGGCGTCCCCGAGGGAGACATCACGACGATGCTGGTCGACGTCCCGCGTCGCGTCTTCGAGCGCTGAACCGGCCGTCGCGCTCCTCGACGACCAGCGGCATCTCAAAGCAGTCCGACAGCCCTTCGGAGGTGAGGACGTCGGTGGCCCGGCCCTGCGCGAGCAACCGGCCGTCCGCCATCAGCGCCGCGTGCGTCGTCGTCGCAGGGATCTCCTCCACGTGGTGCGTGACCAGCACGCTCGTGAGCCCCGTCCGCACCCGGTCGAGCGCCTCGATGAGGTGCTCGCGGGCAGGTAGGTCGAGCCCTGCCGCAGGTTCGTCGAGGAGCAGCAGGTCGGGTTCTCGCACCAGGGCCCGGGCCAGCAGGGTGCGGCGCTGCTCGCCGTTGGACAGCACCTCCCACGGGCGACCGGCAAGAGCCGAGATCCCCACCTCCTCAAGGGATCTGGTGACCGCGTCGCGGTCGGCGGAGGTCGGCGTCCAGCGCAGCCGCAGGCCGTTCGTCCCAGTCAGTCCGGTGAGCACGACCTGCCCGGTCGTGAGGCGTCCGGACGGGGTGTGGCGGCCGGTGACCTGACCGATCCTCGGCCACAGCTCGCGGAAGATGTCGACCCGGCCGAGCTGATGACCGAGCACCGCCACCGTCCCGGATGACGGGTGCTCTCGCGCACCAGCCAGCGCCAGCAGCGACGTCTTGCCGCAGCCGTTGCGACCGAGCAGCGCCCAACGCTCACCTGCACCGACGGCCAGGTCGATCCCTCGCAGGATCTCGGTGCCCTCCCGCCGCCAGGTGACGCGCTCGAACCGCAGGGCGCTCAGCGGACGATCCCTCGCAGCACGACTGCCTTCGGCTGCTGCAGCACGGCAAGGTCCTCACGTGGATCGGCGTCATAGACCACGAGGTCGGCCTGCGCCCCCTCTTCGAGACCCGGTCGTCCCAGCCACGGACGCGCGTCCCAGGTCGTGGCGCGCAACGCGTCGTCGATCGAGAGGCCGGCGAGGCGCAGCTCGAGCACCTCGTCGGCGACCCGGCCGTGCGCCAGCGACCCACCCGCGTCGGTGCCGGTGTAGATCCGGATGCCGGCCTCGTGGGCGGCCGCGAGCGTCGCATACCGCCGCGCGTGCAGGGCCAGCATGTGCTCGGAGTACCGCGGGAACTTCTCCGACGCTGCACCCGCGATGTCGGGGAAGGTGGCGATGTTGATGAGGGTCGGCACGATCGCGACGTCGTGCTCGACGAACAGCGGGATGGTCTGCTCGGTGAGCCCGGTGGCGTGCTCAACGCAGTCGATCCCCGCGCGGACGAGGGGTGCCAGGCACTCCTCGCCGAAGCAGTGCGCGGTCACCCGGGCGCCGAGCTCGTGGGCTGCGGCGATCGCCGCGCCGAGCACCTCCTCCGGCCAGCACGGGGCAAGGTCGCCTGACTCGCGATCGATCCAGTCGCCGACGAGCTTGACCCAGCCGTCGCCACGGACCGCCTGCTCGCGCACGGCCTCGACCAGCTGGGACGGCTCCACCTCGTTGGCGAAGTCGCGGAGGTAGCGGCGGGTGCGCGCGAGGTGCCGGCCCGCCCGGATCAGCACCGGCAGGTCCTCGCGGTCGTCCACCCAACGGGTGTCGGCCGGTGATCCCGCGTCGCGCAGGAGGAGGGCACCCGCGGCCCGGTCGGTCAGCGCCTGCTGCTCGGTCACCTCGGCCGCGACCTCACCGTGGGGGCCGAGGCCGAGGTGGCAGTGCGCGTCGACGAGGCCCGGCAGCACCCAGCCCTCGAGGGTCGCGACCTCAGCGGCGGGTCGGTCGAAGGTGATCCGTCCCCCGAGGACCCAGGCCTCGTCCCGCACGTCGTCCGGTCCTACGAGCACCGGCCCGCGCAGGTGCAGAGACATGCGCTCCACTCAACCATCCCCTTCCTGCGCTCTCGCCCACTGCCGTACCGCCCTCCCTGAGAGGTTGACAAGCGTGCGCGACTGTTCAACTATTTGGTTTATCAACCAAGGAGTTGAGCAATGGATCCGCTGAGCAAGGTGTTCGCGGCCCTCGCCGACCCCACCCGCCGCACGATCCTCGAGCGGCTGGCGGAGGGCGAGGCCACGGTCAACCAGCTCGCCGAGCCGTTCGCGATGAGCCTGCAAGCCGTGTCGAAGCACCTCAAGGTGCTCGAGGCGGCGGGGCTCATCGGCCGCGGCAAGGACGCGCAGTACCGGCCGGCCCGCCTCAACGGCGAGCAGCTCGGCACCGCGGCGGCCTGGCTCGACGACTACCGCGTGTTCTGGGAGGGGTCCTTCGACCGCCTCGACGCGCACCTCAAGAACCTCACGCATGCCATCGACCCCCTCGAGAAGGAGAAGAAGTCATGACGCTCAACACCTCGCCCGTCAACGAGGAGCGCGGCTACACCATCCAGCGCACCTTCGACGCTCCGCAGGACCTGGTCTGGGCCTGCCTGACCCAACCCGAGCACTTCGCCGTCTGGTACGGCGGCCACGACGGCCAGATGAAGGACATGGTTTGCGACGCGCGGGTCGGCGGCGCCTGGGGCGGCACGATGGTCCTCCCGAACGGCGTCGAGATGGCGTGGCTCGGCGAGTTCCGTGAGGTCGACCCGACCTCGCACCTCGTCCTCGCGTTCACGGTCCCGGACGAGTTCCCCGAGGGGACACCCCTCGAGTACGACCTGTTCCACTTCGACCTCGCCGAGGCCGACGGGAAGACCGAGCTCACCCTTCGGCAGAGCGGCGGCCATCTCACGGACGAGCAGTACGTCGGGGCCGAGCACGGCACGGGCACCTTCATCGACGTCCTGGCCGAGCACCTCGCCGCGCTCCAGGGCTGACCGTCCGACAGCACGGCGGCGATGAGTTGAGGGGCCACCGCTCGTCAACCCCTCGTGAGCACCGTCGTGACCCTGCGCGGGCCGCTGACCGCGGCGGCGATCACAGCCGCCTGCGACGACGTGGACGGGTTGCTCCGGCACGAGGTCCACGTCGTCGTGGCGGTCTCCGGGTGCGACCTCTCGGTCGTCGACGCGGTGTCGCGGATGCGGCTGCTGGCCCGCCGCTGTCGCGGTCAGCTCGAGGTGGTGGGCGCCGATGTCCGGCTGTTCACCGCGTGCGGCCTGGGCGACGTCCTCTCGGGTGACTCTCCGTCGTGATCAGCTGACAGGGAGGCGGAGGTCCAGGCCGAAGCGGGGGAACAGCTTCTCGACATCGAGGAAGTGGTGGATGTGCGCCACCGCTCCGTCGGTGATCTCGAGGACCTGCAGCGACCACGCCTGGTGGCCACCGTTGTCGTGGTCGGGACGGTACTGGCCAAAGGCCGGCAGCCCGTTGGCGACGGTCGGGACGAGCCGCGAGCCCTTGCACCCGATGCCGAAGCCGAGGTACCAGGCGGACAGGTCTGCCGTTCCCTGCAGCCACATCGCCATCGGTGGCATCGAGATGCTCGCGTCCTCGTGCAGCAGCGAGACGAGCGCCGGGATGTCGTAGGCCTCGAAGGCCTTCACATAGCGAGCGAGCAGCTCCTTGTCGGCCTGCTCCAGAGGAGCCGGGTTGGACAGGTCAGTGGCGCCGAGCGTGGCTCGGGCGCGCTGCAGGGCGCTGTTGACACCCGCGACGGTGGTGTCGAGCAGCTCCGCGACCTCCGCGGCCTGCCAGCACAGCACCTCGCGCAGGATCAGGACGGCGCGCTGCTTCGGCGGCAGCGTCTGCAGGGCCGCGACGAAGGCCAGCCGGATGCTGTCGCTGAACACCGCCTTCAGCGCGGGGTCCGCCGACAGCGGCGTGACGTCGGCGTCGGGCACCGGCTCGAGCCAGGCGGAGTCGGGGAGCGTGTGGTCAGGCGGCGTCAGTGGGGACGCGGGCGAGGAGAGGTCCATCGGCAGCGCACGCCGGCCACGGGCACGCAGGCTGTCGAGGCAGACGTTGGTGGCGATCCGATACAGCCACGACCGCACCGAGGAGCGGCCCTCGAAGCTGTCCGACTTCTGCCACGCCTTGACGAGCGTCTCCTGCACCGCGTCGTCGGCGTCGAAGGTCGAGCCCAGCATCCGGTAGCAGTACCCGCGCAGCTCGGTGCGGTACTGCTCGATCTCCTCCAGCCCAGGAGCGGAAAGAGTCGTGGTCATGGTGTCCTCCTCGCGCGACAGTCCGAGCCTTGCACAGGAGGTGACGCGGGACGATCCCCGAACTCATCGCCCTCAGGCCGCCACCTGCTCGGTCAAGACCTCCGCGTCCACCTTTGGTCTGAGGACCGTCGCGACCACGCCGGCCGCGGCGAGCAGCATCAGCGCCCCGACGCCGAACGCCAGGTGATAGCCGCTGGTCAGCGCCTGCAGCTCGCCGACACCCCGGCCGGTCAGGGTGCCGGTCCGGGTGTTCGCGAGCGTCGCGAGGACAGCGAGCCCGAGCGCGCCGCCGGCCTCGGCCGTGGTGCCGACCAGGCCGGAGGCGATCCCAGCGTCCTCCGGAGAGACGTCCGACATGGCGAGCGCCATCAGTGCTGGGAACGCCACCCCCATGCCGAGGCCCAGCAGCGTCATGCCGGGCAGCACGTGCACCAGGTAGACGCCGTCGACGGGGGCGATCGTGAACAGCGCCATCCCGACGGTCGCGAGCAGCGTGCCGACGAGCAGCGTCGGCTGACCGCCGTACCGGCTCACGACACGGTCGCTCACCCGTAGCGACATCACGCCCATGATGACGGTCGTGGGCAGGAACCCCAGACCGATCTCGAGGGCGTCCCAGCCAAGAACCCGCTGCACATAGAGCGTGCAGAGGAAGAACATCCCGAACATGCCCGCCACCGTGAGGACCTGCACGACGTTGGAGCCGACGGTGACCCGGGAGCGGAACAGCTCGAGCGGGATGAGCGGCTTGGCTGCGGTGGCCTGCCGCCACACGAAGCCGGCGAGCAGCGCCGCGGCCGGCGCCAGCAACCACCACGCCGAGGTGACCACCCCGTAGACCGCGGTCATCAGCGAGGCCGTGATGAGCACGGCACCGAGGGCGTCGGCACCCGCACGCAGGCCGAGGCCCTGGTCGTCTGGCACGAGTCGCACCGCGAACCACGCCGTCGCGATGCCGATCGGGATGTTGACGAAGAAGATCCAGTGCCAGTTGAGGACCTGCGTGAGGACCCCGCCGGCGAGCAACCCGAGCGCACCTCCCGCGGAGGCGACGAAGCCATAGACGCCCAGCGCCTTGGCCTGCGCTGCCGGCTCCGGGAACAGCGCCACGATCATGCCGAGGATGACTGCCGAGGCGAGCGCCCCGCCGATGCCTTGCAGGAAGCGCGCGAGCACCAGCTCGGTCTGGCTCTGCGAGGCCCCGCAGAGCAGCGACGCGACCGTGAAGACCCCGAGCCCGAGGAGCAGTACGCGGCGACGGCCGAGCAGGTCACCGAGCCGACCGGACAGCAGCAGCAGCCCGGCGAACGCGATGAGGTAGGCGTTCACGACCCACGCGAGCCCCGCGCTGGTGAAGTGCAGGTCGTCCTGGATCGAGGGCAGCGCCACGTTCACCACCGTCACATCGAGGACGATCATGAGCATCCCGGTGCACAGGACGTAGAGCGCGACCCAGCGGGCCTTGTCTTCCACCATGTCAGTGCCGACGCTCGCGGCGACCCGGACTCATCGCAACCGGCTCATCGCGGTCACCAGGCAGCTCCAGGGGCAGTGGTTCAGCAGGCTCACTCGGGGCGGCCGCTGAGCAGCTCCAGCGTCAGCTCGTCGGGCTTTCCGGCATAGTACTGATCGAGCACCTGGCCGAACGCAGGGTCGTCGGACAGCTGAGCGAACAGCGTCATCGACGAGCGCAGCTTCAGCGCGTCGACCAGGCCGAGCACCGTGACCGGATCGACGGCGGGCAGCTCGAGCAGGGCGTGGACGCACTCCCGCAGCCGGGTCCCGAGCACGGGGTGGTCGAGGTACGCACGCGCCTCGTCGGCACCGGACAGCCCGTAGTGCTGCGCGGTCGGGGTGTGCCCGAGGCCGGCGAGCTGCGGGAAGACGAACCAGATCCAGTGCCCGAGCTTCTCGCCGGCCCGGAGCTCACTGAGCGCCCCGTCGTAGGTCCGCTCCTGCGCCGCCACGAACCGGTTGAGGCTCACCAGGTCACCACCTTCCGGGTGCCCCGCACCCGGAGCAGCCCAAGGCGGTCAGGCTAGCGAGCGGTGTCGTGCGTGATATTGCCGGTGCCCCGCAGCGCCGGGCCGGAGACCTGGCGGATGATGACGCCCTGCATGTCGGCGGAGGCGCCGTAGTCGTGGGCGGTCTCCTCCTGAACGACGTCGTTGCTGTCGTTGTTGCCGGGCAGCCGCTTGCTGTTGCAGGAGAGGTATGCCGTGCAGGTGTCGACGGCGGTGGCGAAGATGCGGCCGTGGTCGAGCGGTGCGCTCACGACGTCGAGGAAGTCATACATCCGGCCGCAGCGGTTGCTGCAGTCCCCGCGGGCCACCGGGTCGCTCTTGGGGTTCGCGATGTTCGACAGGAACAGCGGGTCCTTGCTGAGTGCGTTCGTGGACATCACGACGTAGCTGTTCCAGGGCCGGGTCTTGTCCTTGGAGCCGAGCGTCGACGTCGAGCCGGGGAACGTGATGGCGATCTTGCCGGGGTCACCGACGTCGATCGTCGGGAAGTTGGTCTCGTTGACGCCGGGTGGCGCGATCATCATCGGGGTGCCCCAGTGCCGGCCGTGGTCGCGGCTGATCACGAGGTAGGGCTGGCTGAACTTCGCGTCCTGGAACACGTAGTAGAGCGTCCCGTTGCGGTCGGCGGCGACGGACGCCTGCTGGCCGCTCATCGCCACGTTGGCCACCTGCACGTCGGTGAAGGTGAGGCCGGCGTCCTCGGAGATGGCGATCATCGGGATCTGGCAGTAGCCGCGGGGGATGAACAGTCGGCCGGTGCGGTCGGTCACCGCGTGGCCGTGCAGGCTCCCGCAGATCCCCTCGTTGTGGTTGAGGTCGAAGGTGGCGAGGTAGCCGGGGTTGAAGGCCTCGTAGCCGGTCTGGTTGGCCTGGGTGAAGGTCCTGCCACCGTCGTAGCTGCGCGCACAGGAGCCGTAGGCGATGCCGTTGGTGCAGTAGTAGAGGACCTTCTGGAACTTCGGGTCCGACAGCGGCAGCAGGCCGCCTCCCTCGGGCAACGGGCCGGCGACCAGTGTCTGGTGGTCGTTGACGCCGGCGGTGGTCAGCAGCGACTCCGTCCAGGTCTTTCCGCCGTCGTCGGTGTAGGACAGGTGCGCGCCGTTGACGCCCTGCAGGTCGATGTCGAAGACCCGCCCGCTGTCCGGCTCGACGTAGATGTAGGGATCGGTGCTGACGTTCTGCGTGCGCAGGCCGGCCTGCTGCGGGGAGTTGTCGTGGAACGTGCGGCCACCATCGGTGGACTTCATGACGAGGGTCCGCGGCTCGTTCTTCGGCGGATTGCCCGGGATCGCGTCGAACGCGGCGGCGACCGTGTAGACGTGACCCAGCTTGTCCACTCCGAGCGTCGGCTCCGCGGCCTTGCGGCCGACGTAGCTCTGGGCGAGCACGAGCTTGGCGCCGTGGTAGGTGATCGCCTTGTTGCCCGGCAGCTCCTTGGGCAGGGTCGTGAGCTTCTTCGCGTGGTAGGCCGCAAAGCCACCCTCAGGCGCGCCGAACGTCGACGCGTTGGACGCGAGGGCGCTGAAGGTCACAGCGGTCGAGGCCAGCCCGACCAGGGCGAGCAGGGCAGAGCTGCGGCGACGCACGGATCCTCCGGGGATGCTGGATGTGCGTACTCCTTCGACGGGCTGCGACCCGATTCCTGCCGGCCCGTGTCAACGAGAGGTGAACCTCACTGCCTCGCCTGGCTCCGATAGGCCGCGGTGATCGCCCGGTCCCAGCCCCGGTCGGTGAGCAACCTGTTGAACAGCAGCACAGATCGCGCGCCGCCGCCGGTCGCATACCGCGTCCTCGGGTGCCGAGCCGTCGCCGCCTTCGCGATCGTCCTGGCGACGGTGCTCGGCGGGCTCGCAGCGCGGGTCTCGTCGGCCTTCCTCAGCACAGCCGCGCCGATCCTCACCTGCTCCTGGTAGGCCGGGATGCTGGACGCCTGCAGCAGGTTGTCCGCCGAGATCGCGGCCCACTCGGTGCGGATCGCCCCGGGCTGGATGACCACGACCGCGATGCCGTGCGGCCGGAGCTCGGCCCGCAGGCTGTCGCTCAGGCCCTCCACCGCGAACTTGGTCGCGTGGTACCACGCACCGAGCGGCTCCCAGATGCGCCCGCCGACGCTACTGACGTTGATGATGCGTCCCGACCGCTGCTCCCGCATGTGCGGCAGCACGAGCTGCGTCAGTCGCGCGAGCCCGAAGATGTTGACGTCGAACTGCCGGCGGGCCTCCTCCATCGGCACCTCCTCCAGTGCGCCATAGGAGCCGTAGCCGGCGTTGTTGACGAGCACGTCGATCCGCCCCGTCGCAGCGATGACCTTGTCGACCAGCGCAACCATCGAGGCGTCAGCAGTGACATCTGCACTGACCGGCACGATGCCCTTGTCGGCCAGGTGGGCCATCCGGTCGGCCCGCCGGGCCACGGCATAGACCGTGAAGCCCTTCTCGACCAGTGCCAGGCAGGTGGCCTCTCCGATGCCCGCTGACGCCCCGGTCACGATCGCGGTCTTTGCCATCGCCGAACCTCCGTATGTGGTTGGACGGCACTGTCTCCTACTGACACTTTGGACCTGTGACAGGCCCTGCCATCTCCCTGCGCGGGGTCGTGAAGACGTTCGGCGAACGTCGCGCGGTCGACGGGCTCGACCTCGACATCGCGCCGGGCACCTGCGTCGGGCTGCTCGGTCCCAACGGGGCGGGCAAGTCGACGACGATGAAGATGCTCACGGGGCAGGCGATCGCCGACAGCGGCACGCTGTCGGTCCTCGGCCTGGAGCTGCCCCGCCAGTCCAAGCTCGCGCGGGCCCGGATGGGCGTGGTGCCGCAGGACGACAACCTCGACGAGGACCTCACGGTCGGCCAGGCCGTCGAGGTGTTCGCCGCGCTCTACCGCGTCCCGAGGTCCGAGCGCCCGGAGGCCGTCGACAAGGCACTCGCGATCGCCACCCTCCAGGACCGCCGGCGCGACAGCGTCAAGGAGCTCTCCGGCGGCATGCGCCGTCGGCTGCTCATCGGCCGCGCCCTCGTGCACTCCCCCGAGGTGCTGCTGCTCGACGAACCCACCGTCGGCCTCGACCCGCAGGTCCGCAGCGAGCTGTGGGGGCTCATCTCGCGGCTGCGCGACGAGGGCGTCACGATCCTGATGAGCACCCACTACATCGAGGAGGCCGAGCGGCTGGCCGACGACGTTGCCGTCATGGCCCTGGGCCGGGTCGTTGCCCGCGGTGTCCCGTCGGAGCTCGTCGCGAAGCACGTCGGTTCGGAGGCGCTCGAGGTCCACGCCCCTGCGTCCCGCCTCGCCGACATCACCGCGCGCGCCGTCGCCGCTGGGCTCCCCACGCGGCGTACCGGGGCTTCGCTGTCCGTCCTGCGCGCCGAGACGTTCTCGCCCATCGACGTCGGGGCCACCGGCCCCGAGGTCGGCCTACGTCGACGTGCCGCTGTCCTCGAGGACGTGTTCGTCGTCCTCACCGGAGACACCGGCGAGGAGGTCGCGTGAGGGTCGACCGCAGTGCGGTGGGCGGCGTGCTGCTCCGCAACTACGTCGTCTTTCTGCGCACCTGGCGCAGCAACACCGTCATCAGCGTCGTGGATCCGGTCATCTCGCTGCTGGCGTTCGGGTTCGGCTTCGGCGCGCTGGTCGCGAAGGTCGGCAACATCGACTACGTCGAGTACGTCGGCACCGGCATCGTCGCCCAGACGGTGCTGTTCACGACCATCTTCCCGGGCATGTTCGAGACGTTCTTCAAGCGCGACTACCAGCACACCTACGACGGGCTGCTCGCCGCGCCCGTCGATGCGATCGACGTCGTCACGGCCGAGGCGCTCTGGCTCGCGGCGAAGGCCTCCGTCTTCGGGCTCGCTCCGCTGACGGTCGCGATGGTCTTCGGGCTGGACCCCGCGGCAGGCATGCTGCTCATCCCGCTCATCGGACTGGTCACCGGCTTCGGGTTCGCATGCGTCGGCATCTTCATCGCCGCGCTCGCATCGTCTTTCGCGGCGTTCGACTACGTCATCTCCATGCTCGTCACGCCGCTGTTCCTCTTTGCCGGCACGTTCTTCCCGCTCCAGGGGCTCCCCGACTGGGTGCGCCTGGTCGCTCACCTCAACCCGCTGTTCCACACCGTCGAGCTCATCAGGCACGCCGCCTTCGGGCTGCAGCCGCTCACCGACCTCGGGCATGCCGTGTTCCTGGCGGGGTTCGGCGTCCTCGCGTGGGCGGTCGCCTCGCGGCGGATGCAGAAGCGCCTGGTCGCCTGACGCCCCCACCGCCGAGATCTGTGAGGGGCCGCCGCGGGCTCAGGTGGAGGCGAACACCTGAGGGAACCGGCTGGGCCCGACCTGGCCGGGGCAGGTCCTGTTGAGGTCGCTGCCGTTGCTCGTCGTCTGGGTCAGCCAGACCGGGCCGCCGCTGAAGCTCGCCTTGCTGCAGGTGCTCATCGGCACCCAGGTCGGGACGGTCGGCAGCCGACGTCCGCCGGTGATCTGGGTCCAGCCGTACTTGTAGGAGTAGAGCCCGACCCGCATCCCCGCTGCCCGGTAGCCGGCCAGCGCGCCGTCGACGAGCGCGTTGTTGGCCGCGGTGCTCGCCGACCAGGGCCAGCCCTTGACCGGCTCGACATCGACCCAGGCCATCGGCGCCTTCGCCAGGCCGGCCTTGCGCATGGTGGCGAGGTTGAAGCGCGCCTGGGCCACCCCGACCCGACGGACCCTGGTCGCCACGGTTCCGGTTCCGCCGTACCTCTTGAGCTGGGCGGCGGTCGGGTAGCTCACCACGCCGTAGACGCCGAGCCACAGGTGCCGCGCCCTGACCCACGCGACCTGACGGGCCAGGCAGGGGTTCGGGGTGAAGCCGGGCCCGTTGGTGAGTCCGACGACCACATAGCGCGAGCCGGCCGGCGGCATCGGCTGGCCGAGGGTACGGCGCTGCGGGATGCCCATGCCGGGCGGGCAGTTCGGCCAGGAGACGTCGGCGCCGGCCACCGCGCTGCCCCTGGCCGGCAGGGTGCTCGACTCGGCAGCACCACCGGTCGCCAGCGTGATCGCGAGGCAGAGCAGGGCGGCGGCGGACCGCAAGCGGGGGGAGGTCACCTGTACCCGGTCGGCCCCGCTGTGGCCGCCATGAAGACACGACTGCCAACTGTGCCCCGCGCGCTACCCTCGCTCTCATCTTGACTCATTCCAGAAAGCCGCGCAGACTGCTGGCGTGCCCTCGACCTCAGACTTCGAGCAGTCGCTGCGCGCGGCCGCCCTGCGGGTGACGCGGCCGCGACTGGCGGTGCTCACGGCGGTGCACGGGCACCCGCACGCGGACACCGACACGATCATCCAGGCCGCCCGTGCCGGCCTCGGCGAGGTGTCCCATCAGGCGGTGTACGACGTGCTTCGTGCACTGACCGCGGCGGGGCTGGTGCGGCGCATCGAGCCGTCGGGCTCCGTGGCACGCTACGAGGGGCGGACCGGCGACAACCACCACCACGTCGTCTGCCGGTCGTGCGGTGCGATCGCGGACGTCGACTGCGCCGTGGGTGACACACCCTGCCTGACCGCGGCCAACGACCAGGGCTTCACCATCGACGAGGCCGAGGTCGTCTACTGGGGCACCTGCCCCAGCTGCTCCACCAGCACCTGAGAAGCACCCCAACTGTGACTGACACGTGAGAGGAACGTCGTGAGCGAGAGCGAGAACCCGGGCCTTCAGACGCCGAAGCCGGAGGCCACCCGGCCAAGGACGAACAAGGACTGGTGGCCGAACCAGATCGACCTGTCCGTCCTCAACCGACCGGCCGGGGACTCCGACCCGCTGGGCGCCGACTTCGACTACGCCGAGGCCTTCGCGGGCCTCGACGTCGACGCGTTGAAGCGCGACCTCGTCGAGGTCATGACGACGTCGCAGGACTGGTGGCCGGCGGACTACGGCCACTACGGGCCGCTGTTCGTCCGCCTGAGCTGGCACGCCGCGGGCACCTACCGCACCATCGACGGCCGCGGCGGCGGTGGCGCCGGCGAGCAGCGCTTCGCCCCCCTCAACAGCTGGCCCGACAACGGCAACCTCGACAAGGCCCGCCGCCTGCTCTGGCCCGTGAAGCAGAAGTACGGCAAGAAGCTGTCCTGGGCCGACCTGCTCGTGCTCGCGGGCAACGTCGCCATGGAGGACATGGGCTTCACGACCTTCGGCTTCGGCTTCGGGCGCCGGGACGTTTGGCAGCCCGAGGAGGTCTTCTGGGGCTCCGAGGACACCTGGCTCGGCGACGAGCGCTATGCCGGCGACCGCGAGCTGCAGGGCCCGCTCGGCGCCGTGCAGATGGGCCTCATCTACGTCAACCCCGAGGGCCCCAACGGCACGCCGGACCCGGTGGCCTCCGCCCGCGACATCCGCGAGACCTTCGGCCGGATGGCCATGAACGACGAGGAGACCGTCGCCCTCATCGCCGGCGGTCACACCTTCGGCAAGACCCACGGCGCAGGCGACCCCTCGCTCGTGGGACCGGAGCCCGAGGGCTGCCCTGTGACGGCGATGGGCCTGGGCTGGAAGAACCAGCTCGGCACCGGCAAGGGCGACGACACGATCACCAGTGGTCTCGAGGGCGCCTGGACCCCCTCGCCGACCACGTGGGACAACAGCTTCTGGGAGACCCTGTTCGGCTTCGAGTGGGAGCTGACCGAGAGCCCTGCGGGCGCGAAGCAGTGGAAGCCGAAGGGCGGCGCGGGTGGCGACCTCGTGCCCGACGCGCACGACCCGGCCAAGAGGCACGCGCCGATGATGGCGACGACCGACCTCGCGCTGCTCGCCGACCCGGAGTACCGCAAGATCGCGGAGCGCTTCCGTGACGACCCCGACGCGTTCGCCGACGCGTTCGCCCGCGCTTGGTACAAGCTGCTCCACCGCGACATGGGGCCGGTCACGCGCTTCCTCGGCCCCTGGGTCGCGGAGCCGCAGCTGTGGCAGGACCCGGTTCCGGCAGGGCCCGTCCTCGCCGACGCGGACGTCACAGAGCTCAAGGCCGCGATCCTCGCCTCCGGTCTGACGGTGCCGCAGCTGGTGTCGACGGCCTGGGCGGCGGCGGCGTCGTTCCGCAGCACCGACCTGCGTGGCGGTGCCAACGGCGGTCGGCTGCGCCTCGAGCCGCAGCGCAGCTGGCCGGTCAACAGCGGGACGACCGCCGTGATTGCCGCGCTCGAAGGCATCAAGGAGTCGTTCGGCAAGCCGGTCTCCCTCGCCGACCTGATCGTGCTCGGCGGCGCGGCTGCCGTCGAGAAGGCAGCAAAGGACGCCGGGTACGACGTCGCGGTGCCGTTCACGTCGGGGCGCGGCGACGCGACGCAGGAGCAGACCGACGTCGAGTCCTTCGCGGTGCTCGAGCCTCGTGCCGACGGCTTCCGCAACTACCTGCAGCCGGGCTCGAAGCTGTCTCCGGAGACGCTGCTGGTGGACCGGGCCTACATGCTGGGCCTCACCCCCAAGGAGATGACCGTTCTCGTCGGTGGCCTGCGCGCCCTCGGTGCCGGAGCCAACAGCCACGGTGTCTTCACCGACCGCCCGGGCACCCTCACGAACGACTTCTTCGTGAACCTGCTCAGCTCCATCCCCGCGTGGAAGCCGAGCGCGTCGGATCCCGACGTCTATGAGGCCGACGGCCGCACCGCCACCGCCGTCGACCTCGTCTTCGCGTCGAACTCGATCCTGCGCGGCATCTCGGAGGTCTACGCCGCCTCCGACGCGAAGGAGCAGTTCGTCCACGACTTCATCGATGCGTGGGACAAGGTCATGATGGCCGACCGGTTCGACGTGCGCTGAAGCCCTGACGTCCGGGGGTCGCTACAGCTAGCTCGTGCTCATGTCCACGAACCGGCTGTAGTGCCCCTGGAACGCGACGGTGATGGTCGCCGTCGGACCGTTGCGGTGCTTGGCCACGATGAAGTCGGCCTCCCCCGCGCGGGGGCTCTCCTTCTCATAGGCGTCCTCGCGGTGCAGCAGGATCACCATGTCCGCGTCCTGCTCGATCGATCCCGACTCGCGGAGGTCCGACAGCATCGGCTTCTTGTCGGTGCGCTGCTCGGCGCCACGGTTGAGCTGGCTCATCGCGATGACGGGGACCTCGAGCTCCTTGGCCAGCAGCTTGAGTGACCGCGAGAGCTCGGAGACCTCTTGCTGGCGCGACTCGGCCTTCTTGTTGCCGGTCATGAGCTGCATGTAGTCGATCACGACGAGGCGCAGCTGGTTGCGCTGCTTGAGGCGCCGGGCCTTCGAGCGGATCTCCATCATCGTGAGGTTGGGCGAGTCGTCGATGTAGAGCGGCGCCTCCGCGACCTCGCCCATCCGGCGCGCCAGACGGGCCCAGTCGTCGTCGGTCATCGAGCCGGAACGCATGTGGTGCAGCGGGACGCGGGCCTCGGCCGACAGCAGCCGCATCGTGATCTCGGTCTTGCTCATCTCGAGCGAGAAGATCACCGACGCCTGGCCGCTCTTGATCGACGCCGACCGCGCGATGTCGAGTCCCAGGGTCGAGTTGTGGGTCGGGAGGAACGCCTCGCTTGCGAGGTACAGATGGTCTGAGTTGTCCACCTCGACGCACCTGACGGGTACGGAGTCCACCGGTCGGACGTCTGAGATCCAACGAACACCATTGCGAGCTTGGGTGTATCGAGTTCGGTCCTTGTGCACCAGGTGCTTGCGCTCGAGCCGGAACGTCCGCTCGTCGGTCGTCCAGTTGACCGTGTATGCGGTGCACGACGCCTCGGACCGTCCACGCACCCGCCTGGTCGTGATGGTTGCGCGGTGACCGAGGCTGAGCACGAGCTCGCGAAGGTCGTATGCGAGCCGCCTGCTGGTCACGCAGAACTGCAGGTTGCCGGTCGCGGTCACCGTGCCGTCGGTGTCCATCAGGCCTGCGAGAAGCGCACGCCGTTGAGTGCTGGAGGCTCGTAGGTAGGCGATGGGGATGTGCTTGTTGTTCAAGACATCGAGGTTGCGCAGCACAGCCTGCCCGATGCCATAGAGCATCTTTCCGGCCTGCGGACGAACCTCCATGCCCTCCGTTTCCAGGTGCATCACCAGCTCGGAGTCAGCCGTTGTGAACCTGGCTCCGGCCGAATGGCCATCTCCCAACCAGACGCCCAGCACGTACGGGGACAGCGGGAGTTCGCGGGGCGGCAGCTCGACAGCGGCCGTCGTGGCGATGCTGTGGTTCAGGCGGCCGTCCTGGGACAGGCACCGCACCGTCGCGGCGAGCTCGGCTGTCGTCCGGACACGACTCAGCTTGCCTCCCGCCCCTCGTCGCTCCGCCCGGGTCGAGGTCAACCACTGGTGCTGCTCATCGGCGATGATGGTCGTGCCGTCGCTGAACCGCACCTCGTAGCAAGGCCGATCCACCATCACCTCGGTCGCGGCCACGACCATCGTGGGCAACCCATCGGCGCCGATGAGCGCGTCTCCGACCTGGACCGAGCCCATGGTGGTCCAGCCGGTTGGCGTCGGCAGCAGCGTGTCCAACGCCAGCGCCTTGCCCAAGCCAGGCCTGCCGGCGATGACGATCAGCTGGCCCGGGTGCAGGCCGTTGGTCAGGTTGTCGAGGTCGAGGAAGCCGGTCGGCACGCCGGACATCAGCCCGTTGCGGCCGCCGATGGCCTCGAGCTCGTCCATCGTCGGCTGCATGAGGGCTTCGAGGAGCTCGTAGTCCTCCGACGTACGGCGCTCGGTGACGTCATAGATCGCCTGCTGCGCGCGGTCGACGATGTCGTCGACCTCGGCGCCCTCGGCCGAGTAGCCGAGCTGCACGATGCGGGTGCCGGCCTCGACGAGGCGGCGGAGGATGGCGAGCTCGGCGACGATCTTGGCGTAGTAGCCGGCGTTGGCCGCCGTCGGAACGGTCTGGACGAGGGTGTGCAGGTAGGGCAGGCCACCGACGCGGCCGGCCTCGCCGTTGCGGGTGATGGCGTCGCCGACCGTGACGGCGTCGGCCGGCTCGCCGCGGCCGTAGAGGTCGAGGATCGTGTCGAACACGATCGAGTGCGCCGGCCGGTAGAAGTCCGGCGACTTCAGGACCTCGATGACGTCGGCGATGGCGTCCCGGTTGAGCAGCATGCCGCCGAGCACGGACTGCTCGGCCATCAGGTCCTGGGGTGGGGTTCGCTCGAACTCAGGGGTCGAGTTCTCCGGCTTGCGGCTGAACTCGTACACCCCGTCGCTCACGGCCGAACCCACCCCCTCAGGTCACCTGCACTGGATTCGCAGACGTCCTGCGCACGGGTCTTTCTAGTCCTCCGGACCGCCGCTTTCGACGGGTCCGGGCAAGGTGGTTCTGCCGTCTTGTGGACGGTCCTGGGGACAGGGTGGGGATGCAGCGGCGCGCCCCTGTGGAGCACCTGTCCGCGGCCTGTGCAGGACGCAGGATGATCGCCGCGGTCTGGGCGTGCCACCTGCCCACACGGTTGTCCACGACCTGTGGACAAAGAAATCTTGGGGGACATGCTGCGTTCACCCGACGTTCGGCAGCTGCAGAGCCCCGGTGGTCAGCTGCTCGACGCATCCGTCGCAGAGCCGGACCTCCCGCGTGACGAAGTAGCTGCTCTCCTGACCGCACAGGGCGCAAGCCGGGCGAGTCCGGCGGGCCGGCTCGCGCGGTGCGCTCCGCCGGACACCCAGGTCGTCGCGGATCCGCGCCAGCCAGGCCTGCCGGGACTCCTCCGTCGCCGGCTGCTCGATCGCGGCGCTGGCCTTCAGCTGCGCCCGCTCGCGCTTCTCCTCGCGCCACCGGGCGTCCGGGGGGACCTGCTCCAGGAAGCCCTCGAGGAGCGCACGGATGTCCGCGATCGGATCGGCACCCGACGGCAGCGCACCGATGCGCGCCGCGAGCTGACCCTGCCGCCACCCGCGGTCGAGCAGCTGCAGGACGAGATCACCGATCTCCGGTGTGTGCAGGGCGGCGGAGAGCCGCGCGGGCAGGCCACCGAACACGCCGTGGTGCGTCTCGGCTTCGAGACGCTGCCCCTGCTGGGGAGGCAGGTCGAAGAGCTCCATACCTCAAGGTCATCACGAACGTCCGACAGTCCGGGGGACCGACGCACAGGCTGTGGACAAGCCCCCCTCAGGTCAGCAACCAGGCGGCGAGCTCCTCCGGCCGCGCCAGCGCCGGCAGGTGGCCGCCGTCGATCTCGTACGGCACGAGGCCGAGCCGGTCGCGCAGGACGCGGCGCTGGAACTCCGCGGGGAAGAACCTGTCCTCGCGGCTCACCAGCGCCCGGGTCGGCACGGCCGGCCAGGCCGCGAGCGGCCACGGCTTCTCGAAGACACCGCCGGCCTGCGCGAACACGTGGCCTTCCCCAGCGGCCACGACGTCCGGCGGCACGTCGTGCAAGAAGATGTCCTCCGGCCCGCCCTGCGGCATGGCGTGCCCGGTCACCGCCCACCAGTCACCGGCGGACTCACCGGGTGCGGGGACCATCGCGTTGACGAGCAGGATCTGCTCCACCTCGAGGCGTGACACGAGCAGCGGGGCGACGAACCCCGACAGGGACTGGGCCACCACAGTGACCGGGCCCACGACAGCCGCAGCGGCGGCGTCGGCATACGCCTCGAAGTCGCAGGACTCGTCGGTCACGGGCAGGTCGGGGGCGATCGCCACCGGCAGCAGCGGCAGGACGCGGTGCCAGTACCAGCCGTCGGAACCGGCGCCGTGCAGCAGCAGGAAGGTCCTCATGCCGGGGTCGACGCTCCAGTGGTCGTGAAGTCATCGCTACCTTCGCAGACATGCGCGCGATCCAGGTGACCTCCCTCGACGGCCCGAAGGCAGTGCAGCTCGTCGACGTCCCAGAGCCCGACCCCGGCACCGGCGTCCTCGTCGACGTGCACGTCGCCGGCGTGAACTTCCCCGACGTCCTGATGAGCCGCGGCGAATACCAGATGAAGCCCGAGCTGCCGTTCGTCCCGGGCAGTGAGGTCGCCGGCACCCGCGTCGACACGGGCGAGCGAGTGGCCGGCTTCAGCGTCCTCGGCGGGTACGCCGAGCGCGCCGTCTGCGACCCGGCGACGCTGTTCGCGCTGCCGGACAACGTGTCGTTCGAGGCCGGCGCGGCACTGCTCATGAACTACCTGACCGTTGACTTCGCCCTCGTCCGGCGGGCCGACCTGCAGCCCGGCCAGACAGTGCTGGTGCACGGCGCGGCCGGCGGCATCGGCGTCGCGACCATCCAGCTGGCGAAGGTCCTGGGTGCCCGCGTCATCGCATGCGTGTCGACCGAGGAGAAGGGCGCCGTCGCCACGCGCGCAGGTGCCGACGAGGTCGTCCTCGTCGACGGGTTCCTCGCGGCAGTCAAGGAGCTCGGCGGCGCCGATGTCGTGATGGACCCGGTCGGTGGGGACCGCTTCACCGACTCGCTGCGTTCGCTGCGTCCGGAGGGCAAGCTGCTGGTCGTCGGCTTCACCGGTGGCGCGATCCCGGAGGTCAAGGTCAACCGCCTGCTGCTCAACAACATCAGCGTCGTCGGAGTCGGCTGGGGTGCCTGGTGGATGACCCGGCCCGGCTATCTGCAGGAGCAGTGGGCCCGGCTCCTCCCGCACCTCGAGAGCGGCTCGCTGGACCCGCTGGTCGGCAACACCTATCCGCTCGAGGACGCTGCCGGCGCGCTGCTCGAGCTCGACGAGCGCCGCGCCCTGGCGAAGGTCCTTCTCCGCACTCGCTGATCAGGGAACAGGGAGAGGGCAGGGGCGCTCGTACCAGGCGACGTCGATCCAGCGCTGCTTGAAGCCGACTTCGGTGTAGGTCCCGACGTGGGCGAAGCCGCACCGCTCGTGCAGCGCGACCGACGCTTCGTTGGGCAGTGCGATCCCGGCCAGCGCGCGGTGTGCGCGGGCGTCGACGAGCGCCAGCAGCTCCCCGTACAGGGCAGTGCCGAGCCGGCGCCCCTCAGCCAAAGGTGCGAGATAGATCGACGTCTCGACGGTGGTCCGGTAGCCCGGCTTCGGACGGTACGGCGAACTGGTGGCGTAGCCCTCGACCCGGCCGTCCACCTCCGCGACGAGCAGGTGGTGTGGCGGCGTGCCGTAGTGCGAGAACCACTCGGTCCGGTCGGTGAACGGCACGTCATCGAAGGTGGCGTGCGAGTGCTGGACGTAGTGGTTGTAGATGTCGGTCAGGCGCGGCAGGTCCGCGAGCGCGGCAGGTCGGATCACCCGCCGCAGCCTGTCACGCAGAACTAGGCGGACACGACCGCGACGCTGAGGTTGGCGTCGACCTCACCGTGGATCTTCACCTGGACGGTGTGGCTGCCGGTGCTCTTGATCGCGCTCTTGATCACGATCGAGCGCTTGTCGAGCTTCGGACCGCCGGCCTTGGCGATCGCCGCGGCGACGTCAGCCGAGGTCACGGACCCGAACAGCTTGCCACCCTCGCCGGCGCGCGCCGGCAGCGTGACGGACAGGCTCTGCAGGGTCTGCTTGATCTCGTTGGCGTGCTGCTGGTCGCGGACCGTGCGGGCCTCGCGGGCACGCCGGATGGTGGCGACCTGCTTCTCCGCACCGCGGCTGGCGGCAATCGCGAGGCCCTGGGGGACGAGGAAGTTGCGGCCGTAGCCGTCCTTCACCTCGACCAGGTCCCCGGGGGCGCCGAGGTTCGGCACGTCGGCCGTGAGGATGAGCTTCATCAGCGTGCCGTGCTCGTGTAGGGCAGCAGCGCCATCTCGCGGCTGTTCTTCACGGCCACCGCGACGTCGCGCTGGTGCTGGCTGCAGTTGCCGGACACCCGACGCGCGCGGATCTTGCCGCGGTCGGAGATGAACTTCCGGAGCAGACCGGTGTCCTTGTAGTCGACGTAGGTCACCTTGTCCTTGCAGAACTGGCAGACCTTCTTCTTCGGCTTCCTCGGAGGAGGCTTGGCCATGGGAAATCTCCTAAAGATGAATGGTGGGTCTAGAAGGGGGGCTCGTCGGACCAGCCGCCGCCGCCACTGCCGCCGCCGGCCGCCGGGGCCGACGTGGCCCAGGGGTCGTCAGCAGGGGCGCCGCCGCCGGAGCTTGAAGGTGCACCACCGAAGCCGCCACCGCCGCCACCGCGCGTGGTCTTGTTGACCTTCGCGGTCGCGTACTTCAGCGACGGGCCGACCTCCTCGACGTCGAGCTCGTAGGAGGTGCGCTTCTCGCCGTTCACCTCGTACGACCGCTGCTTCAGGCGGCCCTGCACGACGACCCGCATGCCCTTCTGGAGCGACTCGGCCACGTTCTCAGCGGCCTGCCGCCAGATGGAGCAGCGCAGGAAGAGGGCCTCGCCGTCCTTCCACTCGTTGGTCGCCTTGTCGAGCGTCCGCGGGGTGGAGGCAACGGTGAAGTTGGCCACGGCAGCACCCGACGGGGTGAAGCGCAGCTCGGGGTCCCCGGTGAGGTTCCCGACGACGGTGATGACGGTATCGCCAGCCACAGGTGGTTCTCCTTGGGTGTTGTCCTTCAGGAAGCAAGCAGTGGGGAAGGACAGAAACCAGTTAGCGCAGCTCGGGCCGCAGGACCTTCGTACGCAGCACCGACTCGTTGAGGTTGAGCTGACGGTCCAGCTCTTTCATCACGTCCGGCGCGGCGTTGAGGTCGACGACGGCGTAGATGCCTTCGACCTTCTTGTTGATCTCGAAGGACAGCCGTCGCTTGCCCCAGATGTCGAGCTTCTCCACCGTGCCGCCGCCGGTGCGGACGACATTGAGGAACGTCTCGAGACTGGGAGCGATCGTCCGCTCTTCAAGATCCGGGTCGAGGATGACCATCAACTCGTAGTGACGCAAGAAGACCCACCTCCTCCTGTGGACTCAGCGGCCACCGACTTTCGATGGCAGGAGGGTGTTCGCGTCAGCAAACAGAGCAAGGCTACCGGATGTCGTGACGGGCTTCGGGTGCGCTGAGGAGAACCCTGATCAGCAGGGTCAGCACGCCGAGGGCGGCCAGCACCGCCAGCGCCACCGGCAGACCCGTGCCGTGCGAGGAGTGCTGCACGATCCCCGCCGGGTTCGCGTAGTCGACGTGCGTCACCGGGGCCGTCGCGGTGCCGCTCGGGGTCTGGCCTCCCGGGGCCACCTGGGGGGCCGGCCCGGTCGAACCGCTGGCGGTGGGCGTCGGCGCGACCCCGCCGATGATCGGCGGCACGGCAACGCCGGACGGCGTAGCCGCGGCCGAAGCGCTCGCAGACGTGGCCGGCCCGGGGCTCGTACTCGGCGATGCCCGGGGCGACGCCCGGCTCGTCGGGGTGGCGCTCGGCGGTGGCGAGGCCGGCACGACCACGTGACCGGTCGCCGTCTGGCTGAAGCCGAGAAGCGCGTTGTTGTAGGTGTCGCTGTAGTCGAACGTGCCGGCCGAGCTGAACGCCACGGACTTCTTGCTCTTGGCCTTGAGAGTCGCCGACAGCGACCAGTTCTTGCTCGTGCTCTTCAACACGTGGGTGACGGTGTCGGCGTTGCTGAACACAACCGTGTCGCCGGACTTGACCGTGACCGACGAGGGGCTCGGCCCGTTCTGGCCGAGCGTGACGGTCGACGTGGCGGCCTGCGCCGGGCCGGCCACTGCCAGGGCGGCCGCGAGCACGACGAGCAGCGCAAGCGGAGCTGCGAGCAGGCGCCGGGTCACATCTCCATGGTGCCACCCGGGATCACGAGGCCGCCGTACGGTGGGACCCATGCAGATCGGAGCGCATGTCGACCGTGAGGACCCGGCGAACGCGGCCAAGGAGCGCGATGCCGATGTCGTGCAGTTCTTCCTCGGCGACCCGCAGAGCTGGAAGGCGCCGACGATCACCGAGGTGACCATCGACATCCCGTTCTTCATCCACTCGCCGTACGTGGTCAACGTCGCGAGCGCCAACAACAAGATCCGCATCCCGAGCCGCAAGATCCTCGACCAGCACGCGCAGGCCGCGGCCAAGGTCGGCGCGCAAGGGCTGATCGTGCACGGCGGTCACACGACTGCCCAGGACTCCCCGACGCTGGGGCTCGAGAACTGGGTCAAGACGTTCGAGCGGATGCAGCGCCCACTGCCGATCCTCATCGAGAACACGGCGGGCGGCGACTTCGCCATGGCCCGGCGGCTCGAGGCCATCGCCCGGCTGTGGGACGCGGTCGGGCACTTCGACAACGTCGGTTTCTGCCTCGATACCTGCCACGCGCATGCCGGCGGCGAGGAGCTCCTCGGGATCGTCGAGCGGGTCAAGGCGATCACCGGGCGCATCGACCTCGTGCACTGCAACAACAGTCGTGACGTCTTCGACTCCGGCGCGGACCGGCACGCCAACCTCGCCGCGGGCACGATCGACCCCGACCTGCTGGTGGCCGTCGTCAAGGCCGCGGGCTGCCCCGCGGTCGTCGAGACGCCGTCGGCCGGACAGGCCGACGACATCGCTCTGCTGAAGTCCAGGCTGTAGGTAACAGAACCGGACAAAGGCGGCAGATCCCCTTGTGATCAAGGGATCCGGACGGGACCCTGCGTGTCCCAGCCCGTCGAAGGACTCCCCTCTTGCGTCGTCTGCTCGTGGTCACGCTCGCCCTGACGGGGCTGACCGTCCTGCCCGCCGTGTCTTCCGCCGGTCCCGTCGACGACCTCGTCACGTCGACAGCGCTCACCCTCGGTACGACGACAGCGGCCCTGTCCCATGAGCGTCTCCTCGGCGTCGCCTGGACCGCCGGGCAGGCGACGGTCCGCCTCCGCTGGCACAGCCCAACCGGCTGGTCCACCTGGCAGACGGCTGACCAGGACACGGGCGACGAGGGCATCCCCGGCACTGAGCCGCTGTGGCGGCCGGCAACGGCAGACCTCGTGCAGCTCCAGGTCAGCGGGACGGCGAGGGACGTCCGGCTGGCCCGGGTCTCAGACGGTCGCGCCCGCCTGACCCTCGGCGTTGCTGCGGCGCACGCGGCTGTCGGCCGACCGATCCTGGGTGAGGTGCAGACCCGCGCCGACTGGGGCGCCGACGAGTCCTGGGTGCGGCACTCACCGTCGTACGCCTCCGGGGTGGTCGCCGTGACCGTCCACCACACCGACAACGCGAACGGCTACAGCCCGTCGGACGTGCCGGCGCTCATCCGTGCCGACTACGCGTACCACGTGAAGACACGCGGCTGGTCCGACCTCGGCTACAACCTGCTGGTCGACCAGTACGGCCGCGTGTGGGAGGGCCGGCGCGGCGGCCTCGGCCGGGCGACGATCGGCTCGCACGCCCAGGGCTTCAACACCGGCACGCTCGGCGTCGCGATGCTCGGCGACATGACGCACACGACTGCCTCGGTCGCCGCCGAGAAGGCGCTGGCCAGGGTCATCGGCTACGCCGCCACGACGTGGCACTTCGATCCGCGGACGACCGTGCGGATCACCAGCCACGGCTCCCCGCGGTATCCGAGCGGCCGGGTCGTGACTCTGCACCGCGTCTTCGGGCACGGTGAGACCGGCATCACCGAGTGCCCCGGATCGCTGCAGCAGGACCTGCCGCACCTGCGGGCGCTCGGGTGGACCGCCATGCACGCCGCTCCGCGGATCGTCGACGCCCAGCTCACCGGGGCACCGCTGCACGCGCCGACGCCCGTCGTGCTGGACGTGACCCTGTCGACTGCGGTGCCGTGGCGGGCGTTCTTCCGCGACAGCCACGGTACCGTCGTGGCCAGCGCCACCGGCACCAGTGCGCACCCGCACCTCGGTTGGGACGGGATGAGCCAGGGAGTCCTGCCCCTGCCGGCCATGCCCGGCAGCTACACCTGGACGGTCAGCGCCGATGACGGCTTCCACGACCCGCTCGCCCGGAGCGCCACCTTCCAGGCCGGCCTCCCCCACCCGTCGATGTGGTTAGCCGGCCCAGCGGCCGTCGTGGAAGGTCAGGACTCCCGTCACCATGAGCGGGGTGGCAAGAGCGACGTAGGCCCACTGCAGCCACGGCCGCGCTGACGCCCACCTCGCGAGCATCACCCAGAGCGGGAACCACAGCAGGGTCGCCCGCTCGATCGACAGGTAGACGGTCGAGGTCGCGAGCGCCGCGACCGACAGCCCGACGTAGACCGCCTCGCCCCACTCCTTGCGGGCCAGCGACACCGCCACGACGAGGACACCGACGGCGACGCAGACGATCTGCGCGTCGTAGGACCAGCGGAACTCCGCGCTGAGCCCCGCCGAGTGCGCCGCATCCCAGGTCGCGCGCAACGAGGCCCATGGCGAGGTGAGGTGCCGGCCCCAGCCCTCGGCCTGCGCATGCTGCCAGCGCAGCCAGTCGCCGGACAGGTGGTGCAGGTAGGCCATGTACCCGATCAGGGCGACGAACGGCGCGGCCAGCCACGGGATCGCGCGGCGCTCCCGTGACGTGGTGGCCCAGAGCACCAGCAGCCCGATCGCGAGGAACAGCCCGCTGATCCGGACCAGGCAGGCGCCGGCGACCAGCAGCGACGCGGCCTCCCAGCGCCCGCGACGGGCGGCGTACCAGCCGGGAACCGCACACGCGAGGAACAGCGACTCGCTGTAGCCCACCGCCAAGAAGACCGCGTACGGCGACAGGGCGAGGAGCAGGACGGCGCGGGACCCGTCGGCTCCGTCGAGCTCGGCGAGCCGGGAGAGGTAGACGACGGCGACGGCACCCGCGAGGAAGGACACGAGGAGCCCGGCGGCGGTCCACGACGGCACCACGGCATGCACCACGCGAAGCACGAACGGGAAGCCTGGGAAGAACGCGGCGATGTCCTTGTCGGGGTAGTGCTGCGGGTAGCCGTCGTACCCGAACTCGGCGATCTTGCGGAACAGCGTGACGTCCCAGCTGTCCCACCCGGCGAGCCAGCCCTCGCCGCGACCGCCGAACACCTGCTGGGTGGCGGCCAGCACGAGCACGGCGACGGCGACCCGGCTGGCCACCCACGTGCGCAGTGCGGTCATGCGGGGGCGGCGGACCTGTCGGGGGCGCCGTCGAGCACGCCACCGGCGGGGTCGTCCTGGCCCTCGGCCCGCACGACGTCGGTGTCGGGACGCCAGATCTCGCGGATCACGAAGGCGCTGTAGACGACCAGCAGCACGTCACGCAGCAGCACCGCGGCGAAGAACCACTTCATGTCGATGCCCTCGCTGCGGCCCTTGCTCAGCGCGTCGTTGCCGATGAAGAAGTAGAAGCGCGACACGAGCACCAGCACCTCGGTCACCTGCCAGGCGAGGAACAACCGCCATCGTGGTCGGGCAAGGACGGCGAGGGGAACGAGCCACAAGACGTACTGCGGGCTGTCGACCTTGTTGACCAGCAGGAACCCGGTGAGCATGAGGAACAGGACCTGGGGCACCCGGGGTCGGCGTGGAGCGACGAGGCACAGCACGACCACCCCAGCGGCCACCAGGAGCACGCCCGCGGCGACCACCGCGTTCAGCTCGGTCGGCGTCGGGCCGGTCTGCGCGACCAGCCGCGAGAACCAGTTGTTGCCGCTCGTCCAGCCGCGCGCGTCGATGACCTGGAGGTAGAGCGAGTCCCAGTCGGCGCCGCGGGTCTCGTTGAGGTCGAAGAACCGGTAGACCGCGTTGGTCACCTGCACGGCCGTCTCGCCGGCCGGGACCTTCGTGGGGCAGCGCCCGGTGTCGAGGTGCGTGACGCCGGCCTCGGTGATCTGGCAGTGCAGCGGAAGCACGCTCGACACCGGCACCTTCACCGGCGAGCCGTTGATGTCGGCGTAGTGGGGTGCCGTCAGGTAGAAGGGCAGCGTCAGTCCGATCGCCGTGACCAGGGTCGCGGCCGCCACCGCGCCCCAGGCCTTCATCCGCCGGCCGCGGAGGCAGAGCCCGAGCAGCGGGATGAGGAACAGGACGGGGTAGAGCTTCGTGGCGGTGCCCAGCCCGAACAGCACGCCGGCCAGCACCGGGTGCTTGCGGGCCCAGGCCCACACGCCGAGGGTCGCGAAGGCGACGGCCACCAGGTCCCAGTTGGTGGTGGCGTGCAGCAGCAGCGCCGGTGACAGCGCGAACATCGCGGCGTCCCACGGCCGTCGTCCCGCGCTCTTCGCGAGCGCGATCACGACGATCATCGCGCAGGCGGTCATGAGTGCCCACGTCACGTCGTAGAAGTGCCGGCCGCGCGCGATCGCCTTGCGGTAGTCGACGGAGCTGCGGGCCTTCGTCGCGTCAGCGGGGGTGGTCGCCGCGGCGAGCTGGTCGAGCGCCTTCTGGGTGTCGCTGTCGTGGTGCAGCGACTCGAGGCCGCGGGCCAGTCCGGAAGAGACCCACATGACGCCGCCGATGACGACGGGGTACTCGACGGGGTGCTGGTAGTACGGGGTCTTGCCGTCCGACAGTCCCTCGGCGCTGTAGAGCGCGACCACATCCGTGTAGCAGGCGCGGGTGTACTGGTACTCGTGCTGCCAGGTGCTGCCACTGCGGCACGGGGCCTTCTGCGCGAAGCCGAGCAGCGACGTGAGTGCGACGAACGCGAGCAGCACCCGCATCGGGGTCCAGAACCGTGCCCGGCCCAGCCGCGCGTGTGCGCCTGGTGGGCCGCCGATCGCGTCGGCAGCACCAGCCGCCACCGGGTCGTCACGGGACGGCAGCACGAGCGGGGCAGTCACGGCAGCAGACACTACGGCGCGGCGGCGAACCCTAGGGCGAGGCTGCGGGAGATGCGGCTTGCGACGGTGCTGGTGGCGACGGGGAGCTCGACGGTGGCGGCTGGGTCGCCGGTGGCGGCGACGTCGGGAGGATCGTCGGGATGCCCGTCGGCGAGACCGGCGGAGGTGAGACCGGCAGCTTCGACGGCGTCGCCGTCACGGTCGGGGTCGAGGTGGTCGTGGCGGTGACGCTCGGCGTCGTGGCTGTTCCGACGCCCACCTTCGGCGGGAACTGCATGACCGGCTTGCCCTGCAGCGCGGCATCCATGTACTGCTTGAAGATCTGCGCCGGCACCGTCCCGCCGTAGATCCCCTTCTTCCCGCCGAGGGTCACGGTGCCACCGTGGACGTTGCCGATCCAGACCGCGGTGGCGAGCTGTGGGGTGAACCCGCAGAACCAGGCGTTCGTGTTCTTGCCGGTCGTGCCGGTCTTGCCCGCTGTCGGTCGGCCCGACAGCTGGGCGTTCGTGCCGGTGCCGCCCTGGACCACCTTGACCATGGCCGACGTGGCGTCCGCCGCGACATCGGCGGAGAAGGCGGTCTGGTGCTGCTGCTTGTGGGTGTAGAACGGCTTGCTGTCGCGCTTGCCGTTGTGGACCCGGTAGACCGCCTCGACGAAGTAGGGGTCGGCCTGGACGCCCTGGCCGGCAAAGGTGGCGTATCCGTCCGCCTGGTCGATCGGGCGGATCTCGTAACCACCCGAGCCCAGCGCGATCTGGGCACTGGGCGAGCCCTGCCCGTCGAGCGGGTCCGGACCGAGGCCCGCCTTGTGCGCGAGGTCGCGGATCTTGTTCGGACCCACGTCGCAGGCGAGGTGCAGATAGACGGTGTTGACGGAGAACTCGAGCCCGGTGGCCAGGTCGATGTTGCCGAACGGGGGGTCGCCGGAGTCGTTGTGCGCGAGCTGCCCGCACACGGTCTGCGGGGAGGAGCCGTCGTACTGGGTCGACAGGCTCTTGCCCTCGGTCAGCGCCGTGGCCAGCACGTAGGGCTTCATCGACGACCCCGGCTGGACCCGCCCGTCGCTGGCGTAGTCGAAACCGCCGCCCTTGCCGCCGTAGTAGGCCACCACGCGACCGGTGCGAGGCTCGATCGAGACCAGGGCGGACACCGGAGGGTTGGTGCCGGAGGACTGCGCCTCCACGAGCTTCTGCTCGGTGGTGACCGCGGCGTCCTCGGCCTGCTTGTCGATGGTCGTCCTGACCTGCAGGCCGCCGCTCTGCAGCTGGCTCTCGGTGATGCCGTGTGTGCCCAGCTCCGCGATCACCTGCTGCCGGACGTAGTCGAGCGTCCCCGGGAACGACGCGTCCTGCTTGATCGGATCGACAGCTGGGTAGCGCAGGGCCGCCGCGTCGGCGGCGTTCAACCAGCCCTTGTCGGTCATCCCCTTGACGACGAACGCCCAGCGGTCCTTGGCCTTGGCCAGGTGGTGGGCCGGGTCGTATCCGGCGGGGGAGCGGATGCTGCTCGCCAGGACCGCGCCCTGGGCAGCGGTGAGGTGTGCCGCAGGCGTGTGGAAGTAGGTCTGGGCAGCGGCCTCGATGCCATAGGCACCGCGCCCGAAGTAGATGGTGTTGAGGTAGTCCTCGAGGATCGTGTCCTTGCTCACCGTCTGGCTCATCTTGACCGCGATGAACACCTCTTTGATCTTGCGGGTGAAGGTCCTGTCCTGCGTCAGGAAGGCGTTCTTCGCGTACTGCTGGGTGATGGTCGAGCCACCCTGCTGGACCCCCCCGGCCTGCACGTTCGCGAACAGCGCCCGGCCGATGCCCTTGAGGCTGATGCCCGGCTCGGAGTAGAACTCCCGGTCCTCGGCGGCCAGCACCGCGTGCTGCGCGTCCTTGCTGACTGCCGACAGCGGGACGATCACGCGGTTCTTGCCCAGCGATCCGACGGGTGTCCCGCTCCAGTAGGTGATCTGGGTGGCCTGGTCGGTGGCGATCTTGTTGGGGTTGGGCACCGAGGTCGTCAGGTAGCCGATGACGACGAGCACCACGAGGAGCAGGAACAGTCCGCCACCGGTGGCGAGGAGGCGCTTGGGCCAGGACAGGCGGCGAAACCAGGTGATCACTGCTCCACTCTGCCCCAGCGGTGACAGATCCATGCCGAGGCCGACGTCGTGCCTCAGGGGCGGCTCAGGCCTCGCGTCGCCGGGTCTTGCGGGCCACCGGCGTCCCTGGCGTTCCGGTGCGCCAGGTCCGGACCAGGTGGTTCCAGTCGCACGCAGTGCAGACCTCGACCTCATAGACGGCGAAGTCGGGCCGCTCCGTCGCGAGCCGCGTCACCTCGGCCAGCGTGCGCGACGTCCCGTCGGCGTCGCCGATCGCGTCGCCGTAGACCCACAGCACCTCGTGCAACGCCGCCTTGCGGCACACGGGACAGAGGCGGTCGGTCTCGACCCCGAGCCGCCTGGCGGCGGACTTCAGGTAGGGCGAGGCGTCGCAGAGCTCCATCGCGCTGACCCGCCCGGAGAAGAGGTCGGACAGCACGGCTCGCCGCTGCAGGGCGTGGTCCACCACGTCGCGCCGGCGCATGCCCGAACGATAAACGCGCTCAGATCATGGCGCGCATCGGCCCCGGGGGCGCCTCGAAGCCGACCTGGCCGAGCGCCGACACGTGGTTCACGGAGCCAGGCACGTGGATGGCGTGGGCGAGGCCCATGTGCGCGTCGCGCCAGAAGCGCTGCAGCGGGTGGTCCATCCGCAGGCCGTTGCCGCCCGAGCGGGCGACGATCTCGTCGACGGCGCGGACGGCCCGCCAGGCAGCGGAGACCTGGTTGCGGCGGCTGTCGGCCCGCTCGGCGAACGAGAAGGTGCGGCCGGCCGCCACCCCGTCGTAGAGCCGGTTGACGTTGTCGAGCAGCACGGTGCGTGACGCGTGGATCTCGGCGCTGGCCTCACCGATGGCGGTGAGGACGTACGGGTCGTCCTTGATCTTGGTGCCCGTGATCTGCACCCGGCCGCGCTGGTAGGCGAGGTGGTGGGCGAGTGCGCCCTCCGCGATGCCGACCACGGCCGAGGTGATGCCGAGCGGGAAGATCCCGGAGAAGGGTACGGAGTAGAGCGGGTTGTCCAGCCCCATCTCGCGTGCGAGGGAGCCGTCGGCCAGCTTGTCGTAGCTCACCACGCGGTAGTCGGGGACGAAGGCGCCCTTGACCTTGATGTCCTTGGAGCCGGTGCCCTTGAGGCCGACGACGTCCCAGCTGTCCTGGACGATCTCGTAGTCGGAGCGCGGGATGAGGACGTGCACCATCTTCGGCGGCATGATCGGCGCGCCGGTCTCGTCGCCGAGCAGCGCGCCGAGGAACAGCCAGTCGCAGTGGTCGGTGCCGCTGGAGAACTGCCAGTGGCCGTTGAAGACATAGCCCTGGTCGGCCGGCTTGAGGACGCCCATCGGCGCGTACGGCGACCCGACCCAGACGTTGTCGTCGGCGCCCCAGATCTCCGCCTGCACCTTGGGATCGGCCATCGCGACCTCCCACGGGTGGACGCCGACGATGCCGCCCAGCCAGCCGGTCGCGCCGTCGAGGCTGCCCAGGCGCATCACCGCCTCGGCCCATTCGACCGGGTGGGACTCCGAACCGCCGTAGGTCTTCGGCGCGAGCATCTTCATGATCCCGATGTCGCGCAGCACCTTCACCGCGCCGTCGGTGAGCTTGCCCTCCGCCTCGCTGGCCGGTCCGAACGCGGCGATCTCCTCCGCGCGCTCCTCGATCGCGGCTAGCACAGGACTCGGCACAGCAGGCTCCTCAGGACGGGTTTCCTGCATCGTGCGCCCGCGCCCACACTGCCGCCAGGCAGGTCATCCCGCTGAGCGGGACTCCCTCGACAGGGCGGCACCGTGTTGGCTCCGAGGACACATCTGGTTCACCTCGTGTTGCCCCGGAGCCCCGTCATGACGTACGGTCTGTCCTGACGTCGCGATGTATCGCGGCGATATAAGCCCGGGATACATCGCAGGAGCAGATCGGAGGACCACATGCTCGAGCTCGCGGTCCTCGGGCTGTTGCACGAGAGCCCCCTGCACGGCTACGAGCTGCGCCAGCGGCTCAAGGCGACGCTCGGGAGCTTCCGGGCCTTCTCCTACGGCTCGCTCTACCCCTCCCTGCGCCGGATGAAGGACGCCGGCTGGATCGCGGAGGACGAGGGCGATGCCGAGGTCGTAGCCGGCGCCCCGCCGCTCACGGGCAAGCGCGGGAAGGTCGTCTACAAGCTCACCGCCGAGGGCAAGGAGCGCTTCACCGAGCTCCTCGCCGAGGCGGGCCCGTCCTCCTGGGAGGACGAGCAGTTCGGGGTGCACTTCGCGTTCTTCAGCAAGACCGAGCCCGAAGTCCGCGTCCGCATCCTCGAGGGCCGCCGCGCGCGGCTCGAGCAGCGTCGGGAGGGCGTCCGCAGCTCCCTCGCCCGCACCCGTGAGCGCCTCGACAGCTACACCCTGCAGCTCCAGGAGCACGGCCTCGAGTCCGTCGACCGCGAGGTCCGCTGGCTGTCCGAGCTGATCGAGACCGAGCGCCGCAACGTCCCGCCCCGCTAGCCCCCCCTCTCACCAGAGAACACAGAAGGAGACGCCCACTATGGGTTCCGTCCGAGTAGCCATCGTCGGCGTTGGCAACTGCGCCGCGTCGCTCGTCCAGGGCGTCGAGTACTACCGCGACGCCGACCCGGCCGGCCGCGTGCCGGGTCTCATGCACGTCCAGCTGGGCGACTACCACGTCCGCGACATCGAGTTCGTCGCCGCGTTCGACGTGGACGCGAAGAAGGTCGGCTTCGACCTCTCCGAGGCCATCGTCGCCTCCGAGAACAACACCATCAAGATCGCCGACGTCCCGCCGATGGACGTGACCGTCCAGCGCGGTCCCACCCTCGACGGACTCGGCAAGTACTACCGCCTCACGATCGACGAGTCCGACGCGGAGCCGGTGGACGTCGTCCAGGCCCTCAAGGACGCCCAGGTCGACGTCCTCATCTGCTACCTGCCCGTCGGCTCCGAGGACGCGGCGAAGTTCTACGCGCAGTGCGCCCTCGACGCCAAGGTCGGCTTCGTCAACGCGCTGCCCGTCTTCATCGCGGGTACGCCGGAGTGGGCGCAGAAGTTCACCGACGCCGGCGTCCCGATCGTCGGTGACGACATCAAGAGCCAGGTCGGCGC
>JAODND010000008.1 GCA_025465465.1 Frankiales bacterium | reverse complement strand
GCGGGTCGCGGCGGACGCGCGCCGCCGGCAGGCCGTCGACGCCCACCGCCGCGCGGCCCGGGCCGGGGTGCTGGCCGTGCTCCCTCTGGGCGCCTGCTTCCTCCCGGCCTTCGTGCTGCTGGGCGTCGTACCCGCCGTCATCGGACTGGCCGGTCCGCTGCTGTCGTCGCTCGCCTGATGCACAGCCGCCTGCGGGGTCCACACGTGGTCCGCGCGCCCGTTTCGGGGGCCCCGACGGCGACAGCGTGGACGGCCTCGTCCCGCACCGCGGGACATCCATCACCGGAGGTTGCTGTGAACGCTCTCGCCCGCCTGTCCGCCGCCGTCCAGTCCCGCACCGCCGAGCGCGGTGAGACCGGCATGACCACTGCGGAGTACGCCGTCGGCACCGTCGCCGCGTGCGGCTTCAGCGGCGTGCTCTACAAGGTCGTGACCTCACCCACGGTCCTGACCCTGATCAAGGACGTGATCGAGAAGGCCTTCCATCTCGGGTTCTGACGCGACACGTGCGGCCCCGGGCCCACACGGGCCCGGGGTCACCGGGAGGAGGCAGGGATGGACGAGGGATACGCGACGGCCGAGGCCGCCGTGGCGCTGCCGGCGCTGGTGGTCGTGCTCGGCCTCGCGATCGGTGCGGTCGTGACCGTCGACGCACAGCTGCGGTGCGTCGACGCCGCGCGGGCGGCGGCACGGGTCGCGGCACGTGGGGACAGCGACGCAGCCGCCCGGCAGGCGGCCGAGCAGGTCGCACCCCGCGGCTCTCGGGTGCGCCTGGAGCATGGGGGACGGACCGTGCACGTGACAGTGCACGTGACAGTGAGCGTCACGCTGCGCGCCGGCCGGTGGCTGCCCGGGATCCCCCTGCGTGCCGAAGCGACCGCGGAGGCCGAGCGGTGAGGCGTGAGGGCGGCTTCGTGACCGTCGCGGTCCTCGGGCTCGCGACGGTCCTCGTCGCGGCCTCGGCCCTGCTGGCGACGCTCGGCACTGTCGCGGTGGCGCGGCACCGGGCGGCCTCGGCCGCTGACCTGGCGGCGCTGGCCGGTGCCCGACACCTGCTCGACGGCACCGCCTGCGAGGCGGCGGCACGGGTGGCCCGCGCCGCGACGGCCGTGCTGGAGGACTGCCGCGTCGGCGGCTCCGACGTGACCGTGCAGGTGGGCATCCGGGTGGGACTGCTGGGCACGGCGCGCGCCCGGGCACGCGCCGGATCGGCAGCCGGCCGACCGACCGGGAACTGATCGGCCCCGCAGGACGTCCACACAGCGTCCACATCGCGACCACCCGGTGACACCGACGGTCATTCCGGGACGCACCTCCGCAAAGCCACGCGGGGAGCGTGCCGCCGCGTAACCTCAGACGTTCCCCCTCGTTGGCCCGAGAGTGGACCGACTGTCCGGTTCTGAGCCTCAACCGCACCGCCGCGCCGAGCACAGGAGCACCACCTGATGGAGCCGTCCTTCGTCACCCCCGCCGTCCCGGCCCGGCCGCGGTCGGTCGGCGCGCTGCTCGGGGACTCCATGCGCCGGCCGGGCGGCCGCCGCGCGCTCTCGGTGCTGTCGGTCGTGCTGTTCCTCGCGGGCGTCGCGATGTTCGCCTACCCGGTCGGCACCGACGTCTACAGCCGCTACAAGCAGGGCAACCTCAACAGCCAGTTCGGCAGCCAGAAGCTCGCCGACCAGTACCGGGCTCACGACATCCCGGTCGGCTCGGCGCTGACCCGCCTCGTCATCAACACCAAGTCGGTCAAGGTCGACGTGCTCGTCGTCGAGGGCACCACACCGGCGGCGCTGCGCGCCGGTGCCGGTCACTACCCGGGGACTCCGCTGCCCGGCGAGCCGGGCAACGTCGGCATCGCGGGCCACCGCACGACCTTCGGCCGTCCGTTCAACCACATCGACGAGCTGAACGTCGGCGACGAGGTCGTGCTCGAGACGCCGTTCAGCAAGTTCCACTACAAGGTCATCCCGGGCTGGGGCACCGACGGTCACGCCTACAAGATCGTCGACCCGGGCGACTACTCCGTGGTGCAGCCGGTCGCCGGGAAGAACTACCTCACCCTGACCTCGTGCCACCCGAAGGGCAGCGCCAAGAAGCGCATCACGGTGCGGCTTGAGTTGCAGCCGAAGGAGACCGAGACCATCAAGACGAAGGGGGTGACGTCGTGATTCGTCGGATGGCCTGCACACTCGGGGCGGCGGCCCTGCTGACGCCCGCTCTCATCGGCCTCACCGCCGGCGCGGCGCTCGCCTCCGGCTCGTTCTCCTCCCCGACGCCGGACAACAACTCCACGCTGTCCGGGTCCCCGTTCCAGGTGAAGGCGGCGACGACGGCCAAGGGCACGTCGGTCTCGCTCACCGGTCCGGCTGGCTACTCGGCGAGCAAGACGAGCAGCACGTCCCTCACCGCCGGCAACAACCAGACGGTGACGCTCGACCCGGTCGACCCGTCGAAGTACCCCAACGGGACCTGGACGGCCAAGGTCTCCAACGGCGAGACCAGGTCGTTCTTCAGCAACTTCGCCCCGGCGATCCCGAGCGACTTCTCCGTCTCGACGACGGACGGCGACCCCAACGACGTCGTCCTGTCGTGGACCAAGGGCACCGAGAGCGACCTGCAGAGCTACACGCTCTACGACGGCAACGGTGCCGTCCTGCTGTCGGGGATCACGCCTGACTCCGCCTGCAGCGGCTCGTCCTGCCACTACTCGCTCTACTACAACAACCCGACGCCGGGCACCTACACCTACAGCTACCGGCTGAGCGCCTCGCGCAACGGCGGCTGCGCATCCAGCTCCTGCCCCGCGGTGGAGTCGGGCCAGACGGCCACGCGGTCCGCGACGCTCACCACACCCACCCCGCCGCGCCCCTCACCGACGCCCGCGCCGGCCTCGGGCGGCAGCACCGGCGGCGGCTCGAGCACGGGCGGCACGACGGGAAGTGCGGGCGGTACGACGGGTGGCTCCACCACCGGCGGCTCCAGCACCTCCGGCGGCAGCTCGACGGGTGGCGCCAGCAACGCCACGACGGGTGGCACGACGTCGGCCGCTCCGGCGACCCTGCCGACGCTGGACCCCAACTTCCAGCGCCGCGCGGTCGCCCTGAACTTCGACCACTTCTCGGCGAGCCTGGGCATCCCGAAGCTGCCGCCGCTGCCGAGCACCACCGTCAGCCTGCCGGGCGAGGCCGCCGTGCCCAACGGCACCTACGCGCCGACTCTGCCCTACAAGAACGCACCGCAGAGCGCGCCCGTCAGTCACAGCAGCGGCATCCTGAGCCCGATCGCGTCGGTCACCGGCATCGACACGGCCAAGCTCGCCGAGTGCCTGGCCTTCGCGCTGATCCTCATCATGAGCGCGGCGCATCTGCGCCGCTGGATCGGCACGCACGTCGAGGACTAGCCAACTAGCGGTTGGCGTGCCGCCCCGACGAGTCCTCGGTCGCCGTCGGGTAGGGGTCACTGGAGTCGATGACCGTGCTGTCGGCGACCTGCGCGCGCAGCCGCGCGTTCTCCTCCGCCAGCACGTCGGCCTCGGTGCGCGCCTCCCGCACCTGGGCCTTGGCGGCACGGCGCTTGGCACGCCGACGGCGGGCGCCGACCGACATCATCGCGAGGCCGAGCATCAGCGCGAGACCGGCGACAGCACCAGCGAGGAAGACTCCGGCGGTCGTCGTGTCGACCGTCGTGCCGAACGCGGACACCGAGACGGCGTCGGTGTTGTCGAGCACGACGCCGACGCCGACGACACCGGCGGCGACGACGAGCAGCAGACCGAGGGGGAGCATCCTGACCTCCGAGGGGGCGGGTTTTCCTCTGGCCTACCCGCCCAGCCCACTCGCAAGCACGACGTCCAGCAAGCGCACGGCTCCGTCCTTGTCGAGCGGCTCGTTGCCGTTCCCGCATTTCGGGGACTGCACGCACGAGGGACAGCCGGATGCGCACTCGCAGGCGGCGATCGCCTCCTGGGTCGCGCGCAGCCACGCGGGTGCCCGGGCATGACCACGCTCCGCGAAGCCGGCCCCGCCGGGGTGCCCGTCATAGACGAAGACGGTCGCCAGCCCGGTGTCCTCGTGCAGGGCCGTCGACACCCCGCCGATGTCCCAGCGGTCGCAGGTCGCAAAGAGCGGGAGCAGCCCGATGGCCGCGTGCTCGGCCGCGTGGGCGGCACCGGGCACGTCTGCCCACTCGAGCCCGACCGAGGACAGCAGCTCGGCCGAGACCGTGTACCAGACGGCCTTGGTCCGGAGCTGCCTGGCGGGCAGGTCGAGCGGCTCCTCGCCGAGCACCTCGCCCGAGCCCAGCCGCTTCTTGAGGTAGGCGACGACCTGGTGCGTGACGTCGACCGTGCCGAAGGAGAGCGTGACACCGGCGAAGGTGCTGGTCCGGATGGTCTCGGCGATGCGGATGTCGGTGATGTCGCGGGCGGAGGTGCTGTAGTCCGGGTCGTCGGCCCGGACGAAAGCGACTGCCTCGTCGAGATCGAGCAGCTCCACGACGTACGCCTCGCCCTGGTGCAGGTAGACCGCACCCGTGTGCGCCTGGGAGTGAGCGGAGCTGCTGTCGACAGTGCCCAGCAACCGGCCGGTCGCGGATTCGACCAGCCGGACCGGGGGGCCGCCTGCACCCCGCAGGTCGGCATCCGGACGCTCGCGCGACGTCCAGAACCAGCCCTTGGGCCGGTGCCGCAGCAGCCCGCGACGGACGAGGTCGGGGAGCACGTCCTCGGCGCCCGGGAACAGCGGCAGGTCGGCGTCGGTGAGTGGCAGCTCGGCTGCGGCGCAGCACAGGTGCGGGCCGAGGACGTAGGGGTTCGTCGGGTCGAGCACCGTCGTCTCGACGGGTCGGCCGAACAGCGCCTCGGGATGGTGCACCAGGTAGGTGTCCAGCGGGTCGTCCCGCGCGACGAAGACCGCGAGCGCCCCCTGGCCGGCTCGGCCGGCACGCCCTGCCTGCTGCCAGACCGACGCCACGGTGCCCGGCCAACCGCTCAGGATCACAGCGTCCAGGCCTGCGACATCGACCCCGAGCTCGAGGGCGTTGGTCGCGGCGACACCGAGCAGATCGCCTGACTGCAAGCGCTTCTCGAGCTCCCTGCGCTCCTCGGGGAGATAGCCGGAACGATAGGCGGCGATCCGCGCCCCGAGGGCGGGTTCGACCTCCACGACTGCACGTCGCGCATTCATCGCGACGGCCTCCGCGCCGCGCCGCGACCGTACGAAGGCGATCGTGCGGGCCCCCTCGACCACGAGGTCGGCGAGCAGGTCGCCGGTCTCTGCTGTCGCGGACCGGCGCACCGGTGCGCCGTGCTCGCCGCTGTAGTCCTTTTGCAGTGGCGGCTCCCACAGCGCGAACTCCGTGGTGCCGCGTGGCGACGCGTCGTCGGCGACCGGGATGACGGGTAGGCCCACCAGCCGGGACGCGGACACCTCGGGCTCGCTCACCGTCGCGGACGCGAGCAGGAAGACCGGGGAGGCGCCATAACGGGTGCAGACCCGCCGCAGCCGCCGGAGGACCTGCGAGACGTGACTGCCGAACACGCCGCGGTAGGTGTGGCACTCGTCGACGACGACATAGCGCAGGCCGCGAAGGAAGCGGCTGAAGTCGGCGTGCCGCGGCAGCAGCGACCGATGCAGCATGTCCGGGTTGGTGAGCACGAAGGTGCCGAAGCGGCGCACCCAGTCGCGATCCTCGAAGGAGGTGTCGCCGTCGAAGGTCGCCGCCCGCACCTGGGTCAGGTTGAGGGCCCGCACCGCCCGCAGCTGGTCCGTGGCCAGCGCCTTGGTCGGGGACAGGTAGAGCCCGGTCGCCTTGTCGTCCTCGAGGAGCGCTGCGAGCACCGGCAGCAGGTAGGCGAGGGACTTCCCCGACGCGGTGCCCGTCGCGATGACCACGGAATCGCCGCCACGGGCGAGGTCTGCTGCCTGGACCTGGTGCTCCCAAGGAGCCGGCACCCCCTGCAGCGCGAGGCGATCGACCAACAGCGGCGGCACCCAGACCGGCCAGTCCGCCCGCCGGCCCGCGCGGGCCGGGACCTGCTCCACATGGGTGACGCGCTCGCGGCGGGTCGGATCGAGCAGCAGCCGGTGCAGCAGCGAGTCCAGCGATTTCGACGTCATGGCCGGTCCATCCTCGCGCGACTCGTGCGGGTCCGGTCCGTGACCTGGCACCCGGGGTGGCGAGGGGGTTAGATCGTGGTGGCGACGGGTACGGGGTCGCTCGATCGATCTCACGCCGTCATGCAACGACCTGGAGGAGCACGCCGTGGACCTGTCTCTGGAAGACCGCACCGAGGGCGACCGCACGGTCGTCGTGGTCGGTGGCGAGATCGACGTCTACACGGCGCCCAAGCTGCGCGAGAAGCTCATCGACCTGGTCAGCGCCGGCAACTACCACCTGGTCGTCGACATGGAGGCGGTCGAGTTCCTCGACTCCACCGGTCTCGGCGTCCTCGTCGGCGGTCTCAAGCGGGTCCGTGCCCACGAGGGCAGCCTGCGCCTGGTCTGCACGCAGGAGCGCATCCTGAAGATCTTCCGGATCACCGGGCTCACCAAGGTGTTCCCCATCCACGCCAGCGTCGACGAGGCCGTCGCGGCCACCGACTGAGCTGTTGGCCACTGTCGAGCTGCAGCTCTCCCCGCAGCCGCACCACGTTCGCACCGCCCGCCTGGTCGGCGTCGCCGCCGCGCGTCGCGCAGGGCTGCCCGACGAGCTCGTCGACGAGCTCCGCTGGGCGCTCGGTGAGGCGTGCTCGCGGGCCGTGGCCCTGCATGCCGCCCATGCCCCAGACGTCCCGGTGCGCGTCCTGCTGCGCGAGGACTCGACCGGGCTCACGGTCGAGGTCATCGACCAGGGCCCGCAGGGGCCGCCCTCCGAGGACGGCGACCTGGCGGCGCTCTTCGAGGGCGATGAGGTGGACCCGCGGGTGTCTCTCGCGGTGCTCGGCGGGCTCGTCGACGACATCGACATCGCGGCCACGGCCACGGGCACCACGGTCCGGCTGCGCTGGCCGCTCCCGCCCAGGTCGGTGTGAGGCCCGCCACAGCTGGCCTGTAACCTGCCGTCGCTCGGTCGCTCGTGTGCAAAACGGGTGACCCGCGGGCACCGTCGCCCGCACCTACACAGGAGGACGAGTGTCCGCAGTGCAGTACGCGACCGGAGACCGGCCGCTGCTCTACATCATCCTTGTCGTGGCGCTCGTCGCCCTCGGCTTCGCTGGGCTGTTCGCCCGCGAGGTGCTGGCGGCCGAACAGGGCCCCGAGAAGATGCGCGAGATCAGCCGGGCTGTGCAGGAGGGGGCCGCGGCCTACCTCAACCGCCAGTTCCGCACTCTCGCCATCTTTGCGGTGCTGGTGTTCGGACTGCTGTTCCTGCTCCCCGGGGACACCTCGGTCCGGGTGGGTCGCTCGGTGTTCTTCCTGGTCGGGGCCGCCTTCTCGGCTCTGGTCGGTTTCGTCGGGATGACACTCGCCACGCGCGCAAACGTGAGGGTCGCGCACGCCGCCAACACGGTCGGCACCAAGCCGGCCCTGCGGATCGCCTTCCGGTCCGGTGGCGTCGTCGGCATGTTCACGGTCGGCCTCGGCCTCCTCGGTGCCACGCTCGTACTGCTGATCTTCAACGAGAACGCCCCTGAGGTTCTCGAGGGCTTCGGCTTCGGTGGCGCGCTGCTCGCGATGTTCATGCGTGTCGGCGGGGGCATCTTCACCAAGGCCGCCGACGTCGGCGCCGACCTGGTCGGCAAGGTCGAGCAGGGCATCCCCGAGGACGACCCGCGCAACGCGGCCACCATCGCTGACAACGTCGGTGACAACGTCGGTGACTGCGCCGGCATGGCGGCCGACCTCTTCGAGTCCTACGCCGTGACGCTCGTCGCCGCGCTCATCCTCGGCCAGGCCGCCTTCGGTTCGCACGGCCTGGTCCTGCCGCTGATCATCCCCGCCATCGGCGTCCTCACGGCCTTGGTCGGCATCTACGCCACAGCCCCGCGCGACGGTGACAAGAACGGCCTCACCGCGATCAACCGTGGGTTCTTCATCAGTGCCGTCGTCGCTGCCGCGCTCGTCGCCGCGGCGGTCTACGCCTACCTGCCGTCGTCCTACCAGGACTCGGACTGGCACGGCCTGGACAGCTCGATCGCCAAGCTCGGCGGGGATCCGCGGCTGTTCGCACTCGGGGCCGTGGTCATCGGCATCGTGCTCGCCGCGGTGATCCAGGTCCTCACCGGCTACTTCACGGAGACCGACCGCAAGCCGGTCCGCGAGATCGGCAAGAGCTCGCTCACCGGTCCCGCGACCGTCGTACTCGCCGGCATCTCGGTCGGCCTGGAGTCGGCCGTCTACTCCGCGATCCTCATCGGTGGCGCCGTCTATGCGGCGTTCCTGCTCGGCTCCGGCGTGGCGCTGCTGTCGCTGTTCGCCGTGGCCCTCGCCGGCACCGGCCTGCTGACCACCGTCGGTGTCATCGTGGCGATGGACACCTTCGGCCCGATCTCCGACAACGCCCAGGGCGTCGCGGAGATGTCCGGCGAGGTCGGCCCCGAGGGCGCCATCGTCCTGACCCAGCTCGACGCGGTCGGCAACACCACGAAGGCCATCACCAAGGGCATCGCCATTGCGACCGCGGTGCTCGCCGCGACGGCGCTGTTCGGGTCCTTCCGCACGCAGGTCGAGCTGGCGCTGGCCACGGCCGGCAAGAACCTGCCCCAGGGCCACGCGTATGTGTTCAACCTGTCGATCGACAAGCCGAACCTGCTGTTCGGCCTGATCATCGGCGCGGCGGTCGTCTTCCTGTTCTCGGGCCTCGCCATCAACGCGGTGTCGCGTGCCGCCGGTCGGGTCGTGTTCGAGGTGCGCGAGCAGTTCCGGACGAAGCCCGGCATCATGGACTACACCGAGAAGCCCGACTACGCCCGCGTCGTCGACATCTGCACCAAGGACTCGCTGCGCGAGCTGACCACACCCGGCCTGCTCGCCGTCCTGAGCCCGATCGCCGTCGGCTTCGCCCTCGGCTACCAGCCGCTGGGCGCCTTCCTGGCCGGCGCCATCGCCGCGGGTGTGCTCATGGCGGTGTTCCTCGCCAACTCAGGTGGTGCGTGGGACAACGCCAAGAAGCTGGTCGAGGACGGCACGCACGGCGGCAAGGGTTCCCCGGCGCACGAGGCGACGATCATCGGCGACACCATCGGTGACCCGTTCAAGGACACCGCCGGCCCGGCCCTCAACCCGCTGCTCAAGGTCATGAACCTGGTGGCGCTCCTGATCGCCCCGACGGTCGTGAAATACGGCATCGGCGACCACGAGAACAAGGGCATCCGCGCGCTGATCGCGGTCATCGCGATCGCGGGCATCGTGATCGCGGTCACGGTCAGCAACCGCCGCAGCATGTCCGTCGCCGCGGACGTGCAGGAGACGGCCACCGTCTAGCGCGTCTGACGTGCTGCCCGACCCCTCGCTCCTGCTCGCAGACGCTGCGCGGGTCCGTGATGCGCTCGGCGAGGCGGGCTGGTCCGCGGCCGCGCTCGACGAGCTGCTCGGCCCTGGCTACCGCGAGCACCTCGATCGCGGTGAGTACGCCCCGCTGGTCCGGCGTTCGGCGGGCCGCGACCCCCTGGCCCTGCTCGTCCGGGCCCTGGTGGTGGGCGGTCCTGTCGAGGACGGCGTGCTCCCGCCGGCCTGGGTCGGTCCGGACGGCGGGGCGCGGGTGCGCCTGCAGGCCGTCCCGCTCGCCGACACCGACGTGGTGGTGCCGCACGATCCCGGCCACGCCGGGGCGTCGGTCGAGAGGGAGCAGGTGCTCGGGGTGGGTGCGGCGAGCATGACGCTGGCGGCGGCGACACCACGGCAGCTCGTGGGCCGGACGCTCGATGTGGGCTGCGGTGCCGGCGTGCAGGCACTGCTCGCCGAGGACCACAGCCGCGAGGTCGTCGCGACCGACAGCAACCCGCGGGCGACGGCTCTCGCGCGGCTGGCGGCACTGCTCAACGGCGTCGAGCTCGAGGTGCGCACCGGCGACCTGCTGGAGCCGGTCGCGGGCGAGCAGTTCGACCTGGTGGTCAGCAACCCACCCTTCGTGATCGGGCCGGGCCGCCGCTACACCTACCGCGACGCGGGCCTCGAGGGCGACGAGGTGTCCCGCCGGCTGGTCCAGGAGCTGCCCGCTCTGCTCGCGCCGGGCGGCCACGGCGTGCTCCTGGTCAACTGGCTGCACCTCGACGGCGAGAGCGGCGACGACCGGGTCAGGTCCTGGTTCGAGGGCACGGGCTGCGACGGCTGGGTCGTGCAGCGCGAGCTCGCCGCTCCTGAGGACTACGTGACAGCGTGGCTGCGCGACACCGACGAGCCGGCCTTCGACAGCCTGTACGACGAGTGGCTCGCCGCTCTCGCCGGCGTCGAGGCGGTGGCCTTCGGCATCGTCGCGCTGCACCGGCGTACCGACGGCCTGTCGCCCGAGGTCCGGCTCGACGTGGTCGACCAGCCCATGGCGGCGACCTGGGGTGAGGAGGTGGTCGCCCACTTCGGGCGTCGCTCCGTGCTGGGCGGCGACCTGATGGCACAGCGGTTCCGGTTGCGCGAGGACGTCGCCCTGCACGAGGTGTCGTCCCGTGGTCCCGAGGGATGGTCGGTGGACGCCCGTTGGCTGCAGCAGGAGGCCGGGCTGCGCTGGAACGGCGTGCTCGACCCCTATGGCGGGGCGCTGCTCGCCGCGTGCGACGGTCGGGTGCCGATGGGGGCGCTCGTCGCGGTCCTGGCGGCCTCGACGGGCCTCGATCCCGACGACGCCGTGGCGCAGATCACTCCGGTGGTCACCCGGCTCGTCACGCAGGGGTTCCTCGTCGTTGCTTGACAGCGTCGTGCAGAGTGTTGTCGCAGTCGGCCCCACCGTCACCCCGACCCCAGACGCCACTGACCCCTTGGAGAGATGTGCCCGCAGGACAGCGCCTCGTCATCGTCGAGTCGCCCGCGAAGGCCAAGACCATCGCGGGCTACCTCGGCGACGGCTACGTCGTGGAGTCCTCCATCGGCCACATCCGCGACCTGCCGCGCTCCGCCGCTGATGTCCCGGCCGAGTACAAGGGCCTGCCGTGGGCCAAGGACGGCGTCGACGTCGACAACGGGTTCAAGGCGCTCTATGTCGTCAGCGCCGACAAGAAGCAGCAGGTCTCGAAGCTGAAGGCGCTGCTCAAGGAGAGCGACGAGCTCTATCTCGCGACGGATGAGGACCGCGAGGGCGAGGCCATCGCCTGGCACCTGCTCGAGACCCTCAAGCCGAAGGTGCCGGTGCACCGCATGGTGTTCCACGAGATCACCAAGCCGGCCATCCAGGCCGCCGTCGACAACCCGCGCGAGCTCGACACCAAGCTGGTCGACGCGCAGGAGACCCGCCGCATCCTGGACCGGCTGTACGGCTACCGCGTTTCCGAGGTGCTCTGGAAGAAGATCATGCCGCGGCTGTCGGCCGGCCGGGTCCAGTCGGTCGCCACCCGCGTCGTCGTGGAGCGCGAGCGTGCCCGGATGCGCTTCACCGAAGCCGGCTACTGGGACCTCGAAGGCGTCTTCACCGCGGCGGGCCAGGACGAGCGGCTGTCCGCCACCCTCGTGCAGGTCGATGGCACCAGGCTTGCCACCGGCCGCGACTTCGACCCCGACACCGGCCGCCTCACCCGCGACGTGCTCCAGCTGGACGAGGCGTCCGCCCGCTCCCTGGCCGAGCGCCTCGAGCCGGCCGCCTTCGAGGTGCGCTCGGTCGACGAGAAGCCCTACACCCGCAGGCCCTACGCGCCGTTCATGACGTCGACGCTGCAGCAGGAGGCCGGCCGCAAGCTTCGGATGTCCAGCCGGCAGGTGATGCAGACCGCCCAGCGGCTGTACGAGAACGGCTACATCACCTACATGCGCACCGACAGCACGAACCTGTCGGAGACCGCGATCGCCGCGGCGCGGTCGCAGGCGCGCGACCTGTACGGCCCGGAGTACGTCCCGGACCAGCCGCGGACCTATGCCAAGAAGGTCAAGAACGCCCAGGAGGCGCACGAGGCGATCCGGCCGTCCGGCGACGTCTTTCGCACCCCGGGCCAGGTGGCCGGCGAGCTGCGCGGCGACGAGCACCGGCTCTACGAGCTGATCTGGCAGCGCACGGTCGCGTCGCAGATGGCCGACGCCCGCGGCACGACGGCCTCGGTCCGGCTCGGCGCCCGCACGGCAGGCGGGCAGGACGCAGAGTTCGCGGCCTCCGGACGCACCATCACCTTCCGCGGTTTCCTGGCCGCCTACGTCGAGGAGGTCGACGACCAGTCCGAGGTCACCGAGCGCGAGGACGCCGAGAAGCGGCTCCCTCGGGTGACCGTCGGGCAGTCGATGACGACCGACACGATCGACGCGTCCGGCCACACGACGAGCCCGCCGGCCCGCTACACCGAGGCATCGCTGGTCAAGCAGCTCGAGGAGCTCGGGATCGGCCGGCCGTCGACGTACGCCTCGATCATCAGCACGATCATCGACCGCGGCTATGTCTGGAAGAAGGGGTCGGCACTCGTCCCGACCTGGCTCGCCTTCGCCGTGATCGGCCTGCTGGAGCAGCACTTCGGCCGGCTCGTCGACTATGCCTTCACGGCGTCGATGGAGGAGGACCTCGACCAGATCGCCGACGGCGCCCGGGACTCGGTCGACTGGCTGACGAACTTCTACTTCGGCAACCCCGAAGGCAAGGAGGGCGGCCTGGCTCGCCAGGGTGGCCTGAAGAAGCTCGTCACCGAGAACCTCGGCGACATCGACGCCCGGGCCGTGAACTCCATCGAGATCGGCACCACCGAGGACGGCACGCCCGTCGTCGTCAGGGTCGGCCGGTACGGGCCCTACGTCGAGATCGGCGAGAAGAAGGCGTCCTTGCCGGAGGACCTCGCTCCCGATGAGCTGACCGTGGCCCTGGCGATCGAGCTGGCCGACGCGCCGAGCGACGACCGGCTGCTGGGCCAGCACCCCGGGTCGGGCCTCGACATCATGGCGAAGAAAGGCCGCTACGGGCCCTACGTCACCGTCGTCGAGCCTGAGGGCTCGAAGGCGAAGCCCGCGACGGCGTCGCTGTTCGCGTCGATGGACCTCGGCAGCGTCACGCTCGACGATGCGCTCCGTCTGCTGTCGCTGCCACGCACCCTGGGTGAGGTCGAGGGCGAACCGGTGACGGCGCAGAACGGCCGCTACGGGCCCTACATCAGCAAGGGCAAGGAGTCGCGCTCGCTGCAGGACGAGGAGTCGCTGTTCACGGTGACGCTCGAGCAGGCGCAGGAGCTGCTGGCCCAGCCGAAGGCGCGCGGCCGGGCCGCCGCCGCACCTCCTCTCAAGGAGCTGGGCCTCGATCCGGTCAGCGGCAAGGCGATGGTGGTCAAGGAGGGACGGTTCGGCCCCTACGTCACGGACGGCGAGACGAACGCCTCGCTGCGCAAGGACGACTCCCCCGAGGAGCTCACCGACGAGCGGGCGTCCGAGCTGCTCGCGGACCGGCGTGCTCGCGGGCCGGTGAAGAAGAAGGCCACGCCTCGCAGGACCGCTGCCAAGAAGGCACCGGCGAAGAAGGCGGCCGGCAAGAAGAAGTCCTGAACCGGCCTAGGCTGGCCGGGTGGTGTCAGGGTCGTGGCAGGGTTGAGGGTGGGCAGGTGGCCCGGGGCGCTCGCGCACCGCGGCTTCCGGCAGCTTTCGCTGGCCCTGGTCCTGTCCAGCTTCGGCGACTGGCTGGGATTCCTGGCGACCACGGCGCTGGCGAGCCAGCTGGTGCAGGGCTTCAACGCGAAGAGCTGGGCGATCGGCGGCGTGCTGACGTTCCGCCTGCTGCCTGCCGTGCTGCTGGCGCCTCTCGTGGGCGTGGTCGCCGACCGGGTGGACCGCCGCCTGGTCATGGTCGTCAGCGACGTGCTGCGGTTCGGGCTGTTCCTGTCGATGCCACTCGTCGGCAGCGTCGGGTGGCTGATCGTCGCCACCGCACTGGTCGAGGTGCTGTCCCTGCTGTGGATCCCCGCCAAGGAGGCCTCGGTCCCGCACCTGGCCGGTGACCAGCTGCAGTCCGCCAACCAGATCTCGCTGTTCGCCACCTACGGCACCGCGCCGATCGCCGCGGTCGTGTTCGGCGTGCTCGGTGTCCTCTCGGTGCGCACCGGAGAACCTGCTGCGCACATCGCGCTATTCATCGATGCGGGCACGTTCCTGTTCGCGGCCGTCCAGGTGTTCAGGATCAAGGACATCCCCTCGCGGGCGACGGTCTCGCCGAGCCTGGAGGAGCCGCCGACCCTGGTCGAGAGCGTCCGCGAGGGCCTGCGGTTCGCACGCTCGAGCGACCTGGTGCGCGGCGTCCTCGTCGGCATGCTCGGGGCGATGGGGGCCACCGGCGTGGTCGTCGGCAACGGCAAGCTGTTCACCGAGACGGTGCTCGACGGTGGTGAGGCGGCCTTCGCCCTGCTCTTCGGGTCGGTGTTCGTGGGCATCGCGCTCGGGGTGGCGTTCGGGCCGCGGGCGGTTCACGGAGTGTCCCGGCACCGCGCCCTCGGACCGGCGATCTTCGTCGCGGGTGGCTGTCTCGTGTTCATGTCGGTGGTCCCCGTCCTGGCGCTGGTGACCTTCGCGACCGCCGTGCTCGGGTGGTTCGCAGGACTGGCCTACGTGCTCGGCCTGACCCTGCTCGGGTCCGAGGTCGAGGACGCCGTGCGGGGTCGCACCTTCGGCCTCGTCAACTCGCTCATGCGCATCTCGCTGCTCCTCGCCGTCGCTGTGGGTGCCGCCCTGGCCCACCTGATCGGTGTCCACCGCATCGGCGAGATCGACGTCAACGGCGTGTCAGTGACACTGCTGCTGGGCGGCCTGCTCGCCCTCACCGTGGGCATGCTGTCGTTCCGCATCCTCGACGACCGACCAGGAGTCCCCTTGCGACGTGATCTCGTAGCACTGGTCCGGCGCCGGAGGGCCTCCCGGTCGGCGCGCCCTGGGCTGTTCGTGGTGTTCGAGGGCGGCGAGGGCGCCGGGAAGTCGACGCAGGCTCGACGACTCGCGGCGGTGCTCGAGGCCGCGGGACACGACGTCGTTGTGACGCGCGAGCCGGGAGCGACCCCTGTGGGCGCGAAGATCCGCACGTTGCTCCTCGACCCAGCCACCACGCTGTCGCCACGCGGCGAGGCACTGCTCTATGCCGCCGATCGGGCGCAGCACGTCGCCTCCGTCGTCCGACCCGCGCTGGAGCGCGGGGCTGTCGTCATCAGCGACCGGTACGTCGACAGCTCGCTGGCCTACCAGGGCGCGGGTCGCTCGCTGCCGCAGCAGGAGGTGGCCCAGCTGTCGCACTGGGCGACCGACGGGTTGGTGCCCGACGTGACCCTGCTGCTGGACATCGACCCGGCCATCGGGCTGGCTCGCGCGACCGGCTCGCCGGACCGCATCGAGCAGGAGTCGCTGGCGTTCCACCAGACCGTGCGGCAGCGCTTCCTCGAGCTGGCCGCAGCCGAGCCCGACCGCTACCTGGTGGTCGCAGCCGGCCTCTCACCCGACGCGGTCCACGCCGCTGTCGTCGCCCGGGTCCTCCCTGTCGCGCCGACACCCAGGTTGGTCCGCACATGACTGTGTTCGCCGACCTGGTGGGCCAAGAAGCTGTGGTCGAGCAGCTGCAGGCGGCCGCAGACGGCCGGGCCGATCGACGCGCGATGACGCACGCCTGGCTGTTCACCGGACCGCCAGGGTCAGGACGCTCCGTCGCGGCGCGGGCGTTCGCCGCCGCCCTGCAGTGCCCGCAGAACGGCTGCGGCAGCTGCGAGAGCTGCCACCAGGCGCTGACCGGCAGCCACCCCGACGTCGCGGTGATCGTGCCCGAGGGACTGCACCTGCTCATCGACCAGGCCCGCGAGGTCATCCAGCGGTCGTCCCGCGCCCCGACCCGTGGTCGCTGGCAGGTCACCCTCATCGAGGATGCGGACCGCATGGAGGAGCGCACCTCGAACACCCTGCTCAAGGCCGTCGAGGAGCCGCCGCCGCACAGCGTCCTGCTGCTGTGCGCGCCATCGGTGGACGACCTGCTGCCGACGATCCGCTCCCGGTGCCGACTCGTGCAGCTGCGCACCCCCTCCGCCGACGCCGTCGCCTCCGCCCTCGTGCGCGAGGGCGTCGACCCGGCGATGGCGGCGTTCGCAGCCCGCGCCTCGCAGGGTCACATCGGACGGGCCCGTCGGCTCGCCACCGACGAGGCAACCCGTCGCGAGCGCCGCGACGTGCTCGGGTTGCCGACGTCGCTGACCTCGGTCGGGTCGGCCCTCAACGCCGCCAAGGCCCTCGTCGACTCTGCGAAGGAGGAGGCCGACCTGCTCGCGGCCGGCCGCGACGACGCCGAGAAGCAGGCTCTCGCCACCGCCCTCGGCGCAGGCGCGACCGGCAAGGGCATCCCGGCCGGGGGACCGAGGGGCGGAGCCGGTGCGCTCAAGGACCTCGAGCGACGCCAGAAGTCGCGCGGGACCCGCACCCAGCGCGACGCGCTCGACCGAGCGCTCATCGACCTGGCGGCGTTCTACCGCGACGTGCTGTCCCTGCAGCTCGGCACCGGCGCGCCGCTCATCCACGGCGACCTGGTCGACCAGGCCTCGCACATCGCCGCCGCAACCGCTCCCGAGGACACCCTGCACCGGATCGATGCGGTGCTCGCCTGCCGGGAGGCGATCGACGGCAACGTCGCGCCGCAGCTGGCCGTGGAGGCCATGGCACTCGGGCTGCGGTGACATCCGGGAGCGCCGCTCGCGTGCCCTAGACTCGTCGCTGCACGAAGGCCGCCTTAGCTCAGTCGGCAGAGCGATTCACTCGTAATGAATAGGTCGTCGGTTCGATTCCGACAGGCGGCTCCGCCCGACAGCGCCCCGGTCATCCGACGGGGGCGCTGTCGTGTCTCCACTAACCTGGAGCGGTGTCCGACAGCCGTGCGATCTCCGAGGCGGCCCGTCGCCGGACCTTCGCCGTCATCAGTCACCCCGACGCGGGCAAGTCGACCCTTACCGAGGCGCTCGCGCTGCACGCGCGGGTGATCAGCGAGGCCGGCCACATCCACGGCAAGGCCGGCCGAAGGAGCACCGTCTCCGACTGGATGGACATCGAGAAGGCCCGCGGCATCTCGATCTCGTCGGCTGCGCTGCAGTTCGAGTACCAGGACGCCGTCATCAACCTGGTCGACACCCCTGGTCACGCCGACTTCTCGGAGGACACCTACCGGGTGCTCGCCGCCGTCGACTCCGCGGTCATGCTCGTCGACGCGGCGAAGGGCATGGAGCCGCAGACGCTGAAGCTGTTCGAGGTCTGCCGGCACCGCCGCATCCCGGTGCTCACCGTCATCAACAAGTGGGACCGCCCGGGACACGAGCCGCTGGCGCTGATGGACGAGGTGGCGGCCAAGACCGGCCTCAAGCCGACCCCGTTGACCTGGCCGGTGGGGGTGGCTGGCGACTTCCGGGGCGTGCTCGACCGTCGCACCGGCGCGATGGTCCAGTTCACGCGCACGGCCGGTGGCGCGACCCTCGCCGCGATGACCGTGCTGTCGCCGGAGGAGGCGCTGGCCGCCCACGGCGAGGCCTGGACGACCGCCGTCGAGGAGTCGGAGCTGCTGTCCGCCGACGACGGTGACCTCGACCTCGAGGGATACCTGGACCACCGCGCGACGCCCGTGCTGTTCGGCTCCGCCGTGCTCAACTTCGGCGTCGCGCAGCTGCTCGACGCCCTGCTCGAGATCGCTCCGCCGCCAGGAGCCCGCGAGGACGAGTCCGGCAAGCGTCGGCCGGTCGGCTCGGCGTTCTCGGGCTTCGTCTTCAAGGTCCAGGCCGGGATGGACAGTGCCCACCGCGACCGGCTCGCCTACATCCGGGTCTGCTCCGGCACCTTCGAGCGCGGCGGTGTCGTGACGCATTCGGCGACCAAGAAGCCGTTCGCGACGAAGTATGCCCAGCAGGTCTTCGGCCAGGACCGCCAGACGGTCGACGTCGCCTACCCCGGCGATGTGGTGGGTCTGGTCAACGCGTCGTCGCTGCGGGTCGGGGACTCGCTCTACGTCGACGAGTTCGTGCAGTACCCGCCGATCCCGTCGTTCGCTCCCGAGCACTTCGCGGTGGCGCGGGCCCTGGACTCCGGTCGCTACAAGCAGTTCCGCCGCGGCATCGAGCAGCTCGAGCAGGAGGGTGTCGTCCAGGTGCTCCGTTCGGACCTGCGCGGCGACCAGGCCCCGGTGCTCGCGGCCGTCGGTCCGATGCAGTTCGAGGTCGCGCAGCACCGCATGAAGGGCGAGATGGGCGCGGACGTCTCCCTGGACCGGCTGCAGTACACGCTCGCCCGACGGACGACCAAGGAGTGGGTCGCCGACCTCGACCGCCAGTCGGGGGTGGAGGTGCTCCTTCGCGGGGACGGGGAGTGGCTGGCGCTGTTTGCCGACACCTGGCGCCTCGGCCGCACCCAGCGCGACTTCCCGGACGCGGTCCTCGAGCCGCTCGTCGCCTCAGCCGACTAGGCAGCTCACCGGTCAGCTCACCGGTTATTTGGTCAGGCGCCGCCGCAGGTGCTTGGCCGACAGCCAGCTGGCGTAGCCCGCGCCCGCCGCTGACGCGGCGCCGGCGAGGAGCAGCGCCACCGAGTAGGCCGGCTTCGCGCCACTCACCGCCCCTCGCAACGGCGCTGCTCCGCGGGGGCTGTTGCTGTTGTCGAGCAGCACCTCGAGCAGACCCTCGGGCGGTGTGCCCTCGGTGGACGCGAGCGACTGCAGTCCTTCGTGCAGCTCTCGCTGCAGCGAGAACTCAGCCTGGCACGCCCGACAGCGGCGGAGGTGCAACGCGATGAGGTTGCGACGCAACGGGGACAGCGTTCGCTCGACGTACGCCGGCAGGTTTGCCTGCACCTCGTCGCAGATCCGGCTCATGCTCCGACCAGCTCCCTCAACCTCGCGTGGGCCCGGTGCAGCCGGACCTTCACGGCTCCCTCGCTGACGCCGAGCAGCTCGGCGGTCTCCTTGGTCGACAAGCCCTGCACGTCCCGGAGCACCACGACCTCGCGCGCGTCGTCCGGGAGCTGGGTCAGGGCGCGCGCGGTGCGTCGGGCCAGATCGGCGTCGGCGACCCGGTCCTCCGGGGACCTGTCCTGTGACTCGATCTCGTCGAAGACCGCGTCCACCATGCCGGCGCTCTGACCCCGAGCCCGGGCGTCGCCCCGCGTGCGGAGCATCGTCATGCAGACGTTGACGGTGACCCGGTGCAGCCAGGTGCCGAAGGCTGCCTCGCCCCGGAATCCGAGCACCGACTTCACGACCCGGACGTAGACCTCCTGGGTCGCGTCGGCGGCGTCCGACGGATCACCGAGCAGCCTGCGGCTCAGCGCGTAGACGTCGGTGTAGGTGCCGCGGATCAGGTCATCCATCGCGCCCTTCTCACCGCGCTGGACGGCGCGGACGAGGGCGGGGTCGACCTGCATGCCCTTAGACCTACACCCCTCCGGGTGCTCGCCCGGGGACGCGGTCAGTCCGATCTGTCCGCTCCGGACCGTCTCGCCCCAAGTGCCTAGGAAGATGCTCCTTGGGTGTCAGACCGCTCTGGTCCGTTCTGCCCATCTTCGTGGCAGGGCTGAGGTGACCCGGGTTCCCGGTCGATACCCGGTCGACGGACGGCCCGAAGGGATGACATGGCCACGGCACTGCCACCACGGGGGCTGCGCACGACCGCAGCGCTTCTGCTCGCCGGGCTGGTCGCCGTCCTCCTCCCGTCTCTCGTGCGAGATCCCGACCGGGCCGCCCTCGCCGCCCAGACCGCGACCGAGCTCGTCATGGCCGGGTTCCTGATCGCCGGCGTCCGGCGCGGAGGACCACTGCGCCGCTGTCAGCTGTTCATGCTCCTCGCCATGGCGAGCGGCCTCGTGTCCGCCCTGCTCCGCCTCGCGTGGCATCTCACGACCGGCCAGCTGCCCACCTCCGTGTGGCAGGCCGACGTCGTGGCGATGCTCTGGATGCCGTTCGTCGTCGGTGCTCTGCTCTCCCTCCCGTCCGCCGAGAGCCGGCGGGGCTTCCGGCTGCGAGCCTTGGCTGACGGTCTGCTCGCGGCGTCGTCGCTCTGGTACCTGCTGCTTGGCCTCGGCATCGTGAAGGCGCTCGACGACGCGCAGCTCACCGCCACCCATCGGGCCCAGCTGCTGACCAACCCGATCGGTGACGTCTTCGTGATCGCTGCCGCGCTCACCGTCTACGCCCACTGCCAACCAGCGCAGCGCCGGCTCGTCGGCTGGATCCTGGCCGGCCTCACAGCGATCGCCTGCGGAGACGTGCTGTTCGCGATCCCGGACCACGGTCAGCTGGCGAGCCCGAGCAGTCCGGCCGGGCTGGCCAACGAGGTGGGGATGCTGCTTCTGGTGCTGGCCGCCGCCAGCCTCCGCAGGGCGGAGCCCACGAGCGACTCCCTGATCGAGCGCACCTCCCGCAGCGTCGCCGGCGCGCTCCCGTTCGCCCCGCTGCTCGGTTGCGTGTTCATGACCTCGCGGATGATCCTGGTCGGCAACGGGATGCCGCAGTCCCAGGTACTCCCGGCGCTGTGCGTGGCCTTGGCCCTGATGGGCCGCCAGTACGGCGGGGCGCGCGACAAGGAGCGGCTCGTGCAGGAGCTGCGTGCTCGCGAGCGGGACCTCGAGGCCGAGGTGCGCCGAGACGCGCTCACGGGCCTCGGCAACCGCACCGATCTCGTGGAGCGGCTCGTCGCGGCGCTGGCCGACCCGGCGCAGTGGCCCGTCTCCGTGGCGTTGCTCGACCTCAACGACTTCAAGCTCATCAACGACAACCATGGGCACGAGACGGGTGATGCCGTCCTGGTGGAGGTCGCCTCGCGGCTGCGCGCCGCACTGCGCGAGGACGACGTCGTTGCGCGTCTCGGCGGTGACGAGTTCGCGGTGGTCGCCAGCCAGGTCGCTGACGAGGGGGCCGCGCTCGGCCGTCGGCTGCTCGACGCCTTCAACGAGCCGGTGCACGTGGGTGGCCAGACCTTCTCCGTCCGGGCCAGCGTGGGCCTCGTCAACGGGCAGGAGGGCGAGACCGCCGCGATCGCCCTTGCCTGTGCCGATGTCGCGATGTACGAGGCCAAGGACCGCAGAGGCTGCGCCAGCGCGCTCGAGGTCCTCACGTCGGACGGCCGCGCGCGGGCTGCCAGGCGGCTGCGGATCCAGGAAGCCCTGTCCGACCCGCAGCTCGCGCACTTCTCGGTGGCCTACCAGCCCGTCGTCAGCCTCCGTAGTGGCCAGATCCACGGGATGGAGGCGCTGCTGCGTTGGACCCACCCGGAGCTCGGGGCAGTCCCTCCGGACGTCTTCATCCCGCTCGCCGAGCGGGCCGGGACGATCGGACTGCTGGGCGACTTCGCCCTGACGACCGCGTTGCGCGACCTGGCGCAGGTCCAGGCACTCGCCCCGCGGCAGCTCTCGGTAGGGGTGAACGTGTCGCCCGGACAGCTCCTCGACCTGGAGTTCGCCTCTCGAGCGCTCGGCCACGTCCGGAGCCACGGTCTCGCCCCGGGTCAGCTCAACATCGAGATCACCGAGCAGGCGTTCGAGGCCAACCTGGACGCGGTGGCGGCGAGCGTGAATGCCCTCACCGCAGGGGGTGTCTCGGTGGCCGTCGACGACTTCGGCACCGGCTACTCCTCGCTTCAGTACCTCCAGCGGCTCCCGGTCGACATCATGAAGATCGACCGCAGCTTCGTGTCGGAAGCAGTCGACTCACCTCGTGCACGGCTGCTGCTCGCCTCCCTGGTGTCGATGGCGTCCGTCCTCGACCTGCAGCTCGTCGCGGAGGGCATCGAGACCCAAGAGCAGCTGGAGTTCCTGTGCGAGATGGGTTGCGAGCTCGGACAGGGCTACCTGTTCAGCCGGCCCGTGCCGCTCGCGGAGCTGCGCGAGATCGTGCTGAGGGGGACCGCTGCGGAGTGGCTGCCCCCGGCGCTGGCACCGGCCTACGTGCGGGTCCTCTCGCGCCGCCTGTAACCAACCGCGACCGGCTGAGTCCAACGAGGTGAGCCGGGCAGAGCGCCCGGCCGACATCGCCGGATCTTCTCCGGAAAGGACCGGTCGCCATGTACGCCTTCGTCGTCTTCCTCGGCCTTGCACTCGGCCTCACCGTCGTCATGCAGGTCATCGACGAGCTGCTTCCCGTCAAGGCCCCCAAGGCCATCACCCGCACGATCAGTGTCGGTCTCGCCTGCGGCTTCGCCTGGGCACTCGACTACTCGGTGTTCACGAGCTTCGGCCAGGACTTCCGCGAGACCTGGATGCACCCGGTCATGACCGGGCTCGCCCTCGTCGGTGGCGGCGAGTTCGTCCGATCCCTCGTACTCGCCATCAGCCACCGCACCGGTGACGCCCCCGTCGAGGTCGCGCCTGCCCTGCGCGCCGCCTGACAGACCCGATCACGAAGCCCCCGCCCTGTCCTACGGGCGGGGGCTTCGTCTTGCCCGGTGCATGCTGTCGGGATGGACGCCACCGCGCGCAAGGCCCTCGCCGACAGGTTCCTGGACCCGCAGCACCCGCCGAGCACCGCACGCGGGCTGCACCACACAGCCCTGCTGTCGAGTGATGTGGAGCAGACCGTCGCCTTCTACCAAGGGGTCCTCGGGTTCCCGCTGACCGAGGTGATGGAGAACCGCGACTACCCAGGGTCGACGCACTTCTTCTTCGACATCGGCAACGGGAACGCCTTGGCGTTCTTCGACTTCCCAGGGCTCGACCTCGGGCCCTATGCCGAGGTGCTGGGCGGCCTGCACCACCTGGCGATCAGCATCAGCCGCGACAACTGGGAGGCGGCCGTCGCGCGTCTGCGTGACGCCGGCGTCGAGGTGCACCTCGAGAGCGGCACGAGCTGCTACTTCCGTGATCCCGACGGCGCGCGCCTCGAGCTGATCGCCGAGCCGCTGGGTGTGATGTACGGCTCTCAGGTGGTCTAGTTACCCATAGAACCTATCGGTTTACTATGGGCGGATGCGCCTGCACTGGTTTCTGCCGACCGGAGGGGACTCCCGGCACGTCGGTGCTGTCACCGTCACCGAGGGACGGACGGCGGCCGCGGCCACCCGAGCCCCGTCCGTCGACTACCTGACGCAGGTGGCGCGCGCCGCCGAGGCGAGCGGCTTCGACGCGGTCCTGACGCCGGTCGGGATCGGCTGCGAGGACCCGTGGGTGATCTGCGCGTCCGTCGCGCAGCACACGGCGAGGCTGCGCTTCCTCGTCGCCTTCCGACCGGGGTTTGCCTCGCCGACGCTGCTGGCCCAGCAGGCAGCGACCTTCCAGCGCATGACGGGCGACCGGCTGATGCTCAACGTCGTCACTGGCGGCGACCCTGTCGAGCAACGGATGTACGGCGACCAGCTCGACCACGACGACCGCTATGCACGGACCGCGGAGCACCTCGAGGCGCTGGACCGGCTGTTCACCCGCGAGCCCTTCGACCTGCACGGCCGACACCTGCAGCTGGAGGGTGCTCGTCTCACCCTCGATGCGCCGAAGCCGCCGGTGTACTTCGGCGGTGCGTCTCCCGCCGCTGAGCGCGTGGCTGCCCGGTGGGCCGACACCTACCTGACGTGGGGGGAGCCGCCGGCGATGGTGCGGGAGCGGGTCGAGCGGCTGCAGAAGCTGGCGGCCGACGACGGGCGCGAGCTCTCCTTCGGGATCCGGCTGCACGTCATCGCGCGGGCCACTGCGGAGGAGGCGTGGCGCGAGGCGCAACGGCTGCTCGACGGGATGGACCCGAGCGCGATCGCGGCCGCGCAAGCGAGGTACACCCGGATGGACTCCGTCGGGCAGGCCCGCATGACCGCGCTGCACGGCGGCACCGCGGACAGCCTGGTGATCAGCCCCAACCTGTGGGCCGGGGCAGGCCTGGTGCGGGAGGGCGCGTCGACAGCGCTCGTCGGCTCCTACGAGCAGGTCGCGGAGCGGCTCGCGGAGTACCGCGAGATCGGCTTCGGCGAGGCCATCCTGTCAGGCTGGCCGCACCTCGAGGAGGCCTACAACGTCGGCGAGAACGTCGCGCCGCTGCTCTAGGACCGGTGGTCCGGGTCGCCGCTGTGCGCTGTGGCGTGCGGGTCGTCGAGATAGCGCTTCTGCGACGCGATGACCTCAGCCTCTGCCTCGGTGCGGCCGACCCACGCAGCGCCCTCGACGGACTTGCCGGGCTCCAGGTCCTTGTAGACCTCGAAGAAGTGCTGGATCTCGAGCCGGTCGAACTCCGGCACGTGGAAGATGTCCTGCAGGTGCGACTGGCGCGGGTCGGCGACCGGGACGCACAGCAGCTTCTCGTCCGGGCCGGCCTCGTCGGTCATCCGGAACATGCCGATGGTGCGGCAGCGGATGAGGCAGCCGGGAAACGTCGGCTCATCGAGCAGCACCAGCGCGTCGAGCGGGTCGCCGTCACCGCCGAGGGTGTCCTCCACGAACCCGTAGTCGCTCGGGTAGCGCGTGCTCGTGAACAGCATGCGGTCCAGCCGGATCCGACCTGTCGCGTGGTCCACCTCGTACTTGTTGCGCTGTCCCTTGGGGATCTCGATGGTGACGTCGAACTCCATGCTCCTAGTGTCCCGTACGCACAGACCGGGCACTGCTCCGGATGGCTGTGTCAGTTGTCACGAGGGACGGAGGCAGGGTGCGGCGCTGGTGGCTCGCCCTGCTCGCTGTCCTCGTCCTGGCGGGCGGCGGCGCGGGTGCCGTCTGGCTGACGACCTCGAGGGCCAGCCCGGTCAGCCCGGTCGGCTCGCCCTCCCCGACGCCGGTCCCCACCCGGACCCCGCTGCTGCCTGCCGCCACCAGCGGCCCGGTGACCCCGACCGGACTCCGGACCGCCCTCGCCCGGGCCCTGGCCGACCCGGCGCTCGGCGGGCGGGTGAGCATCGCAGTCGTCCGCGGTGACGGCTCCACCGTCGCGGACCAAGGTGCTCGCCGGCTGGTGACCCCGGCCTCGACGGCCAAGATCGCGACTGCCGTGGCGGCGTTGACCGTGCTGCCGCCCGACCTGCGCCTGCGGACCCAGGTGGTCCGGGGCAGTGGCCCCGGTGACGTGGTGCTCGTGGGCGGCGGCGACCCGACCCTCGGCGGTCGCTTCGCCACGGCGGGCTACCCGGGAACGGCCAGCCTCGCCGAGCTCGCACGTCACCTCAGCGGGGTCACCCGCGTCCTCGTGGACGACACCCGCTATGCAGGGCCGCGGCTCGCGCCGGGCTGGAAGCCTTCCTATGTGACCACGGGCAACGTCGCCCCCGTCAGCGCGCTCGAGGTCGACGAGGGCCGCTCGGCGCCGACCGGCCCGCGCAGCCAGGACCCCGCACTTGCCGCCGGGCGCCAGTTCGCGGCGCTGCTGCACGTGAAGACCCCGGTCGTGCGGGGCACAGCAGCCGCGGGTGCGGAGGTTCTCGCGCACGTTGACTCGGCGCCCGTCACCGAGCTCGTCGAGGCGATGCTCACCCGCAGCGACAACGACCTGGCGGAGGCGCTCGGGCGGCAGGTCGCGCGGGCCGCTCATCAGCCGGCGAGCTTCGCCGGCGCCGCGGTGGCCATCCGGGCTGCACTGCAGCGGCTCGGCGTCAACGGCCTGGCGCTGCGCGACGCGAGCGGGTTGTCCCCCCTCGACCGGGTCACGCCGCTGGCTGTCGCGCAGCTGCTCGCGAAGGCGGCCGGCGATCCGGCGTACGCGCCGCTGCTGTCGGGGTTGCCGGTTGCGGGCTTCGACGGGACGCTGAGCAAGCGCTACCGCCAGGTCCCGACGTCGGCCGCGGCCGGCGTGATCCGTGCCAAGACGGGCACCCTCGACGGAGTGAGCGCGCTCGCCGGTCTTGTCACCACGCGCACCGGTGGGGTGCTGGCCTTCGACATCACCGCAGACCGGGTTTCGAGCGTCGGCACCCTTGCCGCCGAGGCCGCCCTCGACCGGGTTGCGACGGTCCTGGCCTCCTGTGGTTGCGCGTAGGGTCGGGCGATGAGCGTCGTCGACACCGGGCTCGCCGCCACGATCGCTGCGCGGCTCGCCCCACCCGGGCCGTCGCTGTCGCTGACGGAGGCGGCGGACACCGTCGTCATGCTGCGCGACCTCACCGACGAGGCGGAGGCGCACGTCCGCGAGGTCACCGGCCTGCAGGGCAGGGTCGGACCCGCCACCGTGGTCGACCGGGCCGGCTGGGCGCAGGCCAATGCCGCGGGCTTCGACAACGTGCTGGCACCGCTCGCGGAGGTGCTCACCCGCAAGCAGAGCAGGCTCGCCGTCGCGGCGACCGCGAAGGTCACCGGGGTCCAGGTCGGCTCGTTGCTGGCCTGGCTCTCGAGCAAGGTGCTCGGGCAGTACGAAGCCTTCCAGCCCGAGGGGCAGGAGGGCCGGCTGCTGCTCGTCGCGCCGAACATCGTCGAGGCCGAACGCAAGCTGGGCGTCGACCCGCGTGACTTCCGGCTCTGGGTGGCGCTGCACGAGGTCACGCACCGCACCCAGTTCACAGCCGTCCCGTGGCTGCACGGGCACGTGCGCGCGGAGGTCCAGAACCTGATCACGGCCTCCAAGCTCGACGACCCCGAGGCCTTGCGGGGACGGCTCAGGCAGCTCGCGTCCGGACCCAAGGGCGGCTCGCTCGTGGAACTGATGCAGACGCCCGAGCAGCGGGAGGTCATGGACCGCGTGACGGGGTTCATGTCGCTGCTCGAGGGGCACGCGGAGCACGTCATGGACGGGGTCGGTCCGGCGGTCGTCCCGACGGTGCAGCACATCCGGGACCGCTTCGAGCAGCGCCGCCGCGACAAGGGCGGACCGGTCGAACGGCTGCTGCGCAGGCTGCTCGGCCTCGACCTCAAGGCCTTGCAGTACTCCCAGGGCCGCGTCTTCGTGAGCCAGGTCGTCGCCGAGCTCGGCATGGCCGGCTTCAACCGGATCTGGACGTCACCGGCCACGCTGCCGACCCGGTCCGAGATCACCGACCCGCACGCCTGGATCACGCGCACGGCATGACCGGCCCGCCGCCCGCCACCGCCGCCACCCGGCTGGCCGTGCGTCGCGCGCTGGCGGGGACCGACCGGGTCACCGCCGCGGTGAGCGGCGGCGCCGACTCCCTCGCGCTGGCCGCCGCTCTGGCCTTCGAGCGTCCGGGGTCGGCAGCGGTTGTGGTCGACCACGGGCTGCAACCCGGATCCGACGAGGTCGCCACCAAGGCGGCCTCGCAGTGCGAGTCCCTCGGGCTGACTACGACCGTCCGCACCGGGCAGGCGTCGCGGGGCGAGGCCGGCGCCCGGGAGCTGAGGTATGCGCTGCTCGACCAGGTCGAGGGCACCGTCCTTCTGGGGCACACCCGCGACGACCAGGCCGAGACCGTCCTGCTCGGGATCCTGCGCGGCTCAGGGGCCCGGGCCCTCGCCGGCATGGCGCCGGTCCGCGGCCGCTACCGGCGACCGTTTCTCGACCTGACCCGTGAGCAGACCCGGGCGGCCTGCCTCGAGGCGGGCCTGACGCCCTGGGACGACCCGCACAACGACGACCCCGGCTTCTCCAGGGTGCGGTTCCGGCAGCTCCTCGACGCGCTGCCGATCGAGGGGCTGGCACGGACGGCGCGGCTGCTGCGCGAGGACGCCGACGCCCTGGATGCGCTGGCAGCGCCGCTCTCGGACGTACCAGGTCTGCTGGCTCTTCCCGGCGCTCTGCGGTCGCGCGCCCTGAAGCTGTGGGCCGAGCAGGAGTGCGGCGGTGCCGTCACCAGCGCGCACGTCGAGGCCCTCCGGGCGCTCGTCGAGGACTGGCACGGCCAGGGGCCGGTAGCCCTCCCAGGTGGAGGCCGCGTGAGCCGCGTCGGGGGACGGCTAGCCTTCACCCCGTGACGACGATCCCCCCGGAGATCGAGGAAGTCCTGTACTCCGAGCAGGAGATCCAGGACAAGGTGCGCGAGCTCGCCAAGGCCATCGACGAGGACTACCGCGGGCAGGAGCTGCTGCTCGTCGGCGTGCTCAAGGGCGCGGTCATGGTCATGGCCGACCTCGCCCGGGCGCTCGAGACGCCGGTGTCGATGGAGTTCATGGCCGTGTCGTCGTACGGGTCCTCCACCTCGTCGTCCGGAGTCGTCCGCATCCTCAAGGACCTCGACCGGGAGATCACCGACAAGCACGTGCTCGTCGTGGAGGACATCATCGACAGCGGGCTCACGCTGAACTGGCTGCTCCGCAACATGCGATCCCGCGGGCCGGCCAGCGTCGAGGTGTGCGCGCTGTTCCGCAAGCCCGATGCCGCCAAGGTCGACGTGCCGGTCCGCTACACGGGCTTCGACATCCCCAACGCGTTCGTCGTCGGCTACGGGCTCGACTACGCCGAGCGCTACCGCGACCTGCCGTTCGTCGGCCGGCTCAAGGCCGAGGTGTACGCCGGCTAGCCACAGTGACCCCGGTCACTGCGGAACACTCGCCCCGCCCCCTCCGTTGTGAGGTGTGAGGGCCCACCGTGCCGGTGTACCGTCAACCAGGACACTTTGCTGTCTTTTGAAGCTGTCTTTCAATGCTGCCTCTCAATGCTGCCGACAGGAGGGACGGGGCCGCCCGCCCCGGCGTCGATGAACCTCAAGCGCTTCACCCGTGGACCCGCGCTCTACATCGTGCTCTTCCTCGTGCTCGTCGTGGCCGTGACCGCAGGTCTGCGGGGCAGCGACTACAAGAACGCCAGCACCGCGCAGGTCTTCAAGTACATCTCCGACGGCTCGGTCAGCACCGACACCAAGCACGTCAACAACCAGCTGCTCGACAAGGAGCAGCAGGTCCGGATCACGCTGACCGACGGGCGGAAGTTCCAGGCGTCGTTCCTCATCGACCAGGGCCGCGACTTCGCCGCCGCCTTCAAGACCGCCAACGTCCCCTATGACGTGAAGGTCAGCCACGAGAACATCTTCGTGAGCTTCCTGTTCTCGGTCTTCCCGATCCTGCTGATCGTCGGGTTGCTGTTCTTCTTCATGAACCAGATGCAGGGCGGCGGTTCCCGCGTCATGCAGTTCGGGAAGTCACGCGCCAAGCTGGTTAGCAAGGACACCCCCAAGACGACGTTCGCTGACGTCGCCGGCGTCGACGAGGCCATCGAGGAGCTCCAGGAGATCAAGGAGTTCCTGGAGAGCCCGGGCAAGTTCCAGGCCATCGGCGCGAAGATTCCCAAGGGTGTGCTGCTCTACGGCCCCCCCGGCACCGGCAAGACGCTGCTGGCCCGCGCTGTCGCCGGCGAGGCGGGTGTGCCGTTCTACTCGATCTCCGGCTCGGACTTCGTCGAGATGTTCGTCGGTGTCGGCGCCAGCCGCGTCCGTGACCTGTTCGACCAGGCGAAGGCCAACGCCCCCGCCATCATCTTCGTCGACGAGATCGACGCCGTCGGCCGGCACCGCGGTGCGGGGCTCGGCGGTGGCCACGACGAGCGCGAGCAGACCCTCAACCAGATGCTCGTCGAGATGGACGGCTTCGACGTCAAGGGCGGCGTGATCATGATCGCGGCCACCAACCGGCCCGACATCCTCGATCCCGCGCTGCTGCGCCCCGGCCGCTTCGACCGACAGATCGCCGTCGACCGCCCTGACATGGCGGGCCGCCGCCAGATCCTCGAGGTGCACGCCAAGGGCAAGCCGATGGCGTCGGACGTCGACCTGCAGATCATCGCCCGGCGCACGCCCGGGTTCACCGGCGCTGACCTCGCCAACGTCGTCAACGAGGGCGCGCTGCTGACCGCGCGCACCGGGCAGAAGCAGATCACCCTGGCCATCCTCGAGGAGTCCATCGACCGCGTCATGGGCGGCCCGCAGCGCCGCAGCCGGTTGATGAACGACAAGGAGAAGAAGGTCACCGCCTACCACGAGGGCGGCCACGCCCTGGTGGCGCACGCGCTCCCCAACACCGACCCGGTGCACAAGCTGACGATCCTGCCGCGCGGTCGCGCCCTGGGCTACACGATGGTGCTGCCCGAGGAGGACAAGTACTCCCAGACGCGCGCCGAGCTGCTCGACACCCTTGCGTATGCGATGGGCGGCCGCGCCGCGGAGGAGCTGGTCTTCCACGACCCGACCACGGGCGCCTCGAACGACATCGAGAAGGCCACCGCGATCGCCCGGGCGATGGTCACGCAGTACGGCATGAGCGAGAAGCTCGGCGCCGTGAAGTTCGGCCAGGAGTCCGGCGAGGTCTTCCTGGGCCGCGACATGGGTCACCAGCGCGACTACTCCGAGGAGATCGCGGCGCAGGTGGACGCCGAGGTCAGGCAGCTGGTCGAGAACGCCCACCATGAGGCGTGGGAGATCTGCGTCGAATACCGCGACGTCCTCGACGAGCTGGTGCTCCGGCTGCTCGACAAGGAGACGCTGACCCGCGACGAGCTCACCGAGATCTTCGCTCCCGTCGTGAAGCGCCCGCAGCGCCAGCACCCGACGGCCAACGGCCGCCGCCCGCTGTCCGACCAGCCGCCGGTGCTCACGCCGGCCGAGCTGGCGACGCTGGGCCCGGCCGACCTCGAGGACCTGGCCAGGGGCAAGAAGGACGCGCCTCGTCGCACGTCGTCGCGGTCCCGGGCGAGCGTCAACCGCGAGGCGACGGAGCCGAAGTCGCGCCAGGCCCGGGCCCCGCGCCGCCGGCCCGGCGCGGACCCGGCCAGCTGACACTGGTGATGGGGGTCCTCAACGTGACCCCCGACAGCTTCAGTGACGGCGGCGACCACGCCACCGTGGACACCGCGATCGTGTTCGGCTTGCGGCTGCGCGCCCTCGGCGCCGACCTCGTTGACGTCGGTGGCGAGTCGACCCGTCCGGGCGCGCAGCGCGTCAGTCTCGACGAGGAGCACGCCAGGGTCGTGCCTGTCATCGAGGCGCTGGCCCAAGAGGGCGTGTGCTGCTCCGTCGACACCATGCGCGCGGCGGTGGCGGAGGCCGCTGTCACGGCCGGGGCCACGCTCGTCAACGACGTCAGCGGTGGGCTGGCCGACCCGGCCATGCTCCCGACCGTCGCCGCTCTCGGGGTGCCCTACGTCGCCATGCACTGGCGCGGTCACGCCGCCGACATGCAGTCGCGGGCCAGCTATGACGACGTCGTGACCGAGGTCTGCGCGGAGCTGTCGCAGCGTCTGGACGCCTGCGCGGCAGCAGGGGTGGCCGACGTCGTCGTGGATCCGGGCATCGGGTTCGCGAAGACGGCCGAGCACAACTGGCAGCTGCTGCGACACGTCGACCGGCTGCAGGCCCTCGGTCCGGTGCTGCTCGGCTCCTCGCGCAAGGCGTTCCTCGGTACCCTCCTCGACGGCCGTCCGCCCGTCGGCAGGGACGCTGCCACCACAGCGCTCACCGTCGTCGCCGCCCAAGCCGGCTGCTGGGGGGTGCGGGTGCACGACGTGCAGGGATCCGCTGACGCCGTACGGGTGTGGGAGCAGCTCCGTGGATGACCTGGTCGCGGCCAACGCGGCGCTCTACACGGCGTTCGAGTCGGGCGACGTCGACCTCATGGAGGCGATCTGGGACGTCGAGGAGCCGGACGCACTGGTGTGCGTCCACCCGGGCTGGCCGATGTTGCGCGGACGCACCGCGGTGATGCGCTCGTGGTCCGCGGTGATGGCCAACACCGACTACATCCAGTTCGTGCTCACCGACGTGCAGGTGGTCGTGGCGGGGGAGGCTGCGGTCGTGACCTGCACCGAGAACGTCCTCACCTCCGCCGACGTCAGCGACGGCGCGAACGCGGTCGCCACCAACGTCTTCGTGCGGCGCCTCGACGGCTGGCGGCTCGTCGTGCACCACGGCTCGCCGGTGCTGGGAAGGCTCGAGCACGATGGATGAGATCGCCCTGACGGGTCTGCGCGTGCGTGGGCACCACGGCGTGCTCCCGTCGGAACGCGCCGAGGGTCAAGACTTCCTCATCGACACCGTGCTGACCGTGGACACCCGAGAGGCAGCGGCGACCGACGACCTCGCGGCCACGGTCGACTACGGCGTGCTGGCCAGCCAGCTGGCCGAGGTCGTCGCCGGTGACCCCGTCGACCTCATCGAGACGCTGGCAGCACGCCTCGCCGACGTCTGCCTCAGCCAGCCCAGGGTGATCGCTGCGAAGGTCACCGTGCACAAGCCGTCGGCGCCGATCCCGTTGTCCTTCACCGATGTGTCGGTGACCGTGGAGCGGCCATGAGCTCGGTGCTGTCGCTCGGGTCCAACCTCGGCAACCGGCTGGCCAACCTCCGTCTCGGCCTGGAGGTGCTCGAACCGCTGAAGGTCTCGCGGGTCTACGAGACGGCCCCCTGGGGCGGTGTCGAGCAGGATGACTTCCTCAACGTGGTCGCGCTCTGTCCCTGGGACGCCGCTGAAGCCTGGCGGCGGGCGGTGCTGGCCGAGACGCGTGCCGGCCGGGAGCGGGACGTCCGCTGGGGACCGCGGACCTTGGACGTCGACGTGGTGTGGGCCGACGGCTCCGACCCAGCGCTCGAGCTGCCGCACCCCAGAGCGCACGAGCGGGCGTTCGTCCTCGTTCCGTGGCGCGACGTGGACCCCGGCGCGGAGCTGCCCGGCCACGGGCCGATCGCCCGGCTGGCAGTCGACACCTCCACCGTCCGGCTCGCGCAGGACCAGCTGTGACACCCACCTCGTGGCGGGTGCTGCTCGCCGGTGCCCTGGCCGCGGGCCTCGTGGGCTGGCTGATGTTTCAGGCGTCGTACGGCAGCCTCGTGCAGCTCCCGACCTACGCCGCCGTCTCCGCCGGGTTGATGGCCGGCTTCGAGCTCGTGCTCGCCCGCGTGGTCGCGCAGAAGGTGCACGGAGTCGCTCGCGGCCGGCAGATGCACCCGATCCAGATCGCCCGCGCTGCCGCGCTCGCGAAGGCGTCCTCGCTGGCCGGTGCGCTGCTGCTCGGGCTCTACGCCGGCTTCTTCACGTGGCTGCTCCCGAAGCGCGGGCGGCTCGCGGCCGCGGACCACGACCTGCTCGTCGCCGGGATCTCCGGTGGTGCGTGCCTGCTGCTCGTCGTCGCCGCCCTGCTGCTCGAGCGGGCTTGCCGCACGCCCGAGCCACCGGAGGACTAGGTTGCCCGCTATGACATCTCCGGCGCCATCTCCGGCGGATTTCGAGGCACTCCGGCAAGCAGCCTTCGAGAAGGCCCGCGAGAAGCACGACATCGGGTTCTTCTGGGACCTCGTCAAGCACCTGCGGGCCTCGGCCTCCTTTGCGGCGGAGGACGGCTCGATGGGTGGCATCGGCGGCTCGATCAACGACGCCATCGAGATCGTCCGCGAGCTGATGGGCAAGGACCTCGGCGATGACGAGCCGCTGCTGCGCGCCAAGTTCGAGGACTACCTCCGGAAGGCCTAACCCTTCTCCTACTTGTCGATGTCACCCACCACGAAGAAGAACGACGCCAAGATCGCGGGCAGGTCGGCGACCCGGTTGCCGGGCAGCACCGCCGGAAGGGCGGACACGTTGCTGAACGACGGCGTCCGCAGCGCCAGCCGCCACGGAGTTACCGCGCCGCGCGACACGAGGTAGCAGCCGGCGATCCCCGACGGGTTCTCCGTCCACGTGTAGGTCGACCCCTCCGGCGCCCGCAGGTTCTTGGGCAGCTTGACGTCGACCGGCCCGCCGGGCAGCTGGTCGAGGCACCCGAGCACGAGGTCCAGCGAGACCGTCACCTGCTCGAGCAGGCACGCGAAGCGCGCGGCGGCGTCGCCGGTCTGCCGGGTGACCAGCGGCACGTCCAGAGCGCCGTAGGCGAGGTAGGGCGAGTCACGCCGAAGATCGATGCCGGAGCCGGACCCCCGGGCGACCGGACCGCTGACGCCGTAGGACAGCACGTCCTCGGGACGCAGCACCCCGCGGCCCTCGAGGGGCGACAGGTCCGGAGCCGCCAGCCGTGACCGGACTGCCTCGACCGCGGCGGCGACCCGCGACTCCCAGCCGGCGGGGACGTCAGCGTGCAGCCCGCCGACGCGGGTGGCGACGAAGTGGATGCGCCCCCCGGTGGCCTCCTCCATCACAGCTTGCAGCGGCTCGCGCAGTCGGAGGAACTCCACCGACAAGTAGCCGAGGAACATCAGATGCGACAGCACCCGGTTGATCTCGCACATCAGCGTGCGCAACCAGACCGCTCGGACGGGGACCTCCATGCCGAGCAGCTGCTCGACCGCGAGGGCGATGACGACCTCGTTGTTGAAGGCCGACAGCCAGTCGTGCCGGTTGGCCAGCATCAGCACCTGCCGGTAGTCCCGGACCTCGAACAGCTTCTCTGCGCCGCGGTGCAAGGCGCCGACCATCGGCTCGGCCGCGAGGACCGTGTCGCCGTCCAGCTCCAGTCGCAGCCGCAGTGAACCGTGCGTCGAGGGGTGGTGCGTCCCGAGCTCCAGCGTGATGTCGGACGGGCCTGCCGCCGCACCGATCCCCGCCACCGTCACGGGTTCATCCAACCAACGTCCACGCCGACCGGCTGCACGAGCCACCCGAAGCCGCCGAGCCCCTCGGGGTCGAGCAGCTCTCGTGCCTGCGACCCGCGCTCCAGCGTCGCGGCATCCACGTGGGGCGGCAGCGTCGCCGTGATCCCCAACGACAGCAGGGCTTCTCGCTGCGTGATCAACTGCGCCCCGGTCGCTGCCGCGCAGGCATCGAGCGCGACGTGGGCAGTCAGGTCGCACGAGCCGTCCGGTACGGCTCGCACCTGTCGGCCGTCGCGGTAGCCCGTCAGGGTCGGGCGGCGGGACGTCACGGTGTGCCCGTAGTCGATCGCCACAACGGCACCGCGCGTCACCCGGGCGACGGCAGCGGCCCAGGCCAGATCGCGCGAAGACCCGATCTCAGCGCGTCCCGAGGGCCACCAGCGCGACACCCATTCCGAGGTGTGCGCTGCTCCTCGCGACTCGGCGCCGTCCTGGGAGACGAGGACGAGGCGGCCGTCCTCGACGACATCCAGGGGGATGGCGTCGAGCCACTCGTTCGCGAGCAGGAGCCCCTGCACCACCGGCACGGTCTCGAGCCACCGGTAGGGGACGTCAGCATCCGCGAGCTCCACCCCCGTGAGCCGCCATCGGGGCGGCACGTCGGTCAGGGCGGACAGCAGCTCGCCGCGCCCCGCGCCGAGGTCGACGACGTCGAAGGGGTCCGGGAACCCGAGGGCGGAGTCGAGACGGGTGGCCATCCGGCGCACTGCTGTGGCGAACAGCGGGACCGCGACGTTGGTGCGGAAGTGGAGCAGCGGGTTCTCCCGCAGGAAGAACCCGTCGGCGCCGTACAAGGCCTCCTGCCAGGCCTCGCTCCAAGGCCGCGCAACACCACTCGAACTCACCGTGAGAGTCTGCCGCTCGTGGTGCACATCGGCGAGACGATCGGCATGCGTGTCCTGGAACGCGGCGAGGGCCGCTCGAGGCTGCAGTGGGACGCGGGGCCGGAGTACGGCTTCGAGACGGCGACGGGCCAGGTCATCCACGGCGGCATGGTGACGACCATCCTGGACTCCGCGATGGGCGGGGCCTGCTGGTCGGTGCTCGCCGAGGACGAGGTGTTCCTGACCGCTGACCTGCGGGTGGAGTTCTACCGGGCGACCCGGCCCGGTCTGCTGACCGCGCGGGGCAGCGTGATCAAGCGCACCAGCCGACTGGCGTTCTGCGCGGCGGAGCTCTTCGACGCCGACGAGCGGCTGCTGGCCTCCAGCCGGTGCACCCAGACGATCCTTCCCGCAGGCGGCCACGGCGGCCGTCCCGACCCGACCCAACGGGGCGACGATCTGCGCGGGTGATCCAGAACACATTGCGATCGCGTGTCGCAGCGTTACGCTCGTGATGCCACCGACCGGTACCCGAGAGGACTGGAACGGACACCACCATGAACGCCTCTTCGCTGCTGCGCGTGGGAGTCGTCGGCGCCGGCCGGGTCGGCGCCGTTCTCGGTGCTGCCCTCCAGCGCGCCGGGCACGAGGTCGTCGGCGTCTCGGCCGTCAGCGAGGCCTCCCGGGCCCGGGCCGCCCTGTTCCTGCCGGGCGTCCCCGTGCTCAGCCCGCTCGAGGTGGCCAAGCGGTCCGGGCTGCTGCTGCTGGCCGTCCCGGACGACGTGCTCCCGGGTCTGGTCCAGGGCCTCGGGGCAGACCTGCCACCTGTCGTCGCCCACGTGAGCGGCCGGCACGGGCTCGCCGTCCTGGCAGGGGTGCGGACCCCTCTGGCGCTGCACCCCGTCTACCCGTTCACCGGTGGGCCGGTCGACCTCACCGGAGTCAGCTTCGGCGTGACCGCGCATGACCTCGACCTCGCCGACCGGCTGGTCCACGACCTGGGCGGCGTCCCGGTGCACGTCGCCGAGGAGCTGCGGCCGCTCTGGCACGCCGCGCTCGCGCACGGTGCCAACCACCTGGTCACGCTCGTCGCCAGCGCGGCGGACCTGCTGCGCTCAGCCGGCGCCGAGGACCCCGGTGCCGTGCTGCGGCCCCTGCTCACGGCGGCCCTCGACGGCGCGCTCGACCGCGGCGACGCGGCCCTGACCGGACCGGTGATGCGTGGAGACGCCGGCACGGTCCGCGCCCACCTCGCGGCCCTTCCCGACGAGAGCCGGGACGCCTACCTCGCCCTTGCCCGACTCACCGCCACCCGGGCCGGCACCTCCGACGCGATGACAGGGGTCCTCCAGCGATGATCGTCGCGAGCACCCGGGACGAGCTGGCCGCCGCCCGCAAGGACCTGCGTGGCCGGGTCGCCGTCGTCATGACGATGGGGGCGCTGCACGAGGGGCACGCAGCCCTCGTCGACGCCGCCCGCGAGCAGGCGGACAGCGTGATCGTCACGATCTTCGTCAACCCGCTGCAGTTCGGGGCGCACGAGGACCTCGCGAACTACCCCCGCACCCTCGAGGACGACCTCGCGATCCTCGGGGACCGTGGCGTCGACCTGGCCTTCACCCCGACCCCCGAGGTCGTCTACCCCGAGACGCCGCTCGTCCGCGTCTGCGCCGGCCCGCTCGGTGACGTCTTCGAGGGCGCCTCCCGTCCAGGTCACTTCGACGGCGTCCTGACGGTCGTCCTCAAGCTGATGCACCTCACGCAGCCGGACGTGGCCCTGTTCGGGCAGAAGGACGCGCAGCAGCTCGCCGCCATCCGCCGCATGGTGGCCGACCTCGACGTGCCGGTCAGCGTCGTCGCCGTACCCACCGTCCGCGAGCCCGACGGCCTCGCCCTGTCGAGCCGCAACCGCTACCTCTCCGAGGACGAGCGCCAGACGGCGCTGCTCCTGAGCCAGGCCCTGCAGACCCGCGACCCCGTCGCCGGCCGGGCCCTCTTCGACGGCACCCCCGCCGTCCTCGACTACCTCGAGCGGGTGGACTCCACCAGCTTCGAGGCAGCACCTGACGGTGACCTCCTCGTCATCGCCGCCAAGGTGGGCACCACCCGGCTGATCGACAACCTCCCCCTGCACGACCTCTCCAAGCACAAGGACGCCCCCTGATGCTGCGCCAGATGCTCACGAGCAAGATCCACCGCGCGACGGTCACGCAGGCCGACCTGCACTACGTCGGCTCGGTCACCGTCGACCAGGACCTGCTCGACGCAGCCGACCTCTACCCGGGGGAGAAGGTCGCGATCGTCGACGTCACCAACGGCGCGCGGCTCGAGACCTACGTCATCTCCGGGCCGCGCGGCTCGGGGGTCATCGGCATCAACGGCGCCGCTGCCCGTCTCGTACACCCCGGTGACCTCGTCATCCTCATCGCCTACGGGATGATGGACGACGCCGAGGCCAGGACCCGCCAGCCGAAGGTCGTCTTCGTCGACGCCGACAACGCGGTGATCGGCACCGGCACCGACCCGGCCGAGGCGCTCCCGCAGACCGGCCTCACCCGCGGCGACACGCTGCGCCACCCGAAGGACCCGCGCGAGGACCACTTCGGGTCCTACGACGACGACCCGACCCTGGTGTGGTGACGGCGGCCTCCCGGCTGCTCGCCCCCGCACCCGGCTGGACCCGCGAGACCGACGTCGTCGTCGTCGGCTCCGGTGTCGCGGGCCTCATGACCGCCCTTCACGCTGCCCGCGCCTGGAGCGTCCTGGTCGTGACCAAGGTGCACGTCGACGACGGCTCGACCCGCTGGGCCCAGGGGGGTGTCGCCGCCGCGCTGGGTGCCGACGACTCCCCGGACGAGCACCTCCAGGACACCCTCGAGGCAGGGGTCGGCATCTGTGACGAGGACGCCGTCCGGGTGCTCTGCGAAGAAGGCCCCGCCCGGTTGCGGGAGCTCATCGACCTCGGCGCCGCCTTCGACCGGGGTACGACGGGCGAGCTGCTGCTCTCCCGCGAGGGCGGCCACCACCGGGACCGCATCGTCCACGCCGGGGGTGACGCCACCGGCGCCGAGGTGAGCCGCGCCCTGGTCGCCGCTGTGCAGCAGCACCCGCGCATCGAGGTCATCGAGCACGCCCTCGTCCTCGACCTGCTGCGCGACGCCGCCGGCCAGACGGCGGGCGTCACGCTGCACGTCCTCGGTGAGGGGACGGAGGACGGGGTCGGTGCCGTCCACGCCCGGGCCGTCGTGCTCGCCACCGGCGGCATGGGGCAGGTGTTCGGCAGCACGACCAACCCGAGCGTCTCCACCGGTGACGGTGTCGCCCTCGCGCTGCGAGCGGGCGCCGAGGTCACCGATGTCGAGTTCGTGCAGTTCCACCCGACGGTCATGTGGCTCGGCCCCGATGTGCACGGGCAGCAGCCCCTCATCAGCGAGGCGGTGCGCGGCGAGGGCGCGTTCCTCGTCGACGACACGGGTGCGCGCGTCATCACCGAGACCGACCACCCACTCGCGGACCTCGCCCCCCGCGACGTCGTCGCCAAGGCGATCACGCGCCGCATGGAGGCGCGCGGTGCCGACCACGTGTTCCTCGACGCACGGCACCTCGAGGGCCTCACCGACCGCTTCCCGACCATCGTCGCCAAGTGCCGGGAGCTCGGCGTCGACCCGGTCACCGACCTGATCCCGGTGGCACCCGCCGCGCACTACGCCAGCGGCGGTGTCCGCACCGACCTCGACGGCCGCACCTCCGTACCCGGTCTCTACGCCTGCGGCGAGGTTGCCTGCACCGGTGTCCACGGCGCCAACCGGCTGGCCTCCAACTCCCTGCTCGAGGGCCTCGTGTTCGCCGGCCGGATCGGCGCGGACCTGGGCCGTGGGCTGCCGACTCCGGGCGCACCGATCGCCCAGCCGCCCGAGGGCGTGCTGCTCGACCCGTCGACCCGGCTCGAGCTGCAGCTGGCGATGACGCGCGGTGCCGGGGTGCTGCGCTCGGCCGACTCGCTGGCGTCGACGGCGAAGGCGCTGCTGTCGCTGGAGGACCGCCCGTCGAGCTATCCCTGCCCGGACGCCTGGGAGGCCACCGGACTGCACGCGGTCGCGAGCGCGCTGGTCGCTGCCGCCGCCCTGCGCGAGGAGACCCGCGGCGCGCACTGGCGCGAGGACTTCCCGGTGGCTGACAGCAGCTGGCGGGGCCACCTGGTGACGACCCTCGCCGGCACGACCTTCGAGGGGATCTGAGGGTGCTCTCCCCGTCCACGCTGACGGCGCTCGCCGCGGCCCGTCTCGACCCGGCCGCGGTCGAGGAGCTCGCCCGCCGGACCGTCGAGGAGGACCTCGCCGGCGGCGTCGACGTCACGAGCGTCGCGACGGTCCCGGCCGACCTGCGGGGGACCGCCGCGTTCGTCCCGCGGCAGTCCGGCGTCGTCGCGGGCATCGCCGTCGCCATGGCCTGCCTCGACGTGGCCGCCGGTGACGACCTGACCTACGAGCTCGTCCGCCACGACGGGCCCGCCGCTGCGGGGGATCAGGTGCTGCGGGTCAGCGGGCCGGTGCGCGCCCTGCTCACCGGCGAGCGCTCGGCCCTCAACCTGCTGTGCCACCTGTCCGGGATTGCGACCCTGACCGCCAGGTGGGTCGCGGCGGTCGAGGGCACCCACGCCCGCATCCGCGACACCCGCAAGACCACTCCCGGGCTGCGCGCTCTCGAGAAGGCTGCCGTCGTCGTGGGTGGTGGCCTCAACCACCGGATGTCGCTGTCGGACGCCGCTCTGGTCAAGGACAACCACGTCGTCGCCGCCGGTGGCGTCACCGCTGCCTTCGAGGCGGTACGACGGGCGTTCCCCGGACTCGACGTCGAGGTCGAGTGCGACACCATCGCCCAGGTCTCCGACGTCGTGGCTGCCGGTGCCGACCTCGTGCTGCTCGACAACATGAGTCTCGAGGACCTGGCGACGGCGGTCGAGATCTGCCAGCCCAAAGGGGTGCGCACCGAGGCGTCCGGCGGGCTCACCCTCGACCGGGCCGGTCCGGTCGCCCGCACCGGTGTGGACTTCATCAGCGTCGGCGGCCTGACCCACTCGGCCCCCGTCCTCGACCTCGGGATGGACCTCCTCTAGTGCTGCTCACCGTCGACGTCGGCAACACCAACATCGTTCTCGGGCTCTTCGACGGCGAGGAGCTCACCACGAGCTACCGGCTCCGCACCGACTCCCGCGTCACCGCCGACGAGCTGGCCCTGCTCTTCAACGGGCTGCTCTCGCGACACGTGCACCCTGACGGCGTGGCCGTCTGCTCGACGGTGCCGCAGGTCCTCGAGCAGCTGCGCCTGATGTTCGACCGCTACTACCCCGATGCGCACACGGTCGTCGTCGCGCCGGGTGTCAAGACCGGCGTGCCGCTGCTCTACGACAACCCGAAGGAGGTCGGACCGGACCGGATCGTGAACACCCTCGCCGCCCACACCCTGTACGGCGGCCCGGCGATCGTCGTCGACTTCGGCACCTCCACGAACTTCGACGTGGTCAGCGACAAGGGCGAGTTCCTCGGCGGGGCGCTGGCGCCGGGGATCGAGATCTCCGTCGACGCCCTCGCCGCCCGGGCCGCCCGGCTGTTCAAGGTGGAGCTCACCGAGCCGCGGTCGGTCATCGGCAAGACGACGGTCGAGGCCCTGCAGTCCGGGCTGGTCTACGGGTTCGCGTCGCAGGTCGACGGGATGGTGGAGCGGATCAGCAAGGAACTGGGTGCGGACCCGGTCGTCATCGCCACCGGTGGGCTCAGTCACCTGATGTTTGAGCTGTGCGAGTCCATCGACGAGCACGAGCCCGATCTCACCCTCATCGGTCTCCGCCTCGTCTACGAGAAGAACGCCTGACCCCACACCCCCGCCCGAGATCAACAGGACATCGCGTGGCCGGCGCGCGCGCGTGCCGGCCGGCAGATCGCCTGCTGATCACGAAAAGTGGCTGACCCAGGCGTCGGTGACCCAGGGGAGGGCGAAGTCGCCGGAAGGGACGAGCTCTCGGACGCGGTCGAGGCGGATCGCGCGCTCGGCGTCCGGCAGGACGATGACGACGCTGCGCGACGCCATGTTGGCGACGACCACGTCCGGATCGGCCGCCTGCTCATGGTGGAACAGCTGCCGGCGCCACGGACCCGGCGCACCGTCGTACGGGCTGTTGTCAGCGGTCTGCGCGAACGACAACCGGTCCTCCATGCCGATGTGCTCGGCGAGCTCCCGCGGCCAGCCGTCGGAGTCGTCGAGGAGGTTCCACAGCAGCCCGAGGGTGCCGCCGCGGCGAACGACGCGCCGGACGGACGCCATCGCAGCATCCCGGTCGAACCAGTGCCAGGCCTGCCCCACCACCACAGCGTCGACCGAGCCCGCCTCGACCGGGATGTCCTCCGCCGTGCCCTTCAGGACGACGGCGCGAGGGTCGACGTGCGCGCGCATCTCGTCGTCCGGCTCGACGGCCACGACGTCGAGCCCGAGGTCGAGCAGCACCGACGTCAGCTTGCCCGTGCCCGCCCCCAGGTCGAGCACCCGGCGGGCGTGGACCGGGAGCACGAAGCGGACGGCATCCACGGGGTACGTCGGCCGGGCGGCGGCATAGGCCTGCGCCTGCGCACCGAAGGAGAGCGCGCGTCGAGGATCCATGCGCGCCAGTCTCTCAAAGCGCTGCACGGTCGCCGATAGGCTCAGGCGGGTGACCGAAGAGCAGGACCTCCCGGAGCAGGTGCGCATCCGGCGCGAGAAGTACGAGAGGCTGCGGGCTGCCGGCACCCCGCCGTACGCCCTGGGCTACCCGCGGACGACGAGCATCGCGGACCTGCGCGAGCAGCACCCCGATCTGGCAGCGGACACGTTCACCGGTCAGACCGTCGGCATCACCGGCCGCGTGCTGCTGCGCCGCGGCAGCGGCAAGCTCGCGTTCGCCACCCTCACCGAGGGCGAGTCGCAGATCCAGGTGATGATCAGCCTCGACAAGGTCGGCGAGCAGCGGATGGCCGACTGGAAGGCCGACGTCGACCTCGGCGATCACCTCGGCGTGACCGGAGAGGTCATCAGCAGCAAGCGCGGTGAGCTGTCGGTGCTCGCCGAGAGCTGGACGCTGACGAGCAAGTCGCTTCGGCCGCTGCCGGAGAAGCACCACGGGCTGACCGATCCCGAGACCCGGATCCGGCAGCGGTACCTGGACCTCATGGTCAACCCCGAGAGCCGGCAGATGGTGCGGGACCGCTCGACGGTCGTCCGGACCGTGCGCGAGATGCTGCACGGGCTGGGCTACACCGAGGTCGAGACCCCGACCCTCCAGCTGATCCACGGGGGTGCCGCCGCCCGACCGTTCCACACGCACGTCAACGCCCTCGACCTCGACGTGACGCTGCGGATCTCGCTCGAGCTGTATCTGAAGCGGGCCGCGGTCGGCGGCATCGACCGGGTCTTCGAGATCGGCAAGAACTTCCGCAACGAGGGCATCGACTCCACCCACTTCCCCGAGTTCACGATGCTCGAGTTCTACGAGGCCTACGGCGACTACGACACAGTCGCCGACCTGACCCGCGAGATGGTCGTGGCCTGCGCCCGCGCGACCGGCCGCACCGTCGTCTGCGACGGCCAGGTCGACCTCGAGGGCCCCTGGCGGACGGCCGCCCTGTTCGAGCTCGTCAGTGAGGCGGTCGGGACCGAGGTCGACGCGGGCACCAGCGCCGAGCAGCTGACGGTCCTCGCCGACAAGCACGAGGTCGCGCTGCAGACGGGCTGGACCGCGGGAGAGATCGCGCTCGAGCTCTTCGAGAAGCTCGTCGAGCACACCCTCGTCCAGCCGACCTTCGTGCGCGACTACCCGGTCGACGCGCGTCCGCTGGCGCGTGACCACCGCGACGACCCGCGGCTTGCCGAGGCCTGGGATCTCGTCATCGGCGGCACCGAGCTCGCCACCGGCTACTCCGAGCTCATCGACCCAGTCGAGCAGCGCCGCCGGCTGACGGCCCAGTCCCTCAAGGCCGCCGCCGGCGACCCGGAAGCCATGCAGCTCGACGAGGACTTCCTGACGGCGCTGGAGTACGGCGCTCCGCCGATGGGCGGCCAGGGCATGGGGCTCGACCGCCTCGTGATGCTGCTGTCGGGCCAGCCCATCCGCGAGACGATTCTTTTCCCGTTGATCCGGCCGATATCCTAGAAATATCCCCGGCCGGCGGCCCGGGTGTTTTACTTCCCCACGATTTTCCGCTTTTCTGGTGCTCTCCTTGAAACAATTCGTCTCCAGAAAGCGAAGAGAAAATGGCTCAGCGGGTCCAGGTCCTGCTCGTATGCGACCTCCACGAAGGCGACGTGGAGGGTACGGAGACCATCACCTTCGGCCTCGACGGTGTGTCGTACGAGATCGACGTCTGCGACACCCACGCAGGTGAGCTGCGCGACGCGTTCGCCACGTATGTGGGCCAGGGCCGCCGGGCAGGTCGCACCGCCGCAGCCGGCGGCCGGCGCCGCGCCGCGTCCACCAGGGGCTCCGGCAGCCCCGACCGGATCGCGGCGATCCGCGACTGGGGGCGCAAGAACGGCCACCAGGTGAGCGAGCGCGGTCGGCTGGCGGCGACTCTCGTCGAGGCCTACGACAAGGCGCACTGAGTCGCCCACTGAGACGGCAGCGTCAGATCGGGATCGCCGTTTCGCCACGAGCGAAGCCGCCAGGGGAACGTCACCGCGGCACAGCGGGTTGTCACCCGTGCCGGGCAACTTCAGGGACTGCGCTCTCGTGCAGCCCTGGCCGGCGTTAGTGTGCGGTTGAGGCGGGGACGCTGACGGCATCCCGCGTCGTGAGGAGCGAGACATGTTCGAGAGGTTCACCGACCGGGCCCGACGGGTGGTCGTGCTTGCGCAAGAAGAAGCGCGCATGCTCAACCACAACTACATCGGGACCGAGCACATCCTGCTCGGGCTCATCCACGAGGGCGAGGGCGTGGCCGCGAAGGCCCTCGAGTCCCTCGGCATCTCGCTGGAGGGCGTCCGCAACCAGGTCGAGGAGATCATCGGTCAGGGCCAGCAGGCACCGTCCGGGCACATCCCCTTCACCCCGCGCGCCAAGAAGGTCCTGGAGCTGTCGCTGCGCGAGGCGCTGCAGCTCGGCCACAACTACATCGGCACCGAGCACATCTTGCTCGGGCTCATCCGTGAGGGCGAGGGCGTCGCCGCCCAGGTGCTCGTCAAGCTGGGCGCCGACCTCAACCGGGTGCGCCAGCAGGTCATCCAGCTGCTGTCGGGCTACCAGGGCAAGGAGCCGCAGGCCGCCGGTGGTCCCGCCGAGGGCACGCCGTCGACCTCGCTGGTGCTCGACCAGTTCGGCCGCAACCTCACGCAGGCGGCGCGCGAGTCCAAGCTCGACCCGGTCATCGGGCGCGAGAAGGAGATCGAGCGCGTGATGCAGGTGCTGTCGCGCCGCACCAAGAACAACCCGGTCCTCATCGGTGAGCCCGGCGTCGGCAAGACCGCCGTCGTCGAGGGACTCGCGCAGGCGATCGTCAAGGGCGAGGTCCCGGAAACCCTGAAGGACAAGCAGCTCTACACCCTCGACCTCGGCGCGCTCGTGGCCGGCAGCCGATACCGCGGTGACTTCGAGGAGCGGCTGAAGAAGGTCCTCAAGGAGATCCGCACTCGCGGCGACATCATCTTGTTCATCGACGAGCTCCACACCCTCGTCGGTGCGGGTGCGGCCGAGGGCGCGATCGACGCGGCCAGCATCCTCAAGCCGATGCTGGCCCGTGGTGAGCTGCAGACCATCGGTGCGACCACCCTCGACGAATACCGCAAGCACCTCGAGAAGGACGCGGCGCTGGAGCGCCGCTTCCAGCCCATCCAGGTGCCGGAGCCGAGCCTGGCCCACACCATCGAGATCCTCAAGGGCCTGCGCGACCGCTACGAAGCGCACCACCGCATCTCCATCACCGATGCCGCCCTGGTCGCTGCCGCAACGCTGGCCGACCGCTACATCAGCGACCGGTTCCTGCCCGACAAGGCGATCGACCTCATCGACGAGGCCGGCTCCCGGATGCGCATCCGTCGCATGACGGCGCCGCCGGACCTGCGCGAGTTCGACGAG
>JAODND010000004.1 GCA_025465465.1 Frankiales bacterium | reverse complement strand
ATGGTCGCGCGGCTCGAGTCCGCGTTCTCCGAGCAGGCCGCCTCCGAGGCCGAGGCCCGTGCCTCGGAGCAGCGGATGCGGCGCTTCATCGGCGACGCGTCCCACGAGCTGCGCACGCCGCTCACGTCGATCCGCGGCTTCGCCGAGCTGTACCGCCAGGGTGCGCTGCCGGCGCCTGCGGACGTCGATCGCGCGATGTCGCGGGTCGAGAGCGAGGCGTCCCGGATGGGGCTGCTCGTCGAGGACCTGCTGCTGCTGGCGCGGCTCGACCAGCAGCGCCCGTTGGAGCGCGCGCCCGTCGACCTGCTGGAGCTCGCCGGCGACGCTGTCGCCGATGCTCAGGCCGTCGACCCGTCGCGATCGGTCACGCTGGAGGCGGTCGCGGACGGACCGGCACCCGTCGTGTCGGGCGACGCCGCCCGGCTCCGACAGGTGTTCGGCAACCTGGTCGCCAACGCCCTCACACACACCCCGGCGGGCACCCCCGTCGTCGTACGGGTGTCGACGACCTCCGCTGCGGCTGTGGTCGAGGTCCGCGACTCCGGCCCGGGCATCCCGCCCGAGAGCCGGGGCAAGGTGTTCGAGCGCTTCTTCCGCGCCGACACCTCACGCACCCGAGCATCTGGCGGCACCGGGCTTGGACTGTCCATCGTGGCGGCGCTCGTCGCGGCGCATGGCGGGACCGTCGAGGTGGACGAGACCGACGGGGGCGGCGCGACGTTCCGGGTGACCGTTCCCCTGGCCTGACGGCCGTCCACAGCTTCCTATCGCCCCGTCGTGCCGGACGTGTTCGTGGCGCAGGCTGATCGACGTGGACGTGATCGTGGCTCTTGATGCGGCAGTGAAGGCTGCCTGTTCGGTGGACCTCACCGGCGACCTCGAGCAGCTGCAGGTCGCCGCGGTCGCCGCCGAGAAGGCGGCAGGTCGACTGCGGGCTCAGGCCAGCGTGCTCCTTGGCGAGATCGAGTCGCGCGAGCCCGACGACGCCGCCTGGTGGTGGCGGGACAACGTCGGCATCAGCGGCGAAGCCGCAGGGCACGCGGTACGGCGGGCACGCGGCCTGCGCGCGCTGCCGGAGGTGTCGGCCGCCGCAGTCGACGGGACGCTCTCCCTCGAACAGGCAGGCGCCTTCGTGCCGCTCGTCGGCAAGATCGGCGAGGTTGAACTCCACGACCTGCAGCCGGCCCTCGTCGAGGGCGGCGCCCGCCGGACCGTCGACGGCATCCAGCAATGGGTCCGGGTTCTCATCGCGATGAACGCCGAGCAGGACCTGATCCGCGAGCAGGAAGCCGCCGCGCAGAAGCGCTTCCTCAAGCACCGTCTCAGCGCCGACGGCATGATCCGGGGGACCTTCGCCTTCACCGCTGAGGACGCGGAGCCGTTCCTCACCGTGCTCGAGCCGCTGGCCCGCAAGGCCGGAGACGATGACCCGCGTACCGCCGGGCAGCGGCGCGCGGACGCCTGCATCGAGGTGTTCGAGGGCGCCGCCCGTTGGATGAATCTGCCGCACGCAGGGGGGCAGCGGGCACAGGTCTCGTACGTGATGAGCAGCGAATGGGCGGCTGCCTCCGACAGTGCCGAGCCCGCCACCGGCGCGTGGACCGGGCCGCAGACCCGCTCCCGTATCGAGGCAGTCCTCTGCGACGCGCGGCTGTCACGGGTCTTGCTCGACGCCGCGGGCCAAGTGGTCCGCCTCGAGTCGGTCAATGATCAGATCACGACCGCGCAGCGACGAGCTGTCTCGGCGCGAGACCGCTGCTGTGTGGCTCGGGGGTGCACGCGTCCACCAGCCTTCTCCGATGTGCACCACCTGGTCTCGCGCGAGAACGGCGGACCGACGACGGTCGACAACCTTGTGCTGCTGTGCCGCCGGCATCATGTGATGTGGCACCAAGGACGGCTGAAACTCGCGGACCTGAACATGCCCTGGCTCCGTAGGCCCCTCGATCCACCGATGGTGGCGTGACCGTCAGCCTGCGGAAAGCGTGTAGGGCGTGACGGCATCATCGAAGCCACGGAGCAGCTGAGGGACGCCCGGTACCGCCAAGACGCCTGCTCCGAGGACGCCGACGAGGTCGTCGGCCGCGAGGACCTGACCTGGCTCGGCGATGGACACCAGCCGTGAAGCCAGGTTGACGGGTGGCCCGAAGTAGTCGCCGTCCTGGGCCAACACCCGGCCGTACGCCAGACCTGCGCGGACCTCGATTCCCCCGGCGGCTGCGCGCGGATGCGTCACCAGATCGAAGGCGATCCGCACGAGATCCTCCGGCTCGGCCGAGACCCACATGACTGCGTCGCCGAGGAACTTCACGACCCGACCGCCTCGGCCGTGGACGGTGTCCAGCGACGTCTCCTCGAAGGTAGACAGCACCGCGGACAACGAGGCGAGTGGCAGGCGCTGTGACAGGTGGGTGAAGCCCGACAGGTCAGCGAACCCCACCCCGCAGCGGAAGGCAGTCCGCTCAGCGTTCTCACGGTCGATGTCCTCGAAGTGCACCCTGGTGGCCTCAAGGTGTTGGCGATGCAGAGTGTCGAGCATCTGACCGATGCGAGGAACCAGCCGGGTCACCGCCGCATACGCCTTGGCCGTCACGACCTCGTCGCCCGTGACCCCGACGTCGATGATGCCTTCCATGCCGACCCGCATTGCCGACGACTCAGCCTCAGTGATGCGGGCAAGTGCCGCGCCGACGACACGTGAGACACCGAGTGCGGTGTCCTCACCGAGGAAGGTCCGGACGTCGAGGTAGGTGCCGAGTGCCTCGATGTCTGCCTCGGTGAGCAGGGCCGCGTCCACCCCGTTGTCGGGGAGTCCGAGGGAGCGCCACACACGCACAAGCACGCTCGGCTCAACCTCCAGCCGAACCGACGCCTCCCGCAGGCTCAACAGTCCGAGCAGCGGCCGGATGCGGCGATCGCCGGCCAGCGCGAACAGCCGTCCGCGGGAGTGGGCCAGCTGCATCTCCTCGAGGGTGCACCCCTCAGACTCCAGGAACGCCAGCAGTTCTCGCCGCTCGGCGGCGTTGTCCGCATCGGGGTCATAGAGACCGGCGGCCGACCACTCCTCGAGGTCCACGAAGCCAGTGTGACAGTCGCGGCGTCAGCAGCCGTGCACGACGACATCGCTGCCGGCGCGGGTCTTGCGCACCTCGACTCGGGTCGGGATCCGCTGCCGAAGTTCGGCCACGTGCGAGACGAGGCCGACCATGCGGCCACCCTCGCGCAGGCCGTCGAGCACGTCCATCACCTCGTCGAGGGTTTCCTCGTCGAGCGTCCCGAAGCCTTCGTCCACGAAGAGCGCTCCGATACGGGTGCCGCCCGCCTCTGCGGTGACGACATCGGCGAGTCCGAGCGCGAGCGCCAGCGCGGCGAGGAACGTCTCGCCTCCCGAGAGTGTCGCGGTGTCCCGGTCCTGCCCGGACCAGCCGTCGCGTACGAGCAGTCCGAGTCCGGATCGGGCTCCGGCGCGCGCGGACTCGTCGGTGTGCACGAGTTCATAGCGCCCCTGTGTCATCCGGAGCAGCCGCACGGTCGCCGCAGTGGCGACCTCCTCGAGTCGGGCCGCCAGGACGAACGAGGTCAGGGTCATCTTCAGCGCGTTGCTCCCACCACCGGCGCAGAGATCGGCGAGCGCACGCACTTCGCGGGCGGTCTGCTCCAGCGGGCCGAGCGCTGCGACCGCCTCTGCCAGCACGGGGGCCAGCCTGGTCAGCGCGTCGACCCGTTGCCGGACGACACCCTGCGTCGCGAGGGCGATGCCGAGCGCATCGTCGGCGGCTGCGAGTGCCGCCGCCGTGTCGGCAACGGGAGCGGGCACGTCGAGGTCGACGGCCAACGTCGGGTCGGCGAGCTCCGCAGCCAGGGCTGCCGCAACGTCCGCCGCTTGCCGCAGCGTCGCCGCGGAGTCCTCCCGCCAGCTGTCGCTGCGCACGGCGGCCCGGGCTGCGTCGATGCCGGCGAAACCTGCTGCAGCGCAAGCCTTCTCGGTGTCGACGACGGCAGCGTCCAGCTCGCCGCAGGCGACGGTGAGGGTCTCGGCTGCGGCGAGCGCCTGCTGCCAGTCCAGCGCAGTTGCGGCAGCGGCGGGCAGCGCCTCCGCCAGGTCGGCCGCCTCGGCGTCGGCGAGCTCGGTTGCCAGCGTGGCTGCGGTCGCGGCGGCCTCGGCTCCCCGCCGGGCGGCACCGTCGGCCCGGGTGGTGGCGGCGACGAGGAGGTTCGACAGCTCGGTGCGACGGGCTTCGAGCCGGGTCAGGTCCACCTCGCGCGCCTCGAGTTGCGCCGACACGGAGAGCAAGACGTCGAGCTCCAGGTCGAGCTCACCGATCCGCGCGTCCAGGGTCGCCGTCGTCCACGGACCAACCCGCTCGGCGAGGGCTGCTCGCCGGGAGGCGGTGCTGGCGAGCCGCGTCGTCAGGTCGACCACCACGGACTGGGCCTCGTCGGCCGCGCGCCGGGCGCTCTCCTCGTCGTCGACGGTCACGCCCTCGTCGCGCAGCGAGGACGGGTCCGGGTGGACGGGCGATCCGCAGACCTCGCAGGGCATCCCGTCCTCGAGCATCGCGGCGAGCCGGGCCACCATCGAGTGGGTCGAGGCCACCCGGAGCTCGTGCGCCTTGGTCTCCAGCGCCAGCGCGGTCTCGCGGGCGGCCAGCTGGGAGTCATGCAACCCGACGGCCGTGGCAGCCACCGCGGACAGCTCGACCACGAAGGGGCGCAGCGCCGCGAGAGTGGCGCGCTCCAGCTGCAGCGCAGGGACCGCAGTGACTGCTTCGCGGGCGGCCGCGAGGTGGGCGTCGAGCTCTGCTCGGCGGGTCGGGAGCACCCGCAGCTCGACGTCGGCGGCCGCCACCTCGGCGAGCGCATCCGCCTGCTCCGCACGGGCCCGACCCACGACGCCGAGCGCGTCACGGCGGGCCTCGTCGACGGCCCTGAGTCCCTCCAGCCGATGTCTGCGTGCGACGGCCGACGCGGTGTGCTCACGGACCTCGTCGAGCGACAGGTCGCTGGCGCGCGACTCGGCCACGGCGACGAGCGCGGCATCCCGGGCGGCGCGGCGCGCGATGAGCGCCGTGATCGTCGGCGCCACGGCGGCGGCCC
>JAODND010000107.1 GCA_025465465.1 Frankiales bacterium | reverse complement strand
CCTCCAGCGGGCCGCGGCGGGCAACCGGTCAGCGGTGGCGCTGCCCCGACGGGACGGTCCACGGGCGCCGCCCGCGGTGTCGGCTTCGGGACAGCTCGCGGCTGCGTCACGGTCGGCGTCGGGCTCGGTGTCGGGAGCGGCGACGCCACGCGCGCGACGGCCACGGGTTCGGCCCTGCGGGGGTGGCTCGACGCCGCGATCCCCATGCCGGCCAGACCGGTGACCAGGCTGCCGATCGCCAGCACACCGACGGCGCGCTCCACGGGCGTCAGCACGTCGGTGTCCCCCCTCCGCGCAGCGCCCCGCGCGCTTCGTTGCGCTCGTGATGCTAGGTCGGCACAAAGGGGACGGTCCAGCAAACGTGGGAAGCCTGGCGCCGCCGCCAGCTCACCGCCCCCGCGCCGGATCAGAAGCGGAGGACCGCCCCTGATCCGGACCCCGCGTGGGGTGAGTGACGGGGCTCGAACCCGCGACAACCGGGATCACAACCCGGTGCTCTACCAGCTGAGCTACACCCACCAAGAACGCGGAGGAGTCTAGCGGCTCGGCAGCGCGAGCCGGCGCTATCCCGTGGTGAGGGCCGCCGCCGCCGCAGCGGCCTCGTCGCTGGTCGGACCTGGAGCCGGAACGAACACGGTGGAGCGGTAGTAGGTGAGCTCGCGCACCGACTCGAGGATGTCGGCCAGAGCGCGGTGGCCGCCGGCCTTCTTGGGGGACTGGAAGTAGGCCCGCGGATACCACCGGCGCGCCAGTTCCTTGATCGACGAGACGTCGACCATCCGGTAGTGCAGGAAGGTGTCGAGCTCCTTCATGTCGCGGGCGAGGAAGCCACGGTCGGTGGCGATGCTGTTGCCGCACAGCGGTGCCTTGCGCGGGTCCACGTACTCCTTGAGGTAGGCGAGCACCTGCTGCTCGGCCTCCTCGAGGGTGACGGCGGACCGCAGGACCTCCTCGCTGAGACCCGACGTGGCGTGCATGTCGCGCACGACCTCGGGCATCCGGGCCAGCTCCTCAGCGGTCGCGCCGATGACGACGTCCACACCCTCGCCCAGCACGTTGAGCTCCGAGTCCGTCACGAGCGCGGCCACCTCGATGAGCAGGTCGGAGCCGAGGTCGAGCCCGGTCATCTCGCAGTCGATCCACACCAGACGGTCACTCACGAGACCAGCCTACGAGGGCACGCTGCGGCGCACGGCTGCCGGTCCCGATCGCTGCCGATCGTCCCGTCTGTGACAGGCGTCACCGCATGTCCTGCGGCCCCGTAGCCACATCCCCCCAAATGTGCGCACCTCGGAACCCCTTGGAAACACGAGAGTCACCTCCTGAAAACCCGGACTTCCTAGCGTCGTTATCGAAAACACGGACACCCCGGAGGGATTCACCATGGCCTACCCCGCGCCAGCCGCAGCACCATCCACGCTGCCTCGCCAGACCCTTTCCAGCACCCCGATGCTTCGTGCCGTCACCGGCACCGGGCGCGACTTCGCCGGCCGCGCTGCCGATGCAGGGGTCAATCTGACCGGCCCGCTGCAGACCGGCGGCCTGGCTGTCGACCTCGCCGGCTACGTCGTCACCCTCGACGGCGAGGAGCTCGACCTCTCGCCGCGCCAGGTGGAGCTGCTCGGCTTGTTCCTCGCCGCTCCTCGCAAGGTCTGGAGCCGCGACCAGCTGCACTGGGTGTGCTGGGGTGACACCGCGCCGTCACGCCGCGTCGACGTGCAGCTGTGCCGGCTGCGCGCGAAGACCGGCCTGGACCTGTTCCGCAACGTCCGCGACCGCGGCTGGGCGCTCCGCCAGCTCTGACCGCACCCTGGGGCCCCTGATCCACGGAGAGTTGCTGGTGGATCAGGGCCGAGGAAGCGCCCGAGAGTCTCCGTGGATCTCACGGGGTCAGTCGGGGAACTCGAGCTCCGTCGTCTGGCGGGGGATGAGCGCGATCGCACCGGCTGTGACAGCTGTCGCGACCGCGAGGGCGACGAAGACGTTGTGCGATGCGGAGTACAGGGCGGACCGGGCGAAGTCGGCCACCGGCCCCGGCGTCGCGAGATAGCGGGTGGTCGCGTCGACGCCCTTGGCGCTGACAGCCAGGTCGGCCGGAGCGGACGCGTACTTGTGGACCAGGGTCGCGTTGGCAATGGCGCCGAAGGCAGCCGCGCCGACGGCAGACCCCATGGCGCGAAAGAACATGTTGGTGCCGGTGACGACGCCGCGCCGCTCCCAGCCGACGACCGACTGCACCGCCACCACGACCGGTGACGAGGACAGCCCCATGCCGAGGCCGGTGACGAACATCGCCGACGCCACCTCGAGCACCGGAGCGGACTGCACGAGCATCGCCGTCCAGGCCGTGCCGGCAATGGCGATGGCGATGCCGATGAGCGCGGTGTTGCGGAACCCGATGCGCAGGTAGACCCGTCCCGCTTGGGACGCCGCGATCGGCCAGCCGAGGGTCAGCGCACCCAGGACGAAGCCGGCCTCGACCGCACCGGTGCCCAGCACGCCCTGGACGTAGGTCGGTACATAGGACGACAGCCCGATGAGGAGCGCACCCACGAGCAGCGACACCAGGTTGGCGCCGACCGTGACCCGGCGACGGAAGACCCAGAGCGGCAGCACGGGCTCGCGGGCGCGCCGTTCGACCAGCGCGAAGACGACCAGAGCGACGAAGGCGGTCCCGAGGACGACGGCGCTCGTCGTGGAGCGCCAGGCCCAGGCCGTACCTCCCTCGATGAGCCCGAGGATCAGCAGCGAGCACCCGACGGTGAGCAGCGTCGCGCCCGTGTAGTCGATGTGATGCCTGCGATGGGCCACGGTCTCGGAGAAGCGGCGGTGCAGTGCGAGCAGTGCGACCGCCCCGAGCGGCAGGTTGATGAAGAAGATCCAGCGCCACGAGATGTACTCGGAGAACAACCCGCCGATGGTTGGGCCGAGTACGGAGGAGATGCCCCACACCGAGGCGATGTAGCCCTGGACCTTGGCGCGCTCCGCGACGGTGTAGAGGTCGCCGATGATGGTGAGCCCGATGGGCTGTACGGCGCCGGCACCGATCCCCTGCAGGGCGCGGGCCGCGATCAGGGCCGGCATCGACCAGGCGAGGCCGCAGAGCACCGAGCTCGCGACGAACACCACGACGCCGAAGAACAGGACGGGCTTGCGGCCGAGGATGTCGGCCAGCTTGCCGTAGATCGGGACCGTCACGGCCTGGGTCAGCAGGTAGACGCTGAACAGCCAGGGGAACTGGCTGAACCCGCCGAGGTCCTTGACGACGGTGGGTACCGCGGTCGCGATCACCGTGCTGTCGAGGGCGATCAGCGCCGTGGTCAGCATGATCGCGCCGAGGACCGGCCCGCGCTCCGACCGGAGGCCGACCGAGGCGCGGTCGACGACGGCGGTCACAAGCGCAGCTCCTCAGTGGGTGGGTCACAGATTTTGTCTAAAACAACCACCTGAGCGCGAACGCATTCCCTACGGGAGCGCGCCGGTTGCCGGCCTCAGGCGGGGACGACGGCGATGAAGGACTCGAGTCCGCGGAAGTCGTCGGCGTTGCGGGTGTACAGCACGGCCCCGTGGACATGAGCGGTCGCGGCGATGAGCAGATCCATCATGCGGGCGCGGGGCTGACCGCCCGAAGCGGCGACGTGCGCGGCGAGCTGGCCATAGCTGTCAGCTACCGCGTCATCGACGGGAAGCGGATCGAACCGCCGCTGCAGGCGGCTCAGACGTGCGAGCCGGACCGCACGGACCTCGGGTGCCGCCGCAACGAGCACACCGAAGTGCAGCTCGGCCACGCTGATGACGCTGATCGCCAGCTGACCAGGCAGCGGGCTGACGTCTTCAGCGATCAGGACGCTGGTGTCCAGCAGCCCTCGTTCGACCACCTAGTGGTCCCACGGATCGCGCAGCGAACCGTCGAGAAGATCCCGGTCTGCGGACCAGTCGGGATCACCCGGCCCCGTGAACACGTCAGCGACCGCCTCCCACGACACCCACGACGCGACGTCCACCGGCCCGAGGGACGCCGCCGGACGGCCGGAGACGGTGATCGTCATCCGCTCCCCTGCTTGAGCACGACGCACGAGCTCGCTGGCGTTCTGACGGACCTCCCGAAGGCCCACTTCGTCCATGAAGGCAATGTAGCACAGATGCTACCGTTGCCAATCCCGTCCGCCCACGTGCCTCGCGCGACGGCCGGTCGGGCCGATCGTCAGGCGACGACGGTTGGTTGGTCCGTCCGAGCTAGCTCGCCGAGCAGTTGACCATGACATTCCTCGCACCGGCGTCGAAGGTCACGGTGACGGGGCGCTCCGCACGACAGACACCGGCGCCCTCTCTGTAGGACGGGCTGGTGCCGGTCACTGTGTAGGTACCGGGTGAGATCACGACCTCGAAAGCCCCGTTGCCCGCCACCGGAACTGTCGAGTGCGAGCCGTCTGCCGCGGTGAACGTCACGATCCCGGTCACTGTCTGCGGCTGGCCCGAGGGGCCGCCGACGATCTGGAGAACGCCGGTGGTGTCGTGGATGGGCTTTCCGTCATTGACCTGCGGCACGGTGTCCGTCCATCGGCCGGCTTCGACTCCAGAGCTCATTCCCGCGACGCACTGTGGTTGCTCTGGGTGGTCTTCCGCGACCTTGATGCCAACAGGGTCAGCGCCGTCGGAAGGCAGGTAGACCTGAGCTTCCTTTCCGACGTCGGCTCCGCAGTAGCTCCGCCACGTCAGGCTCGACGCGATCTTCTGCCCGGGGGGAAGGGTGAGGACGTCATGAGCATTGCCCGACCCCGGCGTCGTCGTTGTCGCCGACCTGCCGTCGGCCGTCAAGGGCACCACGACGGGAACCGCAGCCACGATGCACGGACCGCTGGTCTGGTTGGCGGCGATCAGGGTGGCGTACCGCTCGGGCGAGGGGTACTCCGACGGGGGCGAGGATGACCAATAGATCTTCATGTCCAGGGCGCTGAGTGAGCAGGCGGGAGTGCCTGGATCCGTCACCACCGTGGACTCGTGGCCGCGGCCGGAGGAGGAGATAGCAAGAGCCACGCCGGTGGTCACGACAACGAGAACCGTGGCAGCCGCGACGAGGTGGGCCCTGCGATCACGGACCCTCCGGGTGTCGAGCAGGTCGCTGAACGGTCGGTTGACGCGGGGGTACTGGCGCGCTGCCTCACCCCGGAGCAGCTCCTCGAGGTCGGCGTGGTCAGCAGGGTTAGTCACGGACGGTCTCCTCATGAAGCAGTGGGGCCAGCGCTTCGCGGCCGCGACTCAGACGCGACTTCACCGTGCCCGGCGAGACGCCGAGAGCAGCGGCGACTTCTCCTACGGACAGGCCGCTCAGGTGGTGAAGCACGACAACCTGACGCTGAGCCAGAGGAAGGTGCGCCAGGGCACGCATGACGTCGACACGGTCTCCGGTCGGCCCAGGACTCGGCGTCGGACGCTGGCTGCGGAGCAGGGCCTTGATGCCGTGGCGCGTCTTTCGCCTGCGATCCGACAACAGTCGAAAGGCGACGGTGCGCACCCATGCTTCGGGGTCTTGGTAGTGCGACACCTTGCCCCAGTGGTGGAGCAAGCGGACGAATGCCTCCTGGACGCACTCCTCCGCCTCGCTCCGGCTTCCCGCCGCGAGCGTCACCATTGCGACCAGGCGCCCGCAGCAGACTGCGTAGAGGTCTGCGACTGCCTCCTCGGCGCCGGGCTTGTCCACAGCCGTATCACTCCCCAACGCCCCGACCGGTTCCGTCGCGAAGCAAGATCTCAGAACACAATCTGGAACCGTAGGTCTCGGCGGCGCGATCTCCTGATCCGCGGCTTCGCGCTGAAGGCCAAGACAGCGGACTGCCCGTCACAGGCAACGAGGCGGCAAGGGGCCGTCTCGGAACCGTGGAACGGCGCTAGCGGGCCGAGGGGCCGTGCTAGCGAGTTTCTTGCGAAAGCGCGTTCCTTGCGGCGCCGTCTGCACGAAAGCCCGCGTGGACAATGAATGCCAGTGCGAGCGGCAGCGCGACCTCACCGAACGGCTTCTCGTCGCCCAACATGTGATCGAACAGGGCGTCCAGCAAGCAGCCGGCCTCGATAAGGCCGACCTCGCCGTTCACAGCCCGATGCGCAACGTCCCACGCGGCGCTGCTTCGCATAGTCTGCCGTGTCCGAATGCCGAAGTCGCATTTTGCCCGAGCCCATCCAACTTCACGAGGCCAGCCATCACGACGCACAAAGTCCCGAGGATCGCGAGAGCTGTCGGCACGGATTGCAGGGTACGCGCCGAAATGTGGACGCCCGATGAGTAGCTGATCCACGGGGCCACCAGGCTTGGTCGCCTGTTGTCGCGCGCTCAGCGGCAACGATCAGTCGCTCAGTCGCCACGCCACGTCGTACTTGTCCGCGCCCTGGTTAGCGAGCGCAGGAATCGGTGCTCGTTCGCTGCCACCGCAAACAGCGGCTGCTCCTGGGCGAGGACTTCGAGCTGGACGTCACCGGACATGCCGGCCAAGAGCTGCTGTTGCGCGAGCTCCCAACGGCGGCGTCGCCACCAGGACAGACCGGGCACCCTCATGGTGCCTGTCTTCGACGCGATGGCTCGTCGTCCCTGCTCAGTTGCGTCGAGGAGCTACTGGTCGTTGAAGACCCGCTTGCGCGCGTCCCACGGGCTGTCGCCCTGACCTCGCTCGAGGATGTCGACCTTGCTGCCGATGATGCGAAGGTAGGCGTAGCCGGTGTTGACATCGTTCGGCACGGTCTTGACGAGGTGCGAGGCGTTGACCGTCACGCGCAGCAGGTAGATGCCGTCGCCGTCACCCGAGAAGTCGACGTACTGGCCGGGCCGCTGCCACCGGTACACATCGCCCCAGCCGACGTTGAGCCCGAGGCTCGCCTCGCCCGTGCTGTAGCCGCAGTTGGCGGTGAAGGTCGTCGTCTCCTGCTGGTTGAACACGTGCCAGTCGGCGAACAGCTCGTCGGCCGGGCAGAGACCGACCTTGTTGCCGGAGCCGGCCGGAGTCAGGCTGTGGCTGGCTCCGACTCGGTAGAGCTGGAAGTTGAGGAAGCCGTTGTAGTGGTAGTGCCCGTGCACGGCGTGGAACCGGAACTCACCGGCCTTGCGGAGGTAGGAGGTGCCGTCGCTGTAGTAGACGCGCTGGTAGGCCTGGCCGGAGTTGAGCACTCCGAACTGCGCGGACGACGGGTTGTAGGCGATGACGAACGGGCCGGGCCCGGCGTCCCGGGGGCCCGTCGTGAACCGCAGGCAGCGCGTGACGTGCGTCGTACTCGGGGCGAACGACGGTCCGAGTCCGATGGTCTCGTCCGGCGTGCAGGACAACGGCGCGATGCCCAGGACGGACAAGGGCGGGTTGGCGCTGTCGGGCGCGTAGACGTTGGCAGGGTTGGCCGGGGCCACGAACGTGAACTCGTACGGAGGGGTCACCTCGAGGTTCGGCAGCAACTCCGTCTTCTTGGCGTAGGTGGTCGGCTTGCCCTCGAGCTTGGCGCGCAGCCGGAAGCCGGCGTTCGTCACGTACTGCGGCACGACCCGCGCGGTCCACGTCCCCGCCACCGGGTGCTGGGCGTAGACCTCCATGTCGAACTGGCTCTGCGTCGTGTTGGCCGCGCTGGTGACCTGCTTTCCGCTCGGGTCGAGCAGGTCGAGCTCGAACTCGTTGGCTCGGTCCGGGGTGTCGATGGCGACGCGCAGCAGCGAGCCGCCCACGCCGACCTGGATCGGGTAGCTGTAGCACGCCTCCACCGCGCAGGCCGCCGATCCCACCAGGCCGGTCGCCGCCGACTGCACGTAGGCACCGTTCCAGAACGCGTCGGCTCCCACCTTGAGGCGGACCGAAGCAGGCGAGGGCGACGCCGCCGCGTGCAGGACGCCGAAGACGGTGAGGGCACCGGCGGCGAGAGCGGCTGAGCGCACACGGCGTCGCGACATGGACGAACTCCTTCTCCTGGTGCAAGAAGAGTCCGAGACGTCCGTATCACGGTGATTTCGGCGAAATGCCACGCCGGTAAAAGCGTCCGTCGGCCAGTGTGAGCGAACGGCTGGCGGTAAGGGGCCCTGATGCTGCGGGATCTACCGCCAGGGCATGCGGATCGCAGGTCCAGCCATTCCCGATGTCCTGAGACATCACCTGGGTGCACCCGGCAGGACTTGAACCTGCGACCGACCGCTTAGAAGTTCCGCCAAGGCACGTTGTTGAGACAGGGGGAGAGTGCAAAAGCCCAGGTCAAGGGCATGATCGCGATGTCGAGTGAAGTTGCATCGGGTCCTGAATTGGTGAGAATGGCAACCAAAATGGCACCGCCCGCGAAGTCGTCGGGGCCGCATGCCGGGCGCACTTCGAACCTGGGAAGCGCTTCAACCTGGGAAGTTGTTCGCCTGCCGCGTTGCTTGGTCGTAGCCTCGAGGCGTGGCCTTCGAGCGGATTACCGTCGACCCGGACGTCATGGGCGGGCTGCCCTGCATCCGGGGCTTCCGCATCCCTGTGTCGACCGTCGTTGCCATGGTCGCTGATGGCATGACGGTCAGCGAGATCCTTGCGGACCTGCCTGATCTCGAGGCCGAGGATGTCGCCGAAGCTCTGCGCTACGCGGCGGAAGCGGTGCGCGAACGTGAGCTCCCCCTTCGCCCGACTGCATGAGGTTCCTGCTCGACCAGAACTTGTCGCCGAGGCTTGGTGCGCTGCTGACTCAGGTGGGCCATGACGCGATCCACGTCCGAGACATGGGGCTCGCCCAAGCGACAGACGAGATCGTCATCGCTAGAGCGGAGCAAGAAGGCCGCGTCCTCGTCTCGGCTGATACCGACTTCGGCATGTTGCTCGCGCGGAGCAACCGGAGTCATCCCTCATTAGTGCTCGTTCGCCGCGCTGTTGGAAGGCGGGTCGAGGATCTGGCTCAGCTCATCCTCAACAGCCTGGTGGACGTTGAGGAAGATCTGAACAACGGGGCGATCGTCGTGCTCGGGGAGAAGACCCTCCGGATCCGCCGGCTGCCACTTGCGCCGGAGTAGCCGTCGATACGACAGCGCGACCACGAGCGTCAGCGGCCGTCGTGATTCGGCATCGACGCAGGTGAGAAGTGTCGGTCGCAGGCGCTTGTCACCTGTCGGCGATGTTGAAGGGTAGGCGCCGCTGTCCCACCGGAGGGCGCACCACATGACAGGGAGGCTCGCCAGTCAGCCGGGCGGTGATGCGTATGTCGTTGTCAGCTGGCCTTGACCGTCGGCCACGATCGTCACTCGCCAGACACCGCGACATCCCTTCCCGAACGGGAAGGTCTGTCGCAGCCGAGCATGCACGCTGCTGCTGAACAACGTCTTGCCTGCGCGTGTGGCACCGGCGGCAGCGGCGAACTCACCGTTGTTGCGGCGATCGGTGAGAATGCTCAGAACCTTCGTTGCTGCTGGTTGTGTGGCGTCTACCGCGTGTCCGACGCACCTGCCGTCTGCGCAGATCTGCGTCATTGCGGGCTTCCCAGCTGGCAGTGCGGCGCGCAAGTCGAAGATCACAGCGTCAGGTCGCCTCACGAGCGGGCACGAAACTGTCTGCGCACGGCAACCGGGCACTAGAACCAGTACCGCGAGCATCGCTGCTGGTAGCGCCGTTGGCGCCCGGAAATCACGCCTCTGCTTAACCGTCGCCTGGCTCAGGGGCGAAACGGTTGGGCAAGACGGACGTCCGCGTACCGGTCGCTGGCGAAGCGAGAGACCAAGCCTCTTGAGGTAGCTCCGGGCGAAACCGGACGCGGGATCGCAGACTGCTGTGCTTCTGCACAAGAGTGGACTCTCCTTGGGCCGAGGCTCACTGACCGTGGACTTCATCTTCCGCGGCTGACTGGCAGCATGGCCAGCGCGGTGACGTCGCCGAGGCGGCTGCGCGTCACGGCGACGATTCCTGCTTTCGCCCAGTTGGCGTCCGACCAGGTGAGAGTGCTTGACCAGCCCAGGCTGTCGGCAGGGGTGTTCGGCGCGTCGACTACATGCACGCTGGCGCTGGCGGACAGCGACTTTCCGTTGGAGGCGACGAGTCGTAGGGATGGCTTTCCAAGCGCACCCGCATTGTGCCCCGCAACCTCGGTGGGTGAGTTGATCTGACCAAACTGCTCCGGCTGAACGAGCACCAACCGGCCATCGGTGATGTTCGCGATACTGAAGGGCCCCGCGTCATCGCCGACGATGGCCGCATCGGCCTGCACCGCGCCTGTTTGATCTGTGATGTGCTGTTCGAAGCATTCCGGACAGCCCAGAGAGTCGACCCGAAGGTCGGGCAACTGGAGTACGTCCGTGAGGTAGTGCTGGACCACCTGCGCCTTGTCGCCCGCCCAGGGCATGGCGGCAGGATCTGTTCGCCAGGCGGCGGCCTGTGCCTTCGTGGTGAAGGGCCAAACGCCGTTCGCGTACGTGTCGACGGCAGCGGTTGGTGGCGGTGCGCCGTCCCGCGGATCCTTCTTTGAACCCAGCCCGTTTGCGAGGACCGACACAAGGCTGACAATGAGCACAACCGCCACAAACGTGCCGACCATCGGGAGGTGCCGTTGTCGGCCGCGACGCTGCGCCTCAGCCTTCAAAGCTTCGATATCCAAAGGCGGGACAAGCACCCGCTCCGCACTACGGCTGAGCAGTTCATGGACGTCGGTGTTCCTCACAGCTCCTCCTCATGCGCTAGCTCCCGCAGGGCGGCAAGCCCGCGGGACGTCAAGCTCTTCACGGTTCCGAGTGAGCAGCCCAGCAGCTGCGCGGTCTCGGCTTCGCTGTATCGGTCGTAGTGACGGAGAACGACCGCGGCACGTTGCCGCGGCGGAAGCTCACCGAGCAGCATCATCACCGCATCGCGCGCCGAGTACCGGACACTGTGATCGTCTGATCTCGATTCCGGCAGATCCTCCGGAGCGGACGGCATCTCGTGACGCGAGCGTCGACGGAACTGAGCTAGATAGGCATTTGTCATCACGCGCCGGACGTAGGCCTCAGGGCTGTCAGCCCGTCGCACCTGACGCCACTTGACCAGGACGACAACCATCGCTTCCTGCACGAGATCTTCGGCGGCCGTCTGCTGTCCGGTCAGCAACAAGGCCGAGCGGAACAAGCGGGGATAGACATGCGCGAGAAAGGAGTCTCGCTCGTCGTCCGCTATCGCCACGTCACCATTGATGCATTCAGCAGCCGAAAAGGTTGCCATGCCTCATCGCAACGACGGTTTGGCGTTCGTCATCGGATCAGTCGGCCCGACGAGACATCGAAGAACGGCACTTCTCTTCGCTGATCTTGGCGGCCGTTTACCCTGACTCGGTGGGCATCCTGGCGGACTTTGCCGCATGGGCAAAGAAGCTGGATGACAGCTCGGGTGGGCCAGTCCGGGACCCGGTTACCGCACCTCCGGACCAGATCGGGCCACCTGGCGTGCCTTGGTATCCGAAGCCCCTGCGATTGCTGATCTGCGCCGTTATGGTCGTGGCCCCCACGCTCGTGCTACTGCCATACCTGCTGCCAGCGCGGCTCACAGACCGGCTCACCGATCTGAGCGTTGGCGCGTGGGTGGCGTTCGCCCTCGTCGCGCCCCTCCTACTCGGGCCGGTAGCCCTGCACCAAGGCGCAAGCGTGATGCACGAGGAAAGCACCCTCCTGGTGCCCACCACCCTCGGACCGCGCCGTCTAGACCTAACTTGTCTCACTCGTGTCTGGGCGCGTGGGATCCCCGGAAAGTACAGCGTCACGTACCTCATAGGGGTGCGCGCCAAGGACGGGACGCGCGTGTGGTTTCACTGGACGGACGGCAACGACACGAGTGAACGGCTCGCCCCACTCTTGCGCCGCGCTGCCAGCCACCCTGGCGTGACCGTGTCCGAACGGGCGAGGTATGCACTGGGTCTCCCAGAGGCGCCGACCAGCGGCCGGAGGATGGCCCTTTGGCTCAGGGGAGCGGTCTGGTACGCCCTCTACATCGGTCTCTTTGTGGGAGGCATCGTCCTCGACGTGTACCTGCTGGTCGATCGTTCGGTTGCGTATGGCCTCGCTCATTGAGCTGCACTCGGATGCCGTGCCCCAGCCT
>JAODND010000102.1 GCA_025465465.1 Frankiales bacterium | reverse complement strand
CGCCGCGCCGGCGTTCCCGGGGTGCCGCGGGTCGTCGAGCACCACCAGCGGAGCAGTGCGCCGCGCCAGCACCGCTCGGTCCTCGGCCGGCCGGTCCGCGAGCCCTGCCACGCCGGTCGGATGGTCGGACGACCCGGCCGCCAGCCGGCTCGCGAACAAGGCCAGCACATCCGGCGCGAGCTGCTCGCACAGGGCCACGGCGGCGGCCGGGTCGGTGGCACTGATCCGCCGCACCAGGTCCGGCGCGAACCGGAGCGCGTGCTTGACCGCGTGGAAGCCCTCGAGCGCGACGGTCATGTTCCCAGCCTGCCAGTGGCGCACGACACGTGTGGCTTTCCGGCGCTCACGCCGTTGACCTGCGACAATGGTGTGGTCCCGGGTGATGTACCGCGTCCTATCGCGTTGTGAGAGCTCCCCGGCACCTTTCGACCTTGAGGAACAACTACAGCATGAGCACGACCACGTTCGCCGCCCTCGGCGTGCCCGCAGCCCTGTGCGCGGAGCTCGCCCGGCAGGGCATCGAGTCCCCCTTCCCGATCCAGTCCGCCACCCTGCCCGACACGCTTGCCGGCAAGGACGTCCTCGGCCGCGGCCGCACCGGCAGCGGCAAGACCCTGGCCTTCTCCCTCCCCCTCGTCGCCCGGCTCACCGGTGGCACCCGCCGCAGCCGGCAGGCCCGCGCGCTGGTGCTCGTCCCGACCCGCGAGCTGGCGAACCAGGTGCTCGCCGTCGTCAAGCCGCTGGCCGACGCGGCAGGCCTGACCACAGCCGTCGTCTTCGGCGGCGTCGGGCAGCACCCCCAGGTCAAGGCGCTCGCCCCGGGCGTCGACATCCTCATCGCCTGCCCCGGCCGGCTCGAGGACCTCATCCAGCAGCGCTTCGCCGACCTGTCCGGCGTCGAGGTCACGATCCTCGACGAGGCCGACCACATGGCCGACCTGGGCTTCCTGCCGGTCGTGAAGCGGCTGCTCGACCAGACCCCGCGCCAGGGCCAGCGGATGCTGTTCTCGGCCACGCTCGACAACGGCGTCGACGTGCTGGTGAAGCGCTACCTGAGCAGCCCCACCACGCACTCCGTCGACCCGGCCGTGGCTCCCGTCAGCTCGATGGACCACCACGTGTTCGCCGTGACCCACGCCGACAAGCCTGACGTCGTGCGTCAGCTCGCCAGCGGTCATGACCGCGCGGTGCTGTTCATGCGCACCAAGCACACCGCCAAGAAGCTCGCGAAGCAGCTGTCGATGTCGGGCATCCCGGCCGTGGAGCTGCACGGCAACCTCAGCCAGGGCGCGCGCGAACGCAACCTGTCGGCGTTCATGGACGGCAGCACCCGGGTCCTCGTCGCCACCGACATCGCAGCGCGCGGGATCCACGTCGACGACGTGGCGCTCGTCGTGCACGTCGACCCGCCGACCGAGCACAAGGCCTATCTGCACCGCTCCGGACGCACCGCCCGCGCCGGTGCTGGTGGCATCGTCGTGACGCTGCAGCTGCCGGAGCAGGCCCGTGACGTCCGCACGCTCACCAAGCAGGCCGGCATCGCCCCGACGGTGCGCAGCGTCCGCCCCGGTGACACCGCGATCGTCGAGCTGGCCGGACCCGCAGCGCCGCTGGTCGACTACGTCGCGGTCGTCGAGCAGGAGCAGCCGACGCGGCAGCGGCAGTCCCGCGGCGCGCGTGCGTCCCGCGGCCTCCGCGAGCAGGCCCCGCAGCGCTCGGGTGCCCCGCGCCAGAAGGCTCCGCGCGGCCACGCCGTCTCGAGCCCCGAGGCCCGCGAGGCCACCCGCACCGCAGCCTCCAGTGGTGGCGCTGCCCCCGCCAAGTCCTCCAAGGGTCCGCGCCGGGCCACCTCGCAGGCGCCGGCCCGCACCCGTGCGGAGCTCGCCGCTCGCGCCGGCCAGCAGTCCGCGCCCCGCCGCGGCCGCTGACTTGCACTGACACCAGAGCTGCCGAGTGGGGCCGGTGTGGCCACGGGGGTCTTCGTCATGACACCCGAGCCACTCGCGTCCCACTTGGCAGGCCTGGTGTCGGCCGCCACGGCTGACAGGATGTCCGGGTGACCCTGCAACCTGTCGCGGGTGGGCCGGACCAGGTCCTCGACGCCTTCACCGAGTGGGCGCCGGTCACGCTCTACCCGGCGCAGGAAGAGGCCCTGCTGGAGCTGCTTGCCGGCAACCACGTCGTGCTGGCCACGCCCACGGGCAGCGGCAAGTCGCTCGTCGCACTGGGTGCCCATCTGGCGGCCTGGTCCGAGGGCAGGCAGTCGGTCTACACCGCGCCGATCAAGGCGCTGGTCAGCGAGAAGTTCTTCGCGCTCTGCGAGGTGTTCGGCGCGGAGAACGTCGGCATGGCCACCGGTGACGCGGCCGTCAACACCGACGCCCCGATCGTCTGCTGCACCGCGGAGGTGCTCGCCAACCGGGCGCTGCGGCACGGCGCCGACACCGGGGTGGGCCTGGTCGTCATGGACGAGTTCCACTACTACGGCGACCCCGACCGCGGCTGGGCCTGGCAGGTCCCGCTGCTCGAGATGACCACGACGCAGTTCCTGCTGATGTCGGCCACCCTCGGCGACACCACCCGGATCCGCGAGGACCTGACCGAGCGCACCGGCCGTGACACCGCCGAGGTCGCGCACGCCGAGCGCCCGGTGCCGCTGACCTTCGAGTGGTCGCTGGACCCCTTGCACGACAAGCTGACCGAGCTGCTGCAGACGCACCAGGCCCCGGTGTACGTCGTGCACTCGACCCAGGAGTCCGCTGTCGAGCGGGCGCAGGCGCTCATGAGCATCAACGTCTGCACTCGCGAGGAGAAGGACCAGATCGCCTCCCTGATAGGCGGTTTCCGCTTCACGACGAAGTTCGGCCAGACCCTCTCCCGCCTGGTGCGGCACGGGATCGGGGTGCATCACGCCGGCATGCTGC
>JAODND010000047.1 GCA_025465465.1 Frankiales bacterium | reverse complement strand
CCGCCGAAGTCGTAGTTCCAGACGTGGTCGAGGATCTGGGCCTTCGACAGCACCCGCCCGGTGTTCTGCATGAAGTACCGCAGCAGCTTGAACTCCGTGGGGGACAACGGGACCAGCTCGCTGTCCTTCCAGACCTCGTGGGTGTCTTCGTCGAGCTCGATGTCGGCGAAGGACAGGTGCGTGGCAGCAGCGGGCGATGCGGACACCCGCCGCAGCACGGCGCGGATGCGGGCGACGACCTCCTCGAGGGAGAACGGCTTCGTGACGTAGTCGTCGCCGCCGAGCGTGAGGCCCTGGACCTTGTCCTCGGTGGCGTCCTTCGCGGTGAGGAACACGACCGGGGTGCGGACGCCGTCCTGCCGGAGCCGGCGCACGACGCCGAAGCCGTCGAGCCCCGGCATCATCACGTCGAGGACCAGCAGGTCGGGGCGGAAGCTGCGCGCCTTGTCGACAGCCTCGAGGCCACCCGCGGCGGTCTCGACCTCGAACCCGGCGAACCGCAGCGAGGCCGACAGCAGCTCGACGATGTTGGGCTCGTCGTCGACCACGAGAAGGCGGGCCTCAGGGGCAGAAGTCGTCATGACTCCACCATCGTCCTCGCAGCCTCGTGGCGGCCTGGACGGACCCTGGGAAGTCGCTGTGAGAACTGCCAGGCTGCGACGGCGGTCGCGGCACCGGCCACGACGTCGATGAGGTAGTGGTTGCCGGTGATGGTCACGACGACCACGGTGAGCACGACGTGTGCCCAGCCGAGCGCGCGCCACCGGGTCCGTCGGGTCATCGCCATCACAGTGAGCGCCACCCAGACCGCCCACGCGGTGTGCAGCGAAGGCATCGAGCCGTACTCGTTGGGGTGCTGCACTGCCCCGTTGCCGGCCCCCCACGTGCCGCTGTTCGAGACGATGTCGATGAAGCCGGCGTCAGGCAGCAGCCGGGGAGGCGCGACGGGGTAGAGGAAGAAGACGACGATCCCGATCACGTTGACGAGCACGAGGGCGTTGCGGGCCTGGCGGTAGACCTCGGAGCGCCACCACCAGCAGACCAGCAGCGCCACCATCGTCACGTTGATGTGCGCCAGGTCGTAGTAGTACGACGAGGGATCCTGCAGCCAGCCGACCCCCGCGAGCCAGTGGTCGGCACGCAGCTCCAGGTGGAACGGCGTCAGCCCGAGCATCGCCCGGCCGTGCGCGTATGCGGACGCCGGAGTCGCCCTCGACTGCGAGGCCACCCAGTCGTACACGACCAGCAGGCCGAGCACCACGAGCAGCTCCCCAGCGAGCCGCGGCCTCCTCTTCACCGAACCATCCTGCCAGGATGCAGGGGTGGATCATGCCGTCGACGTCGCCGTGCTGGCGGGGTGCGGCCTGATCCTGACGGGGGTGCTGGCCGTCCGGCTCAGCAGCCGGACCGGCGTACCGGCGCTGCTCGTCTACCTCGGGATCGGGCTGGCCCTCGGTGAAGCCGGCCTCGGGATCCGCTTCGAGGACTACGACCTGACGGGCGAGATCGGGCTGGTCGCGCTGGCCGTGATCCTCGCCGAGGGAGGCCTCACGACCCGCTGGTCACAGGTGCGGCCGGCCCTCGGGGCGGCCACCGTGCTGTCGACCCTCGGTGTGCTCGTCAGCGTCACCGTCGTGTCCGGTGCGACGGTGCTGCTGCTCGGCACCAGCTGGCGCACCGCCCTGCTGCTGGGTGCCGCGGTCGCGTCCACCGATGCGGCTGCGGTGTTCAGCGTGCTGCGCCGGTTGCCGCTGAAGAGCCGGCTCGGCCGGTTGCTCGAGGCCGAGTCCGGTCTCAACGACGCGCCGACGGTCGTGCTGGTGACCCTGGTCAGCTCGTCGTCGTGGGCGAGCACCGGCGCGCTGGAGGTTGCCGGCCTCGTGGTCTACGAACTGGTCGTCGGTCTCGCCGTCGGTCTCGCGATCGGCTGGGCGGGTCGACTGACCCTCGGCCGGCTGGCGCTGCCGAGCGCCGGCCTCTATCCGCTCGCGACTGTGGGGCTGGTGCTGCTGAGCTTCGGTGCCGCGGGCATCCTGAGTGCCAGCGGGTTCCTCGCGGTGTACGTCGCAGGGCTCGTCGTCGGCAGCGCCCGGCTGCCCCATCGCCGGGCTGTCCTGGGGTTCGCGACGAGCCTCGCGTTGCTCGCGGAGCTCGGGCTGTTCGTGCTCCTGGGACTGCTCGCGAGTCCGGATCGGCTCGTCGACGCGATCCCGACGGCACTGGTCGTGGGCGCCACCGCGCTGCTGGTCGCGAGGCCGCTCGCCGTACTCCTCTCGACGACGCCGTTCCGCATCCCGCTGAGGGAGCAGGCCTTCCTGGCATGGGCCGGCCTGCGCGGCGCCGTACCGATCGTGCTGGCGATCGTGCCGGTGACGCAGCACGTCCCGGGCGGTACGAGGGTCCTCGATGTCGTGTTCGTGCTGGTGGTCGTCTACACGCTGCTCCAGGCACCGACGCTGCCCTACGTCGGGCGCCTGCTCGGTGTGGTCGAAGACGTCGAGGCCCGCGACCTCGAGGTGGAGGCGGCGCCGCTCGAGTCCGTCGGTGCGGACCTGCTGCAGGTCAGCGTCCGCCCGGGCTCGCAGCTGCACGGCGTGTACGTCGACGAGCTCCGTCTGCCGCCGGGTGCCGTGCTGAGCCTGGTCGTCCGCGACCACGAGGGCACCGTGCCCACGAGGGACACCAGGCTGCAGCGCGGCGACCAGCTGCTCATCGTGGCAACGACCGCGAGCCGGGCGCTGGCGGAAGAGCGGCTGCGGGCCGTGAGCCGCGACGGCAAGCTGGCGCGTTGGTACGGGCCCGGGACGTGAAGGCAGCCGCCTAACCCCCAGCAAACTCACAGGTCGAGCCCGCCATCTCCTCAGGAAAGCCGTCCACTGTCTCTGTCGTGAGCAGACGCAGATGGATTGTCCTGGCAACGGCGGTGGTGGTCCTCGCGGGCGGCGGAGGGGGAGTCGCGTACGCGCTCGCCGGCAGCTCCTCGGCCGCGGGGACTGCCACGACCACGACGACGACCGTGACGACCGGGACGGTGCAAGCGACGGTCACCACGACGGGGACCATCGAGCCCAAGCAGAACGACGCGCTGTCGTTCGCGGTGAGCGGCACCGTCACCAGCGTCGCGGCGTCCGTCGGCCAGAAGGTCAGCAAGGGTGCCGTCCTTGCGACCGTCGACAGCACGATGCTGCAGTCGGCGGTGACCACGGCCCAGGCAGCTGTCACGGCTGCCGACCAGCAGGTCGCCGCCGTCGCGGGTTCCTCGGCGACGCAGGTCGCAGCGGCACAGGCCCAGCTCGCCTCGGCGAACACCGATCTCGCGAACGCCGAGGCGTCGCTCGCGTCGGCATCGCTGACCGCTCCCTTCAGCGGGACGGTCGCCGCGGTCACCATGGCGGTCGGTGATGTGGTCGGCTCCGGCAGCACCACGGGGCAGAAGACCAGCCAGAGCACCAGCCAGACGAGCACGACGACGACGACCGACACGATCACGCTGATCTCCACCGACGCGTGGATCGTCAACGCGAGCGTCGGCAGCTCCGACCTCGCGCAGCTGAAGAAGGGCATGCAGGCGCAGATCACGCCGACCGGGGCGACCCAGCAGGTGTTCGGCACGGTCAGCTCGCTCGGCATCGTCGCGACCTCCTCCGGCACCGGCACCAGCGCGACGTTCCCCGTGGTCATCGCGGTGACCGGCAACCCGAGCGGGCTCTATGCCGGCGCCAGCGCCACCGTCAACCTCGTCGTCAAGCAGCTGAGCAACGTCCTCACCGTGCCGACGGCCGCGATCAGCACCGTCAACGGGCAGCCGGTCGTCTACCGCATCGTGAGCGGCCAGCGGACGAAGACAGTCGTGACCCTGGGTGACTCCTACGGTCCGTCGACGGTGGTCACGAAGGGACTGAAGGACGGCGACCAGGTCTCGGTCCCCCTGGCCCGGCCCGGGGGGACACGACGTCCCGGCACCGGCGGCGGAGGCGGCGGCGCGGGTGGCGGCTTCGGCGGCTTCACGCGGTCCGGGACGACCGGATGAGCACCCTCAGGCTGACTGACGTCCGCAAGACCTACAGCTCCGGTCACCTCGAGGTCGAGGCGCTGCGCGGCATCACGATGTCGGTCGAGGAAGGTGAGTACGTCGCCGTGATGGGGCCCAGCGGCTCGGGCAAGTCGACCCTCATGCACATCCTCGGCTGCCTCGATGTCCCGACAGCAGGCAGCTATGAGCTCGCCGGCACCGACGTCAGCAAGATGACCGAGACCGAGCTTGCCGAGGTGCGCAACCGCAGGATCGGCTTCGTGTTCCAGGGGTTCAACCTGCTCCCGAGCATGTCGGCCTGGCGCAACGTCGAGCTCCCTCTGGTGTACGCCGGCCTGGCGCGCGACGTCCGGCGGGCGCGCGCCATCGCGGCCCTCGAACGGGTCGGCCTGGGGGACCGCGTCGATCACCGACCCGGCGAGCTCTCGGGTGGACAGCAGCAGCGGGTGGCAGTTGCCCGCGCGCTGGTGAGCGACCCGGCGCTCATCCTCGCGGACGAGCCCACCGGCAACTTGGACAGCCGCTCGACGGCGGACGTGCTCTCGTTGTTCGCCGAGCTGCACGACTCCGGCCGGACGATCATGCTGATCACCCACGAGGCCGACGTCGCGCAGGCCGCCCAGCGGACGGTGCGGATCAGGGACGGCCTCGTCGAGCAGGTGGTCGCGGCATGAACGGGATCGAGACCTTCCGGACAGCCCTCGAGGCGATCCGTTCGCACCGGCTCCGGTCGACGCTGACGATGCTCGGCATCCTCATCGGCATCGCCGCCGTCATCCTCACCGTCGGGCTGGGGCAGGGCGCCCAGTCGAAGGTGAGCGCCGAGATCAGCAAGCTCGGCAGCAACCTGCTGATCGTCACACCGGGCTCCACGACGAGCACGACCGGCATCCGTGGCGGTCGGGGAAGCTCCTCCACCTTGACCACGGCAGACGCAAGTGCACTGTCCAGCAAGCAGGTCGCGCCCGACATCAAGAGCGTGGCGGCCACCTCGACGAGCACCCAGTCGCTGACCGTCGGCACCAGCAACTGGACCACCACGGTCACGGGCACCACCCCGAACTGGCTTGATGTGCGGGCACGGACACTCGACTCCGGGCGCTTCATCACGCAGGCCGATCTCGATGCTGCGCGTCCGGTCGCGGTGCTCGGTGCCGACACGGTCGCTCAGCTGTTCCCCCGGGGTCAGGCCGTCGGGCAGACCGTCACGATCAACGGCTCCTCGTTCACCGTCGTGGGCGTGCTCGCGGCGATCGGTACGACCTCGAGCACCACGTCCGACGACGACCTCGCCGTCGTACCCCAGACGACCTTCGCGACCCGCGTCTCCGCCAACAGCACGCGGTCGTCGGTCAGCACGATCTATGTCGAAGCCGCCTCCGCCAGCGCACTGACTGCGGCATACCAGGAGGCCGATGCGCTGCTGCTCACCCGGCACGGCGTGAGCTCGACAGCCGCGGACTTCTCCATCGCCAGCCAGCAGTCGCTGATCAAGACCGCGACGTCCACCGACGCGACCCTGACCATCCTGCTCGGTGGCGTCGCCGGAATCAGCCTGCTCGTCGGCGGTATCGGCGTCATGAACATCATGCTCGTCAGCGTGACCGAGCGGGTCCGTGAGATCGGGCTGCGCAAGGCACTGGGCGCGACCCCCTCGGCGGTACGTCGCCAGTTCCTGGTGGAGGCCAGCTCGCTGGGCGCCACCGGCGGGCTGCTCGGCCTGGGTCTCGGGGTCGTCGGCGCGGTGGTGCTGCCGCACTGGCTGAACCAGCCCGTCACCATCTCGCCTCTGGCGGCGGTCGGCGCCGTCGTGGTCGCGCTGGGCATCGGCGTCACCGCCGGGGTCTACCCCGCGGGACGGGCCGCCCGGCTCGCCCCCATCGACGCACTCCGCAACGAGTAGGAGCACGTGAACGTGAAGAAGTACCTGGCCCTGGTCACCATCCTCGGCGTTGCCGCCTGCGGGGGTGGTGGCGGTACCGCGTCGCCGCCGCAGCAGTCGGCAGGCGCGCAGCCCTCGGGCGCCCCCCAGCAACCACGCACGCCAGTCACCAGCGGACTGCTGGCCGCGATCGACGGCCACACACTGCAAGTGCAGAGCAGTACGGCGCAGACGGCGGTCACCTGGTCGGCCACGACGTCGTTCTCCGACACCGTGCCGGCCTCGGCGGCTGCCGTGAACGTGGGCTCTTGCGTGACCGTGCGGGACAGCACCGTGCGACCCACGTCGACCCCGGCACCGTCGGCGACTCGACCGACGACCATCACGGCCGTGTCCGTGTCCGTGTCGGCTCCGGTCAACGGCGCGTGCACCGGCGGGTTCGGTGGCGGTGGCGGCGGTCGCGGTACCCCGCCGAGCGGCTTCGTCCGCCCGTCGGGTGCACCGGGCGGGGCCGGTGGCGGCGGCCGCGGTGGCTTCGGTGGTGGCGGCGCCTTCGGCAAGGTGGTGTCGAAGAGCTCCTCTGGCTTCGTCGTGCAGGGCAGCGCTCCGGGTCAGACCACGTCGGCCATCACGACGACAGTGACCAGCACAGCGACCACGACCTACACGACGCAGCAGAAGGCGACCTCGACGGCGCTCAAGGTCGGCGAGTGCGTCTCTGCCCGCGGTCAGTCCGACAGCAGCGGCACCGTGGCGGCCTCGTCGATCGCGATCTCGGCTGCCACCAACGGGACGTGCACCACCGGCTTCGGGGCCGGTCGTGGCTAGCCTGCTGCGGCGACGAGCGGTGATCGTCCCCGTCGCGGCCCTCCTCGTCGCCGGCGGCGGTGCCGTCGCGTGGGCGTCCTCGGGCAGCAGCGGGTCCGGGTACCGGACGGCCGTGGTCAGCAAGGGGACCGTCGAGCAGCTGCTGACTGTGCCGGGCAGCGTCAGTGTCGTCGACCAGGCAGTGGCGCGCTTCCGCACCGCCGGCACGGTGACCAGCGTGCCCGTCACCGTGGGCCAGCAGGTCCAGAAGGGGCAGCTGCTCGCGACGATGGCCACCGGTCCGCTCCAGGACGCGGTCACGAAGGCGACAGCCACACTGGCCACCGCCAAGGCCACCTTGGAGACCGACCAGACCAGCAGCTCGACGTCCGCGTCGACCACCCCGACACCCGCGGCATCAGCATCGGCAGCGAAGCCCTCGGCCGCAACGTCGAGTCCCAGCCGAGGCACCTCGCTCTCGGGCGCGCAGCAGGCCGCCGACCGGGCGTTGCAGGCTGCTACTCGGGCACTGGCCGCGGCGACCGCCGCCTGCGCCGCTCCACCGAGTCCCACGCCGTCCACCAGCGGCACCCCGACGGGGACAGCGACCCCGACGGCGACGGGCACGACGACCCCGACCGCATCCGCGCGACCGACCTCGCCCGCGAGCACCAGCTGCGCCACGGCGCTGAGCAACGCACTGCGCGCACAGCAGACCGCCGGTCAGGCCCAGCAGGCGCTGGCGTCGGCGCTTCAGACGGCGTCCAAGACCACCTCCCAGAGCACCTCCCAGACGACCTCCCAGACCAGCACGACCGGGCGGACCGCGACGAGCGCCCCGACGACCGGTGGTGCGACCAGCTCCTCCGGCTCCGCCGCCGGCCGGACCTCGTCGACGACGACGAGCACCGCCGCCCGCATCACGATCGACACCGCAGCGGTCTCGGCCGCCGAGGTCGCGCTCAGCCAGGCGAACAAGGACCTCGCGGCAGTCTCGCTCCGGTCGCCGATCGCGGGTACGGTCGCCAGTCTGCCGTGGGCTCCGGGTAGTGCGGCTGCCACCAGCGACACCGCCGTGATCCTCGGCAGTGGCGCCGTGAACGTCGTGGTGCAGGTGCCCTCGACGTCCATCGCCAGCATGCGTGCCGGCCTGCCCGCCACCGTGCGGGCCGACGGCTCCAGCAACGCCGTCAGCGGCGTGATCACCCAGGTCGGCCTGCTCCCGACGGCCACCTCGACCTCGACGAACGGAGCGGCTGCGACGAGCAGCAGCTCGACGACCACCTACCCGGTGACCGTGCGGGTGGCTGCGGGCGCGGGTCTTGTCGACGGCGGCAACGCGTCGGTGAGCATTGTGGTGAAGAGCGTGAAGGACGTCCTGACGATCCCGAACTCCGCGCTGCACGGCACCTCGGTGGTCGTGCTCAGCAAGGGGAAGGTCAGCACGGTGCGGGTCCAGACGGGAGCCGTCGGTGCCCTCGTCACCGAGGTGACCAGCGGTCTGACGGCTGGCCAGTCCGTCGTGCTCGCAGATCTCTCCGTGGCTCTGCCGACCAGCTCCACCACGAGCACCACCCGCGGCACCGGCTTCGGGCCGGGCGGCTTCACGGGTCCGCCCGGCGGCGCAGGCGGGTTCGGTGGCGGTGGTGGCGGGTTCGGCGGCGGAGCCGGAGGGGCGACGCGGGGCGGATAGCGGGCAGGGTCGGTGCACCCGCCGACCCGGTATGCTCTTGCCCTGTTGCCCTCGGGCAGCGCGCACCCGTAGCTCAACGGATAGAGCACTTGACTACGGATCAAGAGGTTAGGGGTTCGAATCCCTTCGGGTGCACCAGAGAACGTGCAGGTCCGTCGTTCATGCGGCCAAGCGTGTCGCCAATCGTCGGCGTTGCCGCAGTCGGGGCCGCGGTCGTCGTCATGGCTGACCGAGCCGCGAATCGCGCGAACAACCCTTTCGCTGACATTGGAGTCGCGTTCGGCTGGGTGCTCCTGATCGTCATGACGCTCCCGACGTTGCAGTTCTTCGTCATTGGCCGATTGGTTCGTCGGCGATAGCCGACCTCGCTCGACCGCGGGAGCTCCGAGACTGAGTGTTGACCCCCGTGGCGAGGCAAGCCGATCCGAGTGCCGCAGAACGCCCGAGTCGAGAGGCCAGCCCGCGCCCCGAGCACCGGTATAACCTGAGCCGCTCCCTCGGGAGCCCGGCCGTTGGGAGGTCCTGTGGTGAGCGCAGTCAACGACGAGCAGCGCCGTCGATTGCGGGAACACCTGGCCAGTGTGTACGCGTGCGGACAACTGGTTGATGCGAACGGACAGCGCCGAAGCATCTCCCCGTCTGGGATGCCCATGGCATCAGGCAACGCGCTACGCGATCTCATCCTCGCCGAAGGGGCCACTGAGACGCTCGAGGTGGGCCTTGCGCTGGGACTATCGACGCTGCACATCTGCGACGCGTTGATGGAACACCCGGACTCGGGCAGGCACACCGCAATCGATCCACTCGAGGAATCGAACTTCGGCAACGCCGGCCTCATGTCTCTCGAACGAGCTGGAGTTCGTGACCTGGTCGAGCACATCGACCTCAGCTCCGACTTGGCGCTACCAGAACTGCTTCGTGATCGCCGAGGCGAGTTCGACTTCGCCCTCGTCGATGGCGCCCACTGGTTCGACTACGCCTTTCTCGACGCCTTCTTCTGCATGCAGCTCGTGCGCCCCGGGGGCGTCGTGGTGCTCGACGACACCTGGATGCCAGGTCCGCGGCTTGCTGCTCGGTACCTCGCGTTGAATCTCGGATGCACCGTCATCCCGGGTGTGCTGCCGCAGACCCGGCTGCTTGGTCGGCGTGGCCAACTGCAGCCACATTGGCCTCACATGACCGCGCTCAGGACGCCAGTCCAAGGTGCGTTCGCCCGGGATCGAGACGCCTTCGTCCCGTTTCATGACCCACACGTCTCTGTCAGGGCTCGATTGGCCGGGCTTGGCCGGTCGGCTCGTCGTCGGTTGGGTTCCCGCGGCCAGTAAGGGCTACCGGCACACCGGCCGACGAGTTCACATACCTGTCACACGATTGGTTCTCCCGGGCAACCTGCTGCGGGTTCACTGATCCACGACTCGCCCGACAGGGCGGGGCGCGTCTAGGGTTCCGCCTCCCGACTGGGGAGGGCTGGTCCGAGAGACGAGGCGGGTGCACGCTGCCCGTTCCACGGCGGGAGAAAAGCCCGGGAGGCCGATAGGCCCCGGGCTGCGCTGCACGGGGCCTCCACACAGGGGAGGCTGACGTGCTCGTGGCCCACGACGTGCCCGGTGGCGCCGCCTGGTCGGTGCGCGTCCGTGCCGGGCGGGAGCTGCGCTGCACGGCCCTGGGCCCGGACGCCAACCTGAGCCTGCTGCTGCTCAGGGCCGACGACCCGCTCGACCGCCTCAACGTGCCGGACACCCTGAAGGCCCAGATGAGTGCGTGCGTGCGCGCTCCGATGGTCCTGATGTCCGACCGGGGGATCGGGCTCGCGACCGTCACCGGGTCCAGCCTCGACTGGCACGACGCGCTCTGCGGTCACAGCACCGACGTCCATGTCGCGCCGTTCGGTCTCACCTCCTATCAGGACGTCCGCAACGAGCGCCGGGTCTCGGCGCGGGCCGGCCTGCTCAGCGAGCTGCGCAAGCACGGGCGCGACCGCGCTGACCTGCACGGCTCGGTCAACCTCTTCAGCAAGGTCGCCCTCGACGACAGCGGTGGTCTCGCACGGGTGCCGGGCTGGTCCGCAGAGGGCGACTGGGTGACGCTGCGCAGCGAGGTCGAGCTGCTGGTCCTCATGTCGACCTCGATCCACCCGCTCGCGACCACATGGGCTCCACCGCCGGTGCGGGTGGAGATCTCCGAAGCACCCGCCGACGAGTCGGCGCGACTGTTTCGCGACGAGAGCGCCCGTGCCCTCGAGCAGGCCGCGCGGGCTGTCGTATGACAGTCGTCCCCGCCGGCGAGGGCTTCGTCGGGCTGGTCCGAGCCGGTGGCACCGTGCGGATCATCGACCTGGAGGGCAACCAGGCCGCGGACACCCTGCTCTACGACGCGCACGACCTCGACAACCGATACAGCGCGTTCGACACGATCCGCGAGCAGCGCAGCGCCTACCTCACGACCGGATCGCAGCTCCTCTCGACCGAGCTCGATGTGCTCATGACGTTGACAGCCGACACGGTTGGTCGTCACGACACCATCGGAGGTGCCTGCTCCCAGGAGTCCAACGTGCTCCGCTACGGCGAGCACACCAGGCACATGCACGCCTGCCGCGAGACCTTCCTGCGCACCGGTGCCCAGGTCGGGATCGGTGCCCGTCAGCTCACGCACAACATCAACTTCTTCATGAACGTGCCCGTCACGTCCGACGGCGGCCTCAGCTTTGCCGACGGCCTCTCGAGCCCGGGCCAGTACGTCGAGCTCACCGCCGAGCGGGACGTGTTCGTGCTGATCAGCAACTGCCCTCAGCTCAACAACCCCTGCAACGGCTGGAATCCCACCCCGATCCAGGTGGTCGTGCGGGAGCCCGCGTGACGGCGATGGCACTGCGTACGGCCACGGTCCGCGTGGTGGAGCCAGGCCTGCAGACGACCGTCCAGGAGCTGCCAGGACGGCAGGGACTGTGGGACGTCGGCGTGCCCCCGTCCGGCGCGTGGGACGACCTGTCGTTCGCCCTGGCCAACCTGGCCGTCGGCAACGACCGCAGAGCGGCCGGCATCGAGGCCGTGATGACCGGTCCCACCCTGGTCTTCTCCCAGCGCTCGCTGATCTGCCTCGCGGGAGCAGTCTCCGAAGCCCGACTCGACGGCGCCCCCGTTCGCGCGGGCATCGTCACCGTGGTCCCTGCCGGCGGCGTGCTCGAGATGGGGACGCTGCACCGACCCGGCATGCGCGGATACCTGTGCGTCGCCGGCGGCGTCGATGTCCCGCTCGCCCTGGGCTCCCGCGCCACCTTCCTGCTGGGCAAGATCGGGGGGTACGACGGAAGAGCGCTCGCCGCGGGCGACGAACTCCCCCTCGGGAGTCCGGAGAACACCGCGGCTCCGCTCGACGTCCTGCCCCTCCTGCCTGAGGCGACCGGCAGCTGGGTGCTGCGGGTCCTGCCCGGACCGCACGGCGCACCGGAGCACCTCACCGAACAGGGTGTCCACGATCTGTTTGCGACGTCCTGGGTCGTCGACCATCGGGCCGACCGGACGGGCATTCGGCTGCTCGGGCCGCGCCCCGGCTGGGCCCGCACCGACGGCGGCGAAGCGGGCCTGCACCCTTCCAACATCCACGACAGCGCCTACCCGGTCGGCGGCATCATGCTGTCGGGCGACACCCCGGTGATCGTCGGCCCGGACGGCCCGTCGCTGGGCGGCTTCGTGGTGCCCTGTGCCGTGGTTCGCGCCGACCTCTGGAAGCTCGGCCAGCTGCGCCCCGGCGATGAGGTGCAGCTCGTGCCCATCGCCCCTGACGAGGCCGACCGCGCCTGGGCCCAGCGCCAGCAGCTGCTTGCCGATCCCCGCGCGGCGCTGGCCGCCAGGCTCGACCAGTCGTTGCTCGGCGATCCCGTCGAGCCACCCCCCACCTCGCTCGCGACGGGTAGCCGGCCCGAGCTGCTGGCCGCGCTCGAGGCCGACGGCCATCGACCGGCGATGACGGTGCGCCGCGCCGGTGACTGTCACCTGCTGGTCGAGTGCGGACCGCCGCTGCTCGACCTGAGCGTCCGCGTCTGGGTGCACCTGTTGGCGGATGCCCTGCGCAGCAGCGGGGTCGACGGTGTCGAGGAGCTGGTCGAGGGCGTCCGTTCGATGCTGGTCAAGGTCGACGCGAGCCGGCTGCCGCTGCCCGTGCTCGCCGACCTGCTGCGGACCCTGGCCCTGCAGGTGCCCGACCCGGACGACGTCGTGCTCGACGTCCGCGAAGTCACCCTGCCGCTCTGCTTCGACCACGAGCTCGCCCACGAGGCCATGGCCCGGTACGCACGCTCGGTGCGCCCGGACGCACCCTGGTGCCCGGACAACGTGGAGTTCATCCGTCGCATCAACGACCTCGGGTCGCGAGACGAGGTCTTCGACATCGTGCGGGATGCGACCTATCTGGTGGTGGGGCTCGGCGACGTCTACCTCGGCGCACCTGTCGCCGTCCCGATCGACCCCAGGCACCGCCTGGTCACCACGAAGTACGACCCCGCCCGGACGTGGACACCGCAGAACGCCGTGGGCATCGGTGGGATCTACCTGTGCATCTACGGCATGGAGGGGCCCGGTGGCTACCAGCTCGTCGGGCGCACGGTGCCGGTGTGGAGGCACGTCCTCGGGTCCGACGAGAAGCCGTGGCTGCTGCGCCCCTTCGACCGGTTGCGCTTCGTCCCCGTGACCGCCGACGAGCTCGCCGAGCACCGCAGGGACGTCAAGGCCGGCGCGCCGCTGACGACTCGGCCGGCGACGTTTCGCCTGTCCGAGATCGCCGCCCTGGAGGCGACGCACGCCGACGAGATCGACACCACACGGGCGCGCCGCCGGAGCGCGTTCGCGGCCGAGAGGGAGCGCTGGTCACGATGACGCCCGCTGAGCAGGCACTGGAGCTGGCCCGGAAGGCGGGCCTACCGGTCTTCCTCTCGACGCCCGAGGACGCGGTGGCTGGGGAGGGGCCGCTGGCCGGGATGCCCTTCGCCGTCAAGGACAACATCGACGTGGCGGGGCTGCCCAGCACCGCGGCCTGCCCGACGCTCACCGAGGTCAAGACCGTCCACGCCCGCGTGGTGCAGCTCCTGGTCGACGCCGGGGCGGTGCCGGTCGGCAAGACCAACATGGACCAGTTCGCGACGGGCCTCGTCGGCACGCGCAGCCCCTTCGGCGTCCCGACCAGTGTCGCCGACAGCAACCGCGTCAGCGGCGGCAGCAGCAGCGGCAGCGCGGTGGCGGTCGCCCTGGGCATCGTGCCGCTGGCCCTCGGCACCGATACCGCCGGGTCCGGCCGGGTGCCCGCCGGCTTCAACGGGCTGGTCGGCGTCAAGCCGAGCCGCGGGCTCGTCTCGACGACCGGTGTCCTGCCGGCCTGCAGGTCGCTCGACTGCGTCACTACCCTCACCCGCGACGTCGCGACGGCGCGTGCAGCCCTGTCGGCCATGATCGCCCCGGACCCGTCCAACCCCTGGTCACGCGCCAAACCGGTGGCGCTGCCTCCCGGGGTCGCCACGCAGATGACGACGGTCGGCGTGCCGCGTCAGGTGCTGGACCTCGACGCCGACACCGAGACCGCCTGGTCGCGGGCCGTCGATCACGCCCGGTCGCTCGGCCTGCACGTGGTGCCCGTGGACGTGTCGCCCTTCCTCGACGCCACGGTGCTGCTCTACGGCGGACCCTGGGTCGCCGAGCGCTACGCCGCGGTCGGTGACCTCGTCGAGCAGGACGGGCCGCACCTGGATCCGACCGTCGCCGGCATCATCCGGGCCGGTGCCTCACTCACGGCTGCCGACGCGTTCCGCGCGTTCGACGCGCTGGCGCTGCTGCGCCAGCAGACGCTGCCGACCTGGGACCGCATCGATGCGCTGCTGCTGCCCATCACGCCGGGCCACCCCACCCTCGCCGACGTCGAGCGCGACCCGGTCGGGGCCAACAGCCGGCTCGGCACCTTCACCAACTTCGTCAACCTCCTGGACCTGTGCGCGGTCGCGGTCCCCGCCGGGCGCCGCGATGACGGGCTCCCCTACGGGGTGCAGCTCGTCGCCCCGGCCTTCGCCGACGAGCCGCTGCTCGACCTCGCCTCGCGCTGGTGCGGCGAGCCCGTCCGGGTCCCCGACCAGATGTCAACGGTCGTGGTGGTCGGCGCGCACCTGTCCGGGCTGCCGCTCAACGAGCAGCTCGTGTCGCGCGGCGGCACCCTGCTGCGGAGGGACCGCACGGCCGGGGGCTACCGGATGCTGCGCGTGCCGACTGGTGTGCCGCGTCCTGCCCTGGTTGCCGGCGACGGGCCGGAGCACGGCTTCGCCGTCGAGGTGTGGCAGTTGCCGGCGCAGGGGATCGGCGAGCTGGCCGATCTCATCGGTCCGCCGCTGTCGCTGGGTCAGGTCCGGATGTCGGACGGCACCTCGCAGCTCGGCTTCGTCGGGAACGCCTCGGCACTGGTCGACGCGCAGGACCTGAGCGGCTTCGACGGCTGGCGTGACGCGGTCAGTGGCTGAGGTCGATGGCCACGGCTCGGGTGGGTCCACCGTCCGCACCGGTCAGGCGCAGCGGCAGCACCGAGATCAGCGGCTCCGGGAAGTCGACCGCCTCGAGATTGGTCAGGTTCTCCACGACGATGCCGCCGATCGCGGCGACCAGCAGGTGGCAGGGGAACCCGACGCCCGGGTGCGCCTCGTCCGGCGTCTCGTCGATGTTGAGCGTGTCCAGGCAGATGGTCCGGACGCCGCGATCGAGCAGCCAGCCGCAGGCCTCCGCCGACAGGTACGGATGGTCGAAGTACGCCGGCGTCCCGTAGTGCGCCGACCACCCGGTGTGCAGGACCGCGATCCGGCCGGGGCCCCACGCGCCCGGCTCCACGTCGGCGACGGTGATCTGCTCCCTCGGGCCCTTGCCCCGCGCGTCGACCAGCACGCCGGTGCCGACGAACAGCTCGAGGGGGACCTCGTCGATGCGCGCACCGGCCGCGTCGAAGTGGAAGGGAGCGTCCACGTTGGTGCCGCTCTGCGAGCCCATGGCGACGGCCATCAGGTTGAAGCCGTCCTGCTCGATGGTCGCGTGCTGGGTCAACCGGACCGCGGGATCACCGGGATAGGTCTGCGTGGCCGCGTCCAGCGGCACCGACAAGTCGATCACACGCACGACGTCCTCCAGGAGCTCTCATGACGGCACAGCGGATGTTCCTGCTCGAGCTCGGCCAGGAACGGGTGCCGAAGTCCCTGTCGGTGCTCGGGGCAGGGGACCACCCCATCACGACACCGGTGTACGGCGTACTGGTGGAGACCTCCGACGGTTTGGTGCTCCTCGACACCGGCCTGGGAGGCACTGCTCTGGCGGACACACCCGCCATGGAGGCGCTCTACGGCGGCCCGGACATGCTTCCGTCGGGACCCGACGGAGAACCGCTGGAGGTGGCGCTCGCAGAGCTCGGCTTCACCGTGGACGACATCTCGCTGGCGGCCGTCAGTCACCTTCACCTCGACCACACCGGAGGCGTACCGATGCTGACCGCGGCAGCGGTCCCGGTGGTCATCCATGAGGACGAGATCGCCTACGGGCGCGACAGAGCGACCCAGGGGACCGAGCGCGAGGTGGCGTTCTGGAAGAGCGACTACACGCTGCCCGCGACACAGTGGCGCACCGTCGCCGGCGACGAGCAGATCGCCCCCGGCGTGCACGTCCTCCGGACACCGGGTCACACGCCCGGCCACCTGTCCTACCGGGTCGACCTGAGCGACACGGGGACGTGGCTGTTCGCCGCGGACGCCGCCGACCTGGGCGAGAACCTGCTGGAGCGGGTGCCCTGCGGATCGACCGCCGAAGCCGACGACGTGCCGCGCGCGCTCGCGTCCGTGAACCGGCTGATGGACGAGGGGGATCGGCTCGACGCGCGGGTCGTCCCCGGTCACGACGCCGTCTTCTGGAAGGCCGTGTGGCACCCGCGTGGAGGACACCGCTGACCTGAGCCCCCTGAGGTCAGCCCGCCGGGACGAGCTCCTGCAGCCGCTTGCCCTCACGCTCCGCCTCGGCGATCTGGGCCTCGTCGCAGCACAACAGCCGAAGGCTGCTCGTCGCGATCATCTGCGGCCAGGCCGTGTCGACCTCGGTGCCGTCGGACCGCATCGAGATCACGCTCTCGGCCAGGGCGAACACCAGTGACGTCGCGACCTCGACGGACGGCACCGTGAACAGGCCGTCCTTCACCCCGTCACCGATCTGCCGGCCGTAGGCCCGCTTGAGGCGCAGCCGGTCGCGGCGGAACTCGGCGAACCGCTCGGCCCGCAGCTCGGGCAGGTAGTAGAGGGCTCCGAGGTTCCAGCGCCCCTGGCACAGCAGCGTCGCGTCGAAGAACGTCAGCGCGAACAGTCGGATGTGCGGTGGCTCCTGCGTGCGAGGCAGCTTCGCGGCGAGCGCCAGCGAGGGCTTCACGGTGCCTTCGAGCAACCCGGCGAGGATGTCCTCCTTGCGCGCGAAGTGGTAGTAGAGCGAGGCTTGCTTGACGCCGACGGCCGTCGCGATCTGCCGGGTCGAGGTCGCCTCGTAGCCCTGCTCGCTGAACATCTCGGCGGCTGCGTCCAGGATCTGCTCGCGCCCGCTGTGACCCTGCCGCTGGGGTGCGGTGTGCCGCGGACGGCCCACCCCTGCCGGTATACCTGTCACCCGCTCATGGTGGCCAGCAGCGCCCGCAGAGGGCAAGGCCCACAGGGTCTTTGAGCCGCGCAGGAAACGAAAAGTTTACGACCGCGACCCCTGATCTCCTTCTGGGCGCCCTAACTTCTGTCATCTGACAGATATTGCAGCGGCAGGGTGTCCGCGGCTGCCCACCTGTGGTGACAAGGAGGTTTCGCTCGATGCACCTGGCCTTCGGTCCGGCAGCCGAGAAGACCGTCACGGATCCAGGTGCGAGCACCAGTGAGGCACAGGCCATCGAGGTGGCCTCGATCGAGGACCTGCACGTCACGTTCCGCCGTTCGGGCAAGGACATCGCTGCGCTGCGCGGTGTCTCGCTCGACATCCGCAGGGGTGAGATCCTCGGCCTCGTCGGCGAGTCCGGCTCCGGCAAGAGCGTGCTCGGGCTGGCGCTGCTGGGTCTGCTGGATGCCAGGGCCGACGTCCGTGGTGCGGTGCGGGTCGCCGGGCGCGACATGGCGCACTGCGACCAGAGCGCGCGCCGGGAGGTCCGCCGCGTGCATCTCGGCGCGGTGTTTCAGGACCCGATGACCTCGCTCAACCCGACGATGCGCGTCGGCCGCCAGGTCGCCGAGGTGGCCGGCAGCAAAGACGAGGCCGAGCGGCTGCTCGGGGCGGTCGGGATCCCTGACCCGGCCTCCCGGATGGATGCCTTCCCGCATGAGCTGTCGGGGGGCTTGCGGCAGCGGGTGATGATCGCCATGGCCGTTGCCGGCAACCCTGATCTCATCGTGGCCGACGAGCCGACCACCGCGCTCGACGTGACCGTCCAGGCGCAGGTGCTGACCCTGCTCCGCTCGCTGCGCGACGAGATCGGGTGCAGCGTCCTGCTCATCACCCACGACCTCGGCTGCGCCGCGCAGGTCGCCGACCGGGTAGCGGTCATGTACGCCGGACGGCTCGCCGAGCTCGGTAGCTCCGCGGAGGTGCTGGCCCGCGCGTCCCACCCGTACACGCTGGCCCTGCTGCGCTCCCGGCTCTCGCTCGCCAGCGACAGGACCACGTCGCTGCTCGCCCTGCCCGGTGAGGTGCCGAACCCTGCCGCGCCCGAGCCGGGCTGCGCCTTCGCCCCCCGGTGCGACCTGGCCGGCCCCGCCTGCCTTGACGCGCCGCCGCCGCCGCTGGAGGTGCGGCCCGGTCACCTGAGCGCCTGCGTCGTGCCGGCTGTCGAGGTCACCAGCCGGCTGGCCGAGGTCGTGCGAGCCGCCGTCGTGCCCCATCCCGAACGCGAGCCGCACAACGACGACGTGGTCACCCTCTACCGGGTTCAGAAGTCCTTCCGGGTCGGAGCGGGACGCACGACCCGGCGCCTGCAGGCCCTGCGCGGCGTCAACCTGACCGTCGGTCGCGGCGAATCGGTCGCGCTGGTCGGCGAGAGCGGCTCCGGCAAGTCCACCCTGCTGCGCATCGTGGCCGGCCTCGAGTCGTTCGACGGCGGCAAGCTCGAGGTGGCCGGGCCCGACTGCCCGCAGATGGTGTTTCAGGACGCCGGCGCCTCGCTGACGCCGTGGCTGACCGTCGGCGAGATCATCGGCGAGCGGCTCCGCGGGATCAGCCGGGCCGAGCGGGCAGCGAAGGTGGCGCAGGCCCTTGCCCACGTCGGGCTGCCGGCGGAGGTGGCCAAGGCCAAGTCGGCTCAACTGTCCGGGGGTCAGCGCCAGCGGGTGTCGCTCGCACGCGCCACCGTCGTCGCTCCCTCGATCCTGCTGTGCGACGAGCCGACCAGCGCCCTGGACGTCTCGCTCGCGGCCTCGGTCATCAACCTGATCGGTGGACTGCGGCGCGAGCTGGGCATGTCGGTGCTCTTCGTGACGCACGACCTGTCGGTGGCGAGAGTCGTCGCCGACCGGATCGCGGTCATGTACCTCGGCCGGATCGTCGAGGTCGGCGACGCCGACCAGATCACGTCCCAGCCGGTGCATCCCTACACACAGGCGCTGATGAGCGCCGTCCCCGACATGGGGCGCGAGCCGGTCGCTCTGAGGGGCGAGCCCGCCAGCCCCCTCGCGCCGCCAGCGGGGTGCGCCTTCCACTCGCGCTGCCCGAAGGCGATCGACGACTGCGGCGACGCGCTGCTCGACGTCCGGCTGACTGCTGTGGACCGGTCGGCTCACCACCTGGCCGCCTGTATCCGCGCGACGGCCTGACATGGCGATCGCCGAACCCGTTGCCCGCCGGGCGCTGCGTACGACCTCCCGGCGCAAGACGCGCAACCTCGAGCGCAAGGCCTCGGTCGCCGCCGCGTCGCTGTTCGGCGTCGTGACGCTCGCCGCCCTGCTGGCGCCTGTGCTCAGCCCGGACAACCCCCTGATGCCAGCCGGCGCGCCGCTGCTCGGTCCGGGCAAGGGTGGCTTCCTGCTGGGCTCGGACAGCATCGGCCGCGATGTCCTGAGCCGGGTCCTCTACGGCATGCGCACCAGCTGGTTCGCCGCTCTCGGCGTCATCGCGCTAGGGCTGCTGATCGGTGGGGTCATCGGTCTCGTCGCCGGCGCGACCGGTGGCTGGGTCGACAACGTGCTGATGCGCATCACCGACGCCTTCCTGGCCCTTCCTGCTCCGGTCCTTGCCATCGCGGTGGTGGCCGCGCTCGGTCCCAGCTTGCTCCACACCCTCGTGGCTGTCTCGATCGTGTGGTGGCCGTTCTACGCCCGCATCGTCCGCGGTGAGATCCGCAACCTCGCTGCCCGGCCGCACGTCGAGGCGGCCAAGCTGGCGGGAGCGGGAAGACTGCGCATCGCCGTCCGACACCTGCTACCAGGTGCCGTCCCCGCCGCCCTCGTCACCGCCAGTCTGGACATCGGCAACCTCGTGCTGACCCTCGCCGGGCTGTCCTTTCTCGGCCTGGGCCAGTCAGCACCGGCCGCCGAGCTGGGAGCCGACACGGCGCGCAACCTCAGCTTCCTGCTGCAGGACTGGTGGGTGCCGGTGATGCCCGGCATCGGAGTCCTCGTCCTGGCCTTCATCGGCAACATCGCCGGTGACGGCGTCCGCAACCTCATCGAGCCGGACTAGGAGCCGCGCATGTCCGCACTGCTCGCGAAGCGGCTCGGTGCCATCGTCATGATCTCGATCGCCCTCGCCGGCGTGCTGTTCTACCTGCAGAAGATCTCGCCTCTGGACCCGGTGCACGCGCGGCTCGGTGGTCAGGCGTCGGCGAGCGCCGTCGCAGCGGAACGGCACAGGCTCGGCCTCGACCGGCCCGAGTTCACGCAGTTCGTCGACTACGTCCGGGGCGCCGTGCACGGCGACCTCGGCGACAGCTATCGCACCCGCCGACCGGTCAGCACCGACCTGCGTGCGTACCTGCCAGCGACGGCTGAGCTGGCACTGTCAGGCCTGCTCATCGCGATGGTCCTCGGGGTGCTGCTCGCCTTCGCGACGACGCTGCGGTGGAAGGCGTCGTCGGTGTTGCGACCGGTGCTGCTGCTCGGCGCCTCGACGCCGACCTTCCTGCTCGGCATCGCCGGCATCCTGCTGTTCTACTCCAAGCTGCACTGGCTGCCGGCGACGGGGCGCAGCAGTCTGGCCGACGTCCCAGGAGGACCGACCGGGCTCATCACCGTCGACGCCCTGCTGCACGGCCGGTTCGACGTCTTCTGGGACGCCGTCCAGCACCTGATCATGCCGGCCACCGCGATCGCCCTCGGGCCCGCCGTCGCGATCGCCCGCGTCCTGAGGTCGAGCCTGGTGAGCGACCAGCGCAGCGACTACGCCCGGACAGCGCGCGCCAAGGGCCTGAGCGAGCCGGCGATCCTCATCAAGCACGTCCTGCGCAACTGCGTGGGCGCGGCCCTGTCGATGACCGGCCTGCAGGTCGGGTTGATGTTCGCCGGTGTGCTCGTGATCGAGCAGGTCTTCAGCTGGCCCGGCATCGGCCAGTACGTCGCCCAGAGCATTCCGGTGGCGGACTTCCCCGCGATCTCCGGAGTCACCCTCCTGCTCGGCGTCGGCTATGTCGTCATCAACACCGTCGTCGACCTGCTGCAGGCCGTCGCCGACCCGCGCATCAAGGTCTGAGGAGTCCCGTGCCACGTCAACCCCTTCTCGTCGGTCAGCCTGTCCTGGTCGTCGTCGACATGCAACGCGGTTACGACGCGACCAACGACGTCGGGATCGAGATCATGCCGGGCACCGCCGACCGGATCACGAAGGCGGAGCAGATCCTCGCCGCCGCCCGGAGCGGCGGCGTACCTGTCGTGTTCTTCCAGGAGGTGCACCGCCGCAGCGGCATCGACTTCGGTCGCGAGCTCGACGGCGCAGAGGGCGTCCACTGCCTCGACGGCAACCCCGGCACCGAGCTGGTCCCGTCCCTCATGCCGCAGGACGACGAGTTCCACATCGTGAAGCGCCGCTACTCCGGCTTCATCGGCACGGAGTTCGAGATCGTCCTTCGTGCGCTGCGCGCCGAGACCCTCGTCCTGATCGGCGGTCTCACCGACGTCTGCGTGCACTACACCTTCGCCGACGCACACCAGCGCGACTTCCACGTCCGGGTGGTGTCCGACTGCGTCGGCGGCTCGAGCGTCGCCCGCCACACCGCGTCCTTGGACGCCATGGAGTACCTGCAGGCCGGTGCGGTCCGCACGACCGACGAGATCGTCGCTGCCTTCACCGAGATCGACCCGAAAGTCCCCGCACGCACCCTGTTGGAGGTTGGACGATGACACGAGCCACGACGACGTCGTACAAGGCGCTCGCCGCGCTCTCGGTGGGTGCTGTCGCGCTCACCGCATGCAGCAGCTCCTCCGGCGGGGGAGGCGCCGCCTCCGGGTCGAAGGCACCCCTCGACAAGGTGCTGCACCTGTCGTTCCTGCAGGACCCGGGTCAGCCGCCGGACCCCGACATCTACTACGCCGGCGAGGGGCTGATCCTCACGACCAACACCTACGAGGGCCTGCTGACCTACAAGACGGGTACGGCCACGCCGACGATCGAGCCCGCCCTCGCGACGAAGTACACCGTGTCGGCCGATAGCAAGACCTTCACCTTCACGCTGCGGCCCAACGTGAAGTTCCACGACGGCACGCCGTTCACGTCCGCCGCGGTCAAGGCCTCGTTCGATCGGCGCAGTGCGGTCAATCAGGGACCCGCCTACATGGTCAGCGACGTGGCCTCGGTGACGACGCCCGATCCGCTCACCGCTGTGATCACCCTCAAGCACAGCAACTCCGCGTTCCTCACCTACCTGGCCTGCGCCTACGGCCCGAAGATGATGAGCCCGACCGGACTGGCCTCCAACAAGGGCAAGGACAACGATCAGACCTACCTCACGACGCATGACCTCGGCACCGGTGCCTACACGTTGACGGAGGCGCAGGTCGGTTCGAAGTACCAGCTGAAGGCGTTCGACGGCTACTGGGGCGCCAAGCCCTACTGGCAGACCGTCGAGCTCCCGGTGGTGACCGACTCGTCGTCGCAGCAGCTGCAGTTCAACAGTGGCTCGCTTGCCGCGATCCTGCACGACATCCCGTCATCGGCCGTCGCGTCGTACCTGGCCAACAAGAAGGTCAGCAGCTACACGCTGCCGTCGATGATCTCGGAGTACTTCTACGTCAACCCGAGCCGCGGGCTGCTCAAGGAGCAGACCAACCGCACGGCCCTGCTCAAGGCCCTCGACGTCGACGCCATCGTGAAGCAGACCTACTTCGGTCGCGGGACCAAGGCCGAGCAGGTCTACCCCGCCAACGTGATGCCGGCGAAGTACGCCAAGCAGGAGATCCCCAAGGACACCGCCCCCCTGAAGGCCATCGTCAGCGCGGCGCCCGCGGCCGACAAGGCCATGGTGGTCGGCTATGACTCCAGCCAGCCCGACAGCCAGATCGTCGCCAACCTGGTGTCGGCGCAGCTCGGCGCCCTGGGTCTGACCGTCAAGGTGCAGAGCTTCCCGACCTCGGAGGTGTTCGGCTGGGTGGGCAACCCGAAGGGCGCCCCTGACATGCTCGCCACCCCCGGCTGGCCGGACTCACCGTCGCCCTACACGTGGGGGCACATCAGCTTCGACGCCGACGGCGGCCTGAACTACCTGCACTGCTCCTCGCCCCAGGCGACCGCGCTCTACGCGAAGGCGCTCCAGTCCGGTTCACCGGACGACTACTCGGCGGCTGCGGCAGCGGCGTCGGCGACGGGTTGCTGGGACAACATGGTCAACATCACCGACTTCATGGTGGCGCAGCCCTGGCTGAAGGGCGTCGAGAACGCCCACACGGTGAGCAACCCCAACACCCTGATCCTCGCGAAGCTCTCCGCATGACGGGGGTACGACGGATCATCCTGCTCACCCTCGGGTGGGAGGAGCTGCCCAAGGCGGTCTCCGTCTACGGCACCCCGAGGGAGGAGCGGCTGCGGGAGCCGGTGCCAGGCGTGCTGCTCGAGTGCGACGGCGGCTGGTTGCTGCTCGACACCGGGTTCAACACCGCGCTGATCCGCGACCCCGCGCTCTACCAGCGGTTCTACCCGAGCGTGGAGTACCTCCCGGTGCTCCCCGGACCGGGCGAGCCCATCGCGGAGGCGCTGGACCAGGTCGGCGTGGACATCGGGGACATCTCGGCGGTCGCCCTCAGCCACCTGCACCACGACCACGCGGGCGGCGTCAAGCTGTTCGCCGGCCGGGTGCCGGTGCACGCCCAGCGGCGCGAGCTCGCCTACGGAATGCTCAACAGCCCCGAGCCCGAGAAGCACGCCATGGCCCGCGTCGACTACGACGACCCGCGCATCGACTGGCGGCTCGCGGACGGCGAGGAGGTCATCGCGCCCGGGGTCACCGTCATCCCGACCTACGGGCACACGCCAGGGCACCAGAGCTTCATGGTCGAGCTCGACGAGTCGGTCGGCGGCGGTGGCTTCGTGTTCGCCTTCGACGCCGCGGACCTCACCGAGAACATCGAGCAGGAGCTGGCGATCGGCGGGTTCGTCGACATCGACCCGCAGGACACCGTCGAGCCGATCCGCCGGCTCAAGAAGCTCTCGGCGGAGAAGGGCTTTGAGCTCATCCCCGGCCACGACCCGCACGTCTGGCCGGCGATGACCGAGCGCTTCGCCACGCGGTTCTCATGACGGTGCACGAGGCGTAACACGACGGTCATCGAAGCGGGTGCCCACCGGAAACCCGATGGGCGAAGAGTTCGAGACGACCCACTCCAGGTGAGTGGGGCGCGTCTAGGGTTCCGCCGCTCCTGTGGGTCTGGTCCGAGAGATGCACGCACCCGCACCGGGTGTGCCACGGCGGGAGAAAAGCCCGGGAGACTCGTCCTCCCAGGCCTGTCCGCAGTCGCTTGGGAGCAAGATCCGAAGCAGGTGGCTCCATGAGCGCTCTGAGCAGCTTTCAGCAGATCCCGATCATCGACGTCGCTGGCCTGTTCGGCACGCACGAGCAGCAGCTGGCGGTCGCCGAGGAGCTCGGCAAGGCAGCCCGTGAGGTGGGCTTCCTCTACGTGACTGGCAACGGCGTCGACCAGGCGCTGTTCGACGACCTCCTCGCCGTGACCAAGCGGTTCTTCGCCCTCCCGCTGGAGGAGAAGATGAAGACCTACATCGGCAAGTCCTCCAACCACCGCGGCTACGTGCCCACTGGTGAGGAGGGCGGCTACCTCGACAAGGACGAGGCTGCGCCGGAGCAGAAGCGGGCGGACCTCAAGGAGGCCTTCGACCTCAGCCTCGACCTGCCGGCTGACGACCCGGACTACCTCGCCGGCAACCCGATGGTCGGCCCCAACCAGTGGCCGGACCTGCCGGGCATGGCGGAGACGGTGAATCGCTACTACGACGCGGTCCTGGAGTTCGGCAAGGTCCTGCTCCGCGGGTTCGCCCTCGCCCTCGGCGAGCCCGCCGATCGCTTCGATGCCCTGGTCACCAAGGCGCCCAGCCAGCTCCGCCTCATCCACTACCCGTTCGACCCCTCGGCCGAGGACCGCCAGGGCATCGGCGCGCACACCGACTTCGAGGTGTTCACGCTGCTCAAGCCGACCGAGCCGGGGCTGGAGGTGCTCAACGGCGCGGGGGAGTGGATCGACGCCCCGCCGGTCGAGGGCGCGTTCATCGTCAACATCGCGGACATGCTGGAGATCTGGTCCAACGGGGCCTTCGTCTCGACGACCCACCGGGTCCGCAAGGTCGCGGACGAGCGCTACTCCTTCCCCCTGTTCTTCAACGTCGACTACGACGTGCTGGTCAGCCCCCTCGAGCAGTACGTCCGCGAGGACGGCAGCAACAAGATCCCCCTGAAGGCCGGGGAACACCTGTACGCCCAGACCGTGCAGGTCTTCACCTACCTGCAGAAGCGCCTGAAGGCCGGCGAGATCTCGATGCCTGAGGTCTGGATGAAGACCAACTCCTTCGGCCGCGAGGCGGAGCTCGCCCGCGAGTCGACCGGCGCTGCCGACCCGACGCTCGCCACCACCGCGTGATCCCCGCCGAGATGACGGGCGGCTGGGTACGCAACGGCATCGCAGTCGACGGCGCCGAACCCACCGAGCCAGCCGTGGTGTGGTGGCTGCAGGCGCCGTCCAAGCACGCCGACCTGCGGTTGCCCCACGACGGCACCGACGGCCTGATGTGCTTCGCCGGCACCACGACGTGGCGCGAGCCGTCCCTCACCTGGGTCCCCGAGCTGCAGCTCGAGGCAAGCGCCTTCGAGGACACCGGCATCTGCACGTGGGACGGTGCTGACCTGCTCGAGGCCGGCTCGTTCGCGGAGGGCAGCCGTACGGTCTCCTACGTCGAGCGCTGGCAGCGCCTGCCTGGCAGCGGCGGCGAGCAGCTGGCCCTCAGCACCGAGGGCGGGCGGCTGGTGCGCACCGGCGACTATGCCCTCACCGTGCTCGACACCCGCGCCTCGGGCGGCGACTTCGTCTGCGTGGCCTGGGTCCTGCGCGAGTCCGGCTGGGTCGTGGACCACTGCTGGCCTCCGGGCGCGCAGGCGCCCCCACCTCCGACGCACGTCGAGCAGGAACCCATCGTGACGCTGGCGGACGGCAGGACCTGGACCGTCGAGGAGCACAGGAAGGCCGTGAGCAGCCGTGGCTGACATGTTCCACCTCGGGTGGTTCCTCAACTTCGTGACCGACGACTGGGACGGCCGCTGGGGCAACGGCGGCAAGGACATGTCCGGTGACTTCTACGTCGAAATGGCTCGTGACCTCGAGCGGGCCTGCTTCGACTACGTGCTGCTCGAGGACAAGCTGATGGTCTCCGACGCCTGGGCCGGGACGATGCAGAAGGACCTCCAGCACGGCGTCAACCCCAAGCACGACCCGGTACCCCTTGCCGTCTGCATGGCGCAGGCGACCACCCGGCTCGGCGTCGTGCCGACGATGTCGACCAGCTTCTACCCACCGTTCCTGCTCGCCCGGCTCTGCGCCACCATCGACCACATCGCGCGGGGCCGGTTCGGGTGGAACATCGTGACCTCCGCGGAGGACCGGTCCGCCCAGAACTTCGGGCTGGACAAGCTGTATGAGCACGACGAGCGCTACGCCATGGCCAACGAGTACCTCGAGCTGGTCAAGCAGCTCTGGGAGTCGTGGGACCCGGACGCCGTGGTGCGCGACCGGTCGACCGGCACCTACGCCGACCACACCAAGGTCCGCACCATCGACTTCGAGGGGACCTACTACAAGAGCCGTGGCCCGCTCAACACCGTCCGCCCTCCGCAGGGGCACCCGGTGCTGTGCCAGGCCGGTGCCTCGCCGCCCGGGCGGGCCTTCGCCTCCCGTTTCGCGGACACGATCGTGGCGACCTCGACGACCCCCGCCCGCATGAAGGATTTCCGTGACGACATCCGCACGCGGATGGTCGAAAACGGCCGCAAGCCCGATGACGTCAAGGTGCTCTTCCTCATCGCGCCCTTCGTCGCCGACACGGTCGAGGAGGCACAGGCCAAGAAGCTGCGGTCGATGTCGGACCCCCTCGCTGTCGAGCTCGTGCTCGCCACCATGGGCTCCATCACCGAGATCGACTTCTCCGTCTTCGACCTCGACGCTCCCTTGCCGCCGGTCACGACCAACGGCGAGCGCGGCTTCCTCGAAGCCTTCGCCAAGCGCGCCGAGGGCAAGACCCTGCGGCAGGCGGTGATCGACGACGGCCTGGGTGGCGCCAACGACTTCGTCGGGACGCCGGAGACCGTCGCCGACAAGATGGAGTCCTACATGGACGAGATCGGCGGCGACGGGTTCCTGCTCACCAGCCCGGAGAAGAAGCTGAACCGCAGGTACGTCACGGAGATCACCGACGGCCTGGTGCCCGAGCTGCAGCGCCGCGGCCTGACCCGGACGTCGTACACGCACGAGCAGTTCCGCGACAACCTGCTGGAGTTCTGAGCGGTGATCGCCACAGTCGTGGTGGGCAACCCCAAGCCCGCGTCGCGGACGCGGGCTGTCGGCGAGGCCGTGGTCCGCACGGTCCTTCCCGACGCGACGGTCACGGTGGTCGAGCTGTCGTCCTTGGCCGGTGAGCTCTTCACGTGGGGCTCACCGGCCGTTGCCGACGCCAAGACCGAGGTGCTCTCCAGCGACCTCGTCGTCGTCGCATCGCCGGTCTACAAGGCATCGGTCCCCGGTCTGCTCAAGGCCTTCCTGGACCAGTTCGGTCGCGACGAGCTCGGCGCCCGGGCGGTCGTCCCGGTCATGGTCGGTGCCGCTCGCGACCACGCGCTGGCCGTCGAGCACCATCTGCGGCCTGTCCTCGTCGAGATCGGTGCGAGCTGCCCGACCCGGGGCCTCTACGTCCTCGAGTCCGAGGTCGACACGTTCGCGTCGGGGCTGTCGTCCTGGCTCGCGGTCTGGCTCGCCCCGCTGCGGGCCGTCATCGGGTGCGGAGGTCAGCCGCGGGCCTGAGGACTCGCTAGTCCTCGATGACGTCCAGCCCCTGCTCCCGGAGCAGTGCCAGGCGATCCAGCATCCCCTTCAGAACCTCCGGGTCATGACCTGCCCAGGTGTCGACCTCGCCGACGACGCGCAGCCGATGGCTGGTGCGGTAGGACTGCGTGGGGTTGCCCGGGAATCTCTTGTTGGTCACGTTCGGGTCGTCCTCGAAAGGACCCAGCGGTTCCACGACATAGATGCGTCCCCGCTCCCCCGTCGCCGCCAAAGCTGTCGAAAGCTCCGCACCCCAGACGGCTGTCTCCACGAGCGAGGTGAAGTAGATGTTGTTCGACACCCGGCCCTCCTGGAAGTTGGAGCGATGGCCGGGCGTCAGCTCATCGCCGACCTCGAACGCGGACTTCGTCCCGTGATAGAACGGCCCCGTGATGTGGGCGCAGCGCAGGTAGGTCACGGGAACGTGCGCGCCCTCGACAGACATCGCCGTCATCTTCACCCATGAGCAGTGAACTCAGTCGAGACAGAACTCGTTGCCCTCGATGTCCTGCATCACGAGGCAGGACTCGTTGACGCCATCGGCACGCAGGAGTCGCACGCGCACCGCGCCGAGCTCGAGCAGTCGTGCACACTCCGCCTCAAGTGCTGCGAGGCGCTCTTCACCCACGAGCCCGCTGCCGACCCGCACGTCAAGATGCAGCCGATTCTTGACGGACTTGCCTTCCGGAACGCGCTGGAAGAACAGTCGCGGACCCACACCTGAGGGATCAATGCAGGCGAACGCTGAACCCTGACGCTCGGGCGGTAGTGCACGATCGAAGTCGTCCCACGTAGCGAACCCGTCCGGTGGCCGCGGCACGACGTACCCCAAGACCTCGCACCAGAACCGAGCGACCCGCTCAGGTTCTGCGCAGTCAAAGGTGACTTGGAACTCCTTGACGGTTGCCATGCGGCCCACCCTAGAGGGGCGCCGATTGCGCGAGAGCGCCTAGCGGCTTCCCGCGCGGTAGAGGCCGAGGCCCGAGAGCACGGTCGTCGCGGTTCGCCGGTCGGCAGCCGCGACCAAGCCGCTCTCGTGATCAGCCGGACGATAGGTACTGCCGTCCAGGCGCAGGGCTGCCCCGCCGGCCTCTGAGAGCAGAAGAGCACCCGGTGCGTGGTCCCACGGCAGCGTGCGCCAGAACAACAGGAAGTCGGCCTCGCCCTCCACGAGACGGGGATACTCCACGCCGGCGCAGGTGCTGTTCGGAGTGAGATCGCCGAACGCGGCTTCGTGGCGATTGACGATGGCGAGCGCCTCTTCGTCCATGAAACGCCGGAGCACTGCTCCACGGAGCCCGGCGAGATTGCTCGAATCTGCTGAAGGTCGGTGCAGGCGATGGCCGTCACGCCAGGTGCCGGCGCCCGACTCGGCGGAGTAGGTACGGCCGTGTTGAGGCTGATGGACGACGGCCGCCACCGTCTCACCGCGCACCACAAGTGCGACCATGATCGCGTGGTCGGGCGATGCCGCGAGGAACTGGGCGGTCCCGTCCAGTGGGTCTACCAACCAGACGGCTTCGGCGCTCTGCAGCAAGCCGAGCAGCTCCGCGTCGTGTGCCGCTGCTTCTTCACCGACAACCGGGATCGTGGGCGCGATCTGGCGTAGTCCGTCGGTGAGCAGCAGCTCCGCCTCGCGGTCCACCCGGCTCACCAGCTCGCCGGGTGACTTCTCCTCGTGCTCGATCGCGAGGCCGAACAGCGGTAGATGCACCTGCTCGGCTACGTCTCGGACCAGGGCAGCGACAGCGGCGAGGTCGGGGGCGGTGGTCATTGCGACAGCGTCGCAGAGCGCCGGACGGGGTGACGTGTCACGATCTCAGGGTGACCAGCGGACCGGGTGCGGGGGAGCACCTGCGCGATCTCGTGCGACTGCGCCGCGTCCGCGATCGGATCGACCGGGAGTATGCGCAGCCGCTGGACGTCGAAGCGCTGGCTCGCGGCGCGCACATGTCGGCGGGGCACCTCAGCCGACAGTTCCGGCTTGCCTACGGCGAGGCGCCGTACGGCTATCTCATGACGCGGCGCATCGAGCGCGCGATGGCACTGCTGCGTCGTGGCGACCTCACCGTCACCGAGGTCTGCTTCGCGGTCGGCTGCTCGTCGCTCGGCACGTTCAGCACGCGTTTCACCGAGTTGGTCGGGATGCCTCCCAGCGCGTACCGCGACCAGTCGGCTGCAGCCACGGCGGGGATGCCTGCGTGCGTGGCCAAACACGTGACGAGACCGATCAGGAATCGAGAAGCGCCACTCGCCGTGCCCTTCGTATCGTGACTCGCATGGACATCAGAATTCATAGCACCTTCCTTCCGCACGACGACCCCGAGGCATCCCTCGCGTTCTATCGCGACAGCCTCGGTTTCGAGGTCCGCCTGGATGTCGGCGGCGGCAAGATGCGTTGGATCACAGTCGGTCCCGCAGACGAGGCGGCCACCGCGATCGTCTTGACGCCACCGGCGGTCGACCCGGGCATAACCGATGACGAGCGTCGCACCATCACCGAGATGATGGCCAAGGGCACCTACGGGATCCTGATGCTGGCAACCAAGGACCTCGACGGCGTATTCGCGAGGTTGGAAGCCGACGGCGTCGAGATCGTCGAGGCCCCCACCGAGCAGCCCTACGGAGTTCGCGACT
>JAODND010000084.1 GCA_025465465.1 Frankiales bacterium | reverse complement strand
GACCGGGATAGCGATCGCGGCCAGGATGCCGATGATGATGATGACAACGAGGAGCTCGATGAGGGTGAAGCCCTCGTTCTCCTCCTGCGCCTTACGGATACGAGCGAGCATTGCGGTGTCCTCCCGGGACGAATGGATGAGCCACGCGGTGGTTTTCTCAGGACCTCTCGCGGCTCTCCGAGGAGGTGCCGGCCGAGGCGGCTGGGCTGACCTGCGTGCAGGTCCCCTGGCTTTGCGACCCCGCCTTGCGACGGGTGTGCCCTGTCTGGCCTTGCGGCTCTGCTTGATGACACCAGGTGCTTCGGCGGGCCGATCAACTGCCTTGAGCACCTTTGGGGAAGTTTTCTCCCTGACAGCCCGAGAGGCCCAGAAGACCTAGGTCTGCTGAGCCCCTCGGGGTAGTGCGTTCGGGCTACTTGATGAGGTCGAAGATCTTGAAGATCGGCATGTACAGGGCCACGATCATCGAGCCGACGATGCCACCGAGGAACGCGATCATCAAAGGCTCGATCAGCGCCGTCAGCGACTCCGTCGTCGCCTCGACCTCCTGGTCGTAGAACTCGGCGATCTTGTGCAGCATGGTGTCGAGGGCACCGGTGTCCTCACCGACCGCCATCATCTGCACGACCATCGGCGGGAAGACGGGATGCTCGGTGAGCGGCCTCGACAGCGACTCTCCGGTGCGGACGCTCTCCTGCACGGCCCGGGTGGCCCTCTCGAGCACCACGTTGCCCGTGGTCTCCGCCACGATGTCGAGGCTCTGGAGGATGGGGACGCCCGACGCCATCATGGTGCCGAGGTTGCGGGCGAACCGGGTCAGCGCGATCTTGCGGAACAGCTCGCCGAACACGGGGATCTTGAGCTTCATCGGGTCCACGACGTCACGGACGCGCTGGTCTCGCTTCACCTTGCCCCACACGACCTTGCCGCCGATGGCCAAGATGATGAGCGGGATGATCCCGACCTTCAGCCCGTGCGACAGCATGACAAGGATCCTGGTCGGCAGCGGGAGCGTGCCGCCGAGCGTCTTGAAGAGCCCCGCGAACGTCGGGACGATGAACAGCAGCATGCCGACCACCGCGAGGATGGCGATGCAGAAGACGACGACGGGGTACGTCATGGCCGCCTTGACCTTGCCGCGCAGCTTGACCTCGGCCTCGTAGTTCGCGGCGATCTGCATCATGACGCTGTCGAGGAAGCCCCCGACCTCTCCGGCCCTGGTCATGTTGACCATGAGCGGGGGGAAGACCTCAGGGTGCTTTCCCATGGAGGCGGACAGCGAGTTGCCCGTCTCGATGTCGTTGCGGACCTCACCGAGGATCCGGGCCAGCTCCTTGTTTTCCGTCTGCTCGGTGAGAATGTTCAGAGCGCGGAGCAGGGACAAGCCGCTGTTGATCATGGTGGCGAACTGGCGGCTGAAGACGGCCAGGTCCTTGAGCTTGACCTTGGGCTTGCCGAAGCCCGGGATCCTGATCTCCTTCGACATCCCAGCGTTCGCCTGCGTGATGCTGATGGGGGCATAGCCCATCTGCTTCAGCTTGGCGGCGACCTGGCTCGGCGACTCCGCGTCGAGCGTGCCGGTCTTCATCGATCCGGACTTGTCCCGGACCTTGTACTCATACGTTGCGGTGGCCATCAGTCATTCCCTCTCAGCGGCCGCAGAGCCGGTTGAAGTCCTCGGCGTGGTGACACTTCTCGAGCGCAGCGTCGTAGGTGATCTTGCCCTTCTTCACCAGCTCCGCGAGGTGCTGGTCCATCGTCGCCATGCCGTGCTTCGCGCCGGCCTGCATGGCCGAGTAGATCTGGTGCGTCTTGCCCTCACGGATGAGGTTCCGGATGGCCGGAGTCGCCACCAGGATCTCGGTGGCGACCACCCGGCCGTTGCCGTCCGCAGTCTTGATCAGCTGCTGGCAGACAACCCCCTGGAGGGCGCCGGCGAGCTGCGTGCGCACCTGCTGCTGCTGGTGCGGCGGGAAGACGTCGATGACACGGTCGATCGTCTGCGCGGCGTCCTGCGTGTGCAGGGTCGCCATGACGAGGTGACCTGTCTCCGCTGCGGTGAGGGCGATCTCGATGGTCTCGAGGTCACGCATCTCGCCGACCAGGATGATGTCGGGGTCCTGGCGGAGCACGTGCTTCAGCGCGTTCTTGAAGGAGTGGGTGTCCTCCCCCACCTCGCGCTGGTTGACCAGGCAGCTCTTGTGCTCGTGCAGGAACTCGATCGGGTCCTCGACGCTCATGATGTGGTCGCGGCGCTGCCGGTTGGCGAGGTCGACCACGGCGGCGAGCGTCGTCGACTTGCCGGAGCCGGTGGGACCGGTGACGAGGACGAAGCCGCGAGGCAGCATCGCGAAGTTGGCCACCGTAGGCGGCACGCCCAGGTCCTCGAGCGCCTTGATCTCATAGGGGATCAGGCGGAACGCGGCACCGAGGGCATCACGCTGGCGGTAGACGTTCACACGGAAGCGCGCCCGGCCAGGGACGCTGTAGGCGAAGTCGAGCTCGAGGACCTCCTCGAACTTCTCCCGCTGCTTCTGGGACAGGATCGCGTAGATCAGCTTCTGGAGGAACTGCGGCGTGAGCTTCGGGCGGTCCTCAAGCGGCGTCAACGCGCCGTTGAGACGGACCGTCGGGGGCGCACCGACAGTCAGGTGCAGGTCGGAGCAGCCGCGGTTCAGGACTTCGAGCAGCAGGTCGGTCAGGAAACCACTGTCCCCGGAGGTGTCTTCGGCGCCGACCCGGACGGCCAGCGGCTCGTCGTAGGCAGCGGCGGCAGGCGCCTCGGTCGACGCTGTGGGCGCGGCGGCCGGCGGCGGAGCCATCGGCGGGGCCATCGGCATGGGCTCGCTGACAGGCGCGGACTGGGCGGGCATGACGGCGACCTGCTCGACGACGACCGGCGCGGTGCCAGGGAGGACGCCGTAGCCACCCGACAGCTCAGCCGGCACGGCGGGCTCGGTCGTCGGTCCCGAGAAGGCGAAGGTCGGCTGAGCCACCTCCAGCGCGTGCGTCGGCTGCAGCTGGGGGGCCGGCGTCCAGCTCGGGTCGAGCGGGGACGGCGAGCCGTCTGAGCCTGCAGTGCCGTGCTGGTCCACGATGCCCTCCTCGGGTGTCCTCAGGACTGTCGACCGCTGTTGGTCCGTGCTTGAGCCGAACGGCGCAAACAACGCATCAGGCGACGACGCGGAAGATCTCCTCGACCGACGTGACGCCGGCCATGACCTTGAGCAGGCCGTCGTGGCGAAGGGTGATCATCCCCTGCGCGATGGCAGCCTTGTTGATGATCATCGACGAGGCGCGCTCGACGGTGAGCCGCTCGATCTCCTCGCTGACAGCCATGACCTCGTGCAGGGCGAGCCGGCCCTTGTAGCCGGTCTTGGAGCAGTTCGTGCAGCCCACCGGCCGGAACAGCTCAGGCACGTCCATCCCGTCCTGCCACGGGAACGCGTTGTCGACCAGCAGCTGCTTGGAGGGCTTGTAGGCCTCCTTGCACTTCGGGCACAGCCGCCGGGCGAGGCGCTGGGCCAGCACGCAGTCGAGCGCGGAGCCGACCAGGAAGGGCTCGATGCCCATCTCCGTGAGCCGGACGATCGCGGACGGGGCGTCGTTGGTGTGCAGGGTGGAGAGCACGAGGTGGCCGGTGAGGGCGGCCTCGACGGCGATGTGGGCCGTCTCGCCGTCACGGATCTCACCGAGCAGGACGATGTCGGGGTCCGAGCGCAAGATCGAACGGAGCGCCGCGGAGAACGTCAGGCCTGCCTTGTTGTTGGTCTGCACCTGGTTGATGCCCGGCAACCGGTACTCCACCGGGTCCTCGACGGTGATGACGTTGACCTCGGGGCGACTGACGATGTTGAGCGTCGCGTAGAGCGTGGTCGACTTTCCGGAACCGGTCGGACCGGTCACCAGGATCATCCCGTAGGGCTTCACGAAGCTCTTCGAGTAGACCTCGTAGTTCGAGTCGGAGAAGCCCAGGTCGGACAGCTTCAGCATGGCCGTGGAGTTGTCCAGGACACGCATGACGATCTTCTCGCCCCACACGGTGGGCAGCGTCGCGACGCGGAGGTCGATCTTCTTGCCGTTGGTGTTGACGGAGAGCCGGCCGTCCTGAGGGATCCGGCGCTCCGCGATGTTGATGTCGGCCATGATCTTCAGGCGCGACGTGACGCCCGAGGTGATCGTCTTCGGCGAACGCATGACCTCGTGGAGCACGCCGTCGATGCGGAACCGCACCCGCAGGTCGCGCTCGGTGGGCTCGATGTGGATGTCGGAGGCACGGTCCTGGATCGCCTGCGTGATGAGCAGGTTGACGAACTTGACGATCGGCGCGTCCTCGACGATCTCCCGGACCGCCGAGAGGTCATCCTCGTCGTCGGAGACGTCCAGGACGCTCGTGAGGTCATCGAGCTCCGCGTCGCCGCGATGAAACTTGTTGATGGCGGCGACCACGTCCGGCCGGGTCGCGACGACTGGCCTGACCTCGAGTCCCGTGAGCGACCGGATGTCATCGAGGGCAAAGACGTTTGCCGGGTCGGCCATGGCGACCACGAGCTTGCCGTCCTCGTACCCGATGGGCAGGGCGGTGTGTCGGCGCGCCACGACGTCGGAGATCTTCCCCACCGCCGAGCCGTCGACCGGGAACTCGGTGAGGTCGACGAACTTCATCCCGATCTGCGTGGCGAGCGCCGCCACCAGCTGGGACTCGGTCAGGATCCCGAGGTCGACGAGGACGCGCCCGAGGCTGCGCCCCAGCTTCTGCTGCTCCTCGACCGCGTCGGCAAGCTGCTCGTGCGTGACGAGCCCGTCCTCGAGCAGGATGTCTCCCAGCTGCTTCATGCTGCTCCTCGCAGGACGGCCGCGCAGGAGGCGCCAGCGGCGGGCGCCCCCGGGTCAGGGGTGTTCGGATAGCGGTGCTCCGGAGCGACAGCCGCGTAGGCGCAGCGATCCACGTCCGTGAAACGTCCCGCATCCACGTCGAGCAGCGCCTGGAGGTGACCGCCTGCGTGGTCGTCGAGGGCACCGGGCAGCAGGAACTCGACCACGAGCGCGCGGGCGTCGTCCTGGCGGCCGGCCGCAGCCAGGACCTCCGCGCCCTGGTCGGCGATCGAGCCGCTCGCACCGCGACCGCGGCGGGCCACCATCGCGTCCACCAGCCGACCGGCCTGGTCGCCGGAGCCGAGCAGGACGAGCGCACGGGCGCGTTGGAGCTGGAGGTCCGGGGTGACCGCGGCCGCGGCAGCGGTCTGGCTGACCGCCCAACGGAGGTCGCCGGCCGCGACTCCCTTGTCGATCACGGGCCCGCCGGCGCCCGCCGCGGTGACCAGCAGCGCCTGGGCCCATCGGTAGTCGCGCAGCGGCTGTCCGCCGGTCGCGTGGAGGGCATGAGCTCGCTGCGCGGGCGTGCCCGCTACGGCGGCGATGCCGGCCTTGGCGTGGTCGGTGTGCCAGGCCGCGGTCGCGAGCACAGCCGCGACGACCGTGACGGCGGCGCCGGCGACCCAACGCGGGCGGCTGGAGCTGGCGGCGCGTGCGGGGACGGCGAGCACCAGCCCCGCCAGCAGCGCGGTCAGGAGCAGGTCGGAGGGATGGCTCCAGTCGAAGTCGACGCCGGAGTGGGCCGCGGAGCCGGCGAGCGCGATGGGCACCGCGATCCGCAGCCATCGCTCAGCGACCGGGCGCCGGGCGCTGAGCAGCAGCCGCAGACCGGCGAGGAGCGCACCGAAGCAGCCGAGCAGGAAGGGCAGGCCCAGGACCAGGCCGCCGTCGGACAGGACCTGCAGATAGCCGTTGTGCGCCAGGTTGGAGCGTGCATAGGACTCCGGGACGAGACCCGTGCTGGCGCCCACGAGGGCGTGCGGGCCCGAGCCGACGAGCGGGCGGTCCTCGAGCACGGCGACCGCCCGGTGCCAGAACTGGAGCCGGTAGGCACCGTTCTGGGCGACGCTCTGCCCGGTGTTGGCCTTGGCTTCGGCGGCGGCGGTCACATCCGCCCGGTGGTCGAAGACGGGAGGGCCCGCGAGGGCATAGGTCGCACCGGCGGCGAGGACGCCGACGAGCAGCCAGCGCAGGATCCCGCTTCGGCGCCGGTCGGCGTCGGCGGCGACGAGCCCGATCACGACCAGGGACGCCACCAGCAGGGCGAGGGTCATCCGGCTCGAGGAGAACACGATGCCGGCCGAGCACAGTGGCGCAGCGAACCATCCCAGTGCCCGCATCGGACGCTGGCCCCGGATCGCGAGCGCAGCACCGAGCACGGCTGCGGGCAGCAGGAAGGCGGCGTAGGGGTTCCACCAGTAGAACGTGCCGATCATCGGCAGGGCAGGGTTGCGACCGCCCCACCACGGCAGGAACGCCTCGGCGAACTCCAGCAGACCCGCGGCGCAGATCGCCACGACACCCACGAGGCGTCGGTTGGGCGTTCGGGCATAGGCGATGACAGCCGGCACAGCGAGGGCCGCGAGCGCGTAGCCGGCCGCGTCGTCCCCGCCGTACCAGCCTGTCGGTGCGAGCAGGCACACGGCAAGCGCACAGACCGGGACAGACACGGACAGTACGAGAGTGGTGCGGCCGACCCGACGCCACGCGTCGTTGGCCCACAGCACCGCGAGCACGAGCAGGAGGGCGACAGTGGTGGAGCCGTGACCGCGGCCGCCCTCTGCGCGTGTCATGGGGATCGCCCACCACAGGACGAGCGCCGCCGATGTCGCGTGCTCAAGGAGCGCGCGGCCGCCAAGACGACCCGTCCGAGCGTCCGGCGCGCTGACAGCAGCAGGCGCGTCAAGCAAGGCGGTCACGCCCACCTATCGGCCAAATGGGTGAAGGGCTTTACTACGAGATGCCGTCTCCACGCAGAACAGTCAGGTACGTGGCTGTCACCGCGTCCCACGAGTAGCGGTCCGATGCCAGCGCGCGGGACCTGGCCCGCCAGGCCTCCAGGTCGGCGACGCTGAGCGCCGCCACCCAGCGCAGCCGCTCGGCGAGCTCGACCTCGTCGGCGAAGAACACGGCCGCGTCGCCGGCGACCTCGCGGTTCTCCGGCGTGTCGAGCACGAGCACGAGGTTGCCGGCACCCATGGCCTCGATGAGCGCTGGGTGGGTGCCCCCGACCTCAGTGGCATGGACGTAGCAGAGCGCGTTCGCCTGCAGGCCGCGGTAGCCGTCGCCGAACACCGCGCCGGGGAGATGCGCCCGGGCGCCCACCGCCGCGCGCACCTGCTCGCCCAGCTCGTCGTCGTAGGTCGCGGTGCCGAGCATCACCAGGTCGAGGTCAGCGCCGCTGTCGGCGTGCGCGCGAGCCACCATCAGCGGGTTGTTCTCCCGCTCCCAGCGCGAGACGTAGAGGGCATATCGGTCAGGTTGCACCGGCACGGCGTCCGGGACCGCGACGCTCCCCCGCGCCAGCAGGTCGGCGCCGTAGGGGATCATCACGGAGTCGGTGTCGTGGCGTACCCGGTAGTAGGTCTGGACCTCGTAGGCATCGGTGACCAGGACCGAGGCGAGGCGTACCGACAGCCACTCCCCCATCCGGTACCAGGCCCGGCCGGTGACGCCCCACTTCGACCGGCGCCACTCGAGGCCGTCGACGTTGAGGACGACCCGGCGACGGAACAGCCTCAGGAGCAGCAGCACCGGCGCGTTGGCCGCGTTGCAGAGGACGACGTCGCGTGGGCCCCGGGTGACCACGAGGTGCATCGCCGACAGCGCGGTGTGCACCACCGTGTCGAAGTACTTGCTCCTGATCGTCGGCAGCGTGACGAGCCGGATCCCGCGCCACGGGCTCGACTCCGAGGAGTAGTGCGCCCGGCAGTAGACCGTCGTCGCCACTCCGTGGTCGACGAGCTGGAGGGCCAGCCGCTCGGCGAAGGTCTCGAAGCCGCCGTAGTTGGCGGGGACTCCTCGCGTTCCCATGATGGCCACACCGTGCCGCGTCTGGTCGCGAGCCGGGACGCGCTCGGCGCTGCGTCGCGGGGCCATGCCGGCGACGCGGAGGAGCGGGACCCCGTGCAGCATGGCGATGCTGGCGACGCGCTGCTCGAGCTCGCCGAACTGCGGTGCGACGAGCACGTCGACTCCCATGCCGGACAGACCGTGCGCCAGGCGAGCCCCGAGGTCCGCTTTGCCGGGCGGGAGGACCAGCCCGTCAAGACGTTGCGCCAGCACCGCCTCGACGAGCTCTTCGGGCGACAGCTTGTCGGACAGCGACGTCGTGATGGAGTACGGCGCGCCCGGTGCCCGCGTCAGGTCGTTGCTGAGGCGCCTGGATGCGCTGTCGTCCCCGAGCACGGCGTAGCGCTCGAGGCCGACGCCGAGCGGCACCAGGGCCCGGCGGCTGCGGCGCAGCACTCCCCTGGTGCCCACCGCGCCCAGCAGGAGCCCGAGCACGACAAGTCCGATCCATGCCCGCGAGAGGTCGCCGGAGAAGAACAGGTTGTTGCCGACGAGCAGCACGGCGCCGCAGCCGAGGGACGTCGTGAACGCCGGCTCGAGGTTGGAGGAGCCGTGGCGCAGGGCCGTCCGCCGGTACAAGGCGGTCGAACGCCCGATGAGGACGAACAGCAGCGCGAGCAGGACCGTCGCCCACTGGTAGCGCTCGACATAGCTCGACGGCACCCTCGGATCGCCCTCGAACCGCAACCGGTAGGCGACATACGACGCAGCCACCGCGGTCAGCGCGTCTCCGAACAGCAGGATGGGGTCCGAGCGCCGTCGGAACAGCGGCGGCTTGGGCACGCGGCAACCGTACAAGCGGGTCGCGAGCGCGCCGGTTCAACCCGCCGCGTGCTCCAGTGCCTGTCGGACGACCTGTCCGGTCCGCTCCCAGGAGAACGCTCCTAGCCGGAGCCCGGCAGCGGCCCGCCGCTTGTCGGGGTCGGCCAGCGCCTCGCCGAGCGCCGCAGCCCAGCCCGCGACGTCCGACGGTGGGACCAGCGCGGCGGCGTCTCCCGCGACCTCGGGCAGGCAGGTCGCGTCGCTGCTGACCACAGGGATGCCGGCCGCCATCCCCTCCAGCAGCGGCAAGCCGAAGCCCTCGTGGAGCGAGGGGTATGCCAGCACGCTCGCCGCTCCGTACTCCGCGACGAGCTGCTCGGTGCTGACCGCACCGACGACCTCGAGGGCGTCCCCGAGCAGTTCGGTCATCCGTCGCACGTCACCCTCGCCGGGCTCGCGGACGGGTCCGACCAACCGGAGCCGAACGTCGGTGCCCTGCTGGCGCAGGAGTGCCACCGCCTCCGCCACGACCGGCAGGTTCTTGCGCGGCAGCACGGTCCCGACGCAGAGGACGCGGGTTGCGTCCGGGGGTCGTCGCCGTCCGCCGAGAGCGGCCGCCAGCTCAGGGTCGAGGGCGAGCGGCGCGAGCAGCACCCGCGCCGGGTCGACGGGATAGTGCTCGAGCAGCTGGGCACGGGTGTATTCGGTCGGCACGATGACGAACCGGGCGCGACGCACCGAGAGGCCGATCGTCGTCTGCAGCCGCAGCCGCGTCCGGATCGGGATCCAGGCGCGGGACTCCGGCAGGACGAAGGACACGTCGTGCACCACGACGACGCCGGGCACACGAACGATCGGCAAGGTGTACTGCGTGAGCACGACTGAGCTGCGCAGTCGGCGCGCGTGCGCAGGCAGTTCCAGAGCGAGGCGGCGGGCACTGCTGGCACTGACGAGGCTGAGCCGATCACCCGGGACATGCCCGCGGGCGGCACTGGTGGCGGCGTACTCGACGGGATTTCCCCCATCGGCTTCGAGGACCCGGACGATGTTGCGGGACCACGTCTCGTTGCCCGTCTCCCCGAGGCCCAGGTGGTGCACGTCCACCAGCGGGGCGTCAGGCATGGCGTCACGCTGCCACAATCGTGTGGTGCCGACGACGACCGATGCCCGGGTGCGTGTCGTGCTCGTCAACTACCGGTCGGTGCAGGACGTTGCCAGCCGTCTCGCGAGCGACGCGCTGCGAGACGCCGATGTCGTCGTGGTCGACAACGCCTCGGACCCCGAGCAGGTTCGCGCGCTCTGCGACTCGCATGGCGCCACTGCGGTCCTGTTGCCCGAGAACCGCGGCTTCGCCGCCGGTGTGAACGCCGGCTGGGCCGAGGTGAAGGACCGATCCCCCCTCCCCGTGCTCCTCCTCAACCCCGACGCGGAGCTGTCCCGCGAGGCGCTCGACCGGCTGCTCGCGGCGCTGCCCGGGCGAGACGGTGTGGGGCCGCTGCTGCTCGAGGGTCCGGACCGCCCGCAGGTCGGCGTGGGTGGCGGGCCGCTGTCCGCGACGTCGGTCGGGACGTACTTCCTGTTCGTCTCCCACCTCCTACCGGCTTGGAAGGGCATCTTCCTCACCCGCGCCCAAGCACGTCGCGGCGGTCCTGTCGCCTGGGTCTGCATGGCAGCGCTGCTGCTCGCGCCCGACGCACTCGAGCGTTTCGGCCCCCTGCCGGAGGACGAGGTCGTCTATGCCGAGGACATCGCGTGGGGTACGGCAGCCACCCGGCGAGGGGCGCGCTTCGTCGTCGTGCCGTCAGCGGTGGTCGCCCACCTGCACGGCTCCTCCGGCGCGAGCAGCGAATGGGCCGGGGCACTGGAAAGGCTGCTGAGACGTCGACTCGGACGCACGCAGGGCACTCTCGCCGTGCTTGCCATTCGCCTCGGGCTGACCCTGCGGGCGCTGTTGGGCCGTGACACCCGGCAGTGAGTCAGCCGTGTTGGGCGCCGATGATCTGCATCGCCTTCAGCGCGGTGGCGAGTGCGGCGGTCGCTTCGGCCGGCTCGATGGCCAGGCCTGATCGACCCCGGCAGGCGGAGACGAACGCCTCGAGCTCGAGGACGAGCGGCTCCCTTGGGGTCTCAGCGTGCACGACCTGCCGCGGGTTGCCGAAGTGCGATACGAAGTCGCTCCAGGCGCCGTCCTCCGGATTGACCGACGCCTCGTACTGGACGACCTCCTGCGAGACGTAGTTGCCCTCGAGGTAGCCCCGGCTCCCCGTGACGGAGATCGATCGGATCTTGACGGGCGTCACCCAATTGGACTGGACGAGCCCCGAGGCTGTGCCGTAGCGGAGCAGCAACTCGGCGGAGTCGATCTGCTCCGGGTGGAAGGTGCGCGACCCGTGAGCCCCGAGCAGCTCGGCGGGCTGCCCGGTCACATAGGAGATGACGTCGATGTCATGGATCGCCAGGTCGATGATGACGTTCGTCGGCGGTTGGACGAGCGGGAAGCCGCCGAGTCGCTTGCACGTCACGGACGACACCGTCCCGACGGCTCCCTCGGAGATGAGCCGCTTGAGCTGGCGCACGACGGGGTTGTAGCGCTCGATGTGGCCGACTGCGAGAACCTTGCCGGCCGCCGCGGCGCTGGCTGTCATCTGCTCGGCCTCGGCGACGGTGGCGGCGATCGGCTTCTCGACGAGGACATGGGCGTCTGCCGCAATGGCGGCCTCGGCAATCTCGAGGTGCAACGCGGTCGGGACCACGATCGACACGGCATCGACATTCTCGGCGGCAAGCATCGCGAGGTAGTCCGGGTAGTAGCGGGCACCCCGTTCTTCCGCCAAGGCGGCGGCGGCCGGTCTCGGGTCCGCGAGGGCGACCAGCTCAACGCCGAACATCTCGGCGTAGATCCGGACGTGATGTCGGCCCATGTTGCCGCCGCCGATGACGGCGACGCGGATCGGTTCAGCCACCGACGATCTCCCGCACCGACGCGACAAGGTGCGCCAGATCAGGATCGGAAAGCCCCTGGTGGACGGGGAGGGAGAGCACCTGTGCGGCCAACCGGTCGGCGACAGGCGTTGGGAACGGCGTCATGCCGGCGAGATGCGGGTAGGCGTTGAGCGGCTTCGGGTAGTAGATGTTCGCTCCCACTCCCCGCTCGCGCAGCCCGGCAAGCAGCTGGTCACGGGTGACGGGGCAGCCAGCCTCGATCGCCAGCGTGTACTGGTGGTAGACGTGCGTCCGCCCTGGCATTACCGAAGGGGTCCGCACGCCGGGCAATCCGGCGAGTCCGTCGTCGAGCACGCGGGCGTTGGCGACGCGGCGGGCCGTGCTGGCGTCGAGCTTGCTGAGCTGCGTGACAGCGACGGCCGCCTGCAGATCGGTCATCCGGTAGTTGTAGCCGAGCTCCGCATAGTCGTAGGGCCCGACCATGCCGTGTTGGCGGAAGGTCCGGAGCCGCTGGGCGATGGCCGCATCGTCCGTCGTGACCAAGCCGCCTTCGCCGCACATGAGGTTCTTGGTCGCGTAGAGCGAGAATGAGGCGACGGCGCCGAAAGCCCCTGCTCGAACCCCGCCATCGGTGGCGCCAACGGCCTGCGCGGCGTCCTCCACGACAACCAGCCCGTGCCGCCTCGCAACTGCGCAAATCGCTGCGGTGTCGACCGTCTGGCCGAAGAGGTGCACCGGGACGACCGCTGTGGTGCGCGGAGTGACGGCCGACGCGAACCGTTCCGCATCGAGACCGAAATCGTCCTCGCGCACGTCGACGAAGACCGGCCTCGCACCGGCCATGAGGACGGCATTCGCGGTGGCCACAAACGTGAACGGCGGGACAACGACGTCGTCACCGGGGACGACTCCGGCAGCGACCAGCGCAGCATGCAGCGCTGCCGTGCCGTTGGCGACCGCGACGGCGTGCTCCGTGCCGCAGTAGTCCGCGAACCGCCGCTCGAGCTCGGCCACTCGCGGGCCTTGGGCGAGCATGCCGGAGCGCAGCACCTCGACGACTGCGGCGATGTCGTCCTCCCCGATCTGGGGTGCGGCGATCGCGATCGTGCGGAAAGGGACCTGCTCGGGCACGCGATGCTCTCCTGGCGGGTGGGGTGTCTCTGCGCGAGGTCCCTGACGATAGACCGCCCGTTGCTAGGCTCCCCGCATGTCGGAGGCGCGGCGGGTAGCCGTGTCGACGGCGGCTCAAGTGGCCGGCCGAGTGGGCGCTCTCGTCCTCACCGTCGTCATCGCCGGGATCCTGTCCCGGCATCTCGGGGCGTCCTCGTTCGGGGTCTACAGCAACGCCATCCTCTACGGCGCGATCGCCTCCGTCGTCTGCGACCTAGGGCTGTCGACCATCGGGATCCGCGAGCTTGAGATGGAGGGCTCGACGTTGAAGACCGGCGATCTCGTCCGGATGAAGACGCTAATGCAGCTCCCGCTGTTCGCAGTTTTCGCCGCCCTGAGCTTCGCCCTCCCGGTGCCCGGCGCCCACACAGGGCTGGTGGCTCTCGGCATCGCGACCTCGGCCGTCGTCTCAATCCAGTCGTCTCTGAGCATCTACCTGCAGCAGCAGGTCCGGCTGGGTCTGCTCGGCGGGGTCGAGATCGGCACGCGCGTCCTACAGCTGGCGCTGGTGCTCGTCGTCGTCGCTCGGGCCGGCTCGGTGAGAGCCGCCGTCCTCGTCTCGCTCGCCGCAGCGGCCGCCGCCGCACTCGCGGTCTTTGCGATTGTGGTGCGGAGCGGTGCCGACCTGCGAGGTCGATTTGACTTGGCTGGCACGCGAATGCTGCTTCTTCGTTGCCTGCCCCTCGCCTTCGTGACCACTCTGGGCTACCTGCACTTCAAGGCCGACAGCGTGATCCTCTCGATCCTGAAGGCCCCACGCGAGCTCGGGGTCTATTCGGTGGCCTACCGGCTCATCGAACTCTGCGTCGCCCTGCCTGGCCTCTTCCTGGCCTCCGCGCTCCCCTTGCTGGTCCGGAGCTTTCATGTGCGGGACTCACGCAACCGCAACGCGCAGCGCTGCTTCGATGCGCTGACCATCACGGGCCTGCCGTTCATGCTCGGGGTATTCGTCTGCGCCCCCGCCCTCGTGCGCTTGGTCGGTGGTGACGCTTTCGACGCGGCCGCTCTCCCCCTGCGACTGTTGGCCCTCGCCTCGCTCTTCGCTTGGTTCAACGCGTTGTTCTCGACCTTGGCGATCCTCGCAGATCTCCAGCGTCGACTGCTCCTGGTCAGTGCTGTCGCCCTGGCCGTCAACATCGGGGTCAACGTGGCGGTCATCCCCCACTACTCCTACCGCGGTGCCGCTGCCACGACGTTGGCGACGGAGGGACTCGGCTTCGTGTGGATTCTCGTGCTGACCCTCAGGGCGCTCGATCTCCGGCTCGACTTGGCCAGGTGGCCCCGCACCTTGCTCGCCTGCGTGGCCGCGGGCGGGACAGCCTGGCCCTTGGGGCGTTCCCCTCTTTCACCGCTGGTGTTCATGGTGGTGTGCCTCTGTCTGCTCTGGATGCTGCGTGTCGTCCGCGCGGACGACATCAAGCAGCTGGTGGGTCCGGCCGCCAGCGCTTGAGCCCCCGCCGCAGGGCGGCCGGCAGCTCCTGGCCGGCATGGCGCATCAGCAGTCCGCGGTGCCGCAGCTGGATCCGTCGGCGCAGCAGGAACTCCTCGCGCCTGCCGATCCGGTTTCGGCTCGGTCCGTGCTGCCGCCACTCGTAGAGCGGGCGAGCAAGGTGCACGCCCTCGAATCCCGCGTCGAGGAACGACAGCCAGAGGTCCCAGTCCTCATAGGCGAGCAGCTCGCTGAAGCCTTGGGTCTGGAGGTAGGCGGTCCGCCGCATCAAGGCTCCGCCGGAGATGTAGTTGTCGCGGTAGACGAGGCGAGCGGCGTCGAAGGGCGCGGACGCGAGAACATCGTCGATTTCTCCGAAGCGACGCATGTCGGTGTAGCAGTAACCGGCGTCCGGAGTCGCCTGGAGCAGTGCCGTTGTGGCCTCGAGGAACTCCGGGTGCAACCGGTCGTCGGCGGAGAGCGTCACGAAGAGGTCGCTGGAGGTCTCCTGGACCGCGCGGCGCAGCGTGGCGACGAGTCCAGCGTTTGGCTGCGTGACGAGTTCGAACTCGAGCTCGCCGCGCAGCTGGTGGAGGATCGCAAGTGAGTCGTCCTCCGACCCGTCGTCAAGGACCAGCACGCGGTCCGGGGCCAGGGTCTGCGCGGCGACGCTGCGCAAGGCCTCTCCGACAAAACGGCCGTAGTTGTAGCAGGGAACGATGACGTCGACGGTCACGGCAACTGCTCGAGCCGACCCTCGACCAGTCGGTAGCGCTCAGGGTCCGCTGCGCTCCGCCAGAGGCCGTCAGCCTGCTCCGTGAGCGCGACACCGGCCCTACCGACCCAGCCGACCTGGCGGGCGGGGACTCCGACCACCAGCGCGTGCGGAAGAACGCTACGAGTGACGACTGAGCCGGCGCCCACCATGGCCCATGCACCGATCGTGAGTCCGCCGAGAACGACGCTGCGAGCCCCGAGGGAAGCACCCTCCTCGACAACGACGCCCATGGGATCCCAGTCAGCAGCGGACTTCGACCGGCCATCCGGGCTGACGGCGCGCGGGTGGTGGTCGTTGGTGAGGACCACCGCAGGGCCGACGAATACGCCGTCACCGAGGCGAGCGGGTGCGTAGAGGAGCGCATGGTTTTGCACCTTGCATCGGTCGCCCACGACGACGCCCGCATCAACGTATGCACCTCGGCCGATGATGCAGTCCCGGCCTAGGGTCGCCCCCTCCCGTACTTGGGCAAGATCCCAGACGACCGTTCCTTCACCGAGGGTTGCCCTGTCATCCACCTGGGCACTGGGAAGCACGCGAGCGGTCACGAGCGAGCAGCCTAGACCGAGGACGAGGCCCAGCTTTGGACGTACTCGCTGGTGCCGCACCGCCTTGTCCCAGCGCACGTCGCCGCGACGGGTTGTCCGCGCCGCTCGAGTCAGTCGCGGCGGGTGAGCACCGACGCGATGTCGGTCAGCGCCTTGGCCTGGGCCGATTCCGGTGCCAGCGCTGCGGTCGAACCGTCCCGGAAGCCGAGCTCGACGCGCGGCCGGGGCGGCTCC
>JAODND010000071.1 GCA_025465465.1 Frankiales bacterium | reverse complement strand
TCGAACAGGTTCTGCGAGCCGAACAGGGCGCCGTCCTGGAACAGCACGCCGAACAGCTTGCGGACCTCGTAGAGCTCGCGCTCCTTGACCTTGGTGATGTCGGTGCCGTCGATGACAATCGACCCGTTCTCGGGCTTGAGCAGCCCGATGAGGGTCTTGAGGAACACCGACTTGCCCGTCCCCGACGGTCCGAGAAGGACCGAGATCTCCCCCTTGGGGAGGGTCAGGGTGACGTCCTCCCAGATCGTCTGCCGGCCGAACCTCTTCGTGAGGTTCTCGACGCGGATCTCGACGCCCACTCGCGGCTCCAACCAGGTTCGAAGGGAAGGCTCAGGTGACCGTACTCACAAGTAGCGGTCTTGAGGATACGGGGGTGTGCTGAGCGTGTGCCGCTCGAGCACGGTTCGGTCCGGTGTGGCCACCGTAACCTGCCCGGCGCTCGCCTGCCGTGAACGTCCCCTGACGATCCGGACGATCACGCTCCGTACCGTGAGGTACCAGGGCATCGTGTTGCGAATCGCACCGATGCCGCAGGGAGGTCCGGAGCGCCGCCGCTGCCCTGCCCGGGAGTCGAGGTGACAGGAGCGGCGTCCCAGCGCCACCGACGTCACATCGATGCCGCGGGAGCCCTGGGAGGGGGTACGGGGACAGCGCAGGAACGCAGAACGGGCGGCCCACCGCGAGGGTGGACCGCCCGTTCTCAGGCGTGCAGGGTCTTACTTGACCGTGACCGTGGCGCCGGCGCCCTCGAGCGCCTCCTTGGCCTTGTCGGCGGTCTCCTTGTTGACCTTCTCCAGGACCGGCTTCGGCGCGCCGTCGACGAGGTCCTTGGCCTCCTTGAGACCGAGGTTCGTGAGCGTGCGCACCTCCTTGATGACCTGGATCTTCTTGTCGCCGGCGCTCTCGAGGACGACGTCGAACTCGTCCTGGTCGGCCGACTCCTCGGCCGCACCAGCGCCGCCACCGGCGGCCGGGGCGGCCGGGGCGGCAACCGGAGCCGCGGCGGTGACGCCGAAGGTCTCCTCGAACTGCTTCACGAACTCCGAGAGCTCGATGAGCGTCATCTCCTTGAACTGCTCGAGCAGCTCGTCGGTGCTGAGCTTCGCCATGATGGCGTCTCCTTTGGTTGGTGCCGGTTTCCGGCGGATCGGGGGTGGTGTGTTCGGCCGGAGCCGGTCAGTCGCTGTCGGTGCTCTCGGGTGTGCTGGTGTCGGGTGTGCTGGTGTCGGTGCTCTCGGCCGCGGCGACAGGCGCCTCGGTCGTGTCCTCAGGGGCCGGCTCGGCGGCGAGCTCGGCAGCGGGCTCAGCAGGGAGCTCGGCAGCGGGCTCGGCAGTGGGCTCGGCGGCGGCAGGCGTGCCTGCTCCACCGGCGAGGATGCTGGGGTCCTGCTGTGCCTTCGCCTCGAGGGCGCCGACCGCGCGAGCGGCCTGCGCCAGCGGGGCAGCGAACAGGTAGACGGCCTGCGTGAGCGAGGCCTTCATGGCGCCGGCGAGCTTCGCGAGGAGGACCTCGCGCGACTCGAGGTCGGCGAGCTTCTTGATCTCGTCGGCCGTGAACGCCTTGCCGTCCATGACGCCGCCCTTGACGACCAGGGCCGGGTGGGCCTTGGCGAAGTCGCGGAGCGCCTTGGCGGCATGGACCGGGTCGCCCGTGACGAACGCGACGGCCGTGGGGCCGGCGAGCAGGTCGTCCAGACCCTCGAGGCCGGCGTTGCCGGCCGCGATCTTGGTCAGGGTGTTCTTCACGACCGAGTAGGTCGTGTCCGCACCGAGCGCCGTGCGCAGCTCCTTGAGCTGCTTGACCGTGAGGCCGCGGTACTCGGTGAGCAGGGCCGCCTGAGCGCTGGAGAAGCTCTCGGTGAGCTCGGCCACGGCGTCGCCCTTGTCGGGACGGACGGTGGCCCTCTTGTGCTCGACGGCGTCGCTGGTGATGGCGGTCATCGGGCTCCTTCCGGTTCTTGCCACCGGTCGGGTCCCGAAACGACAGACGCCCCGGCGCAGAGGCGCACGGGGCGGGTCACCCCGACCGGAGTCGGAGCTTCTCGTCGTACACACCTGCGCGGGTCGCCCGCCGGAGCGGGACCTTCTGCGCTCTCGAGAGAGCGCGACCTGCGGTCTAAGGCTTTCGTCAGAGGCTAGCAGAGGGTCAGCTGTCGCTGCCGTCCTCGAGCAGGTTGCGGGTGCGGTTCGGGTCGACCTGGATGCCGGGGCCCATGGTCGTGGCGACGGTGACCTTCTTGAGGTACTTGCCCTTGGCCGACGCCGGCTTCGCTCGGCTGACCTCGTCGAGGGCGGCGGCGTAGTTCTCGACCAGCTTGCTCTCGTCGAAGGAGGCCTTGCCGATGACCAGGTGCAGGTTGGCAGCCTTGTCGACGCGGAAGTTGACCTTGCCGCCCTTGATCTCGTTGACGGCCTTGGTCACGTCGGTGGTGACGGTGCCGGTCTTCGGGTTGGGCATCAGGCCACGCGGACCGAGGACCCGGGCGACCTTGCCGACCTTGCCCATCAGGTCCGGGGTGGCGACGGCCGCATCGAAGTCGACCCAGCCCTTGCTGACCTTCTCGATGAGCTCGTCGGCACCGACCTCGTCGGCGCCGGCGGCGAGCGCCTCGGCGGCCTTCTCGCCCTGCGCGAAGACGATGACGCGGGCGGTCTTACCGGTGCCGTGCGGCAGGTTGACCGTGCCGCGGACCATCTGGTCGGCCTTGCGGGGGTCGACGCCGAGGCACATCGCGACCTCGACGGTCGCGTCGTACTTGGTGGTGTTGGTCTCCTTGGCGAGGCGCACGGCCTCGAGCGGGGAGTAGAGCCTGTCCTGGTCCACCTTGGCCGCAGCCGCGGTGTATGCCTTGCCGTGCTTCATGTCTGCTTCTCTCTGTCTGTGGTGCTGGCGGGCCTGGTGGCCCTCCCACGGTGGAGCGTCAGTCGGAGATGGTGATGCCGCTCTGGCGAGCGGTGCCCTCGATGATCTTGGCCGCGGCCTCGAGGTCGTTGGCGTTGAGGTCCTGCATCTTCGCCTGGGCGATCTCGTTGAGCTGCGCGCGGCTGATGCTCCCGACCTTGGTCTTGTGCGGGGTCGGGGAGCCCTTGTCCACACCGGCGGCCTTGAGGATCATCCGGCCGGCCGGCGGCGTCTTCGTGATGAAGGTGAAGGACCTGTCCTCGTAGACCGTGATCTCGACGGGGACGATGTCCCCGCGCTGGCTCTCGGTCTGCGCGTTGTAGGCCTTGCAGAACTCCATGATGTTGACGCCGTGCTGACCGAGGGCAGGGCCCACGGGCGGGGCGGGCGTCGCGGCGCCGGCCTTGATCTGGAGCTTGATGAGGCCCGCGACCTTCTTCTTGGGAGGCATGTCTGATTCCTTGTGAGTGAGCCTGTTAGAGCTTGGCGACCTGGTTGAACGACAGCTCGACGGGCGTCTCGCGGCCGAAGATCGACACCAGGACCTTGAGCTTCTGGCTGTCGAGGTTGATCTCGTTGATCGTCGCCGGCAGCGTCGCGAACGGGCCGTCGGTGACCGTGATGGACTCGCCGACCTCGAAGTCGACGGCCTTCTGCGCGACGACGACCTTCTGCTTCGGCGGCGCGAGCTGCTTGACGACCTCGTCGACCGTCAGCGGCGTGGGGCGCGACGTCTGGCCGACGAAGCCGGTGACGCCGGGGGTGTTGCGGACGGCCGACCACGACTCGTCGGTGAGGTCCATCCGGACGAACAGGTAGCCGGGCAGCTTCTTGCGGGTGACCTGCTGGCGCTTGCCGCCCTTGACCTCGGTGACCTCCTCGGTCGGGACCTCGATCTGGAAGATGTAGTCCTCCATGTTGAGGCTGCTGATGCGGCTCTCGAGGTTGGTCTTCACCTTGTTCTCGTAGCCGGCGTAGGAGTGCACGACATACCAGTCGCCCGGCAGGTCGCGCAGCGCTGCGCGCAGCTCGTCGGACGGGTCCATCGGCTCGCTGGCGCCCAGGTCAGTGCCCAGATCACTGCCCAGGTCGGCGTCGGGCTCGGCAGCGGTCTCGACGGTCTCGGGAGCAAGGTACGAGGGGGCTGCGTCCGTACCGCTGTCGACGGGGAGCACCTCCGGGTCGACGGGTCCGCCGACGATCTCCTCCTGCTGCTCGTCGACGGCGGCGGGCGCCTCGTCGGCAGTGGTGGGCGTGTCGTCCATCTGGGTCACGTCGTCCTGTCCTGAGGGTTCTGTCATGGGAGGTCCTACTTGCCGAAGACGGCGAGGACGCCCTTGGCGAAGACGAAGTCGAAGGCCGACACGATGAGGCCCATCACGATCACGAAGACCAGCACGACGCTGGTGTAGGTGATCAGCTCGGTGCGGGTCGGCCAGATGACCTTGCGCAGCTCGGCGACGACCTGGCGGACGTAGGTCACGACGCGCGTGATCGGGTTGCCCCTGCGAGCGCTCTCGCGGTCGCGGGACGCCGGCGCCGTTGCCGTGCTCTCGCTCACAGTCCGTCGTCTCCTGTCATGAGTCTCGGTTGGTCACTCGGTGCAGCAGGGGTGACAGGGGTCGAACCTGCGACATCCGGTTTTGGAGACCGGCGCTCTGGCCAGCTGAGCTACACCCCTAGGCTCCCGAACCGGCCGCCGCCGGGCGCGCCGGAGCGGAGGCGTCAGGCCCCAGACGGACCAGTGTAGGGCGTCACCCGTTCGGCACCCAAGTAGCAAGACGGTTGCCTGCACCTGGGACGATAGGGGCATGAGCCACAGTCCCACGACTCACCGCCCCGCCCATCGGGTCTCCCAGCGGATCGGCGCGATCGCCGAGTCGGCGACGCTGGCCGTGGATGCGAAGGCGAAGGCGAAGAAGGCCGCCGGTGAGGACGTCGTGGGCTTCGGTGCGGGCGAGCCCGACTTCCCGACCCCGGCGCCGATCGTCGAGGCGGCGGTGGCGGCGTGCCAGAACCCGGCCAACCACCGCTACACCCCCGCCGGCGGGCTGCCCGAGCTCAAGCACGCGATCGCCGAGAAGACCAAGCGCGACAGCGGCTACCACGTCCACCCGGCGCAGGTGCTGGTCACCAACGGTGGCAAGCAGGCGGTCTACGAGGCGTTCGCGAGCCTGCTCGACCCGGGTGACGAGGTGCTGCTGCCGGCGCCGTACTGGACGACCTACCCCGAGGTGATCAAGCTCGCCGGCGGCGTGCCGGTCGACGTCGTGACGACCGAGGAGCAGGGCTATCGGGTCACGGTCGAGCAGCTCGAGGCAGCCCGCACCGGGCGTACGAAGGTGCTGCTCTGGTGCTCCCCGTCGAACCCGACCGGCGCTGTCGCCTCGGCGGAGGAGGTCGAGGCGATCGGCAACTGGGCCCTGCAGCACGGCATCTGGGTCGTCGCGGACGAGATCTATGAGCACCTCGTCTACGGCGGCGCCGAGCACGTCTCCATGCCGGTGGCCGTGCCGGAGCTTGCCGAGCAGTGCGTCGTGGTCAACGGCGTCGCGAAGACCTACGCCATGACGGGCTGGCGGGTGGGCTGGCTGATCGGCCCGATCGACATCGTGAAGGCCGCCACCAACCTGCAGTCGCATGCCACCTCCAACGTCTCCAACGTGTCGCAGCGCGCGGCGCTCGCCGCCCTCGAGGGCGACCTGTCGGCCGTGGCCGAGATGCGCGACGCCTTCGACCGCCGCCGCCAGACGATGGTGAAGCTGCTCAACGAGATCCCGGGTGTCGCGTGCCCGGAGCCGTTCGGCGCCTTCTACTGCTATCCGTCGATCAAGGCGCTGCTCGGCAAGACCCTGCGGGGCACGACGATCGAGAGCTCCGCGCAGCTCGCGGAGCTCGTGCTCGACGAGGTGGGTGTGGCTGTGGTGCCAGGCGAGGCCTTCGGCACCCCTGGCTACTTCCGGCTGTCGTATGCCCTCGGCGACGACGACCTGGTGAAGGGCGTCAGCCGGCTCGCCGAGCTGCTGTCCGAGGCTCGATAGCAGCGGCGAGCGAGGCGAGCTCGGCGCTGACTTCGGCGGCGCGCTCGAGCTGCACCATGTGCCCCGCCCCCGGATAGACCCGCAGCCGCGCGTGCGGCAGTGCCGCGGCGAGGGCCCGGCTGTGCGCGACCGGGCAGATCCGGTCCTCGGTGCCGACCAGGATCGTCACGGGCACCGTGCTCAGCACCGACAGCGCCGCCAGCCGGTCGTGCTGGGGGAACGTCGCGAAGAAGTCGGCGACCGTGTGCGCCGAGTTGCTCGCGTAGACCTCGAGGGTCGTGCGCACCGCTGTCGGGTCGGCGCCCCGCCGGTGACCGCGGCCGAACAGCAGGGGCCGCAGGAACGGCTGCGGCAGCGGCTTGCGCCCGGCGTCCTCCCATCGGCGGCCGTGCTCCATGGCACCGGGCAGCGCCTTGCGGATGGTGTCCGCGAGCCGCGGTGGCAGCCCCCACGCCACCTCCGCCAGGCCGCCGCCGGAGGTGGCGACCAGGCCGGCGGCCAGCAGCCGGGTGCCCACGTCGTGCGGGTACTGCTCGACGTACGACATGAGCGTCATGCCGCCCATCGAGTGGCCGGCGACGACGACAGGACCCGTGGCCGCCTGGTCGATGACGGCACGCAGGTCGCGCCCGAGCTGGTCGATGGTCGCGGAGCCGTTCGGTGCCCGGTCCGACCGGCCGTGCCCGCGCTGGTCGTAGGTGACGACGCGCAGGTCCGGTCGGGCCTCGGTCAGCGCGGCGACCTGCAGGTCCCACAGCCGGTTGGACAGCACATAGCCGTGCGCGAGCACCACGGTCCCGCTGGGGTCGTCAGGTCCGGAGACCTCGACGTGCAGGACCGTGCCGTCCTCGGCGGTGACCGAGGCGTCGCGCGCGCTCAGTGCCGGCCAGACGGATCCCGGCGAGCGACGTCGTCGGGCGACCGCCACGCCCGCGGCGGCAGCGGCGACAGCGAGGGAGGCAGCGCGCATGGGCGGCGAGGTTACCTGCGACCCGAAGCAGGCGTGACCAGCACGGCGTGCGCCGTCGCGACAACGAGGTCGGCCAGCAGGGCGGCCGCGGCCTCCGGCGACAGCCGCCGGTCCTGGCGCAGCGCAGCCCAGGCCGGCCCGCCGGCGACGACGTGCAGGGCATCGACCGCCCTCATCGCCGCCGCACCGTCGAGCCGGGCGAGCTCGGGAGCGAACAGGGTGCGCACCTCGCTGTCGCCGAGCGCGACGAACCGCTGCCGATTGCTCTGCATCTCCGGGCTGAGCGCTTCCCGCAGCGTCGCGGCCTGGGAGATCGGCAGCAGCCACTCGAGCACGACCGCGCGGGCCTCGGCGAAGCGGCGGGCACGGTCGTCGAGGTGGAGCCGGCCCGGCTCGTCGGCCCAGCCAGCGGTGAACGCGGTCGACAGCTCCCGGACCTGCGCCATCGCACGCTGGCCGGCCTCGGCATAGAGGCTCTCCAGGTCGGCGAAGTGCCCATAGACGGTGCGCAGCGCGACCCCGGCGCGCTCGGCGACCCGTCCGGCGGTGGGGCTCAGGTCGCCGTCCAGATGGAGGCCGAGCAAGGCGTCGATGACAGCGGCGCGGGTGCGGGCCGAACGGGCGAGGCGGCCGTCGGCGGGAGCGGTGGCCGTCACAGCCGGGGCACCGATCCGTCGCGCGCCGCCCGGAACCTGCCCAGGCCGCGCTCGACCCGCTCCGGCTCGGCTCCCCCCGTCAGGCGGCCCAGGACGCCGAGGGGCCCGTGGCCGAGCAACCCGAAGAAGGCGGTGAGCAGCAGCGCCTCGAGCAGCACGACCATCCGGGCGTGCCCGTCGTCGCCCACGATGCGACGCACCGTGGCCGCGGCGCTGACCGGCCGCGCGGGCAGCACCGGACCCGGGACGACCGACCTCGGCGCGACCTGCGGCACCACGGGCCCGACGGGCGCGACGGGTGCGACCACTCCCGGTGCCGGGGTGAGGCCCGGGAGGACCGGAGCGACGACGGGTGCTGGGACCACCGGGCCGGGCGGCGCTGTGACGTCGGGCTCCGTGACCGTCAGGGCGGTCGCTGTCGGAGGCAGCACGACGAGCCGGTCAGCGACGCCGGGGACGAGCGCGACCGACAACACCCCGCTGTCCGAGGCGAGCTTGCCGATGTCGGGGAACGTCAGGGTCGTGCCGTCGGCGGACAGCTCGCCGGGGACGACCCGCGAGAGGTCGGGGGGTGGCGCGTCCTCGATGGCGCCGTCCTCGGCGGGCTGCCAGGTCGTGGTCGTGGGGTAGGCCCGGACGTCTGTCGCCTGCGCGCCGGACGCGAGGGTCAGGGTCAGCGCGGTGACGCTCGCGCCCTCGGGCACGGCATAGCGAAGCGCGGCGTAGGCCGTCGGGGCCGGTGCGGTGCCGGGCAGGTTGCGCTGGACGTCTCCGCCCTGCAGCAGCAGGTCGCCCGGAGCCACGTCGGGCGGGGCCGGCGGCGCCAGCGGTGCGCCAGCGCGGTGCGTGGCGCTCCACCACCCCGTCGCGTCGGGGGCCTGGGCGTGGGCCGTCCCGGGGTACAGCGCACCGAGCGGCATCAGCAGAGCGACCACCACGAGCCGCTTCACGCGAGGACCCCCGAGCGTGAGATGTGCGCCCCGGCGCCGGTGCCGAGGTAGGACGCGACCACCTGCGGATCGTGGATCACGTCCAGCGGTGCGCCCTCGGCGATGACGGTGCCGAGCTCGAGTGCGATCAGCCGGTCGCTGACCGCGGTGATGAGCGGCATGTCGTGCTCGATGACGAGCATCGCGCAGCCGGTCTCGACGCGGATCCGCTCGAGCAGCGGGCCGAGCGCCTCGGTCTCTCGCTGGGCGATGCCGCTGCTGGGCTCGTCGAGCACGAGCACCGTGGGATCGTGGGCGATGGCCATCGCCAGGTCGACGACCCGGCGGCTGCCGGTCGACAGCTCGCTGACGAACTTGTCGCGGAAGGCGCCGAGCTGCATGAGCTCGACGAGGTCGGCGACGGTCCAGGCGATGTCCTCCTCGACCTCGCGAGCAGCGGGGAGCCCGAGCCCGCTGGCGAGGTGGTCGCGCACCTCGAGGTGACGCTCGAGGGACAGTGCGATGTTTTCGGCGACCGTCAGAGACGGGAAGATCCTGGCGTCCTGGAACGACCGGCCGAGCCCGACCCTGGCGCGCGCGTCGGGGCTCCACCTGGTGACGTCCTCGCCGAGCAGCCAGACGCGGCCGGAGACCGGTGGCAGAAACCCGGAGAGCAGGTCGAACAGCGTCGTCTTGCCCGCGCCGTTGGGCCCGATGAGGCCGAGGATCTCCGCCTCGCGCAGCACCAGGGACACGTCGTGCACGGCCCGGATGCCGCCGAACGACACCGACAGCGCCTGCGCCTCGAGGACGACGGAACGTTCCTCGACCGGCACCGTGCCCCGCTCGGCCCGGGCCACGGCCGTCGTCGGACGGCCGGCGCCCTCGAGGAAGACCGAGCGGACGATGTCGTCTCGCTCGAGCAGCTCGGCGGTCGGTCCCTCGAAGCGCACCTCGCCCTTCTCCATGAAGTAGGCCCGGTCGGCGAGGGTGAGCGCGACGTTGACGGACTGCTCGACGAGGACGACAGCGGCACCCGCTGCGTTGATCTCGCGCACGAGGACGAGCAGCTGCTCGACGATCGTGGGGGCGAGCCCGAGCGAGAGCTCGTCGATGATCAGCAGGTCGGGCTTGGCGAGGAACGCCATGCCGAGGGCGAGCTGCTGCTGCTCCCCGCCTGACAGGTTGCCGGCCAGCTGGTCAGAGCGCTCCCGAAGCCGCGGGAACAGCGTGAGGACGTGCTCGCGGCGCTCCTCCAGCTCGGGGTCGTCGCGGAGCAGCCAGGCAGCAGCCGTGAAGTGCTCGGCGACGGTCAACGTGGGGAAGACGCCGCGTCCACCCGGAACCTGCACCACCTTGAGCTTGGCCATGCCCACCGGGCCCAGCTTGGTGACGTCGCGGCCGAGGAAGGTGACGGTGCCGGCCGTGGCGGGCAGCAGCCCGGAGACCACACGGAGCAGGGTCGACTTGCCGGCGCCGTTGGTGCCGAGCAGCGCGAGGATCTCGCCACGACGCACCTCGAGGTCGACGCCGAAGAGCACCTGCACGCCGTCGTAGCCGGCGTCGACGCCCTGGCAGACGAGCACCGCGTCCTCCGACATCACCATCGGCGCGACCGCGGATCGGCCGGTGGTCACCGCGACGTCGCGGTCGGCGAGCAGCGACGGCACGAGCAGCTCGTGCCGGCGGGCGACCGAGCGCAGCCACCGGTCACGGAGCCCGTACCAACCGGAGCCGATCCCGCCCGGAGCGAAGGTCAGCACGAACAGCGCGCTGCCGTGGATGAAGAAGGTGTCGATGAACTCCGTCGTGCTGTTGAACCCGAAGAGGTGCTGCAGGGGTTGCAGCAGCTTGAGCCCCTCGAACATCACGGCACCGGCAATGGCCGGACCGACACCCGACAGCCCACCGATGACGGAGAAGACGAAGACCTCGATGGAGAAGTCGACGACGAACGAGCTGGTGTCGAGCGTGCCCTGCTGATAGACGAACAGCGCCCCGGCCACCGCGGCGAGGAAGCCGCTCACCGCGAACGCCGACAGCCGCGTGACGGTGGCCGAGACGCCGTAGGCCTGCGCGGCGCGGACGTTGTCGCGGACCCCGATGAACAACCGCCCCGACCGGGAGGTGCGCAGCGCTCTGGCCATCAGCGCGGCCAGCACCAGCCCGGTGAGGCAGACGTAGTAGAAAGCCGTGCCGCTCGACGTGTCGACGCGCGACCAGAGCACCGGTCTCGGGATCGACACGTCGTACGTCGGAAGCACCGACCCGAGGAAGTCGCGGTTGAGGACGATGCCCTGCACCGTCGCAGCGAAGGCCAGCGTCACGACGGCGAGGAACAGTCCCTGCACCCGGAGGGCGGGCACGCCGATGAGGACGGCCACCACGGCGCCGGCCACGCCGGCCAGCGCGACGGAGACGAAGAAGTCGCTGTCGGCGCGGGACGCGAGGCTGCCCGCGACGGCGGCACCGATGCCCGCGAAGGCCCAGTTGCCCAGCGAGATCTGGCCTGCCCAGCCCGACAGCACGACCATCGAGACGGCGAGCATCGCGCAGATCACGATGAAGCTGGCATGGTCGGCACGCGAGGTGCCGACGAGCCAGGGCGCACCCAGCGCCAGCCCCGCGACCGCGGCGGCACCGAGCCCCCTGACCACCCGCACCTCGCGCAGGCCACGGAGCTCGAGCGGGATCGGCCGGTGCTCCTGCAGCACCCGGAAGCTGGAGACGCCTGAGTCGAGGGCCCGGACGAAGGTGCGGCGGCGCACCAGCAGTGCCACCAGCACGACCGGCAGGACCAGTCCGGTCGCCAGATCCGGGTGACTGGTGAAGGTGGCGCCCTGCTCCATGACACCGAGGCCCATCCCCGCACCGAGCGCGACCGGCAGGCTCTCCATCCGCGCGATGACAGCGGCAGCGAGCCCGTAGAGGAGCACCACCGGGGTCACACCGGTGCCGACCGGCAGGCCGATGACGGGACCGCGGAGGAACGCGGCGGTGCCGGCCAGCACGGTGGCGATGACCCAGACCGTCGTCGTCACGCGCTGCACCGGGATGCCCAGCAGGACCGCCCTGTCGGAGTTCTCGGCCGACGCGCGGATGGCGATGCCGATCCGCGTGTAGCGCAGCAGCGACGCCAGGCCGAGGCAAGCGATCCCCGCCACGACCACGACGGCCAGGTGGTCACCGTTGAGGACGAAGCCGTTGCTGTTGTAGGTGAAGTGCGTGAAGGGGCTGGGGAAGCTCACCGGAGCGAGGTCCTGGCCGGCCAGCCAGGAGGGCTCGTAGGACTCGAGAAACGTCAGCAGGTAGCCGACCCCGATCGTCACGACCGTGACGATGAGCCTCGGGCGGTTGGCGAACCTGCGCAGCATGAACGCTTCGATGAGCACGCCGACCACCACCGAGCCCGCGAGCATCACGAGCACACCTGCCCAGTAGGGCCATCCCCGCCCCACCACCAGCAACAGGCCGGCGAGCGCCGGGAACGAGCCCATCGCCGCGACGGCGAAGTTGATGATGCGGGCCGCGCGGTAGATGAGGATCAGGCCGAAGCCGACCAGGCCGTAGAGCATGCCGATGACGGCACCGTTGATGAGGTATCCGCGGCCGATCCCGTCCCAGTAGGGGATGCCGAGCAACGAGTTCGAGTGGCCGCGACCGAACACCACCTCGGCGAGCAGCACCACCCCGACTGCCGCGAGCGCCGCGCGACTGACCGAACGCAGCACGTCAGATCCCAGCGGGCAGCGAGGGCTCGCCGCGCGTCCAGTCACCGATCCGGTAGCGGCGACCACCGTTCAGCGCGACGTAGGCGCCGGCCTTGCCGTCGATGGGCGAGATCGCGTTGGCGTCCCAGTAGGCCTCCTTGGCGTCGGAGACGCCGGTGTAGTCGCCCGAGCCGAAGTGCGTCCAGCTGACGTGCGGGTCGCGGCTCTGCGCGAACGGCAGGGTGTCGACGCTGCCGGACAGCAAGGCCTGCTCGAACGTGCCCGGGTTGAGGGTCGGACCTGCCATCTGGATGCCGGCCGCGATGGTGGCCCAGTAGCCCCACTGCAGCTCCGCGCTGTTGTAGGCGTTGCCCTTGCGACCCGCCGCCCGCCAGGTGATCGAGGCCTCCTGCTGGCCGAGCGGTCGGTAGACGACGGTGTCGCTCGGGCCGAACGCGTGCTTCCACTGCTGGGCGTCGTAGAGCCGCGCCAGGATGTCGTAGTCGATGAGCCCGCTGCCGACCAGGAGGTGCTCGGGGAACCAGTTCTGCGACGTCATGGCCTTGGTGCCGAAGGCCGGGGCGATCGGGTCGGCGAAGTACATCACCGTGGTGGCCCCCGCGCCCCGCGCCTGGGCGACCTGCGACGTCGCCTGCGAGGAGGCTGTCGCGGTGTCGGGCGAGTAGGGCACGTCGACGACCTGGGTCCCGCAGCCCTTGAGGAGCTGCTCGAGGTGCTGAGCGGGCTCGGTGTTGACCTGGGTCTGCGGATAGAAGACCGCCACCTTTCGGGTCTTGGCCTGCAGGTCCGCCGTACCCGCGAAGCGCGCCTTCTTGCCGGCGAGCTTCTTGCAGAAGTACTCCCCGGCGAGCTGTGCCTGGTAGTCGCCGCCCATGGTCACGTCGTAGTGGTAGGGCCGGTGGCTGGTGCTGAAGGAGTCCTGGAAGTGCCAGCCGCCCCAGTTGATGACGTGCAGCTTGGAGAGCTGGTCGAAGAACGCCGGCGCGTTGGTGTTGTTGTCGTACAGCACCGCGAACGGGTGTCGACTGCCCACCAGTGCCTTGGCGTCGTCACGCATGCAGGAGTCCACCGGTGGTGCGGACTCGCACGGCGACTGCCAGAAGCTCATCTTCACCTTGCGCCCGTAGAGCTCGTAGTGGGAGTTGATGAAGTCCTCCATCGCGGAGATGAAGGCCTGCTGGTCCTTCGGGTCGCTGTAGAGGCCGATCGACTGCAGCAGGCCCTTCACCACCGGGTTGTCCTTCTCCCGGAAGTACACGAGGTTGATCGTCGTCGCACTGACCCCCGCGTACGTCGCGCCGGGATTGCCGGTGTGGGGTACGCAGCGCGGCGCCTGCGGGAAGTCGAGGAACTGCTTCGCCCCGTGGCAGCGGCTGGTGTCTGCCCCGGCAGCGACGCGGCCGGTGGTCGTGCCCCCGCCGCCGCCCGTCGTCCCTGTCGAGCCGGAGGTGCCGGGCGCGGCGCCCGGTCCGCCGCTGGTCCCCGTCGTGCCGCCGCTGCCGCCGCCGGGCAGCACCGGAGCACCGGAGCTGCCGGGTAGCCCGTCGGCCTGCGTGCTGCTGGCGAAGGTGGGGGCCTGCTCGACCCGGCCCTTCGAGGGCGCGACGGCCACCAGCACGAGCTGGGCGGCGATGACAGCGACGAACGGGGCGTAGCGCTTGGCTGGGACCACGGCGGAGGCGTCCTTCGAGGGGGTCGGTTTGTTGCACGCGAGGTGCAATGACCCACTTTGGGGTGATCCGGATCACACTGGCAAGGGAGGTCCCTGCCGTCAGCCCGTCCGCTGCCCCGGGAGCTGAGCGAGGGCGAGCGCCTCGAGCCCGACCGCGTAGCCCGCCGCCATCAGCCGCGGGGTCTGGCTGAAGTCGCGCATCTCGATGCGCCCCAGGTCGGGGCGGCGCAACCGGATCACCCGCTGGTCCGGCCGCACGCCGATGAGCGGGCGGTCGAGCTGGGCGCGGCTGATCGCGAACGCCTGCAGCAGGACGTCCAGGGCGGTCATCCGGTCGTCCTGGCGGCCCAGCGTGCCACCGGAGGTGTCCACGACCCAGACCCGCTCGGCACCGAGCTCGAGCGCCCGCTCGACCGGGACCGGGCAGACCACGCCGCCGTCGACGTGGAGCGAACCGCCGAGCATCACCGGCGGGAACAGCGCCGGCAGGCAGGCGCTGGCGGTGAGCACCGCCACCGGGTCACCGTCGGCCCACCAGGCCGGCTGTCCCGTGACGAGGTCGGTGGTGACGACGTGGCACGGCACGGCCGTCTCACCGAGGTCGTCGAGGGGTACCCACCGGCGCACCAGCGACCGCAGCGCGTCCGGCTCGTAGAGATGGTCGTCGCGGCGGACGGCGTGCACGAGCGGGTGGGACGCGAGCAGCCGGCGGTTGCGGCCGAAGATGTCGCCTCGGTCGAGGTCGCGCCAGATGCCCTCGAGCTCGGCGAGTCGGTCCGACGTGGGGTCGACGGCGAGGAACGCCGCGTTCAGCGCACCGACGCTGCACCCGACGAAGGCATCGGGGCGGATGCCCGCCTCGAACAAGGCACGCATCGCGCCGACCTGGGCCGCGCCGAGGGACCCGCCGCCGGACAGGACCACGACGTCGCGCGGTCGACCGGAGGTCTCGTGCCGCTTGGCGCGGGCACGGCGCAACGACAGGGCCATGCCAACAGGATCGGCTGATGCGTCGCCGATGCGTCACCCGATCAGGTGATCCTGAGGTCCTCCCGGCCGCGAAAGGCCGCGAGAAACCGGTCGTAGGTCCGCTTCGACTCCTTGTCCCGGTAGGCCGGGTCGCTGTCGTGGTAGCCGCGGTGCCGGTCCTGACGCACCGGCACGTCGACGGCGATCAGCCGCTTCCCCTTGTCGCGCAACAGGAAGGACCACTCGAGATCGGCGTTGCGGTAGAAGCGGGCCTTGGCAGGGAGGGGGACGTCGAGGGCCGCCTCGCGCCGTACTGCCACCAGGTACGCCAGCAAGGCCTCCACCTCCCCCGCGGGCACGTCGTGGAAGGACAGCCAGCCGTCATCGACCCCGACGCCCCTCCAGCCCGCAGCGTCATAGCTCCCGAGCTGCGCCAGCAGCGGGCCGATCGCATCGCCGACCAGCACCGTGCTCGGGTCCATCAGCACGTGCGCGTCGGCGGTGCTGTGCCGCAGCAGGGCGTTGTGCGCCTCCGCCCAGCCCGCCGGCTGCGCGACGTGCAGCTCCTCGACCCGAGAGTCCTGGGCGAGCTCGTGCACCAGCTCACCGGCGTCGGTCAGGCCGTTCTCGAGCAGCACGACCCCGACACCGGAGTGCTCGAGAAGGGCGGCGACGCAGGTGCGTACGTCGTCGGGCCAGCCGTCGACGACGATCCCGACGACCGCAGTGCTCGCCCGCTCGGGCACGTCCCGGATGCTGCGCAGGACCGGGTACGGCGGCGCCTCGGCCAGCACCTGCCCGTCCGCGCTGTCGCGGACGACCCAGCCCAGTGCGCTGATGCGGTCCCGGAGATCGTCGCTAGCCGCCCAGTCCTTGTCGGCGCGGGCCTTCTCCCGTTGTGCGGCAAGGGATCTGACGTCCTCAGGGATCACCGGGCCGACTCTGCCACCAGCCCCGCGCGCAACGCCTTCCTGTCGGTCTTCATGACGCTCGTCAGCGGGATCGCAGCGACGACGCGCACCTCGCGTGGGTACTTGTAGGCACCGAGGTGCTCCTGGCTGAAGGCGATGAGCTCCTGGGGCGTCACCTGGCCGGTCAGCTGCACGAACGCGACGATCTCCTCGCCGAGCTTGACGTCGGGCTTGCCGACGACTGCCGCGGCCGCGACCGCCGGATGGCTGAGCAGGACGTCCTCGACGTCGCGTGGGTAGACGTTGAAGCCGCCGCGGATGATGAGGTCCTTGATGCGGTCGACGACGTAGAGGTAGCCGTCCTCGTCGAGGTGTCCGACGTCTCCGGTGTGCAGCCAGCCGTCCCGCACGGCGGCAGCGGTGGCCTCGGGACTCTGCCAGTAGCCCTGCATGAGAGTCACGC
>JAODND010000042.1 GCA_025465465.1 Frankiales bacterium | reverse complement strand
CCTCCGGGGCGTCGACCACGTCGTACGCCTCGATCTGGTTGCTCAGCGCTGTCACCGGCTGACCCTAAGCGGCGCGCAGGTCCTTGGCGCGCTCAGCGGTGATGACGTCGCGGACCGGTGTCGGCAGCGAGAGCCGCGCGATCCGCCGGAGCACGGTGGCGTACTGCTTGCCCAGAGGCCCCGTCGTATAGGGGAGGTCGTACTTCTCGCACAGCGCTCGCACCCTGGGCGCGATCTCCTTGTAGCGGTTGCTGGGGAGGTCGGGGAACAGGTGGTGCTCGATCTGGAAGCTCAGCTGACCTGTCATGAGGTGCAGCAGCGGGCCGCCATCGATGTTGGCGGAGCCGAGCAGCTGCCGGACGTACCAGGCGCCGCGCGTCTCGTCCTTCGTCTCCTCGATCGTGAACTCGTGCACGTCGTTGGGGAAGTGCCCGCAGAAGATGACGGTGTGCGTCCAGACGTTGCGCGCGATGTTGGCCGTGAAGTTGGCGCCGGCGGTCGTGAGCGCTGACGGTCCGGACAGCAGCGGCCAGACGACGTAGTCCTTGACCATCTGCGGCCGGATCTTCTTCCAGATCTTGGACAGGTGGCCCTTCGCCTCGCCCAGCGGCATCCGACCGGTGAACACCTTGCCGATCTCCATGTCGTAGAGCGCGATGCCGTACTCGAAGAAGAACATCAGCGCGACGTTCAGGGGGAGCTGCGCCAGGTGGTACTTCTGCCAGCGCTGGTCAGGGGAGATGCGCAGCAGCTCGTAGCCGAGGTCGCGGTCCTTGCCGATGATGTTCGTGTAGGTGTGGTGCAGGTAGTTGTGGCTGTGCTTCCAGTCCTCGGCGGGCGTGACGTTGTCCCAGTCCCAGGTGGTCGAGTGGATCTCGGGGTCACGCATCCAGTCCCACTGGCCGTGCATGATGTTGTGGCCGAGCTCCATGTTCTCGAGCACCTTCGCGACGCTCAGCATCGTGGTGCCCGCGAGCCAGGCCGGCGGGAACAGGCTGGCGAGCAGGGTCACGCGGGCGCCGGTCTCGAGAGCGCGGTGGCCCTTGACGACCTTCTTGATGTATGCGCGGTCGGAGCCGCCGCGGCTGGCGATCACCTCGTCGCGGATGGCGTCGAGCTCACGGCCGATGGCCTCGAGGTCGGTGTCGGTGAGGTGTGCGGGGAGAGGCATGAAGTGCTCCTTAGACGTCGAGCGAGCAGTCGCCCGCGGGCGTGGAGATGCAGGTCTGGACGAGGTCGCCCGGCTCGCCGTGGACGGCACCGGTGCGCACGTCCCGGACCTGGCCGGACAAGAGGGGGATGACGCAGCCGAAGCAGATGCCCATGCGGCAACCGCTCGGCATCAGGACCCCGGCGTCCTCGCCGGCTGTCAGCAGCGTCTGGTCGGTGTGCTTCTGCGCGCCGCCGCGCACGAAGGTGACGGTGCCCTCGCTCCCGCCGCCGAGCGCGGGCGGCGTGAACCGCTCCACGTGGAGCTTGTGGTCGAGATTGCTTGTGCCCCAGTGGTTCTCGATGGCCGCGAGCAATCCAGCCGGGCCGCAGGCCCAGGTCTCACGAGTGCGCCAGTCGGGCACGAGGTCGTCGAGGCGGTCCAACGTGAGCATCCCGTCGGTGTCGTCGTGCCACTCCACGAAGCGGTGCCCGACGGCACGCAGCTCCGAGCCGAAGATGACCTCGTCCCGAGAGGGCGCGACGTGCACGTGCGTGATGTCGGGGACGCGGCCGCGGAAGGCCCGCAGCATGCCCATGGCAGGCGTGATGCCGGATCCAGCGGTGAGAAACAGCGCCGGCCCGCGGTCGGCCCACGTGAAGTCGCCCTCGGGGGAGCGCAGCCGCACCACGTCGCCGGGGCGCAGCGTCACCAGGTGGGACGAGACGAGCCCGAGCGCCTTGACGGTGATGCTGACCCGGTCGGGGTCGGTGAGGGAGTAGGTGCGCCAGTGGATGACGCCCTCGATCTCGACCCCGATGCCGACGTACTGGCCGGGGACATGGCCTCCCCACCGGGCGGGCTTGAGCACCAGGGTGGCGGCGCCGGCGGCCTCAGGGATCACGGAGACCACCCGGGCCCGCAGGTCGCGGGCCCAGAGCGGGTTCACGAGGGTCGCGAAGTCCTGTGGCAGGAAGGGCGTGGTGGCGCTGGCGAGCAGTCCCACGGCCAACTCCTTACGTCTCGGTAGGTTACGTATCCGTAGGTTACGCAACCGTAGGTAAGATCGCCAGTCAGGGGCGGTGTGACGCCCACGACACCCACAGGCGCCGTCCAGTCACCTCACAGCGAAGGGCCGCAGCGTGGGGGCATGGACGCACTCGAGAAGGCAAGGGCGCGACGCTCGAGCGGTCAACGCAAGGTGCTCGCGGTCACTGCGGTCACCGGCGCCGCCGCCCTGGCGGTGACGGGGCTCCTCACCGTCGGTCTCGGTGACGCGACGGCGGTCGCGGCCCGCACGACGACCACCACAACCACGACCACCGCGACGGACAGCACCGGTGCCAGCACCGTGGGCACCAGCGGGTCGTCGGCCGTGGCCAGCTCGGGTGGCTCCTGAGCCCGGTAGGCCGACCAGAACGGCACAATGGCGGGCATGCCAGCTCGTCCGCAGTACTCCGACGAGGCCATCATCATCGGCCTGCGGGTGAAGTCGGTCGAGCACGGTCGCACGACCGGCGCGACCGGGCCGGTCCCGATCACCGCGACCTGGTGGGACCTGCACCGCGACAAGCGCAACCACCCGCCCTCGCCGACGGTGATGCGCCGATTCGGCAGCTGGACCAAGGCGTGTGAGGCAGCCGGTGTCCCCGTGCGCGCGCTCGGCAAGGTCGGGCGGCCGCAGAAGTGGACCGACGCGGAGATGCTCGAGCTGCTTCACGAGTTCCTCAGTGGGCCGCGTCGCAAGGACACCTCCTACTCCGCGTACGCCGAGTGGGCGAGGCTGCGCAAGGCCCGGCCGTCCGGCGCCGCGATCCTGAAGCGGTTCGGCAGCTGGGGGCGGGCCAAGAAGCGGGCGCTCTCCTGATGCCGGACGGCTACGCCATCTGGACCGACACTTCGGCATCTGACCTGTCTGACCGGGGGTACGAATCGGTGCGTAGGCAGACATGTGAGGCCAAGCTGGCGTGCCGGACCGGGCTGCGCGACCCGGTCAGCCTCTCCTCGCGGCCGTGCAGCCGCTGGTCCGCCCGGCGCACTGAAGTAGGTGCCCGCGGGTCTGCGGGGAGAGCGCGCTGACGTCGATCACCAGGGCATGACGATCGATCTGACCGGCGCGCAGCCCACGTTCGAGTCGACCTGCGACCACTGTGGACGGGTCGAGCAGCTGTACCGCCTGATCGGCACCGCCGTCCTGCTGTGCCACGGCTGCTTCGCGAAGAAGCACGGCTAGACCGTCGTGGCGATCCCACCGTCCACCGGGATGACGGCCCCGGTCACGTAGGCCCCGGCGCGGCTCGCCAGGAAGACGGTGACGCCGGCCATGTCGTCGGGTCGTCCGATCCGCCGCAGCGGCGCACTGGCTGCGATCGCGTCGCCGAAGGCGTCGAGCGTCGCTGCCATCATCTTCGACTCGAACGGCCCTGGCGCGACGGCGTTCACCGTGATGTGCCGAGGTCCGAGGTCGCGCGCGAGCATCCGCGTCAGGTGGTGGATGGCCGACTTGCTCGCCGCATAGCTGTAGGTCGGCAGCGAGGCGACGTGCAGCCCGTCGATGCTGCCGATGTTGATGACCCGCGACGGATCGTCGTGCGTGCCGCGTGCCTCGAGCTTGCCCAGCAGGGCACGAGTCAGGAAGAACGGACTCTTCAGATTGAGGTTGAGGACCTTGTCCCAGGCGCTGGCGGGGAACTCCTCGAGCGGAGCGCCCCACGTGGCGCCGGCGTTGTTGACGAGGATGTCGAGCCCGTCAACCGCGTCGGCCAGCCGGATGCACTCCTCCTCGGTCTGCAGGTCGGCGGGTACGGCGGACACGGTGCCGTGGGACGACAGCTCGGCGACGGCCTTCTCGCAGGCCTCCACGCCGCGGGAGCTGATGACGACAGAGGCGCCCGCGTCGAGCAGGCCGCGGGCGATCATCATGCCGATGCCGCGCGTACCGCCCGTGACGAGCGCCTGCTTCCCGGTGAGGTCGAAGAGGTCCATGCGACGGACCCTAGTGCCGTCCGGGCAGGCACAATGAGGCGCCATGGCTGACCTCGACGTCCCGCTCGCCACGGGCCTCCCAGGCGACGTCCGCCTCCGCACCCTGATGGCGGCGGACGCGGCGGCATTCGCCCGGCACATCGCCGCCGACCTGCCCCGGTTGTCGGTGTTCCTTCCCTGGCCGGAGCGCACCGCCCTGCCCGCTGGTGCCGCCGAGTGGCTGGCTCGCTATGACCGCGGTGAGGAGGGACGCAGGCTGGTGGCCGGTGTCTGGGCAGCCGGTGAGCTCGTCGCGGGCGTCGTCCTCCTGCACCACGACGAGGGGACGGCCACCATCGAGCTCGGCTGCTGGTCGGTCGGCACAGCCGAGGGCAAGGGGGTCGTGGGGGCGGCGTGCGTGGAGGCACTGCGGCTCGCGAGGTCGTGGTCGGTCGAGCGGGTCGAGTGGCACTGCGACCCTCAGAACGCCCGATCGGGGGCGCTCGCCCGTCGGCTGGGGTTCCGGCTCGAGGGGACGCTGCGGTCGTCGTACCCGCTGCGCGGCGAGCGGCGCGACACGGAGGTCTACGGGTTGGTCGAGGGTGAGATCGACGACGCCCTGACCCCCGCCTCACCCCCGTGATCAGCAGCTGATCGGGCGGTCGGCTCGCCGGCGCGGCGCCCGCGCGATGGCCTGTTGATCTCGAGAAGTGGGGGTCAGCCGCGCTGGAGGTACTTGCCGAGCTCCTGGCGGGCCACGGTGCGGACATGCACCTCGTCCGGGCCGTCGGCCAGCCGCAGGGTGCGCATGCCCGCCCACATCCGGGCGAGCGGGAAGTCGTCGGAGACACCGGCGCCGCCGTGCACCTGGATGGCCCGGTCGAGCACGTTGAGCGCGATGCGCGGGGCGATGACCTTGATCGCCGCGATCTCGGTGCGGGCACCGCGCGCGCCGACCCTGTCGATGAGCCACGCGGTCTTCAGGGTCAGCAACCGGGCCTGCTCGATCTCCATGCGCGACTCGGCGATCTGCTCCTGCACCACGCCCTGGCGCGCCAGCTCCTTGCCGAACGCGACCCGGGAGGCCGCCCGCTCGCACATCAGCTTGAGGGCTCGTTCGGCGATGCCGATCGACCGCATGCAGTGGTGGATGCGACCCGGCCCGAGCCGCGCCTGGGCGATCATGAAGCCGTCGCCGTCGTTGCCGATGAGGTTCGAGGCCGGCACCCGAACGTCGGTGAACCGGACCTCGCCGTGGCCGTGCTGGTCCTGGTATCCGAACACCGGCAGTGCGCGCACGATCTCCACGCCGGGGGTGTCCCGGGGTACGAGGATCATCGACTGCTGGCGGTGGACCGACTCGTTCAGGTCGGTCTTGCCCATCACGATCATGATCTTGCAGCGCGGGTCGTTGATGCCGGAGGTCCACCACTTGCGGCCGTTGATGACGTAGTCGTCACCGTCGCGCTCGATGCGCGTCGAGATGTTGGTGGCGTCCGACGACGCGACATCCGGCTCGGTCATGCCGAACGCGCTGCGGATCTCGCCGTCCATCAGGGGCTGGAGCCAGTTGGCCTTCTGCTCGGCCGTCCCGAACATGTGCAGGACTTCCATGTTGCCGGTGTTGGGAGCGTCGCAGTTGATCGCCTCGGGCGCGATGTGCGTCGACCAGCCGGTGACCTCGGCCAGCGAGGCGTAGTCGAGGTTCGACAGGCCCGAGACGTCCGGCAGGAAGAGGTTCCAGAGGCCGCGGGAGCGGGCCTCGACCTTCAGCTCCTCGACGACGGGCGGCACGGTGTGGTCGTCGGGGCCCGCGGCCTGCCGGTAGTCCTCGTAGGGCTTCTCGGCCGGGAAGACCTTCTCGTCCATGAACGCTTGCAGGCGTTCGAGGTAGTCCTTCGCCTTGGCAGAGGGCTCGAAGTCCACGGGGGGCTGCCTTTCTCCGGGGTCACATCCGGGTCGCACACTGCCACACCCGCGCGTAGCGCCGACCACACCCGCGCGTGGCGCCGACCACACCCGCGCGGAGCGCCGACGGCGCGCCTCTAGGCTCTCCGGCGTGAGGATCCCTGGGGGCGACCTGATGCCGGCGCGGCACCGTCGGTACGGCGGTGGGTACGGCCGCCGTCGTACGCGTCGTCGTCGGACGCTGGCGCTCATCCTGCTCGTGGGCCTCGGGGTGGCGGCGGCCTGGTATCTGCGTCGCGACACGACGGTCCTGCCCACCCAGGTGAGCACCGCGCCGAGTTGCGCCCCGAGCGCGACCGCCACCCCGACTGCCAGTCCGCCTGCCACGAGGAATCCCGTCGTCCTGCCGCCGCCCTCTGCGGTCACGCTCTCGGTGCTCAACGGGACCAACCGCAACCTGCTGGCGAAGCGCGTGGCCGATGCCTTGGCGGCGCAGGGATTTCACGTGACCGGCCAGGGCAACTCCCGGACCGGCGTCACCGGCCCGAGCCAGGTCGTCTACGGTCCCGGGGCGTCCTTGCTCGCGCGCACCGCGAGCTCCTGGGTCCTCGGCTCGACCGTGGTGCCGTCGCCCCATGCCCAGCGAGGGTCTGTGCAGGTCGTGCTGGGTAGCAGCTTCACGCGGCTCGCGACACCGGCGGAGGCCGCGGCCGCCCGACGCGGCGCGGTCCCGACCGCGGCGGCGTCGCCGGTCACGACCCCGGCTGTGCTTCCCTGTCGTTCGTGACCCTGGACAGGCTGAGTGCGCTCGACGCGTCGTTCCTGTCGATGGAGACGCTCACGACGCCGATGCACGTCGGCGGCGTGTGCGTGCTGGAGCCACCGAGCAGCGGCTTCGACTACGACCGGCTCGTGGAGCTGATCAGCCAGCGCATCGGGCTGGTCCCGCGCTACCGGCAGAAGGTCAAGACGGTCCCGGGTCGCCTCGTCAACCCGGTGTGGGTCGATGACGGGGACTTCGACGTCACCTACCACGTGCGCCGGTCGGCGCTGCCCAGGCCGGGCACCCGCGCGCAGCTCAAGGACCTGGTGGCGCGGCTGCAGAGCCGGCCGCTGGACCGCAGCCGGCCGCTGTGGGAGATCTACCTCGTCGAGGGCCTCGAGGACGGCCGGATCGGCATCATCACCAAGACCCACCACGCGATGGTCGACGGCATCAGCGCTGTCGACATCGGCACCGTGATCCTCGATGTGGAGCCGACTCCGCGGGAGGTGCCGGAGGACGACTGGGCGCCGGACAAAGAGCCTGGCATCGTCGACCTGGTGGCCGGTGCGATCGTCGAGGTCGCCACCCGGCCGACCGCCGTGCTCGACGCCGCGAAGGCCGCCGCGACCGACGTGAAGGCCACCACCGGCAAGGTCGTGGGCGTGGTCGGTGGGGTGCTCGCGCAGGCCCGGGTGATGGCACGGCCGGCCCCGGAGAGTCCGCTCAACGTCGCCATCGGCGAGCAGCGACGGTTCGGCATGGCCGACACCGCGCTCGACGACTACAAGCGGGTCCGCAAGGCACACGGCGGCACGGTGAACGACGTCGTGCTCGCCACCGTCAGCGGCGCGCTGCGCAGCTGGCTGCTCACCCGCGGCGAGAAGGTCACGTCGACCACCGTCGTCCGCGCCATGGTGCCGGTGTCGGTCCGCGTCGATGCGGAGAAGGGCGAGCTCGGCAACCGCGTCTCCTCCTACTTCGTCGACCTGCCGGTCGGCGAGGGCTCGGCCGTCATGCGGCTGCACCAGGTGACCTTCGCGATGCGCGGGCACAAGGAGAGCGGCGCCGCCGTCGGCGCGGACGCACTCGTCCAGCTGACCGGTTTTGCGCCGCCGACCATCCACGCTCTGGGGGCCCGGGCGGCATCGATCATGACCCGCCGGTTGTTCAACCTGGTCGTGACGAACGTTCCAGGCCCGCAGTACCCCTTGTACGCCGCGGGCGCGCGCATGCTGTCGATGTACCCCGTCGTGCCGCTGGCCAAGAACCAGGCGGTCAGCATCGGGCTGACCTCCTACAACGGCGGCGTCTTCTACGGTCTCAACGCCGACCGCGACGCGATGCCCGACGTCGACGTCCTCGCGGCCTGCCTCGAGGAGTCGCTCGCCGAACTGGTCGGATCGACTCGATGACGACGACGCGCGGTCTGGTCCTCGGTGCCGGCGGAGTGCTCGGTGCGGCCTGGACGATCGGTGCGCTCGCGGCGCTCCGCGAGCACCTCGACTGGGAGCCGCAGACGGCTGACGTGCTGATCGGCACCAGCGCCGGCTCCGTCCTTGCGGCCGCCCTGGCGTGCGGGCTCACCGTGGACGACCTTCTCGACACCCAGCAGGGCAAGCCGGGCGCCCGCATCGACTTCGACGCCGAGCAGGCTGGCGGCGCGCTGCCGCCCCTGCCCAGGATCGGGATCGGCTCGCCGCGCGGCCTGATCGGTGCGGCGCTGCACCCCTGGCGGGTGACCCCGCTCGGCGCGCTGTCCGCGGCGCTGCCGGAGGGACGCGGTGACATCGCACCGATCGGACGGCTCGTCGACGCCATGCTGCCGGACGGGGGATGGGCACCGCCGCGACATCCGGGCAGCCGAACGTGGATCGTGGCCATGGACTACGACTCCGGCCGCCGGGTCCCGTTCGGACAGGTCGGCCAGCCGTTCGCGGATCTGCGGGATGCGGTCATGGCGTCCTGCGCCATCCCTGGCTGGTACCAACCCGTCAGGATCGGCAAGCGCCGCTATGTCGACGGCGGGGTCTGCTCACCGACGTCGGTCGACCTGGTCACGCGGCTGCGGCTCGACGAGGTCTATGTGCTGTCGCCGATGACGTCGATCACGTTCGACTCCCCGACCGAGGTGGCGGCCCGCATCGAACGCCGGTTCCGGCGGATCATGACGCGGCGCGTCCTCAACGAGGTCAAGAAGGTCGCGGCCACCGGGACCAAGGTCACGTTCCTCGGCCCGACGGCGGCGGACCTCGAGGTGATCGGGGCCAACATGATGGACCCGCGGCGGCGCGCCCAGGTGCTCCAGACCGCGTTGGCGACCTCCGCCTCCGCCCTGGCGGCCTGATGCGCGTCTACCTGCCGTCGACCCTCAACGAGCTGCGCCGGCTGCTCGACAACGGGGTCGTCGGCGAACCGCCGCTACCGGGCTACGCCGTCACGCCGGCCCTGCGTGAGTGGTATGCCGAGGGCGACCTGGAGGAGCTCGAGTACTCCGCGTTGACCCTCGCGGCCCGGGCATCGGTGCGGCTGCTCGACGCGGACCCTGATGCCGTGCGGCGCAGGGTCGTCGTGGTCGCCGAGGTGCCCGATGACGTGGTGACCGCGGCCCCGCACGTCGACCGCGCAGCCGTGAAGGTCGCTGACCCGGTGGCCCTCCGGCTGGTGCAGGCCGTCCACGTCGACGACCCGTCGGCCATACCCGACGTGACCGTCGCGGCGGACGCCGTCATCGAGGCCGACCTGGGGTCCGACGACGCGGCGTTCCGGGTCGAGCAGGCAGAGGGCCACGAGCTGCAGTGGTGGGCGCGGCAGGAGATCGGACCGCTGCTCGAACCAGGTTGACCGGCGTCACCTCGCCGGTGAAGCAGCCACCCGATGACGCACCAGGATCCAGCTGACGCCCAGCAGCCAGGGCAGCTCGCAGGCCCAGGCGACGACGAGCCGCTGGTCGTGGAGCTGGCCACCCAGGCTGTGCGAGGCGAGCTGCCAGCCCACCTGGCTGGGCCAGGTCGCGAGCAGTGCCACCGCGACCGACAGCAGGACCAGCCGCATCAGCTGGTCGAACGGCGCATGCGCGCGCTCGAGATGGCGGGTCACGTCGAGGCGCTGGACCGGCACATAGGTGTAGATCACATGCCGCATCACCACAAAGGTCACGACGACGATCAGCAGATCGCCGCCCAGCACCGCACCGTCGGGCAGCAGCCGCACGACGTCGCCGGCGAAGACGAGCAGCAGGCCCGTCACCAGCACCAGGACCGCGCGCCGGTCCACCAGCTCGAGCAGCGGGGCGAGGTCCCATCGGGCAGCCCTGACCCGGCGCCGCGGGCCGTGCGTGTCGAGCACCTCGGCGCGGTCGCGCGGGTCATCGCCGTGGAAGTGGTGCAGGTGCCGACGACCGCTGGTCCGCACACCCGTCCGGACCTGGACGGGCACGATCTCGTCGTCCTCAGCGTGACGGAACCCGCGTCGGGCGAAGGCCCACGCTGCCGTCGTCGCCCGCGGGGCGACCAGCAGCGCGGCGAACACCGCCACGACCAGTCCGACGTACCGACTGAACGCGACCACCTGCTCCACGAGACCGAGACTAGAACGTCATCGGTGGCACCATGGGTGGATGCTCGATGCCGTCACGTCCGTCCCCTCTCCGGCCAACGAGCCGATCCGGTCCTACGCCCCCGGATCTGCCGAGCGGATCTCGCTGGAGGCTCGTCTCAAGGAGCTGGCCGCCGAGCGCATCGACCTGCCGACGACGATCAACGGGGTCTCGGCCCTGGCGGCCGGGGACCGCATCGAGGTGGTGCAGCCGCACCGCCACCGCGCCGTCCTCGGGGTGACGGCGGAGTCACCGGCGAGCGAGTGGCAGGCCGCGGTGGATGCTGCTCTGCGGGCAGCGCCGGCCTGGCGGGAGACCTCGTACGACGATCGTGCCGCCGTGCTGCTCCGGGCAGCCGACCTGCTCGCCGGACCGTGGCGCGACACCCTCAACGCGGCGACCATGCTGGGCCAGAGCAAGACCTGCTTCCAGGCTGAGATCGACAGCGCGTGCGAGCTCATCGACTTCCTGCGCTTCAACGTGGCCTTCGGCCGGCAGGTGCTGGCCGAGCAGCCGATCTCCTCGTCCGGCGTCTGGAACCGGATGGACCACCGGCCGCTCGAGGGCTTCGTCGTCGCGATCACACCGTTCAACTTCACGGCCATCGCCGGCAACCTGCCGCTGGCGCCCGCGCTGATGGGCAACACCGTCGTGTGGAAGCCCTCGCCCACGCAGCAGCTCGCGGCGCACTTCACGATGCGGCTGCTCGAGGCTGCCGGGATGCCGCCGGGGGTCATCAACATGGTGACCGGGTTCGGGGCCGCCTCGGGCGCCGCGCTCGAGCACCCGCAGCTGGCCGGGATCCACTTCACCGGTTCGACGGCGACCTTCCAGCACCTCTGGCAGCAGGTCGGCAACAACATCGCTCGCTACCGCTCGTACCCCAGGCTGGTCGGGGAGACCGGCGGCAAGGACTTCGTGCTGGCGCACCCGTCGGCCGACGTGGCCGCGCTCGAGGTCGCTCTCGTCCGAGGCGCCTTCGAGTACCAGGGGCAGAAGTGCTCGGCCGCCTCGCGGGCCTATGTGCCGCGTGCGATGTGGAACGGCGGGCTGCGCGATGCGCTCGCCGACCGGACCTCTTCGCTGTCCTATGGCGACGTCACGGACTTCTCGAACTTCGGCGGCGCCGTCATCGACCGGCGGGCGTTCGACCGGCTCGCCGGCGTGGTGCGTTCGGCGCACGACGACCCGGCGCTCACCGTCCACGCGGGTGGAACCGCCGACGACAGCGAGGGCTACTTCGTGCAGCCCACCGTGGTCGAGACGTCCGACCCGCGGCACGACGTCATGACGAGGGAGTTCTTCGGCCCCGTTCTCGGCGTCTACGTCTACGACGACTGGGCGGAGGTGCTGCCGCTGGTCGACTCGGCGGCGCCGTATGCCCTGACCGGCGCGGTCTTCGCGGACGACCCCTATGCGATCGCCGAGGCGTCCGAGGCGCTGCGCTTCGCGGCCGGGAACTTCTACGTCAACGACAAGCCGACCGGTGCCGTGGTCGGGCAGCAACCGTTCGGCGGTGCGCGGGCGTCCGGCACCAACGACAAGGCCGGCTCGGTGCTCAACCTCTACCGCTGGTCGTCGCCTCGCACCATCAAGACGACGTCGGTGCCCCCGACGGATCACCGTTACCCGCACATGGGATGACCCTCGACCCGGAGTCCGACCCGGACCGTTACCGCGACGCGACCCTGCCCGAGCTGCTCGGCGAGGGTGCGCACGAGGACGAGCGTGACGACCTGACCTGGGCGTTCGGGCTGCTCGGCGTGCTGCTGTTCTTGGGGCTCGTCACCGCCCTGATCTACCTGCTCTGATCAGGGGCGGCCCGCGGCCGTCGCCCTGTCGAGGCCGGGGTCGTGCGGGCCGACGAAGTGTGGCTTGGGCCTGGCCACCAGCTGCCACGACGCCTTGATGCTGCTGACCAGCTCGCGAGCTGAGTACTGCAGCGTGTCCGAGGGGAACCGGCTCAGCTCCGAGCCCCCGAGGCCCACGGTGTCGATGCCCAGCCGGCGGCAGGTGAACACCGCGCGCGGCAGGTGATAGCCCTGGCTCACGACCACGGCGTCCTTCACGCCGAAGACGGCCTTGGCTCGATAGCAGGAGTCGTAGGTCGAGAACCCGGCATCGTCGACCACGACGTCAGTGGCCGACACCCCGTGCAGGACGAGGTAGTCCTTCATCGCCGTCGGCTCGTCGTGGCTCGTCGTCCCGTTGTCTCCCGTGACGAGCAGCGCGCGGACGCGGTGCCTGTCATAGAGCTGCACGGCCAGGTCGAGCCGCTGCTGCAGGAACGGCGACGGGGTGCCGTCCCTCCGCAGCCCCGCGCCGAAGACGATGGCGATGCTTCGCGTCGGCGTGCGGCCGGCGTCGGAGTAGCGGTCGCCCCAGGTCGCGAGTCGCATCGTCACCTGGGGCAGCAACGGGAGCAGCACCAGGACGAGGACGACGAGCCAGAACAGCTTGCGTCGGAGCAGGAGCAGCAGCACCTCACCAGTGTGGGGCTCAGATCGATCCGGTGTAGAGCAACCGGTTCGGCGTGCCGCTGGGGTCGCGCTTGACCTTGCCTGCGGTCGCATGACTCTCGAGCCAGGCGTTGACGACCGCCGTGGAGTCCGAAGGGTGCTTCGCGAGATAGACCGCTGCCGCACCGGCGACGAACGGCGCGGCCATCGATGTGCCCGACAGGACCCGGCTGCCGCCCCCTGGCCAGTCAGACGTGACGTTGACCGCGGGCGCGAACACGTCGACGCAGCTGCCGGTGTTGCTCCAGGGGGCGCGGGTGTCGGTGCGGTCGGTCGCGCCGACGGTCACGACGCGAGTTGCTGCGGCGGGAGAGGACTGGCAGGCGTCGCTGTTGCTGTTGCCTGCCGCCACCGACACGAAGACTCCACTGTCGGCGAGCTCGTCCACCGCCCGGTCGAGCACGGCCGAGAAGGTGCCGCCGAGGCTGAGGTTGGCGACGGCGGGCTTGACGGCGTGCTGCCGCACCCAGTCGATGCCGGCGAGCACGGCGCCGGTCGTGCTGCGTCCGCTGCAGTCCATGACCCGCACGGCGACGAGCTGGACGCGCTTCGCGACCCCGTAGGACGCGCCGCCGACGATGCCGGCGACGTGGGTGCCGTGCCCGTTGCAGTCCTGGCCGTCGCCGTCCAGGGCGTCGTAGCCAACGGTGGCGCGGCCCTCGAAGTCAGGATGGGCGGTCGAGATGCCGGTGTCGATCACATAGGCATGCACCGTGCCCGCTGTGTTGGCAGAGCGGTAGCGGCCATTGAGCGGCAGGGACCGCTGGTCGATGCGGTCGAGCCCCCAGCTCCGCGTGCTCCGGCTCGACGACGTCAGGGACAGCGGATGGTCCGGCTCGACGACGACGCCGGGGAGCCGATCGAGCTGGCGCACCTGACCCGGGCCGAGCCGTGCCTCGAAGCCGTGGGCGAAGACCCGGGAGGCTGTGACGTGCAGCTGTCGGAGCACGGGCTGCGGGGCACCGGGTGTGGAGACGACCCAGGGGGTTGTGGCCGGTGCTGCGAGCAGGACCGGCAGCAGGGTGACAGGGGCGAGCAGGGCGCGGAACATCAGCGGTCCTTCGGGTCGAGGAGACGGACCCCGGACGCTAGGAGGACGCGAGATGCCCTGGGGCGTCGGCGAACCCGGCTGTGGACACAGCGATCAGGACGGTGCACATCTCGTCGCGCTGCACGTCGGGTCGCAGCCCCACGGCCGCCATCGCCGCCGACGCGGCGGCGACCTGCGCGTCACTCACCTCGACGAGAAGCGCCCCGCCCGGGGCGAGCCACCTCGGCGCGCGGGCCGCCGCGCGCCTGATCACGTCGAGCCCGTCGCTACCGCCGTCGAGGGCGATCAGCGGCTCGTGGTCGCGAGCTTCCGGGGGCAGGTGCCGCACCTCGGCAGACGGCACGTACGGCGCGTTGCAGGCGATCACATCGACCCGCCCCAGCAGGGTCGGGGGCAGCGCCTCGTCGAGGTCACCCGCGATCGCCGTACCCCTGATGTTGCGGCTGGCGAAGGAGACGGCCACGGGATCGAGGTCGGTCGCCCACGTCTCGACGTCGGGAAGGGAAGCCTCGACCGTCGCGGTCACCGCGGCGACACCGCAGCAGAGCTCGACGAAGGCAGCGGGGCTGCGCCCGATCGCGACGCGCGCCATCAGCTCCGTACGCCGGCGGGGCACGAACACGCCGGGACCGACGGCCACCCGCAGGCCGGCGAAGGACACGCACCCGAGCAGGTGCTCCAACGGCTCACCGGCGACCCGTCGGTCGATCAGTGCGCCCCCGCCGGCCTGGAGGAGCAGCTCCGCCTCCTCCTCAGCGAACACGCACCCGGCCGCGCGCAACCGCGCGACCACCGACGTGGTCGCCGTCGGCCGCGCAGACGTCATGCCTGCAGTGTGGTCCACGGCATCCGACCTGGGGCCGATCAGAGGTCGAGCCGCCGCCAGATCGGCCGGGGCACGAACGTGAGCACCGGCGCCACCCAGCGCAGGGCAGCGGGGACCCACACGGTGGACCGTCCGCGGTCGAGGGCCAGCCGCACCGCCCTGCCGACGTCCTCGGGAGAGGTCGCCATCGGAGCTGCCGGGAGTCCCGCGGTCATGCGTCCGTGCACGAAACCGGGTCGCACCACCAGGACCCGGACGCCGGTGGAGTGAAGGTCGTCGGCCAGTCCCTGGGCGAATGCGTCGAGACCCGCCTTGCTCGCGCCGTAGACGTAGTTGGACCGGCGTGGGCGCACGGCCGCGACCGACGACAGCACGACCACTGTGCCGTGCCGCTGGCTGCGCAGCCGGCCGGCGAGGGTCACCAACGCCTCGATGAGGCCTGCGGTGTTGGTCATGAGCACCTCGGCGGCGAGCCCGGCGTCCTCGTGTGCCCCGAGTCCCAGGATGCCGGCGGCGGCGACGACCAGGTCCAGGTCGCCGCCCTGCGTGGCCGCGTCGGTCACCGCGGCGGCCGCGCCTGGCGACGTCGCGTCCCAGTGCAGGCAGGTCCGGCGTACGCCGTCCGGGAGGGGGGCCGCCGCGAGGGCGTCGAGGTCGCGACCTGCGAGCAGCACCTCCGCGCGGGGCTGCAGATCAAGGGCGTCGACGACGGCTAGGCCGAGCTCGCTGGTCCCGCCGAGGACCAGGACCCGGCCCCATCGGCCGGTGCCGTCACGCACGGCGCACCAGTCCGAGCCTCCGGTCGAGGTCGGAGCGGAAGAGCCCCTCTGGATCGAGCCGGGTCTGCACGTCTCGCCACTCCTTCACGCGGGGGTACATGTCCTCGAACAGCTCGGCACTGAGGCGCGCGTCCTTGGCCAGGTAGACCGCTCCGCCGGCCGCGGCGACCCGAGTGTCCAGCCCGTCCAGGACGGCCCCCAGTCCGGGCGTCGGTGGGAGGTCGACGGCCAGCGACCAGCCGGGGCGTGGGAACGACAACAGACCTTCGCTCGCGTCGCCGAACCGCTTCAGGACCCCGAGGAACGGCGCGCCGCCCGCAGCGGTGAGCTCGCCCAGGGCGTCACCCACCAGGTGCGCGGCGCCGTCGGGGACGACGAACTGGTACTGCAGGAACCCGCGCGGTCCATAGAGGCGGTTCCACTGGCGTACCCCGTCGAGCGGATGGAAGAAGCTGGTGAGGGTCGTGACGGAGGTGCGCTCGTGCCCGGGCAGCCGCCACCACGCCGCGTTGAAGGCCCGGGCTGTCAGCGGCGTGACGACGGACAACGGGACCGGGGGAGCGACGAGGTGCTGCGCGGGCGCGTAGGACCGACGGCACGGCGACCCGGTCCACCTGGCCTCGCTCACGACCCCGCGACCCCGCGCGAACGCGTCCACCCACGCCACCGCGTAGCGCGAGCGCCGGGCCGCGACGTCGAGGGCTGCCATGACCTGGTCCAGGTCCGGCAGCCGCTGGTTGCTGACCTCGAGCTGGGTGCCCTCAGCGGGCAGCAGGCGCAGGGTGGCGCCGAGGATCATCCCGGTCAGGCCCATCCCGCCGACGGTGGCCGCGAACTCGGGGTCACCTGGCCGGGTGACCCATCGCCGGCCGGCTCCGTCAAGGAGGACGACCTCGTCGAGCCACGCGGCGATGCTGCCGTCCTGGAGGTGGTTCTTGCCGTGCACGTCCGCAGCGATGGCACCACCGAGGGTGAGGTGGCGGGTGCCGGGCAGCACCGGCAGCGTCCAGCCCGTCGGCAAGGTGGTGCGCAGCAGCGTCTCGAACGACGTGCCGGCACCAGCGACCACGACTCCGTGCGGGTGCACCGTCGGGTCCTCCGGCGCGAGGGTGAGGGCGGTGCCCCCGGTGTTGAGGGCGGCGTCGCCATAGCTGCAGCCGCTGCCGCGGACGAGGAGGCCGCGGGCCCCGGCCGACGCCAGCGCGGCAGCCGCGTCGGTGGCGCTCACCCGCTCGTCGTCGCACAGCGAGGACGTGGTGCGACCCCACCCGCTCAGTCGCGCCATTCACTCATCCTGGCAGTGCCACGAGCACGGTCGAGACGAACAGGCAGCCCCACGCCAGCACCCCCGCGCGGACCCAGGGGTCGAGGAGCAGGACGTCCTCCGGCGCGCCCGTCAGGCCACGTGCGGTCTCGCGCCCCCATCGGCCCAGGACGAGGAGCACCGGAACGAGAGAGGCGAGTGCCAGTCGGCTGGCCAGGGGATCGGGGCGGAAGGCGGCCCACCCCGCATAGCTGCAGACCAGCGCGCCGGTGGCCCCGAGAGTCACGGCCCGCAACTGCCCACGGCGGTAGCTGAGGAGGACGGGGCGCGCTCGGACGCCCTCCGAGACCAGCTCGCTCGTCCGCTTGCCGGCGACGATGATGAGGGCCGCCGACGTCACGACGACGAGGAACCACTCGGACGCCTCGACGGACGCGGCGGCCGCGCCCGCCAGCGCGCGCAGCACGAAGCCGGACGCGACGACGGCCAGCTCGAGCCACGGCACGTGCTTGAGGCGCACCGCATACAGCAACGTCAGCACCGCATAGGTCGCGACCACCGCGAGCACCTGCACCGCGATGGCGGCAGCCAGCGCGAGCCCGAGCCCACCGAGCACCGCGGCCGTAGCCAGCGCCCGTGGCACGGAGACCGCTCCCGAGGCGATGGGGCGCCGGGCCTTGACGACGTGCAGCCGGTCCGCGTGCCGGTCCAGGACATCGTTGGTCAGATAGCAGGCAGCCGACGTCAGGGTCATGGCGACGAGCGTGAGCACGACGTGCACCGCGACGGGGGGCTTGAGCAGGACGCCCGCTGCCGCTGGTGCCGCGAGCACCAGCAGGCTCTTGACCCACTGCTTGGGGCGCGTCGCGGTGAGCAGCGCACGACTGGATGCATGTCCGGGAGTGCGCTCGGCGACGGCTGTCATCAGCTGCCCAGGCTGACGGTGACGAAGTCGCGGGTGGAGGTCGTGTCATACCGGTGCGGCGACCGCTGCATGTCCGGCAGCAGGTTCTGCGCATGGCCCGGGGAGTAGGTGATGAAGCTCGTCCACTCCGGGTTGATGTCGAGCTCCATCGCCCTGACGCAGCCGGCGCGCACCAGCAGCTCGGCCAGCGACCCGGCCGACAGCCGGTTGCCGGCCACATAGACGAGGGCGCCCGAGCGCGTGACGCCCACCCCGGACCGCCAGACGTAGAACTTGTTGCCGAGGGTCCGTCCCCACCGCCCGCCCGTGTTGGCGTCGAGGCCGGCCGCGGGAGTGCCGTTGTCGACCAGCAGGTCGAGGTTCTGGCGCACGGCGCTGACCGCCGACAGAGCAGTGCTGGGTCCGACGTCGCGGCCCCACTGCCCCACCGTGGCCCTCCCGTTCGGCAGCACCACGAACGACGCGGCCCCGACGCGCAGCGCTCCTACGTGGTGGCCGCCTTCGAGGAAGCCACCGCGCGCCGCGTCGATCCGGAACCCGCCGTTGAAGGCAGCCAGCAGGGTCGGGCGCTCCGCCAGGCTGATCGAGCTACCGACCGGCCAGGGACCGTGACCCGGTTCCTGCGTCCCCGGGTGCAGCACGAACCGGACTCGGGTCGTGTCCATCCAGGCAACAGCTGCGGTGTACGAGGTGTGCACCGCATCCGGCCGGAGGAAGGCCGCTTGCAGGACGGGCCGCCCCCCGACCGCCTTGAGCACGTGCCAGGCCCCTTCGCCGGGAAGGGCCGGGGTGGCGAGCGGCCGGATCGGCTGAAGCCCCAGCTGTCTGGAGGTGTCCGGCGTGGTGGCCAGCAGCGGCGAGGTCGCCGCGGGGGTCCCGCCGACCTTGGGGGCGTGGTAGGTCACGCGCTCGAGACGGTCGACGACGGCCGACAGCCAGTGCCCGCGTGCCCACTCCGCCAGTCGTGCCGCCGTGCTGTCCGTTCCTGGCGCGGTGAGGGAGCGCGTGATCGAGACGCCGACGATGAGCAGGAACACGGCCAGCAGTGCACCGATCACCCGCCACGTGCGACGCCGACGCGGAGAGCTCCCTCGGGCCATGTCCTGACTCTGGCCTGTCGTGCCCAAGCGCTTCCTGAGCGTCAGCCTGAGCGTCAGCGCATGTTGCCGGTGTGGCCCAGTGAGTAGCGCCCCGGCTGCGGCCACACGCACACCCCGTGCGGCTTCGCGGGGACATGCACCTGCGCCACCAGGTGACCGTCGCTGGTGGAGATCTCGTACAGCGTCGCGTCGTACCGTCCCGACAGCCAGAGGTAGCGGCCGTCGGGGCTCACGCCTCCCATGTCCGGGCTGCCGCCCCCCGGCAGTCGCCAGGTGGCGACGACCTTGAGCTGGACCGGATCCACCACGCTGATCGTGCCGGCGCCGCGATTGCTCACGTACATCAGCCGGCCGTCGCGGCTGGGATAGATGCCGTGCGCGTCAGCGCCCGTCGCGATGAAACCGGTACGGCGGAAGTGCTGCGCATCGATGACCGTGACGCCGCCGAGGGTCTTGTCGGCGACGAGGAAGTGCTTGCCGTCAGGGGTGAGTCGCACGTCCTGCGGCGAGGAGCGCGGGAGGTCGAGGTAGCCCGTGACCTTCTGGGAGGCGACGTCGAGGCGGAGCAGCCGGTGGCTGAACTCGCAGGAGGCGACGAGGGTCTTCTCGTCCGCGGTGAAGTCGGCATGGTCCACGCCGGCGCAGTCGACCTTGGTCTGGGACACCGGTGCCATGGTCTGCGCGTCGTAGAACGCCAGCGTCTGCAGCTGCTCCTGCACGACCATCGCGAGCTTGCCGCCCGGGAGGAAGTACATGTTGTAGGGGTCGTTCACGGCCACGGCAGGACCTCGGGGTCGCCCGGTGCGCGGGTCGAAGGGCGTCACGGTGTTGGCCAGGTCGTTCGTGGACCACAGGGTGCGCAGGTCGTAGGAGGGCACGACGTGCTGCGGGTCGAGCCCGGTGGGGTAGTGCCCGATGACTCTGAGGGTCCTCGGGTCGACCACGTCCACGCCACGCCCCGCGCTCTCGGGGACATAGAGCAGGTAGGGCACCGAGCGGGTCGCAGCCGTCAGGTCACCGACCCTCGTGTGGGCATAGACGTCGACCGGCCCGGTGGTGACGCCGTGGGGGACGCTGTCCTCGGTGAGCTGCTGGCTGACCGGTGCCTTGCCGACGACGTGGCCGCCTCGGTCGTGGGGACTCAGGTGGGTGACCGCGAACACCGCGGTGACCACGGCGAGCATCGTGATCCCGGCCCGTCGGCGCCGGACGCGGGCCGAGAGGGTTCGCTGGGCTGGCACCCCCCAAGAATGCCCGTCAGGCGCCAGGACAGCCCTCGACGCGCCTGTGAGCTGTCCCGCTTCTCAGGTGGGGCACAGTCGGGCGCCCGTGCAGCGTTCCCTCAGGCGCGAGGTCCGAGGATCGGTCCCATGCCTCGGTCGAACGCGCAGCGTCGGGCCATGGCCGGCTGTGCCCTGGGCGGGATCCTCCTGAGCGGCTGCCAGTCGTCGGCTCCGCAGGCCATCTCGTCGCGACCCGCGGTGAGCCCTCATCCCACCCGGAGCCCGGGGCCCGCGATCAGCCGCCCAGCCGTCGTTTCCGACGACGGCATCACCGTCACGCAGCTTCCCGCGGCGAAGGGGGGCTGGGAGGCCGCGCAGATGGTGGTCGACCAACGCCTCGTGATGATCCGCTGGCACCCCGGGACAGTCGTGCCCGGCGGCACCGGCTGGTCAGCCCCGGACACCCTGACGGCACGGGAACGGGCCACCGTCCTCGCGACCTTCAACGCCGGGTTCACCAACACCGGCTCGCGGGGCGGCATCCGTGAGGGCAACCGGGTGCACGGGCGGCTTCGGCCGGGGGCGGCCACCCTGCTCATCGACCGCACAGGTCGCGCGGACGTCCGGGCCTACGACCCGGTCCGTGATGCGTCCGTCCCGGTCGCTCGGCAGAACCTCGACCTCCTCGTCGACGGCGGGCGGCCTGCACCGACCGTGGGCCAGGACGACTCGCGCGTCTGGGGCAACACCCTCCACCACCGGCACGCGACCTATCGGAGCGGCGTCGGGGTCACCGCACGCGGCTTCCTCGTCGTCATCGTCGCCGACCGGGTGACGACCGCGCAGCTGGCGACCCTCCTGGTGCAGGCCGGTGCCGTCCGCGCCATGGAGATGGACATCAACCCGCAGTTCGTGTGCCTGCTGACCTACACCCACGTCGGCCGTCGGGTGACCCCGCACCGGGTGCTGGCCCGCCAGCAGGGTTCGCTGTTGCGATACCTGGGCCCGTCGCGCCGTGACTTCTTCAGCGTCGGCCCGCGTTGACCGGCGGGCTCGCTCAGCCGAGGTCGCGGTAGACCGTGCGCGACATCGCCTCGACGGTGCCGATCCCGTACTGCATCGACGAGTTGTTCATCGACAGCACCGCGATGTCGTAGTCGCGACCCTGGACGCGGACATGCCCGATGCTGTTGACCCGCCAGCCGCCTGACGAGCGGGGGAGCCAGCCGTTCTTGAGCTCCACGTAGGGCCCTTGGGGCACACCGGCCGACACGCCCCATGCCTGGTCCCGCTCGACATGGCCCATCAGGCCCCGCACGTAGAGCCGGGCGCGGGACGCCAAGGGCCCGGGGCCGAACGTGACGGCGCGGACGAGGGTGACCTGGTCGGCCGTGGTGGTGCGTGTGAGCCCCCAGGCTCCGCCCCTGTCGAAGGTCGTGCTGCTCAGGTGGATCGCGCGGTTGTAGGCAGCGACGCCTGAGCTGTAGCCGACCTCCCGCCACAGCTCCGACGCGGCGTCGTTGTCGCTGTGGACGATCATGTTGTGGGCGAGGCTCTGCTGCTGCTGGGTCAGCCACAACCCACGCTTCTGGCGCTGCCAGAGCAGCGTCTGCAGGATGTCCACCTTGACGATGCTGGCGGTGTCGTAGGCCGCCGAGGGCCGGTAGGCGTAGGTCCGGTGGGTGCGCTCGTCATGGACTGTGACGGAGACGGTGTCCGCCCTGCCGGCCGCCACCTTGGCCAGGTCGGCGTTGAGCTGCGAGCTTCGCGTGCCGGCCTGTGCCGTCGCGGGCGTGAGCGCACTCAGGACGAACAGCGTGACCATCAGGAGCACTCGCGACCGCATACGCGTCATGGTGCCAGGAGTTGGTGCCAGGCGTCAGTGCCCTGCGCTGTCCTGGTCACGCGCGCCGGCGAGCAGCTCGCGGGCATCGTCGGAGAAGTCCTGAGCGAGGTCACAGGCGAGGCCGTCGCGGTCGGCTGACACGGCTGCGTTGACCTGCCGGACATAGGCGTCGTGCAGCGCGATCAGCTCGGCATCGACCTGACGGTTTTCTGGGTTCTTAGTCATCATCATCACCCCGTACAACGTTCGCCGACGCCGGTTGCATCCAGATCACGAAGTGAAGTCGGTCTCGTACAGGTTCGGTGGGGCGCGTCCAGGTCAGTGGCGGGCGCCGACGGGTTCGCCCGAGAGGCGCTGCGCGAGCCAGACCGGCAGCACCGAGAGCACGATCAGCGCGGCTGCGACGACGTTCACGACGGGGGCCTGGTTGGGCCGGAACAGGTTCCCGAAGATCCACAGCGGCAGCGTCTGCACGCCTGGCGCGGAGGTGAACGTGGTCACGATGATCTCGTCGAAGGACAGTGCGAACGCCAGCAGCCCCCCGGCGAACAGCGCCGACCGGAGCAGCGGGAAGGTCACGTAGCGGAAGGTCTGCCAGACCCCCGCGCCGAGGTCCATGGACGCCTCCTCCAACGTCCCTCCCAGCCGCCGCAGCCGCGCGAGCGCGTTGTTGTAGACCAGCACGACGCAGAACGTCGAGTGGCCGATGATGATCGTGAGCAGGCCGAAGCGGGCGCCCGCGACGCGGAACGCGTTGTTGAGGGCGATGCCCGTGACGATCCCCGGCAGCGCGATCGGCAGCAGCAGCAGGAACGACACCGACTCGCGGCCGAACCAGCGGTAGCGGGCGACCGCGAAGGCCGCCATCGTGCCGAGCACCAAGGCGATGGCGGTCGCGCCGAGCCCTGCCTCGACGCTCGTGCGCAAGGCACTGCGCGCGCCGGTGCTCTGCCACGCCTGCGACCACCAGTGCGTCGTGAGCTGGGACGGGGGCCAGGCAAAGGTCCGTGAGCTGTTGAAGCTGTTGACCAGCACGACCGCCAGCGGCAGGTAGACGACGATCAGGCCGAGCCCCATCACGGCGGCCAGGACGCGGCGGGCGACGGCGGTGGGCATTACAGCTCCTCGAGGGCGCCGGTGCGCCGGACCCCGACCAGGTAGCCGACCATCACGAGGATCGGGAAGAAGGCCGCGGCTGCGGCGAAGGGGAGGTTGCCGCCGGTCGTGATGTTGTCGTAGATGACGTTGCTGACCAGCTGGCTCGTGCCGCCCACGATCTTCACGGTGATGTAGTCCCCGAGCGACAGCGAGAAGGTGAAGATCGACCCCGCGACCAGGGCGGGAAACAGCAGCGGGAGGACGATCGACCGGAAGGTCCGGGCGGCCCGGGCACCCTGGTCGGCTGACGCCTCGAGCAGCGCGTCGGGGATCCGCTCGAGGCCGGCGAACAGCGGCAGCACCATGAACGGGAGCCACAGGTAGGACAGCGTGATGATGGTGGCTATCAGGCCGAACCCGGGACCGTGCGTCCCGAACGGCTGGAGCAGCCAGTCGACGACGCCGCCGTTCGCGAGCATGACCCGCCAGGCGTAGGCCTTCACCAGGTACGACGCCCAGAGCGGCGTGAGGATCGCGACCACCAGCAGCCGACGGGCGCGGGGCGAGGCCACTTTGGCCATGTAGTAGGCCATCGGCAGGGCGATCAGGGTGTCGACTGCGGTGACGAGCGCGGCCACACCGAGGGATCGCAGCGCGACCCTTCGGTAGACCGGCTGCTCCACCAGCGTCCGGAAGTTGGACAGCGTCAGCCGGTGCTCGACGGCACCGGTGAAGTCGTTCGTCGTCCAGAACGCAGCCACCAGCATCGCGCCGAGCGCACCGAGGTAGGCCACGACCACCCACAGCACCGGCAGCGACAGCAGGGCCAGCAGCCGTGCTGTCGTGTGCCGGTGCAGCCAGGAGGAGGCCGCCCGCACTAGCCCTTGACCGCCGTCCAGTCCTGCGTCCACGTGGCGTAGTCGGTGCAGATGTTCCCCCGCCCGTCCAGGCAGTGGGTCGTGGGAGTCGTCCAGTAGTAGATCGCGTCGGAGTACGCCTTGTCCGCCGCGTGGTAGGTCGTGCAGAACGCCTTGTCCGCGGTGTGGTCGCAGGCGAGCTTCTGCGCTGGCGCCTCCCCGAACCACTCGGCGACCTGTGCGTTGACGGTCGGCGACGTGATCCAGTTCATCCACTTGTACATGCAGTTCGGGTGCTTGGCGTGGGCCGCGACCATCCAGGTGTCCGACCAGCCGGTCACGCCCTCGCTCGGCACGATCGCCGCCACAGGGCCCTTCTTGTCGGAGGTGACGAGGTTGGCGATGACCTGCCAGGTGGTGCCCAGGACGCTGTTGCCCGACTCGAAGCCCTGGACCTCCTTGGTGTAGTCCGCCCAGTACTCCCCGACGAGCGTGCGCTGCGTCTTGAGCAGCTGCACGGCCGCGTCGAGCTGCTTGGTGTCCAGGGCGTACGGGTTGGTGATCTTCAGGTCGGGCTGGTGCCGCATCAGGTAGAGCGCCGCGTCGGCGATGTAGATCGGCGAGTCATAGGCGGTGACCTTCCCCTTGTACGGGGAGTTGGCGTCGAAGACGACGGACCAGGAGGTCGGCGCGGGCGAGACGGTCTTGGTGTTGTACATCAGCAGGTTTGCGCCCCACCCGTGCGGGATGCCGTACATCTGGTTGGACACCGAGTTCCACGACCGGTTCTTCAGGAAGTCCTGGATGGTCGCGTAGTTCGGCACCAACGAGGTGTTCACCGGCGCGACCAGCCCGCCGTACACCAGCCGCAGGGTCGCGTCCCCGGAGGCCGACACCCCGTCGTACTGACCGGACTTCATCAGCGTGACCATCTCGTCCGAGGTGTTGCCGATCTTGCTGTTGACCTTGCAGCCGGTCTCCTTCTCGAACGGGTGCACCCAGTCCACCGTCTTGTCGTTCGTGCCGTCCTCGGCATAGCCGGCCCAGTTGACGAGGTCGAGCTCACCCTCGCCCGCCCCCACCGACGAGGCCATTGGGATCTTCGGCAGACTCGGCGCCGCGTTGTTGCTCTTGCTGCCGCCTGAGCCACCGGCGCAGGCGCTGAGCACCAGCAGGCCGGCCCCAGCGAGCGCGATCAACGACGTCCTCCGGCGAGTGCGCATGCGATTCCCTTCGGTTGAGTCTCTGTTGAGACCCGGCGTCAGCCGAGCCGTCGTTCTGCACCTTGGCTCCAGGCGAGGAGCACGTGGTCACCGCGCCGGGGCCCGGGGAGGGCGGCTGCGTCGACTGCCGGCGCGGTGACGACCCAGGTCGGTCCGGCGTCGAGCGTCACGACCCGGCGGACCGTGGCGCCGGCGAACACGACGTCGACCACCTGTGCCGGGGTCGCCACCTCGCCGGGGTCCGGCGCACCGGCTGCGTCGAGCACCCGGATGCGCTCGGGCCGCAGGGCGAAGTGCCCCTCGGCGCCGAACACGGCCACCGCGGCGGCGCCCTCTGCCTGGTTCGAGGTGCCGATGAAGTCGGCGACGAAGGGCGTCTCCGGTCGGTCGTAGACGTCCTCGGGCGTGCCCACCTGCTCGAGGCGGCCGTCGCGGAAGACCGCGATCCGGTCGGCCATCGTGAGCGCCTCGTCCTGGTCGTGGGTGACGAAGACGAAGGTGATGCCGACGTCGCGCTGCAGCAGGGTCAGCTCGACCTGCATCTGCTCGCGCAGCTTGCGGTCGAGTGCGCCCAGTGGCTCGTCGAGGAGCAGCACCTTGGGCCGGTTGACCAGCGCCCGCGCCAACGCCACCCGCTGCCGCTGCCCTCCGGACAGCTGGCCTGGTCGCCGCGAACCGAAGGCGTTGAGCCGCACCGTGGCGAGGGCCTGCTCGACGCGCTCCTGGCGCTCGCGTTTTGGGACCCTGGCCACCATCAGGCCGTAGCCGACGTTCTGCTCCACCGTCATGTGCGGGAACAGCGCGTAGTCCTGGAAGACGGTGTTGACCTCCCGCGCGAACGGCGCGACCTCGGTGACGTCGGTGCCGGCGAGCCAGATCCGGCCGGCGGTCGGGCGCTCGAAGCCGCCGATCATCCGCAGGCAGGTGGTCTTGCCCGACCCCGACGGTCCGAGCAGCGCGAAGAACTCGCCCCGGTGCACGTCCAGCGTGAGCTCGTGGACCGCCACGACGTCGCCGAAGCGCTTCGTCACGGCCTCCAGCCGCACGTCGGCGACCCCGGGTCCAGCGTCGAGCCCCGAGGGGCTACGCAGCGCCTGTACCGGCCCGGTCACGTCGGTAAGGTAGCGCCGATTCGACGGATCTCGAAGCAACGAGCCGACTTTGCAACGGAAAGCGTTGTGCCAGGCTCAGCTGGTGCGGTGGGTGGCCCACCAGTAGCACCCTGCCGAGGCGACCAGTGCGAGCGCGACGAACAGGCCGGTCTCGAGCCACTGGAGGGTCCAGTAGCGGTCGGCCGGCTGGTAGGTCACGAGCAGGTGGAAGGCCTTCGCCGCCTGGTCGAGGCAGGGCCGGCCCGCGTCGGGACCGACAACCTGGACGACGCCTTGGCCGGAGGGGGGTGGCGCCCCCGGACCGCGGAAGTTCGGGCAGTAGTCGTGCAGGAACGCAGCGAGCTGACGCGTGGTGGGCTGCCGTCCGGCGCTGTCCAGCAGGTGACTGGAAAGCGTCCAGGAGTTGTGGGGACCATCACCTTGGGCGAAGAGGGTCACGGCGCCGCCGTTCTGGGACCCGACGCCCAGGTGTGCCTGTCCGGTCGGCCCTGCTCCTCGCAGCGACAAGGTCGTCTGGATCGGACTGAGCAGGTGTGGCCGGATCCAGAGGGCGGTGCCGACGCGGGCGGTGACGTAAGCGCCGAGCGTGGCCGCCATGGCGGGAAGAACGCGTCGGATGACGGTGCCGAGGAGGGCGCCCGCGGCGAACGCGAAGACGGCGTAGCCGACGGGTGTGATGTCCCGGCGGTCGAAGACGGCGTACGGCGTGGTGGTCAGCTTGTCGACTGAGCCGTACCACCAAGTGATGGTGAGCGTGAGCAGTCCGGCCAGCGTGGCGCTGGCAAGTCCGACGACGGCGAGCTTGATGATGACCCAGCGGGAGCGGGAGACGCCCTGGGTCCAGGCGAGCCGATAGGTACCGGTCTCGATCTCACGAGCTATCAGCGGCGCGCCCCAGAACAGGCCGATCAGTGCTGGGGCGGCCTGGGCGATGAGGTCCAGCGCGCGGGCCATCACCTGGTCGTGGGACAGGTACTGGCTGGTCGCCAGGTCGCAGCCGGTGTGGCAGTGGGCCACCAGGGTGGCGTAGAGGTGCGACAGCTGGATGCCGGTGATGGCTGCGACGACGGCGAGCGCCGCGAGCACGAACGCTGCGACGAGTGTCTGGGTGCGGGACTGCAGCCACGCGAAGCGGATCATCGGGCCAGTTCCAGACCGTTGCTCGACGGGCCCGCAGAGTCGCGTGCCTGGCGCATGTAGGCCAACGCGAGGTCGTCGAGGGTCACCGGAGTGACGTTCCACACCGGGTCGAGGATCGGCTCCTGACTGCGGACGATGAGGGTCGTCTGCTTGTCGACGTGGCTCTGCTCGATCACCAGCTGATGTGCAGGCATTCTGGCGACGTCACGGCGAGGCCCGGTCAACCGGTGGTGCAAGGCGAGCAGTTCGTCGACGTCGCCGGTGAGCGCGACACGTCCCGCGACCAGGACCACGAGGTAGTCGCAGACCCGCTCCACATCAGCCATCAGGTGCGAGGACAGCACGACGCTGACGCCCTCGACGGCCACGATTTCCATCAGGGTCTGGAGGAACTCACGGCGCGCCAGGGGATCGAGGGCGGCCACGGGTTCGTCGAGGACGAGCAACTCCGGTCGCTTCGCCACCGCCAGGGTCAGCGCGAGTTGTGCCCGCTGGCCGCCGGACATCGTTCCGGCGCGTTGGCTGGGGTCGAGGCCCAGGTTCTTGATGCGGCTGGCCGCAAAGGCGGCGTCCCAGGTCCGGTTGAGCAGCTGGCCCATGCGCACGTGCTGCGCGACGGTCAACCTCGCGTAGATCGGGCTGTCCTGCGCGAGGAAACCGATGCGCTCGAGCTGCGACGGTCCCGACCGGGCACCCTGGTCCAACACCGAGATGGTGCCGGCGCTCGGCTCGAGCAGACCGACGGCAAGATGCAGCAGCGTGCTCTTCCCGGCACCGTTGGGGCCGACCAGTCCGACGACCCGTCCGGCGGGGATGGACAGCGTGCAGTCCGTCAGCGCCCATCGCCGGCCATAGCGCCTCCCGACCCCGAACGCCTCGATCGCCATCGTCACGCGATCTCCTCCTGCGAGCAGTCCCGCAGCGCGGTCCGGTAGATCGCCTCGATCTCCTCGGCGCTCAACCCCGCAGCGCGGGCGGAACGAAGCCACGCCGACATCGACTTGCGGAACCTCGTCTGCGCCGCCGGGTCCGTCCGTGGCAGCCGTCCGACAACGAACGTCCCCATCCCCGGCCGCGGCCGCACCAGACCCTCGCGCTCCAGATCGCGATAGGCCTTCAGCACCGTGTTCGGGTTGATCGCCAGCGAGGCCACGACCTGCTGCGCTGTCGGCAGCTGGTCGCCCGGCTCCAGCAGTCCGAGCTGCAAGGCCTGATGCACCTGCTGCACGAGCTGCTGGTAGGTCGCCACGCCTGACGACGGGTTCAGATGGAACTCCATGGCCTTCCTACTTCCACTAAGCAGTTAGTGGAAGCATCCAACGACGGGCTCAGGGAGTCAAGACAGCAGGTAACTTCGCAAGGGTGACCGAACCCGCAGCGCATCAGCACATCAACGTGACCATGCCGCAGGACAAGGCCGGCGGGCAGTACGCCGACTTCGCGAGCATCTGGCACACCACCGACCAGTTCGTGTTCGACTTCGCCGCCATGACGGCGCCACCCTCCGCCGGCACGGCGGCCGACGGTCACGAGGCGACCGTCTACGAGGCGCAGGTGGTGACGCGGGTCCGGGTTCCGGCGTCACAGGCCATCGAGATCATGAAGGCGCTGGGCGCTCAGCTCGACGCGTGGGAGGGCGAGACCGGCCGCCGTTAGGTCGTTGAAGGGGACGCGCCGCGGGCGGTTCGACGAGAAGTAGGTAACCCGACCAGGTTCTGGCAGGTCCGCCTTTCCGATTTCCAGAGGGGCGGGTTGTCCACAACCTCCCTTTTGATATCTGACGCGAACCTTTAACCTCCGGCGGGTGACGGGGGTCGACACGGTCGAGCACGAGGTGCGGGAGCTCGTGCGCCGCCGCGGACTCGACCCGGTGTCGGACCGGCAGGCCGTCCGCCGGCTCGTCGAGGAGGTCGTCGCCGACTACGACGAGCGCGCCTCGACCAGCAACCTGACCCCACTGACCGATCCGCACCTGGCAGCGCGGGCCGTCTACGACGCGGTGGCCGGGTTCGGTCCGCTGCAGCGTCACCTCGACGACCCCACCGTCGAGGAGCTTTGGATCAACGAGCCCGGGCGCGTGTTCGTCGCCAGGCGTGGACGGTCCGAGCTGACGAACACGATCCTCGACGAGGGGCAGGTCCGCGACCTGGTCGAGAAGATGCTGAAGTCGACCGGGCGCCGCGTCGACCTGAGCACGCCGTTCGTCGACGCGATGCTCCCGGACGGCAGCCGCCTGCACGTCGTCATTCCCGACATCACCCGTCGGCACATGAGCGTCAACATCAGGAAGTTCATCCTCACGGCAAACAGCCTCGACGAGCTGGTCGGCCTGCAGACCATCACCCCGCAGGCCGCCCGCTTCCTCGAGGCCACCGTCGTCGCCGGGCTCAACATCATCGTCGCCGGCGGCACCCAAGCCGGAAAGACCACGCTCCTCAACTGCCTCGCCGGCGCCATCCCCGGCCGCGAGCGGGTCATCACCTGCGAGGAGGTCTTTGAGCTCAAGCTCGGCCTGCCCGACGTCGTGGCGATGCAGACGCGGCAGCCCAATCTGGAGGGCACCGGCGAGATCGAGCTGCGCCGACTCGTGAAGGAGGCGCTCCGCATGCGGCCGGACCGCATCATCGTGGGGGAGGTCAGGCAGAGCGAGTGCCTGGACCTGCTGATCTCGTTGAACAGCGGACTGCCTGGCATGTGCAGCATCCATGCCAACAGCGCCCGCGAGGCCATCGTCAAGATGTGCACGCTGCCGCTGCTCGCCGGCGAAAACGTCGGTCACGCCTTCGTCGTGCCGACCGTCGCCAGCTGTGTCGACGTCGTGGTGCACGTCGCCAAGGACGGCCAGGGACATCGGCGGGTGCGCGAGATCGTCGCCGTACCAGGCAGAGTCGAGGGCGACGTCGTCGAGGTGGCCGACCTGTTCGTGACCCGCCGGGACCGGCTGGTGCGCGCCGACGGCTGGCCTCCCCACGTCGAGCGCTTCGAGTGGTGCGGCATCGACCTCCCTCGCCTGCTCGCGCAGGAACCCTGAGGTGGGCGCGCTGCTCGGGCTGCTCTTCGGGCTCGGCCTGCTGCTGTTGCTCAC
>JAODND010000104.1 GCA_025465465.1 Frankiales bacterium | reverse complement strand
AGCTCCTCGTGCGTCATCGTCGAGGCGTTGGGACGGAACAGCCGCAGTCGGGCCTGCCACGCACCGCCGTCGAGGGCCGGCAGGACATGGGTCGGGTGGGCGCAGTTGAGGCCGTACCAGTCGGGGCGAGCCACCGCGTCGACCGCTGCGATGGCATCGGCAAGGCCGGTGCCATCGGGCAGCCGGCCGTCGGTCTCGACGGTGAAGGAGATGCCGACAGCCACCCCGGCTGAGCGGGCCGCCTGCACGACGCCGATCGCCTCGGCGACCTCGTTGAGCGTCATGGCGTGCACGACGTCTGCGCCGGCGGCGGCGAAGGCCTGCACCTGTGGCAGGTGGTAGTCAGCCGCCTCCTCCGCGACCGAGCCGGCGGCGACGTAGCCGTCTCCGCGCGGGCCCACGCACCCCGAGACGGCGAGGTTGTCGGCCGCCACCCGGCGCAGCAGGTCGACGGCCGCAGTGTTGATGCGCGCCAGGTCAGCGGGGGAGTAGCCGAGCTTCGCTCCCCAGTCCGGGTTGGCTCGCCACGTCGGGGTCTCGAGCACGAGCCCCGCCTGGACCGCCTGGGCGATCGCCGCGTAGTCGGCGTAGTAGTCGAGCAGGACCTTCGGATCGCTCTCGACGAGCGGGAACGCCGCGAACTCCGGCAGGTCGATTCCCTTGTGGAACAGCAGGTCGGTCTCGAGCCCGCCATCGGTGACCTGAGTCAGCATGAGTGCCTCCGCCGCGGAGGGTATCTAGGCTGGGCAGCATGGTGGAACTGCTGAAGGCCAACGACATCGAGCTGGCGTACGAGACGTTCGGCGACCTGTCGGGCATCCCGCTCGTCCTGGTCATGGGTCTCGGCACGCAGATGATCGCGTGGCCGGACCAGCTCTGCGATGACCTGGCGAGTGCGGGCCACTGGGTGGTCCGCTACGACAACCGCGACATCGGCTTGAGCACGCACCTCAAGGGCGTGAAGGCGCCGGCCATCGCCGCGGTGGCCGCTCGTCGTACCAAGCCGCCCTACACGATGAGCGACATGGGACGGGACCTGCTCGGCCTGCTCGACGGGCTCGGACTGGAGTCGGCGCACGTCGTCGGGGCGAGCATGGGCGGCTTCATCGCGCAGTCGGCGGCGGTGCAGGCCCCGGAGCGGATCCGGAGCATGACGCTGATCATGACGAGCACCGGGTCGCGGCTCGTGGGTCGCGCGGACTTGCGGCTGATCCCGCGGCTGCTCACCCGGCGGCCCATCACGGACCGTGAGGAGGCGGGGCAGGCCGCCGTCGAGACATTCCGCACGATCGGGTCGCCCGGGTTCCCCTTCGACGAGGAGCGCATCCGCGAGGTCGGCCGACAGAGCTTCGACCGGGGGCACGACCCGGGCGGGTACAAGCGACAGCTCGCCGCGGTCGTCGCTCAGTCGGACCGCACGGCCCGGCTACGGCAGCTCTCCACCCCCGCTCTGGTCGTGCACGGGCTGTCCGACCCGCTCGTCGCGCCGACGGGTGGGCTGGCGCTCGCGAGGGCGCTGAAGAACAGCCGCTTCCTCGGTGTCCCGGGGATGGGCCATGACCTGCCGCGGCCGCTGTGGCCGGAGCTCGCGGAGGGGATCACCGCGCTGACGCGGAGGGCACTTCGCGAGGTGGTCCCTCGTTGAGAAAGACGTGACAGCTGGCTGGCGGTGGCGATCTGGTGCTGCCCTGTCGCTGGTCACGTCCGGCTCCGCGCTGCTGTCGTTCCTGTCGCTGCGGGCGACCAGTGACGGCTCGGCACCCGGGCCGCTCCTGCTCGTCGCAGCCGCAGCGACGCTGGCCCTGCTGCTCTGGCCGCTGGCGGCGCGCAGCACCCGCGTCCTGACGCTGACAGCGGTCCTCGCGGCCGGGGAGCTCGGGACGCACGCGCTGACAGTGCTGCTGAGCGGCAACCCAGAGGCGCGCGGCCTGGTCTGCTGCCCCTCTTCGGCGCAGGCGAGTCCCGGACCGATCGGTCAGCTGACCGCACACGCCGGCTGGGCGCTGGTCGCCGTACAGCTGCTTGCCTGTCTCGTGATCGCCGTGCTGCTCCGCGGCGCGCGACAGGTGCTGGACGACTCCGCCACGGCCTTGAGGGCGCTGTTTCACGCCGTACGCCTGCTGCTGCACCGAGCCACCCCGGTGCCGACGACGCGCACCCCGCGTGCGCAGTCACCCGCGCCGCTCAGAAGCGGTCGCGTCGTCGCGGAGGCGCACCGGCTGCGGGGTCCACCGGTGAGCTCGCGTCCAGGTCATTTCCCTGTCCTGGCTGCCGGGTGAGGCGTCTCCACTAGGCGACGCGGGCCCGTCGGCCCCATCGCTGTAGGAGAACGCCTTGTCCATCACCTCGAACACCTCGCAGACCACCGCGACCGTCGGCCGGCTGCTGCTCGCCGGCGTCTTCGGCTACGCCGCCCTCACGAAGGTCGGCGATCCCGCCGCCACGGTCCGCTCCGTGCGTGCGTACCAGATCCTGCCGGACCAGCTGGCCGTGCTGCTGGGCCACGCCCTGCCCGCCGTCGAGCTCACGTTGGCGGTGCTGCTCGTGCTCGGTGTCGCCTTGCGGCTCACCGCCGCCGTCGCGTCGGCCCTGCTCGTCATGTTCCTCGCCGGCATCGTCAGCGCCGACGCCCGCGGCCTGATGATCGACTGCGGCTGCTTCGGGAGCGGGGGTGCGACGACGACCCCGTCGTACACGTCCGACGTCGTCAGGGACCTGGGCCTGCTCGCCGTTGCCGTCGCCCTCGCCGCCGTGGGTCGGTCCCGGCTGGCGCTGACCCCGCGGCTGCCGCAACGTCCGGAGCGGACGGACCCGAGCGCCAGTGGTGCCGCACGCAGTCGGGCACGGACCGCGTCGTACCGCTACGAGACAGCCGTCACTCGGCACGGGACGTTGACCCGGCGTACCGCGATCGCCTCCGCAGGTGCTCTGGTGCTCTCTGGGCTCCTCGGCATCGCCGTGGCCAGCGCGACGGCTCCGGCGCCGCCGACCATGATCCCGGCTGGGGTGACGAGCTCCGGCGGGATCGTCGTCGGCAGCGCGACTGCGAGGCACACGGTGATCGCCTACGAGGACCCGCAGTGCCCCATCTGCGGGGAGTTCGAGAAGGGCACGGGCTCGGTGCTCGCCGCCGCGGTGAAGGCCGGGACCGTGCGGGTCGAGTACCGGATGCGGTCCTTCCTCGGGCCGGAGAGCGTGCGCGCGGTGGCGGCCCTCGGCGCGGCACAGGACGAGGGGAAGTTCGAGGCGCTGCGTGAGCAGCTGTTTGCCCATCAGCCCCCGGAACGCACCGGTGGCTTCACCGTCAACGACCTGATCACGCTGGGTCGCGACGTCGGGCTCGGTGACACCTATGCCGCGAAGGTCCGCTCTCAGACCTATGCCGCGTGGGCCAAGCAGGTCGACGACACGGCCAGCCGCGACGGCAACACCGGTACGCCGCAGCTGATCCTCGACGGTCACGCTCTGAGCAACACCGTCGTCTTCGATGCGACCGCTCTGAAGGCTGCACTCGCGTAGTCACGAGCATCTACCAGTCGGAGGGGATCGAGCTGTTTGAGCCGCCACGTCCCGCCGATCCGGGTGGCCACCACGTGTCGCCGACCTAGCGCCGAGAGCGGAGTGGGCGTGTCAGGCGGTGCTCAGAGCGTGGGCGCGAGGTCGCTGTCGTTGGCGGCGAGCAGCGAGCTGGCGGCTTCGAGGAAGCGGGCGTCCATCAGGTGCAGGACCACCCGGAAGAAGCTGTCGTCACGCGCGTCGTCCCAGAGGGTGGGTACGGACTCGATGGGGTTCATGTACTGAGGGTGACGCCGATGACACTCGCCGTACATCCTCAAATCGGACAGACCGGGCGTTACCAAGAGGGCTATGCCCGTTAGTCCGATTGGTCACCTCAGCCGGCGAGTGAGACGTGCTGGATGATCATGCCGCCGCTGAACTGGAAGACGTCCGCCCAGCGCACGACCTGCACGGCACCGCTCGCGTCCGCCGACCTCGAGGTCACGTAGGCGGTCGCGAAGTCACCCGACTCGGAGATCGACTCGACCTGCTGCTGCATGTCGAGGTCGGCGAGTGCCGACTTCAGGTAGCCGAGGATCTCGTCGCTGCCGGTGAGGGTCGTGGCGTCGACGACCGGGTTGGGCAGCAGGTGGAAGACCGCGTCGTCGGCCACCTTCGAGGCGAGGGCTTCGGTGTCCTTGCGGTTCAGGGCGTCGTACATCTCGCGCAGCACAGCTTCGTGGGACATGGGGTGCCTTCCGTGGTGACGGGTCAGGAGCGTCGTACGACCAGAGCACCGCCGACCGCGAGGGCTGCGGCTAGGGCCCTTGATCGCAGGGGTCATGGCATCGAACGCTGCCGCGGCTGGAGCGATCTGGCCATAGTCAGAAGCGATCGAAAGCCGAATGTTGCCTGCAGGCAAGGACACCTTCATCAGGAGTTAGTAGCGACAACCTGCTAGATGCGTCAGAACTCCTCGTCCACATGGGTTTACAGATGCATAGATTGGCGATAATGTGTTCGAAGACGACAGGAGGGAGGGCACGTTGCTGGTCGACACTCCGGTTGATCCCGGCTTCGCTGACCTCCCCGACGTCATTCCCGACTGGGTCGGGTGGGACGCGCCGCTCCCGGACGGGCCGGCCTGTGACTGCGCGTGCGCGGCACCTGTCGTCGGGGTCGGGGTCGTCGAGGAGTTGCGGGCCGTCGTGGACGCTCTCGCGGCCCAGGCACCCGAGGAGCTGCCCGGCGCACAAGCGCTGGCGGACGGCGAGGCCCTGCTCGTCGTCGAGCAGCAGCTGCGGGTGCTCAACCTGCGTCGCATCGGCGACGTGGCGGCCCGCGGACTGCACGAGCTGGTCGGGTTCCGGTCCGCGAAGAGCTGGGTCCGGGCGCACCGTCCGGACGGGGACGCCGGGGACGCGAGGCTGGCGGCCCAGCTGCGCTGCTACCCGCAGCTCCGCGCGGCCGTGGAGGAGGAGCGGGTGCCGCTGGCTGGCGCCCGCAAGGTCGCTCTGGCCCTGACCAAGGTGAGCAGCTTCGTCGACCGGGCTGACGGCCTCATCGACGGGCAACCCGGCGACGAGGTGCTGCCGGCCGTGGTGCAGCACGTGCTGGCGCTGGTGTGCCGCCACCTGCTGGGCCTGGGCGACGACGACGCCCGCCTGCAGGAACACGTCGACCGGGCCAGGGCGGTGCTCGGCGCCGCGTCGCAGCTTGACGTGATCGAGGGAGCCCTGAGCTGGCTGGCGGAGGAGATCCCCGCTCGGCAGCTCAGCGGGCCGCTCGACGAGATCGTGATGGCGCTGCTGCCGAGCCAGCTCGAGGAGCGCGGCGACAAGGGCCATGCGCGGCGTGGCCTGAGCCTCACACCGCTGGACGACGGCTCCGGCTGGCACCTCTGCGGTGACCTCGACCTCGAGGCCGGCGAGCGGCTCTGGACCGCCCTGCGCGCCGAGGCCGCGCGCGATCCGCGCAACCCGTCCGACACCGACGCCTGGGAGCGGGCCCGCGACAACGGCGACGCCGACCTCTGGGCGCTCGGCGCCGATCTGGCGGGCGCCGAGCATCCTCGTGGGCGCCGCGAGCGGCTTCACGACGCGCTGGCGCGCCTCATCGGCCGTTATCTGGAGCACGGGCTGGGCGGTACGCACGCCAAGCGTCCCGTGCAGGTCAGCGTGCTTATCTCCGAGGCCACCGTCGGCGAGCGGCCGGGTGCTCCACCGCCCAGGGCGGACAGCGGAAGGCTCATCCCGAGAGCAGTCGTCCGCAGGTGGTGGTGCGACAGCTCGGTCACCGCCTTCGTCCTGACTCTCGGGGGCAAGGCACTTCGTGCCGTCCACAGCCAGCGAACTCTGTCCGCGGTCGAGCAACGCGCCCTCCAGATCGAGGGCGGCGGCCGCTGCCCCGGTGATGGCTGCTGCCCCGACACCCCCGACCCGCTCGTCCCCCTCCGGCCGCACCACGTCTTCGGCTATGCAGAGAGCCAGGTCACCTGTCTCGAGGAGACCCTCGCGATCTGCGACGCCCTGCACCACGACCTGCACGACGGGCGCCGCACGGTCCGGTTGCGCGACGGCCGCTATCTCAACGAGCACGGGTTCGTCGAGCGGCCGAGCCCCTTCGACGACGCGCCGCCGTTCTAGTGGCCGCAACAGAGCACGAGGTTGCCGAACGTGAGCCGGCCTCCGAGGAGCACGTTGAGAAGGACCTCGCAGTCGCAGCAGCCGCCGTGCCGGTCGAGGAAGTCGATGAGGTCGGCGCGCACCGACTGGCGTGCCTCGAGCCAGTCGTGCACGAAGTACAGCGAGCCGTTGCAGTGGCCCGTCTCGAGCTCACTGCGGAGCCAGCACTCCAAGCAGTCGTCGAGGCAGGGGGTGGGACGCGGTGAAGGTGAGGTCATGCGTGGCAGCGTCACGGATCTGGGCCATCAGTGCCGGGACCCGTCCACAGCGGTTCAGGCGTCCACAGGGGCTACGGCTCGGGCGGGTAGAGCAGCGCCTCGATCGCCACGAGATCCGCAGCCGTGAGCCCGAGGTCGCCGTCCGGGCCGATGGCGTGGACCTGAGGGTGCTCATCCGCCCACTCCCGGAACCGCATCGCGCCGTGCAGCTCGTCGTCGATCCAGATGAGCGTGCGCTCGGGCTGCTCGCGCAGGATCCGCTGCACCACGTCGTACTTCCACCACTGGCCGGTGAGGGGGTCGGGGGCCGACGGAGCGTCGGACGCATGCGATCGCCCCGGCTCCTCCGGTACCCCTGCCGGCTCGTGGTCATAGGTGCCGGCGACGGGCAGCTCGGGGAGGTCGATGAGCTCCCGCAGCGACCTGTTTGCGTCGTGGCCCCAGGTCGTGAGCCACTGGATCTCGACACCGTCGTCGAGCCATCGCGTGAGGGCGGCGACCACCTCCGGCGACCAGACGATCGGATAGGTGTTGCCCTCGGCGGTGGCGCGGCCGGAGCAGACGACGTCCCAGCCGTCGGGGGAGTCGTCCTCGCCCAGGATGTTCACAACTCCGTCGACGTCAAGCAGGATCAGTGGGCCCACGGAGATGACCCTAGTGGGGATTGGATGAGGCCGTATGGAGCAGGAGTGGTGGCGCACGGCGGTGGTCTACCAGGTGTGGCCCCGCTCGTTCGCGGACTCCGACGGCGACGGTGTCGGGGACCTGCGGGGCGTGATCGGCAAGCTCGACCACCTGTCGGACCTCGGCGTCGACGCGCTCTGGCTGAGCCCGTTCTACCCGTCGCCGCAGGTGGACGCGGGCTACGACATCAGCGACTACCAGGGCGTCGACCCGCTGTTCGGGACGCTGCAGGACGTCGACGACCTGATCGCCGGGCTGCACGCGCGTGGCATCCGGCTGGTCCTCGACATGGTGCTCAACCACACGTCCGACCGGCACCCCTGGTTCGTGGAGTCGCGCAGCGACACCGACAACCCGAAGCGCGACTGGTACTTCTGGTTCGACGAGCCACCGAACAGCTGGCCGTCGCTGTTCGGCGGCGACGCCTGGGAGCTCGACGGGCGGACCGGCGAGTACTACCTGCACACCTTCGCGAAGGAACAGGCCGACCTCGACTGGCGCAACCCGAAGGTGCGGCAGGCTCTCGCGCAGATGCTGCGGTGGTGGCTGGACCGCGGCGTCGACGGCTTCCGGCTCGACGTGATCAGCATGATCAGCAAGGACATCGAGAACCCATGGGGCTTCCTGGGCTTCGGGCCGCAGCTGCACGAGTTCCTGCAGGAGCTGCACCGCGAGGCGTTTGCCGGCCGCGGCCTCATGACCGTGGGGGAGACCCCAATGGCCAGCGTCGAGCAGGCCCGGCTGATGTCCGCACCGGACCGTCGGGAGCTCGACATGGTGTTCGGCTTCGAGCATGTGAGCCTCGACCACAACCTCACCAAGTGGGACCCGGTCCCGCTGTCGTTGCCGACACTGAAGCAGTCGTTCGCCCGGTGGCAGGAGGGCCTCGGCGACGGCTGGAACTCGCTGTACTGGGACAACCACGACCAGCCGCGGGCGGTCTCGCGGTTCGGGGACGACGGCGAGCACCGGGTCGCGTCGGCGAAGACCCTCGCGACGGTGCTGCACCTGCACCGGGGGACGCCGTTCGTCTACCAGGGCGAGGAGCTCGGCATGAAGAACGCCGGCTTCGCAGGCATCGAGGACTACCGCGACCTCGAGTCCCTCAACTGGTACCGCGAGTCAGACCTCCCCGAAGCCGAGAAGCTGGCCCTGCTGCGGAGGGCCAGCCGCGACAACGCCCGCACGCCGATGCCGTGGGACGACAGCAGAGCGGCCTCGTGGATCGGCTACGCCGACGACACGGTCACGGTGGCGGCACAGCGCAGCGACCCGGACTCCGTGCTCGCGCACTACCGGAAGCTGATCGCGCTCCGCCACGAGATACCCGCGGTGGCACACGGCGACTTCGCGCTGCTGCTCCCGGACGACGAGCGGATCTGGGCGTTCACGCGCACCTACGAGGGCGTCGAGCTGCTCGTCGTCGCCAACTTCTCGTCGTACGAGGTCGATCCCGGGCTGCCCGACGACGGCGAGCTGCTGATCGGCAGCTCGGGTCCCCTCCGAGCATGGGAGAGCCGGGTCACTCGGCGAGCGGCCCGGTCGCGCGACCCAGCGCGAGCCTGACGACGAGGCGCTTGTCCGCGACCATCGCGGCGAAGAACTCGTCGGGGTCGGGATGCGCCTTGCCGGAGACGGCCTCGTAGACCGCGAGCAGCTCGCGGCCGGCGTCGTCGCCCGGCGTGACGGTGACCTCCGACAGCGAGGCGGCGGCCTCGATGGAGGCGTACTCCCAGAAGGTGCCGCCGAGGACGTGCAGCACGCACCGCGGATCGCGCTGCAGGTTGCGGGTCTTGGCGCGGTCGGCCGTGACCGAGATCTTCGCGGCGCCGTCGAGGAGGGCATACATGACGTTGGACGACTGCGGCGTGCCGTCCTTGCGCAGCGTGATGAGGATGGCCTCGTGCCTGTCAGCGATTGTGGTCATGCCAGCATCTTCGCAACTTCGGTGCCGAGCAGCTCGATGCACCGGTGCACGTGCTCAGCGGGCATGGTCCCGACGCTGGTGTGCAGCTGGAAGCGCGAGATGCCGAGCACCTCGCGCATCCGCAGGATCTTGTCGGCCACGGTCCGGGGATCACCGATCACCAGCGAGCCCTCGGGGGAGGCCAGCTGCGCGAACGCCTGCCGGGTCATCGGCGGCCAGCCGCGCTCGCGGCCGAGCAGTGTCATCGCCCGGGCGTAGGGGCCGTAGAACTCCTCGTACGCCTGCTCGGTGGTGGCCGCGACATAGCCGTGCGCGTTGACCGCGACCGGCTGGTCGGGCTGCTGCGCCTGTTCGAGGGACTGCTTGTAGAGGCCGACCAACGGCGCGAAGCGGGCCGGCTCGCCACCGATGATCGCGAGGACGAGCGGCAGCCCGAGACGCCCCGCGCGCACCACCGACGGCGGGTTGCCGCCGACGCCGAGCCAGATCGGCAGCGGGTCCTGCACGGGCCGCGGGTAGACGGCCTGGTCGACGAGCGGCGGGCGGAAGCGGCCCGACCAGGTGACCCGCTCCGTCGAGCGCAGCGCGAGGAGCAGCTCGAGCTTGGCGGCGAACAGCTCGTCGTAGTCCTCGAGGCTCGCACCGAACAGCGGGAACGACTCGGTGAACGAGCCGCGCCCGGCGATGATCTCCGCCCGGCCGTGCGAGATCAGGTCGACCGTGGCGAAGTCCTGGAAGACCCGCACCGGGTCAGTCGTGGACAACACCGTCACGGCGCTCTGCAGCCGGATCTGCGAGGTCCGGGCCGCGATGGCCGCCAGCACGACGGCTGGGGCGCTGGCGGCGAAGTCTGCGCGGTGGTGCTCACCGACGCCGTAGACGTGCAGGCCCACCTGGTCGGCGAGCACGGCCTCGTCCAGCACCTGGGCGAGCCGCTCCTCTGCGGAGATCGGCCGGCCTTCGACGGCGTGGGTCTCGGCAAATGTGGTGATTCCCAGGTCCACGTGCCCACTCTCCGGTTAGCGTCGAGGTGATGCAGATGATGCTCGCAGCCGCTGCGTTCCGCGGCCTCGGCTTCGCGTCGTACGCTATGCGGGTGGTCGCTCTCGGCGGCAGTGAGGCGGCACGTTGAGCACAGCTCCGACGATCGTCCCGCCTGACGAGGCTGAGCGGATCGCGGCGGTGCGTCGCTTCGAGATCCTCGACTCACCGCCGGACGGCGCGTTCGACCGCATCACCGCTCTCGCGGCCCGGTCCTTCGGCGTGCCGATCTCGATCGTGAGCATCGTCGACACCGACCGGATCTGGTTCAAGTCGCGGCACGGGCTGCCCGACGTCACCGAGATCGGGCGCGACGCGGGGCTGTGCGCCTCCGCGATCCTCGGCTCGGACCCCTGGGTCGTCACGGATGCGCCCGCGGACCCGCGGACCCTCGCCAACCCGCTCGTGGCCGGGGAGTTCGGCCTGCGCTTCTATGCCGGCGTTCCGCTGACCACGCACGACGGCTACAACCTCGGAACGCTGTGCGTCCTCGACACCGAGGCGCGCGAGGTGACCGAGGACGAGCTCGCGATGCTCACGGACCTGGCCGCGCTGGTGGTCGACCAGATGCAGCTGCGGTTGGAGGCTCGCGAGGTGCTGCGGACCGAGGCACAGCTCCGTCGCGACGCCGAGCGGCTCGCCGACGCGCTGCAGGCCAGCCTGCTGCCGCCGACACCACCGTCGGTGCCGGGCATGGACGTCGCCTCGCTGTTCGTCGCGGGGGAGCAGGGCCTGCTGGTCGGCGGGGACTTCCTCGACGTCTTCCGCCTCGGCAGCAACGACTGGGCCGTGGTGCTCGGTGACGTCTGCGGCAAGGGCGCGCGGGCCGCGGCGCTCACCGGTCTGGCGCGCTGGACGGTCCGGGCCGCCGCCGTCCACCAGTTCGCCCCCAGCGACGTGCTGCGGGACCTCAACGCCACCCTGCTCGACCACGGCGACGCCGACGACCACTTCTGCACTGCCGTCTTCGGTCGGCTCGAGCTCGACGTGTGCGGCGCCTGGGTCACGCTCGCGACCAGCGGGCACCCGCAGCCGGTGCTCATGCGGGCATCAGGGCTCATCGAGCGGCGCGGCCTGCCGAGCCTGCCACTCGGGATGTTCGACGTCATCGACCCCGTCGACGACCGGGTCGGACTCGGTCCCGGTGACTGCCTCGTCTTCTACACCGACGGGATCATCGAGGCTCGCGACGTCAGCGGCGCGGAGTTCGGCACCTCGGGGCTCACCGACGTGCTGCGGGCCTCGCTCGGGTGCGACGCCGCAGCGCTCACGCAACGGGTGGTCGACGCGGCTCGCGACTTCTCGATGTACGGCTTGAACGACGACGCGGCGGTCCTCGTGGTGCGGGTCCCCGAGGACGCTCGGGCCGCCGGCCTCGACCGCCTCGTCGAGGCGACCGGCGTCAGTGCGGGCGACCTCGCGCTGCCGGGATACGAACACGGGTCGCCCGCCCCGGCCGGCGCCAACGAGGACCCGCAGTGACGCGGCATGCGGTCAGCGTCTACGAGCACGACGCCGGCCTCGTGTCGGCGGTCGCCGACTTCCTCGGGCCCGCGCTCGCGGCGGGGTCACCGGTCCTCGTCGTCGCCACCCGGGCCCACCTCGAGGACGTGAGCAGGGCGCTCGCCGAGGTGGGGATCGACATCGCCGACGTCGTCGACAGCGGCTTGTTGCGCACCGCCGACGCCGCCTCGTTGCTGGCGGCGTTCCTGCGGGACGGCCGGCCCGAGCCGGACCTGTTCGACAGCGTGGTCGGGCAACTGGTCCGCCAGCACGCGGCCAAGGCGCCCGGGGCGTTGCGGGTGTTCGGCGAGATGGTCGCCCTGCTGTGGGACGCCGGCAACGTCACGGCCGCGCTCGAGCTCGAGGCGCTCTGGAACGGCCTGCTGTCCGAGGAGCCGTTCCGCCTGCTCTGCGGCTATCCGCAGCGGTTGCTCGACGCCGACGGAGAGGCCCAGGTCTGCGCCCACCACGACGGTGTCGTCCGTCCGGTTGCCGCTGAGCCGCCGGTGCCGGGACGGGCTTCCCGGCGCTTCGAGCACACGCCGTCGGGTGCTCGCGCCGCCCGGACCTTCGTCGCCGGAACGCTCGTCGCCTGGGGCTGCGGCCGGCTCGTCGACGCGGCGCTGGTCGTGGTGAGCGAGCTGGCGGGCAACGCGGTCCGCTATGCGCACGGACGGTTCACCGTGACGATCGAGCAGGACGGCGGCAGCGTGCGGATCGCCGTCCAGGACCCGAGCCCGTCACCGCCGCGGCGGCGCCCGGTCTCAAGCACCGCCACCGGTGGCCGCGGACTCCATCTCATCGAGTCGCTGTCGAGGAGCTGGGGCACCACCGTCGAACCCACCGGCAAGACCGTCTGGGCCGTCCTCGAGGGCTGATTCGGGGGGTGATGTGACGCGGGACACTCCCGCGCGCCTGGTAGCGATCACCTTGTCGGGCAGGGCTTGTCGTGCAAGGACCGCGACGACAGGAGACGAACATGACCGACACAGCCGACCAGGCCAAGCACGGCCTCGGAGCGACGATCGCCGGCAAGGCCAAGGAGGTCGTCGGCGCCGTCCTCGGCAACGACTCGCTCGCCGCTGAAGGACAGCTGCAGCAGGCCGAGGCGGCCGCCCGCAAGGAGGCCTCCGTCAAGGACGCGGTGGCTCGCGCCGAGGTCAAGGAAGCCACTGCCGAGCTCACCGAGGCGCAGCGCCAGGCCGCCCGCCAGCGGCAGGCCGCCGAGGCGGCCGCGGAGGGGCGCGCCGAGTCCATCGTCGACGAGGCCGACCGCAAGGCGGTCGTCGCCGAGGTGGCGGCCGAGCAGCAGAGCGCGATCGAGCAGGCCCGCATCGACGCCGAGACGCGCCTCGAGCTGCAGGACGCCGCGCAGCAGACCCGCAAGGAGCTGTCTGACGCCGACCGCCTCGAGCAGCAGGCGCGGGAGCGCGCCGAGAAGGAGCGCGCCAGCGCCGACGCCGCCGAGCAGGCCGCTGCCCGTGCCCGCGCCGAGGCCGACCGCCTCGCCGACCACAACCACTAAGGAGACCTCGTGAACGTCCTCACCATCCCGCGCACCGTCATCGGTGCGGAGTACGCCGCGCTGCGGCTGCCGCTGACCGTCCTCGAGACCAAGGTCGTCGGCCGCTACCTGGAGGAGGAGTCGGCGTTTCGGCTCACCTTCGAGAAGGCCCTCGGCACCGTCGACGCCACCGTCGGCCGCGCCCTCGGTGACGCCGAGCTGACCCGGCGCGGGGCGGCGCTGACCCGCCGCTCCGAGATCCTCGAGAAGGCCGTGTCGCTGGAGGACAAGGCAGCCGTGCGCAAGAAGCAGGCCGATGCCTCGCTGAAGCAGGCGAAGCAGACGGCCGAGCGCAAGCGGGCCGACGCCCAGCAGCGGGCGCAGGCCGAGGTCAAGCACATCCACGAGGAGCAGCAGGCCGAGCGTCGCGCGGCCGAGGAGCAGGCTCAGGCCGTCGCCCGAGCGCGCGTCGAGGCTGCCGACCGCGAAGCGGAGGCAAAGCTGCAGAAGGAGCAGGCGCACGTCGAGCAGCAGCTCAGCTCGATCGACAGCCGCACGGCAGCTCGCACGGCGAAGCCGAAGGCCGAGCTGAAGGAGGCCTCGCAGCTGCGCACCGACGCCGCGCGTGAGCGCAAGACGGCCGAGCGCCTCGGCGAGCTCGCCGACACCGAGAAGGCCAGCCGGAGGTAGGAAGGTGCCATGAGCACCCCGCTGACGGTCGCCGTCACCGGCCCGACCGGCACCTTCGGTCACGGCCTCGTCCCGCTGCTCCAGGACGACGACCGCATCGGCTCGGTCATCGGCATCGCCCGGCGGCCCTTCGAACCAGCCGAGCAGGGCTGGTCGAAGATGGTCTACCGGCAGGGCGATGTGCGCGACGAGCAGGGCCTGAGGGAGGCCTTCGTCGGGGCCGATGTGGTCGTGCACCTGGCCTTCCTCGTGGTCGGCGGCTCGGCGCAGCAGACCCGGTCGATCAACGTCGAGGGCACCCTCAACGCGTTCCGGGCGGCCGCTGCCGCAGGGGTCAGCCGGTTCGTGTATGCCAGCTCGGTAGCGGCGTACGGCTTCCATCACGACAACCCGTTCGGGATGCGCGAGGACTGGCCGGTGCGGCCGGCCAACCGGCTGTTCTACGCACAGGAGAAGGCGGAGCTCGAGCAGCTGCTGCAGCGGGAGGCCGCGCAGCACCCCGAGCTGGACATGTACCTGCTGCGGCCGCCGATCGTGGTCGGCCCGCATGCGGTCGGCGGCAAGGGTCCCGCGCTGCTGCAGCGCTACGGCCTGCGCCGCTCGCCCGTCCCGCTGCCGGTCCTCGTCCCGGACCTGCCGCTGCAGCTGGTGCACGAAGGCGATGTCGGCTCCGCCCTGCTGCAGTGCGTGCTGGCGGCCGGACCACCGGGGGCCTACAACATCGCGGCGCCCGAGGTCATCAGCACCGTCGATGTGGTCCGGGCGCTGGGGCTGTATCCGATCCGGCTCCCGGGCGGGCCGGCGCAACGGGCCGCCCGGGCGCTGTCGAGGGTGCCCGGCCTCCCGTCGTTCGCGCAGTGGGTGGAGGCGTTCAGCACACCGGCCGTCATGGACGTCTCCCGGGCAGGTGCCGAGCTGGGCTGGACCCCGCGCTACACCGCGCTCGAGGCCCTGCACGACACGCTGCGCTAGCCGATCTTCAGCTGCCAGGCACCGCCGCGCGGGTAGAGGAAGGCCTGGTGGCCCACCACCTTCACCGTCGCCCCCGTCGCGACCAGTCGACGTGTGAACACCGAGGGTAGGGCGATGATCGTCGGCACCTTCGCTGCTGGCGAGTGGCCCCGGATCAGTGCGGTCCCGCGGAACGGGTCGGACGTGAAGCTGTCGAGCACGCCGACGGTCGCCACGGGGTAGACGGTGCTGATCCGGCGTACCCGGTCCGGCGTGGCCAGCGCTCCCCAGCGGCCATGCTCCTTCCACACCCACAGGGCGCCGCCGACGGCCAGCGCGTCCTGGTGGGCGTAGTGCGCCGCAAGCAGCCGGGCGTCGTCGCGCGGGTCGTTGCCGAACTCGCCGACCCACAGCGGCAGGCCGAGGGCCTCGGCATCGGCGACGGCCGCTCCGTAGTCGGCGTCGAAGGACTGCAGCTGACCGGCCCGGCCCTGCAGCACAGTCTGGTCGGCGGTGAACACGCCGGTGTAGACGTGCGGCGCGTAGACGACGTTGGGATAGGACGAGTAGACCGACCAGGGCGCGACGAACGTGCGGGCTGCTGTCACGTTGCGGGTGCCGGCCGGCTCGACGAAGAACAGCTGGCGGAAACCGGGTACGGCAGCGACGACCGCGTTGACGACCTTGCCGTGGAAGGCCATCAGCTCGGTGCTGTCCATGACGCCGGGTGCGAAGCCGGGCTGCGGCTCGTTCATCAGCTCGTAGCCGGCCACGGTCGGATCCGCGTGGAAGCGTCGAGCCAGGCTCACGACGACGGCGGCGTAGTGGTCCTGCAGGCCGCCCTCGTTGAGCCAGAAGCGCTGCGCGGCCTCCTGCACGGGTGGCTCGAGCTCGCGGGTGCCACCAGGAGCACACGCAGGCGTGACGTGGACCGACGCCCACGCCGGTGCGCCGTCCCCACCGTCGGCCGCGGACGACCCGGGCGGGCAGACGGTGCCCGCGGGGGCGAAGACGAACTTGCTCCACGCGTCCTGGTGCAGGTCGATGACGACCCGCACGTCACGGGCTCGCGCCCACCCGATGACCTGCGCGATGCGGGCGAGGGGCACGGGGTCGAGCCGACCTGGTGTCGGCTCGAGCAGCGACCAGGAGACGGGCAGCCGGATCACGTCGAAGCCGAGGCCCGCGATCTGGTCGAGGTCGCGCTCGCAGAGCGGGACGGCCGTGGTGACGGTGCTGTCCGTGGGGCAGCGTCCGCGGTCGTAGCCGGCCGGGCCGATCGGGTAGGGCGGCCGGAGGTCCTTGGTCCAGTAGTCGACGAGGCCGTTGACGTTGACCCCACGCAGGATCACCGTGCGGCCGCTCCCGTCGGCGACCTGCGGGAGGCCACCCCCGCGCGCCGCGACGTGGAGGAACTGCTGTCCTGGGACCGAGGCGTCCGCACGCCCCGGCACGCCGAGCCCCGGCACCACGAGCGCCAGGGAGACGGCGAGCAGGAGGAGGCGCTTCATCCTGTCCTGTTCGCGCTGGGCAGCCCGGGGTCCTGCCTGGGCAGGAGTGTTGCTGCCGCGTGTCGAAGATCGTCCGGTGCGCATGACTCGTCTCGCTGTTGGCCTCGTGGTCCTGACCGGAGTGGCCGCGCCGCTCGCCGGGCACGCCACCGCCGCCGCCAGCTGCCCCTGGATGGACCCGACCAAGAGCGCGGACAGCCGCGCCCATCAGCTCGTGAAGGCGATGACGCTCGACCAGAAGATCGCCGAGCTCTACGGCCGCGGCGACATCCAGTACTACGGGACGGCCAACGACATCCCCGCGGTTCCTGCGCTCTGCATCCCGGAGCTGGTCTTCAACGACGCCGGCGCCGGCGTCGGGGACGGCGTCCAGCTCACGACGGCGTTCCCTGACGGCATCACCCAGGCGGCGAGCTGGGACCCGGCGATGCAGCGCAAGCTCGGCGCGGCGCTCGGCCGGGAGGCCCGCACCAAGGGCATCGACGTGCAGCTCGCCCCAGGCGTCAACATCGCCCGCACACCGCTCAACGGACGCAACTTCGAGTACGCGGGTGAGGACCCCTACCTCGCCGCCCAGACCGGGGTGGCGGAGATCCAGGGGATCCAGAGCCAGCACGTCGCGGCCACCGTGAAGCACTACGCGCTCAACGACCAAGAGACCAACCGGATGACCGACTCGTCGGACGCCAGCGAGCGGACCATGCAGGAGATCCACCTGCCGGCCTTCGAGGCCGCGGTGAAGGCGGGCGTCGCCTCCGTGATGTGCAGCTACAACCGCGTCAACGGGGTCTATGCCTGCCAGCAGCCCTACCTGCTGAACACGGTCCTCAAGGGCCAGTTCGGCTTCGACGGCTGGGTGATGTCCGACTGGGGCGGCACCCACTCCACGGTCGCGGCGGCCAAGGCCGGCCTGGACCAGGAGCAGGACGTCGCCAAGGGCAAGTACTTCTCCGACGCCCTGAAGGCAGCTGTCGTCGCCCACCAGGTGCCGATGAGCCGCGTCGACGACATGGTCCTGCGGCTGATGCGGCCGCTGTTCCGGCTCGGGGTCATCGACAACCCGCCGCCGACCTACCCGGCTGCCTTCGCGGCGAACGCCAGCACCGCCCGGAGCTTGCAGATCGCTCTCGAGGCGGCCGAGGGCGGCGCCGTGCTGCTGAAGAACAGCGGCGTCCTGCCGCTCACCGGCGCCGGCAAGCGGATCGCCGTCATCGGCGGCCCGGCCGGCCCGGCCGGGGCCCAGAACTACTACCAGGGTGGCGGCAGCAGCAAGGTGCCGCTCGCCGGACCGAACGCCAACGTCGTGTCGCCGCTGCAGGGCATCACGACGAGGGCCGCGCAGAGCGGCGACGTCGTGACCTACGCCGACGGCTCGAGCACCGCCGTGGCGGCCGCGGTGGCCACAGCGGCCGACGTCGCGGTCGTCGTCGCCGGCGAGGCGCAGAGCGAAGGCGCCGACCGCAGCAGCCTGGCGATGAGCAGCAGCACCTGCACGCTGTTCGGTTGCGTGCCTGGCACGGGGCCGTCCCAGGACGACCTGATCGCCGCCGTCGCCAAGGCCAACCCCAACACCGTCGTCGTGCTCCAGACCGGCGACCCGGTCTCGATGCCGTGGCTGCCGGCGGTCAGGGGCGTCCTTGAGACGTGGTATCCGGGCCAGCAGGACGGCACCGCCGCGGCCGCACTGCTCTTCGGTGACGTGAACCCCTCCGGCAAGCTCCCGTACACGTTCCCGAAGAAGATCGGCGACACCCCGATCCGCAGCGCCAAGCAGTGGCCGGGTGTGGCCGGCCACTCGACCTACAGCGAGGGGCTGCTCGTCGGCTACCGCTGGTACGACGCGCAGCACATCACGCCGCTGTTCCCGTTCGGCTTCGGGCTGTCCTACACGAGCTACCGCTACTCCCACCTGCGGGTCGCCGGCACGACGGTCAGCTTCGACGTGACCAACACCGGCAAACGGGCCGGAGCCGAGGTGGCGCAGCTCTACCTCAGCTCGCCGGCCGCCGCGCACGAGCCGCCGAAGCAGCTCAAGGGCTACCGCAAGGTGCTGCTCCAGCCCGGGCAGACGCAGACGGTCTCGCTGTCGCTGGACGCCAGGGCCTTCCAGTACTGGAGCGAGACGGCGCACTCCTGGCAGACCGCCACCGGCTGCTACACCGTGCGGGTCGGAGGCTCGTCGGCGAGCCTGCCGCTGACCGGTCGCCTCGGTCGCGGGGGCGCGGTCTGCGCTGCGGCCGTCAGCGCACCCCGTCCGGTCGCGCGTCCGGTCCCCACCGGCGGGCTCGCGTCGACGGGACTGCCGGTGGGGCTTGCGGCGGCCGCCTTGCTGCTGCTCCTCGGGGCAGCTACCGCCGTGCGGGTGCGCTCGGCGCGCTGAAGACGGGCTTGCCGCTCCTGCACCAGGGGTTGTCGGGAGCGCCCTTGCAGGGGTTGGCCATCGTCCGCTGGGCGTCCGGGTGCGGGCCGGGGCCCTTGTAGTCCTTGGGCTCGGTGATGCCCGCGGCGTTGAGCGCGCTCATGACGTCGACGATCGGGTCGCCGGGGGAGTAGAGGCCGCGACCGAGCTGGGTGCGCAGCGGGTTGCCCGCGCCGCAGTCGCTGAGACCGACCGGGTTCGGCGGGTCGACGCTGGCGGGCTTGCCGGCATCGGTGTTGTGGTCGACGCAGTTCTGGATGCCCGTGCCGTCCATCGAGATGTCCGCGTCGCCGGGCGCCTTGGCGAAGGCCACGTTCTTGAAGCGGTTGTAGACGACCTGGTTGTTCATCGGCGGCGTGAACAGCCACTGGACGAGGACGCCGGCGTGCTTCTGGTTCTCGATGCGGTTGTCGCGGACGATGTTGTCCCAGCCGCCGGCGAGCCCGATCCCGACGCCGACCGGAGCGATGCCGGTGATGCCGGTGCCCGGGATGTCGTTGTCGTTGTTGTCGTGCACGTAGTTGCCCGCGATCGTCGCGCCACGCTGCGGCGGGTCGGGCTCGCTGGTCAGGGTGTTGGGCAGGATGCCTGTCGCGTTGTGGTCCCACTCGCTGTTGATGAGGTAGAGCTCGCCACCGGCGTTGGTGCCGGAGTAGCCGAGGGCGTTCTTGTAGGCCCGGCTGTTGGTCACGACGGCGTGGCAGTCGGAGCAGCCGCCGACATAGATGCCGCTGTCGGCGTTCCACGAGCCGTAGTCGAAGGCGAAGGTGGCGGGTACCGAACCGGAGGAGGTGGAGTCGTAGGCGTAGACGCCGTAGTCGCCGTTGTCGTAGGCCGTGAGGTAGTTGCCCCAGTAGCCGTCGACACCGGTCCAGTAGAACGCGTTGGCCGAACCGCTCTTGTAGTGCTGGCCGGACATGTTCTCCACCCAGGTGTTGTTGACGCCCTGCACGTGGATGCCCGAGCCGGTGGCCTTGGTGCCGTCGAGCACCACCCCGTTGCGCTGCATGCCGCGGATGTGCAGCCCGCTCGTCAGTGCCGCGGTCGGCTGCACGGTCACGGCTTCTCTGTAGTAGCCGGGCCACACGAGCACCCAGTCGCCGTTCTGCGCATGGCTGACGCCGACGGCGATGCTCTTGTAGACCTTGGTCCCGGCCGGGACGGGCGGGCAGCCCGCGGTGCCGCTGCACACGAGGATCACGTGCGACGCAGCCGCTTCCGACGGGACGGCGACCAGCCCTCCGACAACAGCGAGGGCGGCCAGGATGAGGCGGACCTTCACGTGATCTCCTTACGGGGGCGGCAGACATACCGCGAGGTGAGGGCGAGCAGCTTCTGACCTGGCTTGACCACCGTGAAGGTGGCCATCATCCCGTGGTCCTCGTGGTCGAGCATGTGGCAGTGGATGAGGAACGGGCCGATGAAGTCGGTGATCTTCGCGGCCACCTCGACGACGTCGCCGGGGTCGAGCCGCCAGGTGTCCTGCAGCCCCGCCTCCCAGGCCGGCGGCGGCCGGCCGTTGCGCGAGATCGTGCGCCAGGCCTCCTCGTGCAGGTGCACGAAGTGGGTCACCTGGCTGCTGTTGACGAGCGCCCAGCGCTGCACGGTGCCGAGCTCGACGGTCGCGTCGCTGCGCATGTCGTCGTAGGGCTTGCCGTTGACCGTCCAGGTCGTTCCGCCCGTCCCGGCGCCGAGCCCGAGGTCCCACGTCATCGTCGGGAGCACGGGAACGGCGAGCGGCTTCAGGGGTACGAGGGCGGCCGGTACGGCAGGTGACTGCGTGGCATGGCTGCTGACCCGGAACTGCATGAGCGGGGTGGTCTGGGACCCGATGCCACCGGGGCGGCCGTCACTGCGGGCGATGCTCTCGAGCACCAGGTTCTTGCCGTAGGCGCCGGCGAAGTCGACCACGACGTCGGCGCGCTCCGCCGGCCCGAGCAGGAGGTCGTTGCGGGTCACTGGCTTCGGCAGCAGCGCCGAGCCGTTGCCGACCTGCACCATCGGCCGGCCGTCGGAGAAGTGGACGTCGAAGGAGCTGAAGCTGGACGCGTTGAGCAGCCGCAACCGGTAGCGCCGGTCGGCGACGGAGGAGTACGGCTGGAACTGCCCGTTGACCAGCGCCCGGGTGCCGGTTGTGGCGTCGCCCGGCGGCGCCGAGGGCGTCCGGAACGGGTCGGTGAGCTGCGCAGCGTCGTCGAACGAGCGGTCCGCGACCATCAGCGGCAGGTCGTAGCGGCCCGTCGGCAGGTGCAGCCGCGCCTCCGCCGGGTCGTCGGTGATGAACATGCCCTGCAGGCCGAACCAGTTGTTGCGGCCGGTCTCGTCCATCCGGTGGTCGTGGTAGAAGGAGAACGCCGCGCGCTCCGGCTTCCCGTCGTCCTTCAGCCCGAACGTGTAGGTGCGGGCCTTCCCCGGTGCGACCAGGTGGTCGTCGGGCCGGCCGTCGTCGGCGGAGCTGTGGTGGTCGCCGTGCAGGTGCAGGCTGATCTCGCCGAATGCCGGTGGGAGCGCGTTGACGACCGTGACCGTCGTCCTGGCGCCCACCGGCCGCCGGATGGTGGGTCCGGGCCAGCTGCCGCCGAAGGTGTACATGGTGGTCGCCGGCCTGCCCGGCAGCACCTGCACGTCGGCCTGCTGCGCCTTCAGCGTGATGTGCGAGCCGGTCAGGGTGCGCGGGATCCGCAGCGGTGTGACGAACCGCGGCTTCGAGGCGCCGACCCCTCCGCTGCCGCCCTGGACGACGAGCGTGCCCGCCATGTTGGGGTGGAACGAGCAGAAGAAGGCATAGCTGCCCGCGCGCAGCGTGTCGACGCCGGCGACGATCGAGGTGGTCCCCGGCAGCGCGTTGCCGCTGAACAGCGGCTTGCCGTCCGCGTCGCGGTCGACCGCCGTGACGGTGTGCGCCAGCTGGTCCGCGTTGACGAAGGTCATCGGCGTGCCCTGCGGCTCGACGGCCACCTTGCTGACATAACCCAGCGTCGCGCCGCCCGGGCCCGCGACGATCACCGCTCCGGCGGGCGCGGCAGTGCCGCGCAGGGGGACCGCGGCGATCGCCAGCACGGCGACAGCGAGGAGCACGCGAGGGCGCATCACCCCGGTTTCGACACCGTCGAGGCAAGTCCTCTCCGTCGCGTCGAGGAACTCCACTTGCGGTCGGCAACGATCGGGGGCAGGGTCGTGCGCATCCCCCGCAAGAGGGGCATCCGTTCTGAAAGCCGTTCGAAAGGACGTGCATGAACAAGTCCGGCACCCTCGCCGCCGCCGTCAGCCTGCTGACGATGGCGTTCCCCGTCACCGCCACGGCCGGCGCCGCCCTTCCGGCCGTGCACCCCTTTGCCGCTCGTGCGCCGGAGGCGCAGTTCCACGACCGGACCGCCGCGGACACGGCAGTCGCGTGCGCCCGTCCCGCGCCGGACGGTCGTGTGTCGACCACCGTCCACTGCTACACCCCGGACCAGATCCGCTCCTTCTACGGGCTCGGCCCGCTGGCCTCGTCGAACGACGGTGCCGGCCAGACCGTCGTCCTCGTCGACTCCTATGGCAGCCCGACGGCTGCGGATGACCTGAAGTTCTTCGCGAGCACGTTCGGCGGGCCGGCTCCCGACTTCGAGGCGGCGTTCCCGCAGGGCTCGCCCGACTACAAGCATGCGACCGGCAACGGCTCCGGACAGTCCGGTCCGACCTCGGCCGACGGCTGGGCCGGCGAAGCCAACCTCGACGTCCAGTGGGCCTACGCGCTCGCACCCAAGGCGCACATCGTGCTGCTCGCGACACCGCCCGCCGAGACGCAGGGCGTCCAGGGTCTGCCCAACCTGATGAAGGCCATCGACTGGGCCATCACCAGATACCCCAGCGGCACCGTGTTCTCGATGTCGTTCGGCACGGACGAGCAGGCCTTCGGCGGGGCGGCGAAGTCCCAGTTCGACAAGTTCGACGCGACGTTCAAGCGTGGCCTTGCCAAGAGCGACACGTTCTTCTCCTCCGCCGGTGACACCGGCTCGGTCGGCGTCACCCGGTCGCACCGCGCCACCACCACCGGTGCGGATCGTGAGGTCAGCTACCCGAACGTCTCGCCCTACGTCACATCGGTCGGCGGCACCCAGGTGCAGTCCGGCTGGACGTGGGACCCGACCCAGGACAAGCCGTTCAACGACGACGGCACCCGAAACCCGCTGTACTGGAACTGGACGAGCGGTGGCTCGACCGAGCCGGTCTGGAACGAGAGCTGGGCAGGCATCGCCACCGGCGGTGGACTGTCGACGGTCTACGGCCCCCAGTCCTTCCAGGACCCGGTACGCGGCGTGGTCGGCCAGCACCGTGGTGTGCCGGACCTCGCCTGGGACGCGGCCGTCAACGGCGGCGTGCTGGTCTTCCACTCCTACTTCCCGGAGATCGAGGGCAGCCCGGCCTGGGGCGTCTTCGGTGGGACCTCGGCCAGCTCCCCTCAGGTCGCCGCCCTCACGGCCGTCGCCAACCAGTCCCGCAAGGCGGCCGGCAAGCTGCCCATCGGTGACCTGAACAAGGTCATCTACGGCTCCGGGTTCGACCGGACCGCCGCGTTCCGCGACGTCGTGCCGCACACCTACGGCACCGCGCCGAGCGGGGTGCTGCAAAACAACCGGATCTGGGACACCGGCTCGGACGGGTTCGTCTCGCCCGATCCGATCATCGGCTACCCGACGACGGCGGGCTACGACCTCACCACCGGGTGGGGAAGCCCCTACGCGCCGGGCTACCTGGCCCAGCTGACGGCCCACTAGAGAGCAGGGCGGCGCGCGGGCAGGACATCGCCGGCGCGCGTCGAAAGCAGAACGTGTTGCAGTCGCGTTCCTGCTGGAGGCCAACCGTGCGCTCACGTACCGCGCTGCTCGTCGCGCTCCCCGTCCTCGCGGGCCTGCTCACCGCGCTCCCGGCACAGGGCTCAGCCCCGTGCTCGGGCAGCCGGGAGACCGCCCACGCGGTGTCGTTCGACGGCACGCCGTCGTCCTACCGGGGGGCGGGCTGCACCATCGAGACGGGGTTCCTGACCGGAGAGACGCACCTGCGGGTGGAGCCGGACGGCACGCTGGTGCAGCAGCCGGCGCAGACCGTGCCGGGCGTCGCGGGGACCGGCTTCGTCCCGGGTGCTCCCGGGCCGAAGCCGCAGACCCAGATCACGCCGGCCGGGTTCGCGGTCAGCCGCGACGGAGGCAAGAGCTTCCGCTACGTGGAGCCGGCCGGCGTGCAGTGGGTGGCGAGTGACGGCGCGATCCACGTCGACGCCGCGACCGGCAGGCTCTACTACTACGCGCTGAGCCCCGTCGTCGTGCCGGCGACCGGCATCCCGGTCGAGGACCAGGCGCCGGCGGGATACGCGCACCTGCTCACCAGCGACGACGGCGGCCACACCTGGTTCAACACGCAGGCGCCGGGCTACGTCGAGTCGGAGAACCCGCGCTTCACCTCAGGTCCGACACCGCGCGGCGGCGACCAGCCGGTGCCGGGGGAGCGGGTGGCCTACTGGTGCGGCAACACGGTGCTGTTCGCCTACGGCAACAGGGACTGCTGGCGGACCCTCGACGGCGGCCACACCTGGGGCTTCCGGTCCACGATGCTGCGTCGCGGCGTGCCCGTCCACGCCCAGTGCGGCGGCTCGGAGGAGGTCTTCAACGCCAGCGACGGCGACTACCCGTCGGCCGGCCCCGACGGCGCGCTCTGGACGCTGGTCCACTGCGGCGGGCAGACCTACCTGGCGCGCAGCACCGACGAGGCGCTGACCTTCCCGATCCTGCGCAAGGTGCCGGCGGCGGACGAGCTCCGCGTCGACAGCCGCGGAAAGCTGTACGCCGTCTCGCTCACCGGCACGAAGCTGCTGTTGCGCACCTCCAGGGACGCCGGCCGCACCTGGTCCACAGCCATCGACCTCGTCGCTCCCGCGCGCCGTGGTGCGGCCGTCGGCCAGTGGGCGATGGCCCTGCGCGGCCCCGGTCAGGTCGCGGTCGCCTACCTCACCGGCCACCGGGGCGGCGGCTACGACGGGTCCGTCACCGTCGCCCGCGGCTCGGCACTGGTCAGCGCGACGGTCCACGACGGCCGGTCGGTGCTCGTCACCGCCCCGCAGCAGGCGAAGGACGACTACATCGACCTCGACGTCGCCCCCGACGGGTCGGCGTGGGCGTCGTTCTACGGCGACTGCGGCAAGCTCGCCGCCTGTGCCGCGTCCTCGCCGAACCCGATGGCGAAGGCCGCGGTGCTCTTGCACGTCGGCTGAGCGCTCCTAGTGTTGGCGGCATGAGAGGCGACCTGCACGCGGAGACGATCACCTTCGCCGGCGACGGTGGGACCGAGATCGAGGCCTACCTCGCCCGGCCCGTCGACGACGGCTCCTACGGCGGAGTGGTGGTGATCCACCACCTACCCGGTTATGACGCGACCACCAAGGAGATCGTCCGGCGGTTCGCCGCGGAGGGCTACAACGCGCTCTGCCCCAACCTCTACTCCCGGGAGGCTCCCGGGGCCGCTCCCGACGACGCCGCTGCGCTGGTCCGGGCGCAGGGCGGCGTGCCGGACGAGCGGCTGAGTGGCGACGTGGCAGGTGCGGCAGCGGCCCTGCGGGCGCTCCCGACGTCGAACGGCCGGGTCGGCTCCATCGGCTACTGCTCCGGTGGTCGGCAGTCGTTCCTCGCCGCGGCCACCGTCGACCTGCAGGCGGCCGTCGACTGCTACGGCGCGTTCGTCGTCGGAGAGGTGCCTGAGGGCTTCCCGCTGAAGGCCGGTCCGCTCGAGCACCTGGTGCCGTCGCTGCGGTGCCCGGTCCTGGGGTTGTTCGGGATGGACGACACCTATCCACCGCCGGCCGACATGGAGCGGTTGTCCGGACTGCTGGACGACGCCGGCAAGCCGCACTCCTTCCACTACTTCGAGGGGGCGGGGCACGCGTTCTTCAGCCCCGACCGGCCGTCGTACCGGCCCGAGGCGGCCAAAGAGGGCTGGCAGCTGATCCTCGACTTCTATGCCGAGCAGCTGTCCTGATGTGCACCTACGAGACCGCGCACGTGCCGCTCAACGACTCGTCCGGGAAGGGGGTCGCCGGCTGGTTCGGGCTCGAGGAGGCGACCGTCTACCTCGACCACCCGGTCGACGCCCCGCTGGACCACACGCTCAACATCGACTTCCGGCGTGGAGCCGACCGCGTGGCGGTCGAGCTCGACCCCCGCGGGGCGCGTGAGCTCGCTGTGGCGATCCTCACCATGCTGGACGGGGCGCCTGTGGGTCTGCTGAAGGGTGCACCTCTGCACGGCTGATTCACGGTTGAGGCGTGCCAGCGAGGCAACGGGGTAGAGGTGAACCTTTTCCCTGCACCTCAGGCGATGGCACCTCAGGCGATCGCACCCCTGACCGACATCAGCAGCTGGGCCCGTGGCAGCGGCCTGGAGGCTGTCCTCATCGTCCTCGGTGCCGTCCTCGGAGGGCGGCTGATCAGCTGGCTGGGCAAGCGGGTCGAGGGGAGCATCGACGAGGGGAGCGAGGCGCTCGTCAGGTCGGAGACCGCGAAGCACAGGCATGCCGTGACGCAGGTGCTCACCTACGTCGCGATCCTGGTCCTCTGGACCGTCGCCGGCGTGCTCGTCCTGGACCGCCTCGGGGTGCCTGTCACGGGCCTCGCCGCGCCCGCTGCCGCACTCGGTGTGGCGCTGGGCTTCGGCGCCCAGCGGTTCGTCGCCGACATCCTCACGGGGTTCTTCGTGGTCGCCGAGAGGCAGTACGGCTTCGGCGACGTCATCCGGCTGTCGCTCGGCAGCGGCATCGCACCCGTCACCGGCACGGTGGAGGACGTGACCCTGCGCGTGACGCAGATCCGCACGGCCGACGGCGAGGTCGTCATCACCCCGAACGGCGCGATCATGCAGGTCACCAACCTCTCGCGCGACTGGGCGCGGGCCGTCATCGACGTCCCGGTGCCGAGCGGCGCCGACGTCAACGTCGTCAGCGAGGAGCTCCAGCGCATCGGCGAGCAGGCCTATGAGGACGAGCGGCTCCACGACCTGCTCCTCGACCCGCCATCGGTGATGGGGGTGGAGTCGCTCGGGCGCGACGAGCTCAACATCCGGTTCGTCGCCCGCACGCTGCCCGGCAAGCAGTTCGAGGTCGGCAGGCAGCTCCGGCGTCGCATCGCGACCGGTCTGCGCGAGCAGGGCATCGTCCTGGCGCCCACGCTCGATGCCGTCGCGCCCAGCGGGCACGCGTCATGAGGCGCTCCACCTGGGTGCTCGCGCTGGTGTTCGCGGTGCTGCTCGCGGTCTACATCCTGGTGCGGCCGGACCCGGCAGTCCCCACGGGCGTGCGGCAGTCTCCCGTCGTCCCGGCGCCGGTCGTGCCCCAGCCCACGGCGCCGACGGGGCCCACTGGGCGACCCGCCACTCCTCGGCCCTCGCCCACGGCGTCACCCACCAAGAAGGCGACTCCGAGCCCGACCGCCACCCCTTCTCCCTCGGCCACGCCGACCCCGACGCTGCTCCCGACGATCACCCCCTGAGAAGGTCACGCGAAGCCGGAAACCGGTCGCGGGGTGTACGGCGCCTCCAAGGCGCTGATCTCCTCGTCGCTCAGCTCCAGGGCGAGGGCTGCGACGGCGTCCTCGAGGTGCGCGACCTTCGTCGCGCCGATGATCGGGGAGGTCACCGTGGGCCTCGAGAGCAGCCAGGCGATCGCGACCTGCGCCATCGGCACGCCGCGGCCCGCGGCCACCTTCGCGAGGGCCGCAACGATCGACGCGTCGCTGTCGTCGTACAGCGTCTTGCCGAACACGTCGGACTCCGAACGGGTCGTCGTGCTGTCCCAGGGGCGGGCGAGGCGGCCGCGCGCGAGCGGCGACCAGGGCAGCACGCCCACGCCCTGGTCGGCGCAGAGGGGGAGCATCTCGCGCTCCTCCTCGCGGTTGAGCAGGTTGTAGTGGTTCTGCATCGACACGAAGCGCGTCCGGCCGGTGTACTGCGCCTTGGAGAACTGCCACGCCCACATCGAGGAGGCGCCGAGGTAGCGGACCTTGCCGGCCTTCACCACGTCGTGCAGCGCCTCCATCGTCTCCTCGACCGGCGTGTGCGGGTCCCAGCGGTGGATCTGATAGAGGTCGATGTAGTCGGTCCCCAGCCGCGTGAGGCTGGCATCGATCGCGTTCATGATCGCCTTGCGTGACAGGCCGCCAGGGGTGCCCGTGATCGGCATGAAGACCTTGGTCGCGAGCACGATCTCGTCACGGCTGGTCGCCAGCTCCTTGATCGCGCGGCCGACGATCTCCTCGCTGTGCCCGTCGGAGTAGGCGTTGGCGGTGTCCCAGAAGGTGATCCCGAGCTCGACCGCCTGCCGGAACATCGGCGCGGCAGCATCGTCGTCGAGCGCCCACTCGCTGAACCCGCGGGAGGTGTCTCCGAAGCTCATGCAGCCGAGAGCGATCCTGCTGACCTTCAGGCCCGACGTACCGAGGTGTGTGTAGTCCATGGGCCCGACGGTAGCGACCGGTCCAACCGGGGCGGTCGCCGAGGGCCGACCTTCTTCACCCCAGCCGGGACCGACCGGCGTCGAGGGCGTCCTGGCAGCCGGCCCACATCTCGCGGACGAGCTGGGCGACCGGGACGACGGTGTCGATGCGCGCGGACAC